>NZ_JBFUKY010000005.1:0-351624 GCF_056400625.1 Allobosea sp. P5_A5
CCATGCCCAACATCCCGCCCAAGGCCAACCGGCGCTGGAAGAACTGCTTCTCCCCGGTCCTCTACCGCGACCGCAACGCCATCGAACGGATGTTCTGCCGCCTCAAGGATTTCCGCCGCGTCGCCACGCGATACGATCGAAACGCCGTCAACTTCCTCGCAGCAGTCTGCATCGCAGCGACCGTCAGCTACTGGTTATGAGTCCAGACCCTAGTCCGTACGCTAAGGGCGTGCGGCGTTGGTTCGGGGAGGCCATCGCGGCCCACCCGACGAAAGAAGGAAAGTTCGATGATCCGCTTCTACTTCCACCCGACGCCGAACCCGGCGAAAGTCGCGCTGTTCCTGGAAGAGACGGGTCTGCCGTACGAGGCGATCCCCGTCGACACCAGCAAGGGCGAGCAACATGCAGCGTCGTTCCGAGCGATCAATCCCAATGGCAAGGTGCCGGCGATCGTCGATACGGACGGGCCGGGCGGCCAGGAGGCGCGCGTCTTCGATTCCACCGCCATCCTGCTCTATCTCGCCGAGAAGACGGGACAATTCTTGGGCGCCCCCAAAGATCGGCCGGAGCTGCTCTCCTGGCTCCTGTTCATCGCGTCGGGCCTCGGCCCGTTTTCGGGACAGGCGGTCCATTTTCAGTTCGCCGCGCCCGAAGGGCTCGATTATGCCGTGAATCGCTACCGCCGCGAGGCCGAACGCCATTATCGGGTGCTGGACGAGCATCTCGAGGGTCGGAGCTTCATCGTGGGCGAGACCTATTCGATCGCCGACATTTCGGCCTGGGGCTGGCTCGACCGCGCCTCGCGCGTGCTCAAGGGAGCGGACGATCCGCTAGCGCCCTTCCCGAACCTCAAGCGTCTGTTCGAGGCGGTCGATGCGCGGCCGGCCGTGATCGCGGCCCGCGCCGTCGGCAAGGACCATGCCTTCAAGCAGATCCGTGACGAAGAGGCTCAGCGCGCGCTCTTCCCGTCCAATTTTCCGCCCGCAGCGTAATCGCGCATCCGGAGACCGCATCATGACCGAGAGCACCGATTATGTCCCGCCCAAGGTCTGGACCTGGGACAAGGCCAGCGGCGGCCGCTTCGCCAATATCAACCGGCCGATCGCCGGCGCGACCCATGACAAGGAACTGCCGATCGGCAAGCACCCGATGCAGCTCTATTCGCTGGGCACGCCGAACGGCATCAAGGTCACGGTCATGCTCGAGGAATTGCTGGCGGCCGGCCATAAAGGCGCCGAATACGACGCCTGGCTGATCAAGATCGGCGACGGCGACCAGTTCGGCTCCGGGTTCGTCGAGGTCAATCCGAACTCCAAGATTCCGGCGCTGATGGATCGCAGTGGACCAAACCCGATCCGCATCTTCGAATCCGGCGCGATCCTGATGCATCTCGCCGAGAAGTTCGGGGCGTTCCTGCAGACGGAACCGGCCGCGCGGGCCGAGACCCTCTCCTGGCTGTTCTGGCAAATGGGCTCGGCCCCGTTTCTGGGTGGCGGCTTCGGCCATTTCTACGCCTATGCGCCTACGAAGCTCGAATATCCGATCAACCGTTACGCCATGGAGGTGAAGCGTCAGCTCGACGTGCTCAACCGGCGCCTCGCCGATAACGAGTTCATCGCCGGTGACAGCTACACGATCGCCGACATGGCGATCTGGCCCTGGTATGGCGGGCTGGTGATGGGCTGGCAATACGGTGCGGCTGAGTTTCTCTCGGTAAAGGACTACACCAACGTCGTCCGCTGGGCCGAGCAGCTCCTGGCCCGGCCCGCCGTGGCGCGTGGCCGCATGGTCAACCGCACCACCGGCGAGCCAGCCAGCCAGTTGAGAGAACGCCACGACGCCGGCGACTTCGCGACGAAGACCCAGGACAAGCTCGCCGGAACATAGCAATCGGCGGCCGCGGCAAACGCATTCGCGTCACCGTCGGCGCCCCGGTCTCCAGGCGCCCCTGTGTCCGGGGACATTCGCCTCTGGAGGCTGCGGCGAGTCGCTAAATCGTTTGAGAGAGAAGAGTGCTGGCCCCGATCGACCGCGCTGGCGTGCGCGTAGCGCTGGCGGCGCTTGCTGCGCGCATGGCCGGCCCGCTACCGCGGGGGCTCAACGTCTACACGGCTCGATGAGGACATCTTCATTCGGCACTCATCGGAAACCTTGTCGGTGTGCAGAAGCATGTCATCGGACGGCCGCGCTCGCCTGACTCTGCGGCATCCCGCGTCGCCCGATCTGCAGCAGCTTACCGCGTGCCAATTTTCAGGCCGAAGACCCTTGGAATCGCCGCTGCCGCACGCTGGACGATCCTCGCCCGCTGTTCGCGTTCCTCGGCCTCTTCGCAACCGATGATGCCCCAGCGAACCAGGCGCCCCCCGATCGCCCGGAATGGCTCCGGCGGCAATGACGGTAACTTCCGTGTGCAGAGCGGCAGATTGGCCCAAGCATCGTTGGCGCCGAGTACCAATGACGCCAGACACTGCCCGCCCATATAGGTCGGGTTCACGCCATGGCCGGAGTAGCCGCAGCCATAATGAATTCGGGTGCCCGGCATGGTCTTGAAGAAGGGCAGCCGATCGGAGGATACGTCGATCCCCCCGCCCCATATCCGGGAGATGCCGACATCGGCGAACCCCGGCAGAAGCCGGCGCAAGGCTCTTTCCGCACGTGCTCCGGAAGCCCTGTCCATGGTCAGACCGGTATCAGTCGCGTTTCCGCCATAGCTGATCGGCCCCGACCCTGAGCCCATCAGCACGCGACCGTCGATGGTCTTGCGAAAATAATGGACGAACATGCGCAGATCGGCGAGGCCCTCATCGCCGTTCCAACCCATCTCTTCGAGCTTTTCAGGCGCTGGCTCGGTCATCAATGCGTAGGACGAAAAGACGCTGACATGCGCGCGGACGTCGCGGTGGCTTGCGAGCGCTATATTGGTGGCCAGCACGACCTCGCGGGCCAGGATTTCGCCTGCCGACGTCCTGATGCGGTTGGGCGAGCCCGCGTCCAGACCAATCATCGGTGTATTTTCGTAAACGACGACGCCGGCTTCGATCGCAGCCTGCCGCAGGGCGCGTGCGAGGCGCGCCGGATGGACATTAGCGCCCTCCGTAAAGAAGACTCCGCCACGGAATACGGGCGAACGACAATGCGCCGCGACTTGCTCCGGTGTCAGCGCCTGAGCGCTGTCCGGCTCCCCGAGGCGGCGGGCG
Source organism: Allobosea sp. P5_A5 (assembly GCF_056400625.1). Classification (NCBI taxonomy): domain Bacteria; kingdom Pseudomonadati; phylum Pseudomonadota; class Alphaproteobacteria; order Hyphomicrobiales; family Alloboseaceae; genus Allobosea; species Allobosea sp. P5_A5. Next base: position 3,198 of record NZ_JBFUKY010000005.1, read on the forward strand.
GTGTCCGCGTAAGCTTTGATTTTGATGTCCTGCGCAGGCGCGGCCGAAACGCGGACATTTCCCGCCTCGCGCCACCATACGTCACGGCCCGGCGCGGTGGCGAAGGCCCGGATGGCGTCCTGCGCACGCGTGCCGGCGCGTGCGACCGCAAGCGCTCCGTCGGCTCCGAGGTTTGCAGCCATGCCGCCGAGAGAGGCCCAGTATCCATGGACCTTCCCACCATTCTTGCCGCTCGCGCCCGAGCCGCAAAGCGACGCCTCGATCAGCACTACGGAGAGATTCGGCGCCCGTTCCTTGAGTGCGAGCGCGGTCCACAAGCCGGTGAACCCGCCGCCGACGATCGCGACATCCGCCGTCACCGTCCCGGAGAGAGACGGCGAGGCTGGGAGATCGCCCTCCGCACGCAAGGCGTCGCTGAACCACCAGGAGCCATCGCTGGGAGAACGGCTCGGGTCGGTGTTGGAATGGGACATATCGAAATCGCTTGAACTGAACTTGGGGGGAGCCGACGAAGGCACCGGCTCCCCTGCCCGTCGGCGACAGCGTTTGCCGGATCAGACGAGCGCCTGAACCTGTATCTCGACGAGAATATTGTCGGCTGCAAGCCGCGATTCGACCGTCGCGCGAGCCGGAGGCTGCTTCGGATCGACCCAGGCCTCCCAGGCGGCGTTCATCTCGTTGAACGTGCTGATGTCCTTCAGCCAGATGTTGCCGACGACGATCCTGGTCTTGTCGGTCCCCGCCATGGCCAGATAGCCGTCGATCTGGGTCAGGATGTCCGCGGTCTGCTCCTTGACGCCGCCGCTCCGGTCCTTTGCCGTCAGCCCTGAAAGAAAGGCGAAGCCATTGGCGACCAGCACCTTGCTAAGACGGCCGTTCTGAATGTTGTGACGTGTGATCATCGATAGGTCCTCTGCTTGAAAATGGGGAATGCGGTTCGATCGCCCGGATCAGGCGATCTTTTTGGGCTGGCGGGTCGCCAGCAGCACCAGGATGAACGACGCCGCCGTCAGCAGGGTCGAGATCGAGGCGATGGTGGGGTCGATTTCGTCGCGCAGCGCGGTGAACATACGCTTGGTCAGCGTCTGGTACTGCCCGCCGGAGACGAAGAGCGAAATGATCGTCTCGTCGATCGCCGAGATGAACGCGAAGACGCCGCCGGCGAACACACTCGCCTTGATTTGCGGCAGCGTTACGGTGAGGAAGGCGCGGAAGCGGTTCATGCCGAGGCTGCGCGCCACCATCTCCTGCGTCTTGTCGAAGCTTTGAAGCCCAGCCACCACCGAGGTGATGACATAGGGCAGACCGAGCATGACGTTCGCCAGCACGAGGCCAGTCAGCGTCTGGATAAGGCCGATCTTGGCGTAGACGAAGAAGATGCCGATCGCGACGATGATGATCGGCACGATCAGCGGCAGCATCAGCACCATGTGAAGCGAGCGCATCAGCTTCGTCTGCGAGTTGCTGATGGCATAGGCCGCGGCCGTGCCGAGCGGCGTCGCGACCAGCACCGTGAGGACGCCGATCAGCGCGCTCATCCGTGTCGCCTGCATCCAGGCCGGGTTGCCGAAATATTCGGCGTACCAGCGCAGCGACAGAGCCGGCGGCGGGAAGGTCAGGAAGCGCGTCGCCGAGAAGGACATCGGCACGATGATTAGCAGCGGCAAGATCAGGTAGATCAGGATAAGACCGACGAAGGCGCCGAAGAGCAGGCGGGGGAACAGCGGCGGTTTCATCACTTCTGCCCCAGCATCTTGTCGAGCGGGATGATGCGGCTGACGGCCATGAAGATGGCGAGCACGCAGACGAGCAACACGACGCCCACAGCGCTCGCCGCTCCCCACTGGTTGTAGAGCTCGACGTTTCGGCTCACCACCATGGAGATCATGATCGTTCGGCCGCCACCCAGCAGCTCGGGCGTGATGTAGAAGCCCAGCGTCAGCACGAAGACCAGTGTCAGCCCAGCGACGACGCCGGGCAGCGACAGCGGCAGGAAGATGCGCAGGAAGCTGTGCAGCGGCCCGCCGCCGAGGCTGGCGCCGGCCAACATCAGATCGCGCGGGATTTTCTGCATCGTCGAATAGAGCGGCAGTACCATGAAAGGCAGGAGGATGTGGACTGTCGCGATCGTCGTGCCGAGCTCGTTGTGGACGAGCGCCAGCGGCTCGCTGATCAGCCCGAGGCTTTCCAGCACCTGGTTGGTCACACCCGTACGCTGGAGCAGCACGAGCCAGGCATAGGCACGCACCAGCACACTAGTCCAGAAGGGCAGCATGACGAAGGAGAGGATCAGCACGTCCCAGGGTCGCTTCACATGGGCGGCGGCATAGGCGACGGGATAGCCCAGCAGCAGGGTCATGATCGTGACCGTGAGCGCCATCCGGAAGGTCAGCGCGAAACTGCGCCAGTAGACATCCTCGCTGAAGATGCGGCGGTAGTTCTCCAGCGTGAAGCCGTTATCGTACACCGACTGCGCCATCAGCCAGCCGACCGGGATCACCACCAGCGCGACGATGACGATCACCGCGGGCGAGGCAAGCAGAAGCATCAGCCCCTGCTCGCGGCGCTGGTAGCGGAGGGACGGGTCGGTTGCGGTCATCGGGCTGCCCTCGTCACGCCGGGCTTGGCCCTGGCATCTCCTGCAAGAGGTTCCCGGGTCCGCAGGAGGCGCGGCCCGGGAATGACGTCATGTGACGCAGATTACTTCTGCGCGAAGGAGAGCCAGCGCTTCTCGGCGGCTTCGCCCGCGGGCGAGGTCCACCAGGCGTAGGACATCATGCCTGGACCTTAGCGTTCTCCGGCGCACTTGGCAGCTCCTTGACGCGCGCTGCGGGAATCACGCCCGTGTCGAACGCCTTGGGGTTGCCCGGACCGTAATCGATCTGCAGCGGCAGGTTGGCCTGGATCGCCGGGTCGAACGCTTCGTTCAAAAACTTGTATGTCGTCGCTAAATTTGGCGCCCCCTTCAGCACGCAGAGCGAGGTGTGCTGCAGGATACCCTCATTGTAGGTATAGCCGACCTTCGCGCCATCATTGACCAAAGCCGATATCCGGCCGTTCCAGGCCATCACCATATCGACCTCGCCATCGCTGAGAAGCTGGGCCGACTGCGCGCCGGAGGTCCACCAGACGGTGATGTTGGGCTTGATCTCCTCCAGCTTCTTGAAAGCGCGATCAACGTCGAGCGGGTAAAGCTTGTCGGCCGGCACGCCGTCGGCCATCAGCGCGGCCTCGAGCGTGGCGAGCGGGTGGTTGCGCAGCGAGCGGCGGCCGGGGAACTTCTTCACGTCCCAGAAATCGGCCCAGGTCCTGGGAGCACTTGCTGCGTCGGGGTACTTCTTCAGGCTGTAGCCGAGCACGCTGGAATAGGTTTCGTAAACGATCGAATAGTCGCTGCGATAGTCGGCTGGCATCGCGGCGGCATTGGGCAGCTTGCTGAAATCAAGCTTCTCGACGATGTTCTGCTCGCCGCCGCGAAGGCAGTAATTCGTCGCCACCATGACGACGTCCCATGTCGGCTTCCCGCTGGCGACCTGCGAGCGCATGATCGGCCAGGCGTCGGGCACGCTGTCCTGATTGACGGTGATCCCGAGGCGCTTGGCTACAGGATCGAGGATGGCGACGGTGTCCGCCTTCTGAGAAGCGCCACCCTGGCCGACATAGGTCACTTGATCCGCCGCGGCGGCCGGTCCGATTGAATTCATCGTGAAAGTGGCCATCACAGCATAGAGCGCTAATGACTTCACGGATCTCGCGTTCGACTTAGCCATATCAAGTCCCCTCGTTTTGTTGTTGACCATCAATGCTGAAATGATTGTCGGCTCCGGCCGGCTTTGCGACTGGACGAACCGAGGTCGTTTTCACCGGACGCTTTGTGGACGTTTTCGCCGCGCCTCCATTGGCGTTGCCCCGGACCGCGCCGACACCGGCCGGCCCGGGTTCTCATGCGATCGATCAGGACGCTGCTTCGGCGTCCACTGCGTCAGCCAGGGCCTTCAGCGTCGGGAAGCAATAATCTGCCTGCGTAATCTCGGGCACGGCGGGCGTCCCGCCGAAACCCTTCTGGCCACGACGGCGCTCGATCCAGCATGTTGTGTAGCCAAGTGGCTTGGCAGGCCGGATATCGTGATATTGGCTCTGGGCAACGTGGATCATGTCCGATTGCTTGAAGCCGAAGGCCGATTGACGCCCACGGTTATAGGCAAAGTAGCCCGCATGCGGCTTCGGATGCTGCGCCTCGTCGACGGTGATGCTGTCGTGGAACGGCCGCCCCAGGGTCTCTTCATAGAAGGCGAAGGTCGGGCGGTCGGCATTGGTCATCGCAACCAGGCGATAATGCTTGCGCAACCGAGCAAGGGCTGCGGCCGAATCCGGGAAGGCGGGGTGCCGGAACATCGCATGCTGGAACGCATCGGCCGAAGCTTCGTCGGCAGGCAAGCCAAGTTTCTTGGCGATATACAGATAGACGAGCTTGAACACGACGCTCGAGCGTCCGTAATGCTCGTCGCGCCCCTCGAGATAGGGGCCGAAGATCTCGTCGTCGGTCAGGTTGGCCGCGGCAGGGCCGCCGATACGCCGAACGGCGGTCAAGACGCCGGTCTCGAAGTCGATCAGCGTGCCGACGACGTCGAATGTGAGAACCTTGAAATCGCGAAGGGCCATGATGTCGACTTCTCTTGCTGGGCTTTTCGGGTGTGTTGGCGATGTGTCAGTCATCCGTCTTCGACACGACGATGGTGTCTTGCGGGTGGATGCTGATTTGGACGGGCTCCCCGATTGGCGGGATGCGGCGGGCGGCTTCGAAATGGCTGGGCTGGCGCAGGCTGAGCGGTGTGCCGTCATCAAGCGCGAGGAAGACGCGTAGGCTCTCACCCTGAAAGACGACGTCGGTGACGCGGGCTGAGAAGCGGTTGCGTTCGGGCGCGCCGGCGCCGTCTTCGATCAGGAGTTTTTCGGTCTGCACAGCGAGAACGAGCTCGCCTGTCGCTGGCAGAGGGCGGGCCGTTCTGATGACGGAGCCGGCGAGCGACACCGCATCGCTGCCCGCGCGCGCGACCGGCAACAGCGTAGCCTCACCGATGAAGCTCGCGACGAAAGCGTTGGCCGGATGGTCGTGCAGGCGTCCAGGTTTGTCGATCTGGACCAGCTTGCCATCCTTGAGGATGGCGACACGATCGCTCATCGTCAGCGCCTCGCGCTGATCATGCGTGACGTAGATGATGGTGGCGCCAAGCCGCTTGTGAAGTTGCCGCAACTCGATCTGCATCGTCTCGCGGAGCTGCTTGTCGAGCGCCGAAAGCGGCTCGTCCATCAGGATCAGGCGCGGCTCGAAGATCATGGCGCGGGCCAAGGCGACACGCTGCCGCTGACCGCCTGAGAGCTGGCCGATGCCGCGTTCCTCGTAGCCCGCGAGGTCGACCATCGCCAGCGCGGCGCGGACCTTCTCGGCATAGCTCGATTTCGGCAGCCGCCTTGCGCGCAACGGAAAGGCGACGTTCTCGCCGACATTCATATGCGGAAAGAGCGCGTAGTTCTGGAAGACGATGCCGATGTCGCGCTTGTGCGGCGGTGTGAAGGTGACATCGCGGCCACCGAACAGAATCTGGCCGGCGGAGGGCTGGACGAAGCCTCCGAGGATGCCGAGCAGCGTGGTCTTGCCGGACCCGGAGGGACCAAGCAGCGAGACGAATTCCTGCGGCGCGATGTCAAGCGAGACGTCATCCAGCGCCCGCACCGACCCGTAGATCTTGCTGGCCGACCGGATCTCGACGCGCTCGCCGCTCATATGCACGATCAACATTCTCCAGAAGTGTGAATAAGACCTGCGCCGGTCATCGATCCCGTCCCGTTGCCGCTTCGTGGCTCAGCGCCGTCATTGGCGTACTGACCGGCTGCGTGGGTCGATTTAAGGGCCTGAAAGGCTGCATCCGCAATTGCGGAATTCTTGGGATTTCCATAATCTGTGGTTATGTCTGATCTCCGCCGCATGCTGTCGTCCAGCAATGCGCTCTTCGTGTTTGAGGCCGCAGCCAGCAGCGGCAGCTTCACGGGAGCTGCAGAGGCATTGAATGTGACGCAACCCGCCGTCAGCAGGATGCTCGGACAGCTAGAGGCCTATCTGGGTGTTCGACTGTTTCAGCGGGGCCGCCGCGGCGCCGTTTTGACTGAAGAGGGCGAAGTGCTGTTCCGCCGGGTCAAGGACGGCTTCGGCATGATCGAGACCGGGCTTAAGGAGGTAGAGCGCCTCAAGGCCAAGAAAGACACGGTCACGATCTCGGTTTCTTCCGCCTTTACGACGCATTGGATGATCCCGCGCATGCGGCGCTTTCAAAATGAGTTTCCAGACATCGAGCTGCGCTTTCAGATGACCAGCGGGTCTCTGCGGGGGCCCGTCGAGCATGCTGATTTCGGAATGCGCTACGTCGAGCCAACCGCCGCCATATCGCCCGACGAACTGGTGTCGCACGAAGTGATGCTGCCGGTTTGCAGCCCCTCCTACATGTTGCCGACCGAGCCCGACGCCTATGACGATGTCGATACGATCATCCAGCTCACCGACAATCCGTCCAATTGGCTGGAACTGCACCCTGATGTGCTGCGTCGCGGCAGGGGGCAAATTAGGAGATTGACGTTCTCCGATTATGCGGTCGTCATGCAGGCCGCCATGGCGGGGCAGGGCATCGCTTACGGCTGGCTATCGGTTGTCTCCTCTGCCTTGAGAACAGGCGCATTGCTGCCGGCATCTTCTACTTTGACGCGGGGGGAGAGGTTGTGCGTCCTAGCGTCGGCTCACGATCAAAAACTGTCCGATAGTGCGGTTGCGATCAGAGACTGGATCATTCTAGAGCAACGACGCGACATCATCGCTTTAGATAGGAAATATCCAGAGCTGAAATTCTTTCAAGTTGCCTATTGATAAAGAAAACGCACGTGGCTCCACCTGATGTGGTCGTCCGACCTATGCCGCTCGGCATTTGACAATCAGGAATTCACATCATCCCTGAGCTTCGGATCGCAGACCCATCGCTGACCTAATATGCACAGCAACGCAAAAAATGCTGGAAGCAAAGCGCGTTCGCGTCTGGACCTGCTCGACGCATTGTCGAGCCCCAAAGATCCGGGTGAGCGTTCGGAACGTCAGGCTCGCCTCGCCTCGAGCGAGGACGATCCCGTCGACCTGACCGATCACATGCGGCCCTTGCATATGACCAGATCAGCGCCTTCATCGCGTCCTTCAGAGAGAGGACGGCTCTCGCAAGCCTAGCTTTAGAATTCACGATTCTGACGGCGGCGCGGACTGGAGAGGCCTAAGGTGCGCGATGGACCGAAATCGAGTTTGAAAGGCGAATCTGGACCATGCCCGTAAAGCGGATGACGGTTCGAAAGGCGCACCGGATGCCGCTCTCTGACCGGGCGATCGCGATCTTGAAACAAGCCGGAAAGTTGAGGCCGGAAAGACGATGAGGGTGCGGCCTACGTATTTCCTGGCCAGAAGATCGGTCGCCCACTATCGAATATGTCGATGGAAATGATCCTACGCAGGATGAAGGCCAACGACATCACGGTTCATGGGTTTCGTTCGACATTCCGAGATTGGGCAGCCGAGACTACGCCATTCCCGCATCAAGTTTGCGAGATGGCTTTGGCGCACACGGTCGGCAGCAAAGTCGAACGTGCCTATCAGCGGACAGACCTGTTCGATAAGCGACGGCTGCTTATGGAAGCATGGGCCGCGTTCTGCGAACTTCCTGCTTCATCCGTCGCTGTGCCGATGAAGGGCAATAATGCAGCGGGCCAAGTCGTGCCGGGTTCGCATTGAAGTGAAGCGCTACGTGCCGGAACGGATACCAATTCCCCTGCCCCACTGCCCAGCGCCGGGCATCCTATTGTGGAGTGTGGCCGAAAACATGTGATCAAGCGGCAATCAAACTCCTGGATCATGAAGCCAAGCATCCGCCACGCTGCTATGTCGACCTCAGAAATTTGGTTGCACGGCGCAGGCGCTGAGTGAGAGACGTTTTAAGCCTGAAACGCAGCTCCATCCTGCGATGCCCAGCTCAGGCTCACGTGCTGTCCATTGTGGTATGGTGGACCTGAGCCCAGCTTCACCGTAACTGTCTGCGTGTCCGGCAGCTCTACGACCAGCTTCGTCTGGTCTCCAAGATAGATGCTCTCGACGATTATGCCGTCGAGCTGGTTGTCACTGTCGAGGGGGCCGCCCGCCGCTGAAACCGCGATCTTCTCTGGTCGAACGGCAATCACGACAGAATGATCGCCGCGGGCATTTCCAGCTTTGGCGCGAACGGTTCCTCCACGGGGCAATTCGACCTCGATCTGATCCCCGTCGCGCCGCCTGCCCTGCCCGCGCAGAAGGTTGTTGTCTCCCACGAACCCGGCGACGAAGAGGTTGCCGGGAGCATCGTACAAGGTCTTCGGATCGGCCAGCTGTTCCACCAGGCCTCGGTTGAACACTGCGATCCGATCGGACATGGTCAATGCCTCCTCCTGATCATGCGTGACATAGACCATCGTCACGCCGAGACGCTGGTGGATCGCCCTGATTTCCATCTGCATGCCTTCCCGCAGTTGTCGATCAAGGGCACCAAGTGGTTCGTCCATGAGGACGATCGCCGGCTCGTAAACCAGAGCTCGCGCGAGCGCCACGCGCTGCTGCTGGCCGCCGGACAATTCGCCGGGCTTCCGATCGATGACGCCCGGAAGCTGGACCATATCGAGCGCGCGCCGGACGCTCACGGCAATCGCTTGCTTGTCCTGCCGCCTGACCTGCAGGGGAAAGGCGACATTTTCGCCGACCGTCATATGCGGAAACAGAGCATAGTTCTGGAAGACCATGCCGATCTCGCGGCGGTGCGGCGGCAGGCGGGAGAACGCCTGGTCCTCCAGGAAGATTTCTCCGCTCGTCGGCATTTCGAAACCCGCCAGCATCATCAGCGAGGTCGTCTTGCCCGAGCCTGACGGCCCCAGCAGGGTCAGGAACTCGCCGCGCTCGACCTCCAGGTTGAGGTTCGAGACGACTTGCGAGCGGCCGTCATAGGTCTTGCTGATGTTCTGGAACCGGATGATGGCGTCCACGTCGACATTCCTGTGACTGAGCGGTCAATGAGCGGTTTCGCCGCCCTGCCGCAATTTCTCGCCGCGCCTGACGAAAAGCAGGATGGTCATCAGCGAGACCGCAATGACCATCATGACGGTCGCGGCCGCCGCGATGACGAGATCGAAGAGGTCGCCGGAGCGCATATACATCTGCACCGGCAAGGTCCGCTGCTCCGGGCCGGCTAGAAACAACGCCGCGACGACATCATCGAACGAGATCGCGAAGGCGAAAATGCCGCCGGAAACGATGCCCGGAAAAATGAGCGGGAGCATCACCCTACGGAAACTTAAGAGCGGCGGCGCGCCAAGGCTGGCTGCGGCACGCAGCAGATTGCCGTCGAAACGCTGCAACGCGGCCAGGACGGTGACGACGACGATCGGCGAAGCGAAGGCACAATGGGCCAGGATCAACCCCATGAAGCTGTAGTCGAGTCCTACGCGCGCGAAGGCGAAATACATGCTGGCCGCACCGATGACGCTCGGCACGATCATGGGTGTCATGATCAGCACCATCAACGCGTTCTTGCCCGCAAGCCGCCAGCGCCAAAGGCCGATCGCGGCACTGACGCCGATCGCGAGCGACAGGGCCGTGGTGCCCGCGCCGACGAGAAGGCTGTTCAGCAACGCGCGGCTCCAATCCGGCGACGCGAAGAGATCGCGAAACCAGCGCAGGCTGAAGCTGTGGATCGGATAATGCAGCACCGCGACGTCGTTGAAGGCCATCGGCACGAAGGCCGCGATTGGGCCGATCATGAAGATGCCGAACAGGACCCCGAAGCCGGCCAACACGAGGCGCAAGGCACGCTGCGAGAGAGTGGAGGGAAAGCCGTTCATCGCGCGCCGACACTGGGCGTGACGCTCTTGGTCAGCGACACGAAGAGCCAATAGAGCAGATAAACCGACAGGAGCAGCACCGCCGACAGCGCGGCGGCCAAGCCCCAGTTCGGGGTCTTCGAGACGTAGTTGACCACAAGCACGGGCAGCCCCTGCTCCATCGGACCTCCGAGAACCGCGGGCACGACGAAAACGCCAAGGCTGTGGATGAAGACGAGCAGCGATCCCGCAGCCAGACCTGGCACGATCTGCGGCAGGAAGATGCGGCGGAACGCCATCGTCGGCGGGGCTCCGAGCGAGGCGGCCGCCCGCATCTGAGAGACGGGAACGGTCTTCATCACGCTGTAGAGCGGCAGCACCATATAGGGGATGAAGATGTGCACGAGCGCCACGATAACGGCCGTGCGGTTGTAGAGCAGGTCGAGCGGCCGGCTCAGCACACCGAGACCGAGAAGGCCGTCATTGATGATGCCCTCGCGTCCGAGGAGCATGCTCCAGGCCAGGACCCTCACCATCACCGCGGTCCAGAACGGCAGCAGCAGCACCAGCATCATCACGCCGGCGATGCGCTTGCTCGTCGTCGCCATCAGGTAGGCGAATGGAAATCCGAGCAGGATGGCGAAAAACGTCACGCCGAAGGAAATGGTAAAGGTGCGCAGGATCGCGGGCACAAAAGCACTTTCACCCGTCGGGGCCTGCTCGATCGCGCCCGCAGCCGTGCGCCTCAGATCCAGTGCGGAGAGCAGATAGAAGTCCGTCAGCGGTCCGCTGGCCTGCCTGATCGTCGCCCATGTCGCGGCGTCTTCCCAGCGTGCCGATATCCCGGTGAAGAATGCGCGAGGCTCGGCCGGCATGTTCCGGATCCGCGCACGCGCGCCCATCACCATGGCTCGCAGCCCCGGAAGCGCATAATTCAGCCGCGCGGCCGCGACCGCGACGTCGGCCGGCGTATGCGCCTGCAGCAGATCCGTGGCCAGGCCGCGAAATGCGGCGTCAGGGATCGGTTGATCGGAGCGCCAGTCCCGGAGCGCCGAGACGGTCGCCGGCAAGGCTCGCGCGACCTCGGGGTCGCCAACGCCTCTGCCGAGCATCATCGCCAACGGCCCGATGAAGACGATCAGCAGGAAAAGCACCAGTGGCGCCACGAGCAGCATTGCGCCAAACCGCGCAGAGCGCTGCGAGCGTGCCAGACCGCGGGACAGGGTTTTAGGGTCTTCAACCGGGCGCGCGGCGCCCTCCATCTGGACCGCCGTCATCGCCATCGCCGCCTACCGGGCCGCAATCCAGGCGTCGAAACGCCGTGTCAGATCGTCGGTGTGATTGACCCAGAACTCCGCATCGAGCGGTATCGCGTCTTGCAGGGCATCCGGATTGGGCGTCAAGAACGGCTTCCAGTCCGGGTTGACGAACGCCATCGCTTTGGAATTCGGGGTTGAGATCGCCAAGCCGTTGGTTACGGCAGCCTGGACCTCCGGCTTTGCCGCATAGTTGAGGAACGCATACGCGTTTTCGACATGCTTGCTGCCTTGCACGATCGCGTAAAAGTCCGTGAGAAGAATGGCGTCCTTGCGTGTCAGGGCGAAATCCGTGCCTTGCGTCTTGTTGAAGAAGGCAATGCCGTTGTCATAGGTCATTCCCATCACGGCCTCGCCGGATGCCAGGAACTGACGCGACTGGCCGGCATTTACCCACCAGACAACCTCGGGCTTGATCACGTCGAGTTTCCGGAAAGCGCGGTCCACGCCCTCCTTCGTGGCCAGCACCTTGTAGACGTCTGCGCGCGCGACACCGTCGGCCATCAAGGCGATCTCGAGCGTCTGGATCGGGCTGCGGCGCATGGCGCGCTTGCCTGGCCATTTCTTCATGTCCCACAGATCGGCCCATGACGAGGGCTGACCCTTGAACTTCTTGCGGTCATAGGCAAGCACCGAACTGTAGAAGATGAACGGCACGCCGCACTTGTAGCTCTCGCCGATCTTGTCGAATTCGGCCAGGCCCGGCACCCTCGCGCGATCGATCTCGGCGAAGACGCCTTCGTCGCAGCCCTGCAGGACTTCCGTTTCCTCGGTGGTCACGATGTCCCAGTCGGCACCTCCGGCCTCGACCTTGGCCCGCACGGAGCCGAGGCCCCAGTCGCGGTTGTCGATCCGCAGGTCCAGCCTGGACTGCTTCTGGTAAGGCTCCAGCACGCTCTTCTTCAGGACCTCCCCTATCGGGCTGATGAAGACCGAGACGGTCAGGTCGGCCGCCCGCCCCGCGGAGGCCGCAGCCATCGAACAGACCGCTGCGGCGACGAGAGCAGTGTTGCGGACCAGCGTCATCGGCACCGTACTCCCCTTTGACCGCCGTCGGGTTCGCCGAGTGGTCCGCACCATGCCGGCTCAGACATATTATCTTAATATTGTATATAAATAGCGGAGCCAAAACGATGTCAAGCGATGGCTGCCCACTCAGCGTGCAAACAGGAGTCCCGATCGGAGCGGATGCCCAATTCCGTGGCAGAGTAGCTTGCACTCCTAGGCTTGGGAAAGCATGCCGCCGTGTCGTCAGACCGCTTCTGCCTCAGCGAGCAGCGACGCATTCTGCTGCTCCATGGCATGGGTCACCTCTTCCCGGATCAGGTCGAAAGCGCGCTTGTAAAGCGCGGAGAACGCCGGCGTGTTCACCATCGCGAGCGAGCGCGGGCGCGGCAGATCCACCGGCAGGACTTCCTTGATACGGCCGGGGCGCGCGGTCATGACGACGACCTCGTCTCCAAGCAGGATCGCCTCCTCGATTGCATGGGTGACGAAGACGATCGTCTTGCGGCTTTCTTCGAAGATGCGGATCAGCTCCTCCTGCATTACCAACTTGGTCTGGGCGTCTAGCGCGCCGAACGGCTCGTCCATCAGCATGATCGGCCGGTCCATGATCAGCGCCCGAGCGAGGGCGACGCGCTGGCGCATCCCTCCGGAAAGCTGCTTTGGATAATACTGCCCAAAGCCGTGAAGGCCGACCTTGCTCAGGAGCGATCGGGCCTTTGCAAGACGGTCCTCGCGGCCGGCCCCCGTCATCTCCAGTCCGAAGGCGACATTGTCCTCCACCGTGCGCCAGGGAAACAGGTTCTGGTTCTGCCAGACCATGATCGATGGCGCCTGCGGGCGTGTGCCGGCACTCGCCGAAGACGATATCGTGACCCGCCCGCTGGTGGCCTTGGAAAGCCCGCCGATGATCTGCGCCAGGGTGCTCTTGCCGCAGCCGCTGGGACCCAGGATGCAGGAAAATCGACCGGAGCGGAAATGATGGCTCACGCTCTCCAGAGCAATGAAGGCACCGGAGCCCTTGCGGGGCCATTGCTGGCGGATGTCGTCGACGATGATGTCCATCTGACCACTATTCCATCAGGTTGAGGGCGGGCGCTCGGACGCGGCTGCGAGTCGACGCCACCCTCAGTCGAAGGGCTTTTCGCTCGCGAGACGCCGGGCGGCCTCCTGGGCGATGGAGAGATCGAAGAGCTTGTCCTGCGGGACGGTCTGCTGGACGAGCTTGAAGGGACCCTTGGACCAGTAGTCCTGCATCTTCATGATCGAGGCCACGTTCGGGAGGCCGTCCGGGCTGATATAGCTCCAATGCGGAGCCATCGCGACGACGAGTTCCGCCTTCCCGATGGCCGTATGCGCGGCCAGGATGGCAACCACCTCCGGATGCGCCTTGGGGTCGGCAGCAGCGGCGTTGAAATCCCGTGCACCACGTAGATAGGCCATGGCAAACCGCACCAAAGCGTCACGATTACGCGCCAGGAAGGTCTTGTGGGCCGCGAAGGTCGCGACCTGCTGATCGTCTTCGATGCTGCTGCCCGTGGCAACCATCGGCCCCCATCCACTGGTCTGTGCGAAGAGGCTGAACTGATAGGATATCGCGGCGACGTCGACTGTCTTCTGGCCGAGCATCTTCATGAGATCAGGCTGCCCGATGCCGGAGACATATTTGACGTCGTTGACCGGATCCAGCCCGGCGCGCTCGAGCCCGATCGCGATATTGTAGTGGTTGATGCTGCCGATCGCGGGAATGCCGATGCGCTTGCCCTTGAGCTTGGCGAAATCGGCCGAGGATTTCACGCCTTCGGCAGCCAGGGCGCCGGTGACGCTGATCGAGGTGTAGGCGTTCTCTCCGCGGTCTCGCCCGCGGTCCAGCACGATGACGAGCGGGGCGCCTTTCGCCACTGCGTTAAACAGTCCGGCCGAAGCCGGCATCGTGCTGATGTCGATCTCGCCGGCGATCATCGCCGGGATCGCCAGTGCACCGTCGTCGAAGACACGGGTTTCCACGTTGATGCCGAGTTTCTTGAAGTAGCCCCGCTCGCGCGCGATCAGGAAGCCACCGCTCGAAATGAACGGGCCTTCGGCGACGCGAACGGTGTCGTCCGCCAAAGCGGGGGATGTCAGCGCGGCAAGCACCACGCTCATGACCAGAACCAGCGATCTCATCGTCGACACCTCGTTTGCATGGTCGGCCGGTTCAGTCGGCCCAGGGCATGAGGCGACGAGCGACCCATTCCTGAATTTTCATGATCGCAGCGCCCATCAGCGCCAGGACGATCAGGATCGAGAAAACCTTCTCGGTCTCGAGAATCTGGCCGGCCTTGATCAACAGTCCGCCGAGACCGGCCGAACTGGTGCCGCCGATCATTTCAGCCGCGATGACCAGGATGATCGTGACACCTGTGCCCAGCTGGAGACCGGCGAGGATCGTCGGGATCGCGGCGGGAATGACGACGCGCATCTGCACCTGGCGCCGGGACGCTCCGAGATCCTCGGCCGCCTTGACGAGCCCGGTGTCGACCTGCCGCACGCCGGCATAGGTGCTCATCAGGATGGGGAAGAACGCGGCGACCGCGCTGATGACGATCTTGTAGGCTTCCCCGGTGCCGAGCCAGATCACCAGCAGCGGGATCAGCGAAATCTTCGGCAAGGGATAGAGCGCGGCGATCCAGGGATCGGCGATCTTTCGCGTGAGAAGCGACATGCCCATGAGCACCCCACACGCGATTCCCAGCACCGCGGCGATCGCGAAGCCGGCATAAATCCGCATGACCGTCGCCGCCAGATGCGGCCACAGCGAGCCATCCTCGATCATCGTTGCCCCTGCCGAGGCGATGGCGACGGGCGAAGGAAGATAGATCGGCTGGATGCCCCCGAGCTGGACGTAAAGCTGCCAGATCGCGAGGAAGATCAAAACGCTGAGTGCCGGCAAGGTGGCTTCGAGAACGGCGCGCATGCTGGTTCATCTCTCCAAGCGGGCTGACATCCGCGCCGCGCCAAATGCGTCCCGCGCGAGCGCCTTGCACGCTCATATAAATACACATTTTAGCTATATTACGAAGCTTTTATTGACAATTTGTTTTCCGGCTCGGCTGAACGGACGATGTCAAACGCCGCGCTTGGCCATTGGCCGATGGCTAGTCTGCCTGAGCGGCACCGCGCACGGGCATCGGCAAGGACCGGGGCGTTCGGAATAACGGGATCGGCCAGAAACTATTTGGCCGTCAGCCAGGCCTCGAAGCGCTGCGACAGGGCGTCGGTGTTGTCGAGCCAGAATTTCGCATCGAGCGAAATCGCTTCCTTCAGATTGTCCGGGTTCGGAGTGAGGAAGGGCTTCAAATCCGCATCGACGAACTCGATCGCCTTGCGGTTCGGAGTCGAGATCGCCAGGCCGTTGGTAACGGCCGCCTGCTTTTGCGGGCTCATGGCGTCGTTGATGAAGGCATAAGCCTTCTCGACATGCTTGCTGCCCTGGACGATAGCCCAGAAGTCGACATGGATGATCGCATCCTTGCGCACGAGGCCGAAATCGGTACCCTGTGTCTTGTTGAAGTAGCGGATGCCGTTGTCATAGGTCACCGCGAGCGCGACCTCGCCCGCCGCCAGCATCTGGCGCGACTGGCCTGGGTTCTGCCACCAGATGACGTTCGGCTTGATCGCATCGAGCTTGCGAAAGGCGCGATCGACGCCCTCCTTCGTCGCCAGCACCTTATAGACGTCGCCGCGCGGCACCCGGTCGGCCATCAGCGCGATCTCCAGCGTTCCGCTGACCGTGCGATGCAAGGCGCGCTTGCCGGGCCATTTCTCGAGGTCCCACAGGTCGGCCCAGGACGTCGGCTCGTCCTTGATCCGTTTCTTGTCGTAGGCGAGTACCGAGCTGTAGAAATAGATCGGCACCCCGCAGGAATAGCCTTCGCCTATCGCGTCGAAATCTGCGAGGTTTGGCAGTTTCTTGCGGTCTAGCGGCTGGAACAGCCCCTCGTCGCAACCCTGCAGCGCTTCGACCTCTTCAAGCGATACGACATCCCAGGCGCCGCTACCGCCTTCGACCTTGGCGCGGACGGCGCCGAGGCCCCAGTCGCGATTGTCGGATGCAATATCGAGCTTGTTCTGGCTGGCGTAGGGCTCGATCACGTCCTTCTTGAGGACCTCGCCGATCGGGCTGATGAACACCGCCGTCGTCAGGTCCGCGGCCAAGACGCCGGCCGGCAGGGACAACATCAGGCCAGCAGCGAAGCCAAAGGCCAGCCTGCCTGGAATCGAGATCGACATGTCGGCTTCTCCGCTCTGAATCGGTTACATCGAACCCGCAACCTGCCATTCCCCTGGTTTTATTCGGCAGCGGATTCGATTTCTTAGAAATGTAAATTCTGTATAGATTTCGCGTCGCAACTTGCGTTGTCAAGCGGCTTTTCCTTGCTTGCCGCCCAAGCAAGATAAAAGCCATCGCCGGCCGCTCACGACGAACGCCCAGTGTCGGGCGTCGCCGGCGGAAATGCCTGAAAAAGACGGCTGACGTGTCAGCGGGACAATCGTGATCCCGCTACGTTCAGCCCGCGAACCCCAAGGCCGTTTCGACAGCGAGGCCAAGCGCGACGATGCGCCGATCGCTGCCGCGAGGGCCGGCGAGCATGAGCCCGACGGGAGCCTCTCCGGAATCATGGCAAGGGAGGGACAAGGCGCAGCCGTCGAGAAAATTGATCAAGGTCGGGTTGCGCAGCATGAGCAGATTGGTCGCTCCGAAGGCCGCATCCTCTTCGAGGTCGGCGATGCGGGGCGCGATGACGGGCACCGTCGGCATCACCAGTGCATCGAAGGGCGCGAGCCGCATCTCGACCGCCGCGATCCATTGCGTGCGGGCTTCGATCAAATCGAGATATTCCGCCGCCGTGAGGTCGGCGCCGCGCCGGATTCGCATCAGGATGCGGGGGTCGTAACGGCTGCCCGCCTTTTCGATCAAAGCGCGATGCCAGTGCCAAGCCTCCGAGGCCGCGAAACCGCCCTTGGCGTTGATCGCGGCGAGCGCCGCAAACTCCGGTACCGCCAGATCGGTGATATGGACACCGGCTGCCGAAAGCCGGCTCAGGGCACGGCGGAAGGTCTCGGAGACGGTCTCGTCCAGGCCGTCGAGCGCAAGCGTCGTCGGGACGGCAAGCCGCAGGCCGGCCAATGGCAAGGCTTCGGGAAGTTCAAACGGGGTGCCGGAGAGAACCGCGTCCAGCAGCGCGCAGCAGGCGACGCTGCTTCCGATTGGGCCGATCGAATCGAGACTCTTCGATAGCGGCAAGGCACCTTGCAGAGGCACGCGCGCCGCGGAGGGCTTGAAGCCGACGAGGCCGCAGAGTGCGGCAGGAATCCGGACCGAGCCGCCGGTATCCGTGCCGATCGCGGCCGCGGCCATGCCGTCCGTCACCGACACCGCCGCGCCGGAGGAGGACCCGCCGGGGATGCGCCGGGTCGCCCGATCGTAAGGATTGAGCGGCGTGCCGTAATGCGGATTGAGGCCGAGGCCTGAAAAAGCGAATTCGGTCATGTTGGTGCGGCCGACGAGCACGGCGCCGGCCGCAACGAGGCGTCGCACGATTTCGGCGTCCTGCGTGGCCGCTGGCGCATCGTCCAGCGCGATGGAACCGGCGCGGGTCGTCTCGCCGGCCACGTCGAACAAGTCCTTGATCGAAACCGGGATGCCTTCAAGCGGCGAGCGGACGACACCCGCCTCGCGCAGCGTATCGGAGGCACGAGCCATCGCCCGCGCCTTGTCCTCATAACGTTCGATGAAGACTCTTGCGCCCTCGCCATCAGGTGCCGCGGCGCGAGCCAGCGCTTCGTCGGCCAGCGCCTCGGCGGTGATATCGCCGGACTGAAGGCGCTGCTCGAGATCGTGAAGGCTGTCGTTCATGGTGCCGTTTCTCCAATGCAAGCGCGGCTCCGTCAGCCTTCGCTGACGGCTTTTGCGAAATTCGAGAAAAACTCGTCGGCCAGCTTCTTCGAGACGGAATCGATCAGCCGCGAGCCGAGCTGCATCAGCTTGCCGCCGACCTGCGCTTCGACCTCGTAACGCAGCAGCGTCTGGCCACCCTCGACGTCCGACAGCATCACCTTGGCGCCGCCCTTGGCGAAACCGGCGATGCCGCCCTCCCCTTCGCCCTGGATGCGATAGCCGTTGGGCGGGTCGAGATCGACCAGCTCGACCTTGCCCTTGAAGGTCGCTTTCACCGGGCCGAGCTTCACCTTCACCACCGCCGACATATGCGTGTCGTCATCCTTGGTCAGCTGGTCGCAGCCGGGGATGCATGCCTTCAGCACCTCGGGATCGTTCAGCTTCGCCCAGACGACATCCTTGCCCGCCGGCAAAGTCGCCTCGCCGCTCATCGTCATCGCCATGATGGTCTCTCCCCTATCGCGCGAACGGCACCGGTGTTCGGCCTTGCGTCAAAAGCGGCGGCAGAGCGCAGCCTCGACATGGCCCCGTCCGACCGCCGAAACCTCGTTCACCCCAAGCAACGCCATGTCGCGATCGATCTCGGCCTTGAGCAGCCTGATCGCATGAACGACGCCGTCTTCGCCGCGCGCCGCCGCCGCGAACAGGAACGGCCGGCCGAGAAAGACGAAATCGGCGCCGAGCGCCAGAGCCTTCAGCACATCCGAACCGCGCCGGATGCCGCCATCGATCATCACCGCCATGGTGCCGGCAACCTCCGCGACCTCCGGCAGGGCCGCGAGCGCCGGCCTGGCGCCGTCGAGCTGACGGCCGCCATGGTTCGAAACAATGACGCCATCGGCGCCCGCCTCCCGCGCCAGCACCGCATCATGGGCTGAGAGAACGCCCTTGACGACGAGACGCCCCCACCAGAGCCTACGAATCAATTCGAGATGCCGCCAGGCGAGTTGGTCACGCGCGCCGATAGCCCGCACCACGTTGTGCGAGAGGATCGGCGGCCCGCGGAAGGCGTCCATGTTCTCGAAGTGCGGCACGCCCTTTCGCAGGAAACTGCTGAGCCAAGTGTCGATAAGCCAGCGGGGGCGGATCATCCCGTCCCAAGCCAGTCGCAGCGATGGGCGCAGCGGGATGCTGAAGCCGGCGCGGACATTGTTCTCGCGATTGGCTGGAACGGGGACGTCAACCGTCAAGACGAGGGTGTCGTAGCCTGCGGCGGCGACGCGTTCGACCATCGCCTCGATCCGCGAATCCTCGCCGGGAAGATAAGCCTGGAACCAGCGGGCGCCACCCTCCTCCGCGATCCGTTCGAGCCTGGTCAGCGACGTCGCGCTGACGATCGAGGGGATGCGCTCCCGATCGGCCGCGCGAGCGAGCGCGATCTCGCCGTCGAAGGTCGCCAGCCCCGACAGGCCCATCGGCGCAATACCGAAGGGCGCGTCATGGTTTTGACCGAAGAGGCTTGTCCTCGTCGAGCGGCCGGAGACGTCGGCCAGAACACGCGGTACGAGATCGTAGCTGCGAAAGCTGTCGCGATTGGCCGCGAAGGACTGGCCGGTCTCGGCGGCCCCGGCATAGTAACCGTAGATCTGGCGTGGCAGACGGCGCCGCGCGGCGTCCTGAAAATCGTCCAGGCACAGGAACCCGGCGAGGTTTCGCGGCGTCTCGTCGACAGGCCGCGGCGCCGCCACGATGCTTGCCTGACCCGGCTCCAACATTGCCGTCACCGACTTGTGACCGGAAAACGGCTCGACGCCAGCACGACGTTCTGCGGGCGTCCCTGCAGTGCGGCGACCATCGTCTCGGCCGCCTTCACCCTGATGTCGCGATCGGCCTTCTGCGAGTAATAAGCGACATGGGGCGTCACGATCAGGCGCCCGTCCAGCCAGGGCTCGCGCTGCCGATAGGCCTTGAGAAGGGCCGGAAGCGGCTCCACCGGCGGCTCGACGGGGATGACGTCGAGACCGGTTCCGGCGACATGTCCGTTCCGCATCGCCTCGCCGAGCGCGTCGATATCGATCAGCGCGCCGCGCGCCGTATTGACGACCACCGCGCCGGCCGGAAGTCGCGCGAGCTGGGGGGCGCCGATCATGCCGCGCGTCTCGTCGGAGAGCAGGCAGTTCAGCGACAACACGTTCGAGACCGTCAGCAGTTCGGAAAGCGAGCGCATGCGCTCGACGCCGAGTGCCAGTTCGGTGCCGTTCGGCACATAAGGGTCGTAGAATACGACGCGAAAGCCGAACGCCTTGGCGCGCAAAGCCACCGCCGTGCCGATGCGCCCGAGCCCGACGATGCCGAAGGTCTGGGTGCCGGAGCGGTCGATCAGCGGCGTGTCGATCATCAGCCAGGGCGCCGGCTCATCGCCGCGCTGAAGGTCGTGGTGCAGCAGCAGCCCCCGCCGCAAGGCGAGCACGAGAGCCAGCGAGTGGTCGGCGATTTCCGTCGTCCCGTAATCGGGCACGTTGCAGACCAGGATATCGCGCGCCGCCGCCGTCTTCATCGCGATGCGGTCGTATCCGACGCCGATGCGTACCAGCACCCCGAGCTTCGGGAACCGGGCGAAATCGGCCTCCGTCACATGATGGCGGAAGACCAGCAGCCCGTCCGTCTCGCGACAGGTCACCTCGTCGATGTCGGAGAGTTGCGGGACATCGCGGAAGGTGACGTTGCAATGGCCGGCAAGGACGCTCTGCTCCAGCCCGGTGTCGGGGTCGATGAGTTCCGGATACAACACGTTCGCCATCGTCATTCCCCAGGATCTCCGTCAGCCGGAGAGCGGCTGCGAGGCTGCACGCGCCGTCTGGATCGCGCGCCAGAGCCGCAGCGGCGTCGCCGGCATCTCCACCTGCTCGATGCCCAGCGGCGCCAGCGCGTCGCGGATCGCGCTCATCACGGCAGGCAGCGCGCCGACCGTGCCGGCTTCACCCGCGCCCTTGACGCCAAGCGGGTTCGTCGTGGTCGGCACCGGGTGGCTCTCGACGCCGATGGGCGGCAGGTCCATCGCGCGCGGCATGCCATAGTCCATGAAGGAACCGGTCAGCACCTGCGCATCGGAGTCGAAGGCGATGAACTCGTCGAGAATCTGGCCGACGCCCTGTGCCACCCCGCCATGGATCTGGCCCTTCAGCAGCAGCGGGTTCACCACAGTCCCGACGTCGTCGACGACGTGATAGGCGATGATATCGCGGTGCCCTGTTTCGGGGTCGATCTCGATTTCGCAGATGTGGCAGCCATTGGGGAAGGTCGATTTGTCGAGGGCGACGCTTGCCGAGGCCTGCAGCCCCGTCTCGAACCCGGCAGGCAGCGAACGCAACTGAAAGGAGGCGGCCGCGACCTCCCGCAGCAACACCGAACGATCCGTCCCTGCGACCAGAAAGCGCCCGCGCTCAAAGACGATATCCTCGCTTGCGGCCTCCAGCAGATGGCCGGCGATCGGCTTCGCCTTCTCGACGATGCGCTCGCTGGCGCGCGAAAAAGCCGCGCCGAACGCCATCATCGTGCGCGAGCCGAACGTACCGCGCCCGTGGGCGACAACATCCGTATCGCCGAAGAGGACCTTGACGGTCTCGCTCGCAGCGCCCAGCAGTTCGGCCGCCATCTGGTGATAGGTCGTCTCGTGGCCTTGCCCCTGCGAATGGCTGCCGGCGAGGATCGTCATGTCGCCCGCAGCGTCGAAGCGGATCTCGGCATATTCCTCGAAGGGCCGGTCGGGAGGCCCGCCGGCGATCTCGATCACGCTGGCGATACCGATCCCGCGCAGCTTGCCGCGCTTCCTTGCCTCCCGGCGGCGCTGCTCGAAGCCCTTCCAGTCGGCAGCCTTCAGGCATTTATCCATGACGGCTTCGAACTCGCCGCTGTCGTAGGTGAAGACCAGCGGCGTCCGGTACGGCATCGCTGAGGACGGGATCATATTGCGGCGCCTGATCTCGGCACGGTCAAGGCCGAGCTTGCGCGCTGCCCTGTCGATGATCGTCTCGATGCAGAAGGAAGCTTCCGGCCGCCCGGCCCCGCGGAACGGACAGGTGGGCACGGTGTTGCTGAAGACGCCGCGCACCCGCACGTCGAAGGCTGGCGTCGTATAGACACCGGCGAGCCCGCCGATGTTGTTGGTGGGCGCGTGCAGCCCGTTGGAGGCGACATAGGCACCGATATTGGCGAGCGTCTCGACCCGCAATGCGAGGAACCCGCCCCGCTCGTCGAGGGCGAGCGACACGTCCGAGACATTGTCGCGCGCCTGATGGTCCGACATGAAGCCCTCGGAGCGATCGGCCGTATGGCGGACCGATCGGCCAGTCAGCTTCGCCGCCCAGAGCACGAGGACGAGTTCGGGATGCAAGCTGCCTTTCATTCCGAAGGCGCCGCCGACATCGGGGGCGACGACCCGGATGCCGCCCGGCGGCACGCGCAGGATCGTGGCGAGTTCGCCACGGATCATATGCGGCGACTGAAGCCCGGCATGGAGCGTGTAGCGGCCGGTGCGCGGGTCGAAGGCGCCCAGCGCATTGCGCGGCTCGAGCGAATTCGTGCCGACACGGCTGATGACGATCCGTTCGGAGACAATATGGGCGGCTTGCGCGAACAGCGCCTCGGTGCGCGCCACGTCCCCGGCCCGGAAATCGAAGCAGATGTTGTCGGGCAGATCAGCCCAGACCTGCGGAGCGTCGCCCCGGGCCGCCTGTGTCGTATCGGCGACGGCCTCGACAGGTCCATATCGAATGTCCACGAGCTCAGCTGCATCACGCGCCTGGTTCAGGGTCTCCGCCACGATGGCGACGACTCCCTCCCCAACATGGCGGGCCTGGCCGCGCGCCAGCGGAAAGTAGGGAGGCTCCGGCGACGGAGAGCCGTCGGCACGCTGGCGCTTGACCCGTGTGGGAATGGGCGCGAAGCCCTCCGCTTCCATTTCGCGAGCAGTGAGCACCGCGAGCACGCCCTCGGCCTGCCGGGCGCCCTGCGCATCGATGGAGAGGATGCGCGCCGCGGCATGGGGAGACCGCAGCACATACAGATGGGCCGCATCGCCGGACAACGCCGCGATATCATCGGTATAGCGGCCGCGGCCCTGAACGAGGCGCCCGTCCTCGACACGCCGCACCGGCTTTCCGAGGCCGCCGGATATGCCGGAGGAGTTATCGGCGCGAGCAGGCTCCAGGCTCATTCGCCGGGACGTTCGAGATAACGCAGCCGGCTGCGCTGGAAGCGGTTGAAGCCGGCATTGACCAGTGAGGCGAGAGCGAAGATCACGATGATCGTCGCGTACATGCTCGGGATCTGGAACTGGTCCGAATAGCGCATCAGGCGGTAGCCCAACCCGGAATCGGAATAGGCGATCTCGGCCGACAGCACGCCGATGATCGACATGGCGAGCCCCAGCCGCAGGCCGACGAGCAGCGAAGGCAGCATCGCCGGCAGATAGATCATCCGCACCTTCTGTAGCCAGCGCAGGTGGAAGCTGTCGCCGACCCGCAGCAGGATGATCCTGATCTGGAGATAGCCGCTGATCGTGCTGAACACGACCGGGAAAAAGGCCGACATCGCCGATTTCGCAATCTTGGATTCGAAACCGAGGCCGAAGACCAGAAACAGGATCGGCAGGAAGATGATCTTCGGCGTGCCGGCCAACGCCAGGATGTAGGGCTCGAAGGCGCGACGGAAGAACGTGCTCGAGCCGAGCCAGATCCCCACGAGAACCGCGATCAGCGAACCGATGACGAAACCTGAAAAGGATGTGAACAGGGTGATGCCGAGATCGCGATAGACCGAAGACCCGGTCAGTTCGGCAACCAGTGCGCCGGCCACCGCCAGCGGCGGCGGGACGAGCCCTTTGTAAAGCAGGCCGGAGATCGCGACGAGTTGCCATGCGGTCAGCAGGATCGCGATCGTCACGAACTTGATCGTGAGGACGGAAGGTCCGTTTGGCTCTGCGCTCGATGATGGATTGGACGCCATGCCTACCTCACCAGCCTCTCGATGCGGTTGACGATGATGTTGAACACGACGCTGACCAGCGTCACGGCAATGATTGCCGTGTAAGTGCCGGTAATGTCGAAGCGGAAATAGCTGTCGGAGACCATCCGGCCGAGACCGCCTGCGTCGACGAGGTATTCGATGGCAATGATGTTGATCAGGGTGTAGATCAGGCCGAGTCGGATCCCGGTGAAGATGGTCTTGGCGCCCGCCGGCACCATGATCTTCCAGAATATCGTGCTTTCCGACATATGGAAGCTGTGCCCGACCTTGATCAAGGTCGGCGGTACCGACATGAACGCCAGCCGCACATGAACGATGATCGGGATGATGCCTGCCGCCACGCCCATGAAGATCAGCGTGAAGTTGTTGCGGCCGAAAACGACCATGAAGAGCGGGTAGAGCAGGAAGATCGGCGCGGCGAAGAGCGAGGCCAGCCAACCTTCATACGCCTTGCCGAAGGCCTTGTAGCGATAGAGCAGATAGCCGGCGGGAACGGCGATGATCACCTCTGCCAGCATCGCCGCCAGAACCATGCCGAAGGTGATCTGCGTCGCCGTCCAGAGCTTGGACAGCGTTTCGGCATGGAACATCGCGCCGATCGCTTCGCTCGGGCGGGCGATGATCAGGCTCGATACCACACCTGTCCTGACGAGCACCTCGATCAGCAGCAGCACTACTACGACCGTGGCGAGGCCGAAGATCGTCGGCGCATCGAGCCCGATAGAGGCCGCCAGCCTGCGCCCCGAGAGAACGCCCGCCCTGTCGATCTGGATCGTCGTATCGCCACCGGTATCGGCGGGAGCCAGGGCCATGTCGTGCTCCTCTTACAAGTCAGTGATGGTTGAGCCAATCGAGGCTCGAACCACGCGTGGAATCGATGCGGATATCGATGAGGTAGGGCCGGCCGGCCTCGACGGCGGCGAGCCCGCGCTCAAGCGCTGCCGCGATCATGGCAGGATCGGTGACCGAGGCTTCCGATTCCACGCCGAAGTCGCGAGCCAGGCCCGGGATGTCGATGGCCGGGTCGTCGATGCGCTGGCCGATCCATTTGTTCTCGGGCGGACGGCCGCGATGCTGCGCCACCGCCTCCTGCTGGACTTCGTCGGTGTAGTAGCTGCGGTTGTTGGCGATCACGAAGAGCACCGGGATCTGGTAATGCGCGGCCGTCCAGAGGGCGGAGGGGGCGCCGAGAAACTCGCCATCCCCCATCATCCCGAGCGTCAGGCGACCGCTGCCCTTCAAGGCAAGGCCTGCGCCAACGGCCATGCCGGGGCCCGATCCGACGCCGCCACCGCCGTCATAGCCGAGATAATCGAGCGGATCGCGGAAGGGATAGGCTCCGGCCGGCCAGTTCAGCGGCACACGGGCCAGGCAGAGCTCGCGCGCGCCCTTCACCTCGCACAGGGCAGCACCGATATCGGCCAGCGTCGGAAGTCCATGCGGAGCCGGACGCGCTGGCGCAGGCGGTACCGTGAGCGGGACAGGCGCCGCCGCACCCAGCGCCTCGAGTTCCGCGATGAGCGGCGCGAGCACGGCGTCGGGCTCGACCGGCAGATGAATGTCGGCGCCGCTATAGCGCTGATGGTCGCCGCTCCAGCCGTTATGCACATAGTGATCGACCGAGACGTGGATCAGCTTGCGGGTGCCGGCCTCCACCGCGCCGGCGCGCATAACGTCCGCAACGTCGGTCCAATCCAGGCTGAGCACGACGTCCGCATCGGTCAGCAGCTTCCGGTTGACGCCGGTCAGGAACAGATCGGGCGGTGCGCCGTGCAGCGGGTGTTCCGTCGGGAAGGAGGCGCCGGTGCGCAGATCGGTGATGACGCGTGCGCCCAGAAGCTCTGCGAGCTTGACGCGCAACGCCCAGTCGGCCGGGCTTCGAGAAACCCGGCCCATCAGGATGACCGGCGCCCTCGCGTCCTTCAGCAGGCGAGCGGCGCCCGCCACGGTCTCGCGACCTGGTACGACACGCGCCGGAGGATCGAACAGGGTGGCGGGCGGCAGCGCGAGCGGCGTCTGCAACGCATCCTCCTGCAGGCGACGGTCGAGAATGACGTAAGAGGGTCCGCAGGGCGCGGTGCGCGCCATCATATGCGCACGGCCGATCGCCTCGATCGTTGCCGCCGGCGAATGGGGCTGATCGTCCCATTTGACGAAATGCCTGACCATGGCGCCCTGGTCGCGGGCGGTGTGCATCCAGTCGATCCAGTTGCGCCTGACGGCGGTGTCGACGGCACCCGTTGCACCCAGCATCAGGACCGGCACGCGGTCGCACCAGGCGTTGAAGATCGACATCATGCCGTTCATCAGTCCGACATTGCTGTGCAGCACGACGGCCATGGTGCGGCCGCTGGCCTTCGCATAGCCGTGAGCGATCGAAACGACGCTGCCCTCATGCAGCGCCAGCAGCATCTGCGGGTTTTCGTTGCCGAGATAATTGACGAGGCTGTCGTGCAGCCCGCGGAAGCTGGAGCCCGGATTGACGCAGACATAGTCGATGCCGAGATGCCGCAGCATTTCCGCGGCAGCGTCGCTGCCCCAGGCCATCGTCGTCTCGGCGCTCTTGGCGGGAATGTCCGGGTTCATGGCGCGGCTTTCGGCGAGGCGGTCAGAGGAAGGTCTCGGTGATCGTTTTGATGTGGGTGTATTCGGCAAGGCCCTCGGCTCCGGCCTCGCGGCCAATGCCGCTGTCGCCGACGCCGCCGAAAGGCGCCTCCGGTGCCGTGACGGTGACGCCGTTGATGGCGACGACGCCCGCTCGCAGCCCCTCAGACATCGCGGCTGCGGTCTTGTGCGAGCTGGTGAAGGCATAAGCTGCGAGCCCGTAAGGCAGGCTGTTGGCCTGTTCCAGAACCTCGTCAGCCGTCTCGAAAGACCGGATCGGCGCCAGTGGCCCAAAGGGCTCGCGGGTCATCACCGCGCTGTCGATCGGCGCGTCGGCGAAGACGGTCGGCGCGAAGAAGAAGCCGCGATTGCCGAGACGCTCGCCGCCGGCCAGCACCCGCGCGCCGCGCGCTTTCGCGTCCGCGACGAACTCCTCCATCGCCTCAAGGCGACGACGGTTGGAGAGCGGCCCCATCTGGCTGGCAGGATCGGCACCGTCGCCGACCTTGATCGCCTTGGCCGCCTCGACGAAATGCCGGGTGAAGCGCTCGACTGCGCCCGACTGGACATAGAAGCGGGTCGGCGCGGTACAGACCTGGCCGGCATTGCGGAAGCGCGAGCCGGCGCACTGCCTGGCGGCAAGTTCGACATTGGCGTCCTCGAAGACCACGGTCGGTGAGTGACCGCCAAGTTCGAGCGTGATCTTCTTCAGGTCACGGGCGGCAAGCGCTGCCAGATGCTTTCCGACGCCGACCGAGCCGGTCAGCGATATCTTCTGAACGATCGGGCTGCCGATCAGATGCGCGGAGACCTCGGCGGGATCGCCATAGACGATGTTGACGACGCCGGGAGGAACGCCGGCCTCGATACAGAGGCGGCCGAGGATGATGGCGGCGGTCGGCGTCTCCTCCGCCGGCTTGACGATGACGGAGCAGCCAGCGGCGAGCGCATGCGCGATCTTGCGCGACACCATGCTGCACGGGAAATTCCAGGGCGAAAACGCCGCCACGACGCCGACCGGCTCATGCATGACCAGGATGCGGCTATCGGCGAAACGAGAGGGAACGATGCGGCCGTAGAGCCTGCGCCCTTCCTCGGCGAGCCATTCGACGAGTTCGGCTGCGCCTGTCACCTCGCCGCGCGCCTCCGCCAGCGTCTTGCCTTGCTCGGCGGTGATGGCCGCCGCGAGTATCTCGACGTTCTCGCGCATCAATGCGCCGAACTTGCGCACGACCTTGGCACGCTCCTGCGGCAGCACCTTGCGCCAGAGCTTGAACCCCGCCTGGGCGGCCTCCAGCGCGCGGTCCAACTCGTCTTTCCCGGCGAGGGGCAAGTGGCCGATCTCGGCTTCGGTCGCCGGGTTGACGACTGCGATCGCGCGGTCGCTGCGCGCGCGGACCCATTCGCCGCCGATCAGATTGGCCCAATCGTCCTGCATCGCGATCATCCTCACAGCAGCCGATC
This sequence comes from Allobosea sp. P5_A5, assembly GCF_056400625.1. Lineage (NCBI taxonomy): Bacteria > Pseudomonadati > Pseudomonadota > Alphaproteobacteria > Hyphomicrobiales > Alloboseaceae > Allobosea > Allobosea sp. P5_A5. The sequence continues at coordinate 31,422 of NZ_JBFUKY010000005.1, forward strand.
GCGTAGGTGATAGAAGGTGCTGAGCTCGTGCGTCGGCCCGATCACCTCCGCCTTGCGGACATAGGCCGGGCTCAGTTCGGCGAAGGAGGTGACGCCGAGCAGTCCGAGCGCATTGACAATCTCGCGCTCAAGCAGTTCGAGGCTGCGGAAGAGCGCCGCCTCGCCGCCGGCCGCGAGCGCCCAGCCCTGCAACCGCCCGATCGCGACGGCCGTGGCGCCCAGCGCCACAGCCTTGATGACGTCGGTGCCGCGCAGGAAGCCGCCATCGACGATCAGTTCGGCCTTCTTATTCACCTCGCCCGCGATCTCGACCAGCGAGTCGAGCGCGCCCAGGCAATGGTCAAGCTGGCGCCCGCCATGGTTGGAGACGTAGATCGCGTCGACACCGCGCGAGACTGCCATCGCGGCATCCTCGACATGGGCGACGCCCTTCAGCATAAAGTGGCCGCCCCATTCGTCGCGGATGCGGCTGGCGAGATCCCAGGTGATCGCAGCCTGAAGATGCCGGTCCTTCTGCGCCTTCACGCTCGGCGGCAGGTAGCGGTTCATCAGCTGGCGCTCGCGAATGCCGTAATGCGAGGAATCGACAGTCACGGCCAGCGCGTCGTAGCCGGCCTCCTTGACCCGCTTCAGTATGGCTTTGATCCAGTCGAAGTCGCCGCGGACGTAGAGCTGGAACATCTTCGGCCCCTCAGCCGAGGCCGCGCTGTCTTCCAGCGAAGGCTCGGTGATCGAGCTGATCATCGGCACCGTGCCGAACCGGGCGGCCGCCCGGCAGGAGCTGGCGCCCCCGCCCTTCTCGATCGCCTGCAAGGAGCCGATCGGGGCGAGGATCACCGGAATTCGCAATTTATGGCCGAGCAGGGTGCCGGACGGGTCGACGCTGGACACGTCCCGCAGGACGCGGGGCAGGAAGGCGTAGCTATCGAGAGCATGACGGTTGCGCCGCATCGTCGTCTCGGATTCGGCGCCGCCGGTCAGATAGTCCCAAACCTCCTGATTGAGGTTTCGGCGTGCCTGGCTGACGATTTCCTGGCTGCATGTGAATTCGCTCATCGGTGCCTCGCAAACCGTCTTGATCCCTGCGTCGCCCTTAGGCGGCAATGCCCTGCTCGACCTCGGAAACGGCCTGACCGAAAAGCCTCAGCCCCTCGCGGAAATGCTCGCGGGTGATGGTCAAGGGCGGCATCAGGCGAATGGTCGAGCCGTGGCGCCCACAGGACATGATGCGCACGCCGAGCTGCTCGCAGCGCTGCAGGATCGCGCCGACGCGCTTGAGGTCGAGAGGCTCCTTGCTCGTCTTGTCGGAGACCAGCTCGACACCGATGAAGAAGCCGCGACCACGGACGCCGTCGAGAAAGGCGCTCTTCTCCGCGATCCGCGTCAGCTCCTGCTTCATCTCCTCGCCGACCGCGACCGAGCGGCCGATGAGGTCGTCCTCGGGATCGAGCAGGATTTCGAGATTGGCTAATGCCACGACATTGGCGAGCGCGTTCTCCGCACCGGTGATGACCTGCGAACCCAGCGGCAGCTTTTCCTGATAGCGCTTGTGGACCGTGACGCCCGACAGCGGCAGATCGCCGCCGATCGCCTTCGCCCAAGTCATCATGTCCGGCACGACGCCGGCATGCTCGCAGGCCCACATCTTGCCGGTGCGTCCGCCACCGGCCTGCACCTCGTCGAGGATCAGCAGGATGCCGCGGCGGGTGCAGATTTCGCGCACCGCCCTTAGGAACGACAGCGGCGGATCGAGATAGCCGCCATCGGCCTGCATCGATTCAACGATGACGGCGGCGACGTCGTCGGCCCCGGTGTTGGGCGTCGAGAGGCGATGGTCGAGATATTTGGAGCAGGCCGCTGCGGCGGCCTCCGGCTCCAGATCGAGGAAAGGCCGGTAGTCGTCAGGATAAGGCATGTGGATCACGCCCGACATCATCGGCCCATAGGGCTTGCGGAAATTCTCGCGCGTGGTCAGCGCCAGCGTGCCGTGGAAGACGCCGTGATACGCGCCCTCGAAGGCAACGATCTGTGTGCGGCCGGTGATCGCTTTGGCGTATTTGAGCGCGGTCTCGTTGGCGGCGGAGCCGCTCATGCCGAACCAGGTGAAGCATTCGCCGCGGAGGCCCTCGGGCATCGAGGCCGAAATCTTTTCGGCCAGCGCCACGGTCGTCTCGCTGACGAGCCCGGCGGAGTGCATCAGCCGATCGGCCTGCGCCTTGACGGCCGCGACGACCTTCGGATGGCTGCGGCCGACATTGGCGACGGCCACACCGGCCGATAGGTCGATGAAGGTATTGCCGTCGGGGTCCTGGATGCCGGCGCCGCGGCCGCTCTCGATGACGAGCCGCCCACGCACGGAGGGGCGCGTCGGGCTCTGGAACTGCATGGCGCGCTCGATGACGGCACGCGCCTTGGCTCCCGGGAATTCATTGGAGACCATGCGCGGCATTGTCGGATAGGACAATGCGGCCAGCTGCTCTTCGGAGATCATGACGGCTTCCTCAAACCATTGCGCATCGGCGGGGCGACCGGAGCCGCTCCCCACCTTCGGCTCATTGCCAGACGACGACCTGCGGCGGGTTGATCACGCCGTATTTGCCCTTGTTGGCGAGGATGTCGAAGGCCTCCGGGACCTTGTCGAGTCCGTGCAGGGTGTGCGTGATCGTCGGCGTGATCTGCACGCGCTTGGAGGCAACGAGCTGGATCGCGTAGTCGATCATCTTCGGCGAGGGCGAGCGGCGCCCGACGACCCGCAGCGCCTTTTTCTCGATCAGTCCGAAGGTGACTTCCGCGCCCGTCGGCAGATGGCCGATTTCGATGATGCGACCTTCGGGCCGCAGCATCTGCAAACCCTGCTGGAAGGCCTGCGTGCCGGCATGACCCTGCCCGGTGGCACCGCCGGCGCAATCGAAGACGACATCGCAGCCAAAGCCTTTCGTCGCTTCCATCACGGCCTCGACCGGGTCCTGATGGGTCGTGTTGACGAGCACGTCGGCGCCCAACTGCTTCGCAAGATCGAGTACGGCGTCGCGGCGGGCGATGGCGATGACACGCGAAGCGCCGGCACAGCGCGCCACCTGCAACGAGTCCAGCCCCATGGGGCCGAGGCCAATTACCGCAACGGTGTCGCCCATCTCGATGCCGATGCCTTCGGTGGCACCGACGATCGAGACCAGCGGTTGCAGCGCGGCGGCCTCGGCGTCGCTGATCTCGTTGGGGACGGCGGCGACCATGCGGGCCGGCACCGGGAAATATTCGGCCAGGCAACCGGGGGTGTCCTCGCCGACGTTAATCACGGAACGGCAGAGCTGCGGACGATGCGCCTGGCAATACTTGCAGGCGCCGCATGGCACACCGCGATGGTAGAAGACCCGGTCGCCAAGCTTGACGTTGGTGACGCCCTCCCCGACCTCGACGACCTCGGCGCAGAACTCGTGCCCGAACAGTGGTAGAGGCTGGCCCTTGGCCAGCATCGCCTTCAGGCTCTCATGGCTCGAAACCGCCGCGCCGCTGAACTCGGCGACCTCGGTAACGGAGAGTTCCAGCACCCTTGTGCGGCAGACGACCCAACCGGGCTCGGCCTTTGGCTCCGGCACGTCCTCGAGCCGCATGTCGTTGAAATCGTATGTCAGCCAAGCCTTCACGGTCGCTCTCCCCTCGCCATGAGCCACGACCTTATCGCCTCCCAAATTTATATCAAGATGAAAGCTAAAAAAATAATATGGTTGTCAGCGACGGCGCTTTTTCCGCCTAGCGGAAGCCCGCCCGATCGGGCCAAGCCGAACCTCCTTTTAGCTTCATTAATAACCTAAACTTGACAAGTTATACCCGAAGCAAAATCATGCACCTGTTCCGGCACGTTGTCGCCGGCCGATCCGGAGGTTCGCGTGTCTGCCGAAAGAGAATTCCTGACCTCGCAAATCGATCGCCTGATCATCGCCGGCTGGACCGGCCGCGATCAGAACGCGGTCGAACATCACATCAAGGAACTTGAAGCGCTGGGAGTGAAGCGACCGAAGACGACCCCGATCTTCTATCGTGCGGCGGCTGCGCTACTGACGACGGCCGACACCATCGAGGTTCTCGGCACCGCATCGAGCGGCGAAATCGAACCGGTCGTGGTCGCGCTCGACGGCGAACTCTGGGTCGGCGTCGGCTCGGACCATACCGACCGCGAGGCGGAAGCCATGGGCGTTTCGCTTTCCAAGCAGATGTGCGCCAAGCCGGTCTCCGCCAGGCTCTGGCGCTTCTCAGAGGTCGCCGACCACTGGGACGAGCTGGTGCTGCGCTCTCACGCCGTCGTAGACGGCGAGCGGCGGCTCTACCAGGAGGGCACCGCCAAGGCGATGCGGCCCGTCGCCGAGCTGATCGAATTGTACAATGGCGGCAAGTCGCTGCCGGACGGCACTGCCATGTTCTGCGGCACATTCGCAGCCATCGGCGGCGTCGCATCGGCCGATCGCTTCGAAATGGAGCTGCACGATCCTCGCAGCGGGCGCTCCATCACCGCCGCCTATTCCATCCGCAGCCTTCCGATCGAGGGATGATTCCGATGAGCGACCCCGTCGTCTACGAGAAGACCCATGACGAATTCCACCGGCTCGACATGGAAAGCGGCTGGCACACGCCCCCAGGCTACCCAGCCGGCATCAAGCAGAAGATCATCGGCGGCGGATTGGACGAGCCCGGCAAGCGCGGCAACCGCACGCGGCTGCTGCGCTTCGACCCCGGTGTCTACACGACCTCGCCTTTCGTCCATGAGTATTTCGAAGAGGTCTTCCTACTGGAGGGCGATCTGACCGTCGGCAACGATGCCAATGGCGAGGGTGGTGAATCCTTCACCGGCTACACCTACGCCGTGCGCCCGCCCGGCGCCTATCACGGCCCGTTCAAATCGGTGAACGGCTGCATCCTGTTCGAAATTCATTACTACTGATGCGGCCGGCAGCGGAAGGACGGAGCAAGACGATGAGGCTCGCCGTACCGGATATGGTGTCGAACTCGTATTTCCCGGCAGAGGCCGCGATCGAACTCGGCGTCTTCAAGGAATGCGGACTCGACGTCTCGCTGGAGCTGATCTTCCCAGTCGACAAGGCCTATGAGGCCCTGCGCGACGGCACGATCGACATCGTGGCGGGCTCCGCCCATTCGGCGCTCGCGGCCTTTCCGCGCTTCGATGGCGTCAAGCTGCTCTGCGCGCAGGCGCAAGGCATGTACTGGTTTCTCGTCATGCACGCCGACTTCAAGGCACAGCGGGGCGACCTGAGCGTGCTGAAAGGCCGCCGCATCGGGGCCGCACCGTGGGTGGAGATGGGTCTGCGCTTTTTGCTGCGGGAAGCCGGCATGGATCTGGAGCGCGATCGCATCACGATCGGCCCCGTCCCGGCGCCGCCCGAAAAGTCGGTGAATTTCGGGCTTAACGCCGCTCGCGCGTTGCAGAACCGCCAGATCGACGGCTTTTGGGCCAATGGCATGGCGGCCGAGATCGCCGTTCGCAAGGGCTTCGGCACGGTCGTTCTCGATGCGCGGCGTGGCGACGGACCGCGAGCAGCCTTCGACTGCACGATGGCGTCGATTGCGGTGCGGCAGGATCTATCCGAGCAGCAACCCGACGTCGCCAGGAAGATCATCCGCGCGATCGCCCAAACGCATGAACTGCTCAAGGCTGACGTCGAGCACGCCACCCAGGTCGGCAACGCTCTGTTCCCCCCGGCCCAGGCCGCGCTGATCACCGACCTGATCCGGCGCGACCTGCCCTATTACGACAAGGCGATCGCACCAAACTTCGTCGCCGGAATGAGCCGTGCCTGCCGCGCCATGGGCAAGCTCGACCGCGACCTGACCTATGACGAGGTCGTTGCTCCACACCTTGCCGCGATCGCGGCTGAAGGCTGAACAGGGACGGAGCCGTGACCAGCCGGACGATGCATCTTGGTGTATTCTCGGTCGGCACCGGCAATCATGTCGCCGGCTGGCGGATGGACGGTTCCTTCACCAGCAGCGAGAGCCTCGATGCCTTCCTTCACATCGCTGAGACAGCCGAGCGAGGCAAATTCGACTTCGTCTTCATCGCCGATGGCCTTGCATCGTCGCCCGGCGACCATCCCGGCTCGATCGCGCGCTTCGAGCCGTTTAGTTTGATGTCGGCGCTGGCGATGCGGACAAGCCGCATCGGCCTCATCGGGACAGGCTCCAGCACCTATAGCGAGCCTTATAATCTCGCGCGGCTCGTCGCCTCGCTGGACCATTTGAGCAATGGCCGCGCCGGCTGGAACGTGGTGACGACCTCTACCCCGCAGGCGGCCGCGAATTTTGGGCTCGCCCAGCCGATCGAGCACGATCTACGCTACGAGATGGCCGCCGAATTCGTCGATGTCGTTCAGGCGCTCTGGGATAGCTGGGAGGACGGCGCCCGGATCGCCGATCGCGCCAGCGGCGTCTATGTCGATGCGAGCAAGGTGCACGCAATCGATCATGACGGCCGATTTTACAAAGTGCGCGGGCCGCTCAACCTCTCGCGAACGCCGCAGGGCCAACCGGTCATCGTGCAGGCCGGCGCCTCCGATGCGGGACGCGACTTCGCTTGCCGCTATGCCGAGGCGATCTTCACGGTGCAGCAGGACCTTGACGTGGCTCAATCCTTCTACCGCGAAATGAAGGACGGCGTCGCCGCCATGGGGCGCCTGCCGGACCAGTGCAATATCCTGCCCGGCCTGTTCCCGGTCGTCGGTCGAACCGACGAGGAGGCGCGGGAGAAGCTAGCCGCCATGGTCGAGCTGGTCGACGATCGCAGCGCAATCAACACGCTGTCAGAACGGCTCGGCCACGACATGTCGGGCTACGACCTCGACGGGCCGATGCCGGACCTGCCCCCTTCTGCCCACATCCACAGCTATCATGCGGTGATCCGCACCCTCGCCCAGCGGCCCGGCTGCAAGCTGCGGGACATCTACAACATCTTCGCGGTCTCGCGGGCCTATCTCGTCGCCTGCGGTTCGCCATCGACGGTGGCCGACATCATGGAAGCGTGGTTCGCCGGCCAGGCCTGCGACGGCTTCATGCTGGTGCCGGCAACCTTCCCCGGCACGTTCGACGACTTCGTCGCACTGGTCGTGCCGGAATTGCAGCGGCGCGGGCTGTTCCGTCAGGACTATACCGGCACGACCTTGCGCGATCACCTCGGCCTGGATGTGCCGGCCAACCGATTTACCGCCGCCCGCGCTTGACGTCAGGAAGCCGCGCGGCAGGCTTGCCCCAGCAAGGCCGAAGCCGCCTCGATGCGGGGCGGCGCGACGCCGGCTCGCGCCAGAACCAGCCCGACGTTCGCCGGCACGTTATCGATCGGCGATGCGGTTTCGCGAGCCCGTGCTCCCAGGCTTTCATGGGCCGCATAGAGCATGGCGCAGACGATGCGCTCCGAGAGAAGCTCGATCGATTTCAAGGTCTCGCGCCCTGTCTTGGCTTGAACCGCGTCGGGGCCGATCTCTTTCCAGGCGCGCCGTGCCTCCCGCAGCTTCGTCACGACGGCCTCGGTCCAAGGTCTGGTTTGGGACGACACCGTTGCGACAGCGTTTGCATCAAGCATGCGGCCGATGCTGCCGCACCAGCAGGCAAATAACAGGAGGTTCACGTCGATGCCGTTCTCGTCCTGCAAAGCCAGGCACAGGGGCGAGACTCCCGGCTGGGCATAGAGCCGCAAGGCGAAACGCCAAAATGGGGAATCGAGATCGAGCCCCGTGTCGGGCCGGGCCGCGCAGCTCACGCCCCGACCTCGCCCCAGCGCTTCAAGCCGCCGATATCGAGGTCGAACAGATCGAGTGCACGGCCGACGGTGTGGCGCACGATATCGTCGATGCTGTTGGGCCTGGCATAGAAGGCCGGCACCGGCGGCATGACGATGGCCCCGGCTTCCGTCACCTGAACCATGCTGCGCAGGTGGCCGAGGTGCAGCGGGGTCTCGCGGACCATCAGCACGAGCCTGCGCCGCTCCTTCAGCACGACATCGGCCGCACGTGACAGCAGACTCGACGTCGTGCCATGCGCGATCTCCGAGAGCGAGCGGATCGAACAGGGCGCGACGATCATCCCCAGCGTCTTGAACGAGCCGCTGGAGATCGGCGCCGCGATGTCCTCGACGGCATGGACATGGTCGGCCTTCTCCTCGATGTCGCGAACCTTCAGCGACATCTCGTGGGCCAACGTCACCTTGGCGGAGCGCGTCATGACAAGGTGCGTCTCCAGCCCCAGCGCACGCGCCGCATCCAGGACCGCGACGCCGTAGACCACGCCCGAGGCCCCGGAGATCCCGACTATCAGCCGGCTCGCCGCCATCGCCTCACACTCCCAGGATATCGGGCCATCGCCGCTTCACCGCCAGCGCCTCCTCGACGGAAAGAGCCGAGGATTTGGGGTAGGTGGCCAGGTGCTCGAAGGGAATGCAAGCGTCGATGATCATCTTGGAATTGGAGGTGCGGCCGGAGTCGCGATCGGCAGCCGAAATGCGTGGATCGAGCGAGGAACTCCAGCCATTGCGGATGATATCGACATCTTCCGACGGTTCCGCGCGCGTCGTCACCGCCCACATCACGTCGGCGAGATTAGAGGGATCGACGTCCTCATCGACCACCACCACGACGCGGCCCATATAGCTGTTGGCTGCAGCGATCAGCCCTGCCCGCTTGGCATGGCCGGCATAGCGCTGCCTGATCGCGACCACGGTCATCAGCTGCGAGACGTGTTGCCAGGCGCCGACGACGTCGCCCACGCCGCAGGCTTCGAGATTAGCCCAGATGCTGGCGGCCCGGAACGGAATACCGAAATGGAAGCGGGGTGGCTTCAGAGGCGGCGAACCGAGCAGGATCGGATCGTTGCGGTAATGGACGGCCCTCACCTCCATCACTGGCGCTGGCCGCTTGTCGGCGGCGTAATATCCCGTGAATTCGCCGAACGGCCCCTCCGGCAGGTTCACCTCGTCGAAGGGCAGCAGATAGCCCTCTAGAATGATCTCTGCATGGGCGGGCACCGGCAGACCGGTCAGCGGCAGTTCATAGACCTCGATCGGCTCCCCCTTGATCGCCCCGGCAAAGGCATATTCGGGATGGCGCTCCGGGAGGTATTCGAAGCCGGCGATGAAAAGCGCCGGATCCTGGCCGTTGACGATGGCGATCGGACACGGCTCGCCGCGATCCCAGTACTTCTTCGAGATCATCGCGCCGTGGCGGCCCTTGTGGTCGAACTGGACGGTCACCCGGTCGGGCCCGTGCACCTGGACGCGATAGATCGCAGCATTGACCCAGCCCTCGTCGGGATCCTTCGTGATGACGAGGCTCCCCGAGCCGATATAGGGGCCGCCATCGCCGCGGTGCCAGATCGGCGCCGGAAACCGCGAAAGATCGACCTCGCCTTCGCGCATACCGTTCTGGAGGAAAGCGGCGTCCTTCACCGTGACCGGGTCGATCGGCTTCAGCGTGCCGCGACGCTCTTTCCAGGTCTTCAACACCTCCAGCGGCGAAAGCGAGGGATCGATACCCAGCGCCAGCGCGGCACGGCGCGTGTTGACCGTCGCGTTCGAGAAGACGCGAAAACCCGGTTGCAGTCCGGGAATGTCGTCGAAAAGCAGCGCCGGGCAGGCGGGCGACCCTGCCGCGACCTCGGTGATCGCGCCGAGCTCATATTCGGCTGGCGCACCGCGCACCCGCTTGAGATCGCCGATCTCCTCGACCAGCCCGATGAAGTCGCGCAGGTCGCGATAACCAACAGCTGCCATCATTCATCCCCGTGTTCAGAAATCGCGCGGGTCGGGGCCGTCTTCCACATACAGCGGATCGCCGCCGCATGCGGAGAGCTGCGATCCCGCGCACGAAATTTGTAAGCCATCTTATCATAAGGCGCAACACGATTTTCCCAATGAGGCCGGGCACATCGCGTGATGCGTGAGTTCGCCAAGGCGCTTGACAGCGACAGATTTAAGTTACATTTAGAAGCTACAAACCGTAGCTAATTGATCCCGATCGAGGATCGCCCGGAGGAACCACAATGTCCGCCGTCCCAAAGGCAAATTCCGCATCTTCCCAGGTCACCGCCCCGACCGGCGCGTTGCGCACGGGCGACGACTATCTGCGCTCGCTGGCAGACGGTCGCACGGTCTATATCGACGGCGAACGTGTGCGCGACGTGACCAAGCACCCCGCGTTGCGACAGGCCGCGCTCTCGGCCTCCAGGCTCTACGACATCGCCGCCGAACCGGCGATGCAGGAGCGCATGACGTACATTTCGCCCTCCTCCGGCAACCGCGTGCTGCGCGCCTTCCAGATCCCGCGTGACCATGCCGACCTGAAGGCCAAGCGGTTGGCCTCGGAGACTTGGTCCGAATCCACATTCGGGATGATGGGCCGCACGCCCGACCACGTCGCCGGCTTTTTCTGCGGCTATGCCGCGGTTCCGGAGGTTTTCGCCGCGGGTGGGCAGCAATTCGCCGACAACGTCGTGTCCTATTACGAGCACATGCGCGAAAACCACCTCTGGGCGACCTACGCGATCGTGCCGCCGCAGATCGATCGCTCCAAGCCGGCGCATAAGCAGAGCGACCCGACGCTCTATGCCGGCGTGGTGAAGGAAAAGGACGGCGGCATCGTCATCGCCGGCGCGCAGCAGCTTGCCACCGCCGGACTTTATTCGGATGTTCTTTATCTGAGCTGCATACATCCGCTGCAGCCTGGCGACGAGAACCATGCTATCGGCGTCGCCATCCCGATGAACGCGCCGGGGCTGAAGCTCTATCCGCGCCGCCCCTTCGCCACCCAGGCGCAGAATGGTTTTGACCATCCGCTGAGCAGCCGCTTCGACGAGTCCGACTGCTTCGTCGTGCTGGACAACGTTTTCGTGCCCTGGGAGCACGTCTTCATCTATCGCAACATCGAAATCTGCCGCGACCAGTGGTGGAAGACGCCTTCCCACGCCTATGGCAATCTACAGGCGCAGGCGCGCTACGCCACGAAGCTGCGCTTCATGGTCGGCCTCGCCCAGCGGATGAACGAGGCCACTGGAAATGCCAACGTGCCGCCGGTGATGGTGCAGATGGGCGAACTCGCGGCGCTCTCCTCGATCGTCGAGACGATGCTGGAGGCGCAGGAGCTCAAGGCGACGATCGACGTCAACGGCGTGGTCTGGCCTTCACGCACCGCGCTTTATGCGGTGATGGCGCTGCAATCCGAGATCAACCCCCGCATGATCGAGATCATCAAGGAGCTGACCGGCTCGGCCATGATCTCGATGCCCTCCTCGCTCAAGGATCTCGAGAGCCCGGAGACATCGGCCGACATCGAGCGCTATCTCGCCTCCAGCGTGTCCGGTGCGCGCGAGCGCATCGCACTGATGCGGTTGGCCTGGGACTTCATCGGCTCCGAATTCGGCGCCCGCCACCAGCAATACGAGAAATTCTACGGTGGCGCGTCCTTCCTGGTGAAGCAGAACATGTACCGCAACTACGACCTCAAGCGCTCGACCGACTTGGTCGATCACGCGCTCGCGATGCCGGCGCTGTGATGGACAGCGGGAACCGAACCCCGACCGCGGACAACCGCGCCGGAGCGGTTCTCGACCCTTCGCCCGGTTTCACCAGCCTCGATCTGCGTGCCGCGCTCGGCCTGTTCGCGACCGGCGTCACCATCGTAACCGCCGAAAGCGACGGAGAGCAGATCGGCGCGACGGTCAGTTCGTTCAACTCGGTCTCGCTCGACCCGCCGCTGGTGCTGTTCAGCATCGGCCGCAACGCCAAGTCGTTCGCCGCGTGGAACACGGTCGAGCGTTTCGCCGTCAACGTGCTCGATCAATCGCAGCGCGACTTGTCGAGCCGCTTCGGCCGGGCACAGCCCGACAAATGGGATGGCGTCGAGATCGTGAAGAGCGCCGCCTGCGGCGCGGCGCTCTTGCCGGGTGCGCTGGCCTGGTTCGAATGCGAGACGCACCAGATCCTGGACGGCGGCGACCACATCATCATCCTGGGCCGCGTGCTTTCAGTCACGCGCCATGGTAATGAGGCGGCGCAGCCGCTCGTCTTTTTCGGCGGAAGCTATCGCAATCTCGACGCCCGCGCCCGCGTCGACCCCCTGCCCTCGGAGCATTGGTGGGTCTACGCCTGGTAAGGCTCGGCGTGGCGCACATAACCCAAGGCCTCTACGTCGGCAGCGCCGAGCTGCGTCATCGTATGGCGCAGTTCCGTGCGCACAAGCGCGGCCAGATAATCGCCGCCATCCTCGCCCAGCGCAGCGACGGCGTGCAGGAACGGTCGGCCCAAAAAAGCCATCCGCGCGCCTGAAGCCACCGCCCGCGCAACGTCGAGCCCGCTGCGCACACCACTGTCAAGCATCATCGTCGCTCGCCCCTCGCAGGCCTTGGCGATCTCCGGCAGCATCGCGAGACTGGCCGGTGCGGCATCGAAGGTTCGGCCACCATGATTGGAAACGATGATACCGTCGGCACCGGCCTCGACGGCGCGTTCGGCATCTCCGCGAGCGAGAACGCCTTTGACGACCAACGCGCGAGGCCAGGCATCCCGAATGCGCCGAACGAGCTCCCAGGTGAAGCCGCCTTGAATCCGCGACCCGGCGAAGGCCACCAACTCTTCGGAGGTCGCGCCAACCGCGAGATAAGGCCGCAAACCTTCGCAGCCCGGCCGGCCATGACGCAGCATCTCCGCGGCCCAACGCGGCCGAAATGCGATATCGAGAAGCATCCGAGGGCTCAGGCGGACGGACGCACCAAGCCGGTTTTTCAGATCCTGCGGCCGACGCGCTTGAATGGGCGTGTCGATGGTGAGGACAAGAACTTTGGCCCCCGCCCGCTCAGCGCGCGCGACCAGATCGAAGGTGATGCGGTGATCCTCGCGCGGCAAGTCGAAGAGCTGGAACCAGAACACGTCCGGCGCGAGCCGCCCGATCGTCTCGATGTCAGCGCTGGCGGCTGTGGACAGCACATAAGGAATGCCCGCTGCCTGTGCCGCTCGCGCGAGCCGCTCTTCCAGACGCGGCCGCACCAGGGCGCCCAGTCCCATCGGCGCGATGCCGAAAGGCGCCGCATAACGCGCGTCGAAAAGCTCGATTTCCATCGACGGATCAAAGGCGCCGAGACCGTAGCGCGGCAGAAGCGTCAGGCTTTTGAATGCCTGCCGGTTACGGACCATCGTCGCATTCTCACCGCAGCCGCCATCGACATAGTCGGCGACGAAACGCGGCACGCGTCGCAAGCCCGCTGCGTGAAGATCGGCAGCGGTCGGGTAGCGTGCCTCCAAGTCAGTGAAGGATCGCCGCATCGGCATCCTGTCGTGATCAACGGCGAATGGGAAAACACATGCATGGGCCGGCGGTCGTCATCGGCCGCCGGCCCATCTCTGCGAAACGAAAGCCTTAGTTCATCAGGTCGACGATGTCGGTCTTCTGCTGCGCCGTCAGGTCCTTATCGATGAACTTGCCGCCAATGGCGGCTTTGATCGATTCATCGAGGCCCTTGACCGGCGTGAAGCGGAGCTGGTCGCGGCCATAGAATTTCAGGGCCTCGGTCGCCACCGGGAGGCTGACCTTGTTGAGTTCGGCATACATCTTCAGGCTCTGGTCGGTGTTCTTGTAGGCCCAGTCGACGCATTCATCGAGCACCTTGAAGAATTTCTTGGCGACCTCGCCCCGCTTCAGGAAGTTCGTGTGGGCGATGTTCACGCGCGCCGAGATGTCCCGCTGCGATGCAACGACGTCGCCGGCAAACAGCACGCGGATTTCGCCGCTCGTTACCGCATCGAGGCCCGATGGCGGAACGGAATAGCCGACATCGACCTGGCCCGTCATCGTCATCGTCCGTGTCGCGTCCATCGCGCCAGTGGAGACGGCGGTGAAGTCGAGCTTGCGCTCGGCCTTCAGGCCAAGCAGCACAGCCTCGGAGGCGCCGCCGGGGCGCGGATAAGCGACCTTCTTGCCGGCGATGTCCTCGATTTTCTTGATCGGGCTATTGGCCGGCACATAGAAGAAGGTGTCGTTCTGGCCGACGAATTCCGAACCGACGATCTTGATCGGCGCGCCCTTCACATAGGCTGCGATCACGGCCGAGGTGCCGGGCGAATAGCCGATGTCAGCGCCTCCGGCGATCACCGCCTGAACGGTCTCGGACCCGCCGCGAGTCGGCGTGATCTGGACGTCGAGGCCGGCCTTGGCGAATTCGCCACGGTCCTTGCAGAAGGTCGGCTGGGAGGTATCCCACAACCCGACAAAGGAAACGGCTACCTTCACCGTCTCGGGCGACTGTGCCATGGCCGCGGAATGAACCCCGGCGAGCGTCGAGAAGGCCACCAGGCTAGCAACGATCGGCTTGCGCATCGCATTTCCCCTCTTGTTCATTGATAGATGCGTGAGTGCGACTCCAGCCACGACGGGACATGCGATCTCGCGTCGAGACGATAAATTAGATACATCTTCTAGTTAATTAGCAAGCTTAAAACTGAAGCTATTATTAGGGAGATTGCCCAGAGTCCGGGCATTTCCTCGCGCGGACCGTAGCCCTCGAACGAGGCCGCCTACCAAAGCAGAGCGATCAAGCCAAACAGCATCTTGACCCGTCAAAACAGCTCCGATATTTATCTATTTTATGGATGTAAATTCATCTACGCGACGAGGGGAATCCGATGACCGCGACGATGGCCAAGGGCGGCGCGCCCGAGACTGCAGAGCCTTCTTCCGACCTTCGTTTCTCCGTCGAGGCTCCGCTGCTGCGCGGCACGCCGGTCCAGGGCTGGGGCAGCGACCGGATCGCGGCGCTGCTCGCCCAGTTCGACCTGCCCTATGTTTGCCTCAACCCCGGATCAAGTTTCCGCGGCCTGCACGACAGCCTGGTCAACTACCTCGGCAATACTGCCCCGAAGATGATGGTGTGCCTGCATGAGGAGCACGCCGTCGCCATCGCCCATGGCTACGCGAAAGCCTGCGGCAAGCCGCTAGCCGTCGCCCTGCACGCCAATGTCGGCTTGATGCACGCGACGATGGCGATCTTCAACGCCTGGTGCGACCGGCTGCCGATGCTGGTTCTCGGCGCCACCGGCCCGGTCGATGCCGCCAAGCGGCGGCCGTTCATCGACTGGATCCACACGATGCGCGACCAAGGCGCGATGCTACGCAGCTATGTGAAGTGGGATGACCAGCCCGCTTCGGTCGAGGCGGCGGAGGAAGCGCTGCTGAGGGCGATGCAGCTCTCGCTGACGGCCCCGGCCGGCCCGGTCTATATCAATCTCGACGCCGAGGTTCAGGAATCCGCCTGCGCGCCGCGCAGCGAGCCCTGCGACCTCAGCCGCTATCGGCCAATTGCGGCTTCTGCCCCGGATGGCGCGCTGCTCGATCAGGCGCTGGCGCTGATCGCCGCCGCCAAGCGCCCGGCGATTTTGATGGGGCGCGTCACGCGCGACACCGAAGCCTGGGCCGCCCGCATCGCGCTGGCCGAGCGGCTCGGCGCCATGGTGGTGACCGATCTCAAGGTCGGCGCCGCCTTCCCGACCGCCCATCCCCTGCATGTCGGCCCGCCCGGCATGAACCTGACCAAGCCGGCCCTCGCGCGCCTCGCGGAGGCCGACCTCGTGCTGTCGCTGGACTGGGTCGACCTCGCCGGCTTCGCCAGCGTCGTCTGGCCAGGCAAGCCCTGCCCGGCCAAGGTGATCCAGGTTTCGGTCGACCATCACGTCCATAACGGCTTCAGCTTCGACCATATGGCGCTGCCGGCCGTGGATCTGCACATCGCCACGACGCCCGAAGCCTTCACCCCTGCGCTCGTGGCGAAGCTGCCGGCCACAAAGCAGGCCTATGTCACGAACAAGCGACGCCCCACGAAGCCTACGCCCAAGCCGGAGCTGACGCTGGCCGACATCGCCTATGCGCTCGATCAGGCGAACGATGGCGGGCCTGTCTCGCTGACGCGCGTGCCGCTCGGCTGGGACGGAGCCCTGATGGATTTCGACCATCCGCTCGATCAACTCGGACATTCCGGCGGCGGCGGCGTCGGTTCAGGTCCTGGCATGGCGGTCGGCTCCGCGCTGGCCCTGCGCGACAGCGATCACCTTCCGGTCGGCATCCTGGGAGACGGCGACACGCTGATGGGCATCACCGCGATCTGGACCGCAGTGCATTACGATATCCCGCTGCTGATCATCGTCGCCAACAACCGCTCCTATTTCAATGACGAGCAGCATCAGGAACGGGTGGCCCGCAAGCGCGACCGGCCCGTAGAGAACAAGTGGATCGGGCAGCGCATTGCCGATCCCGAGCCCGATATCGCCGCAATGGCCAAGGCGCAGGGTGCTTATGCGATCGGCCCGGTGCAGGACCGCGAAGCGCTTCAGGCCGCTTTGAAAGATGCTGTTGCACAGGTCCGCGCCGGCAAGGTTGCGGTGATCGATGTGCATATCGAGGCCGGCTACGCCGGCGGCGGCTAAGCCGACACCAAAACGCGAAGCCCTTCCTGATGAGGTGACGACATGCCGTCCTATCTCGACAAGCTCCCCCTCCATCGCGACCTTTTCTACGGCGGACGTTGGTCCCCGGCGCAGGACGGCGGCACCGAAGAATCCTTCAACCCCGCGAATGCCGAGAGCCTGGGCCGCTATGCCGTAGCGCAGGCTGCCGACGTCGATGCCGCCGTCAGAGCCGCTTGCGAGGGGTTCAAGACCTGGCGCGCAGTGAAACCGGCCGAGCGCGCCGCGATCATGCGCGAAGCTGCCCGGGTCATCCGCGAGCACGCCGAGGAGATTGCACTGATCGACTCCGCCGACTCAGGCGGTCCGTTCAAGCGCATGATCAGGGATTCGGAAGGTGGCGCGCAGGCTTTCGAGTTCTTCGCCGGCCTCGTGACCGAGCTCAAGGGCCAGACCATCCCTTTCGGCGACGATACGCTGAACTATACGCTGCGTGAGCCGCTCGGCGTCGTCGTGCGCATCAATGCCTTCAACCATCCCTTCCTTTTCGCCACCTCGCGCGCGGCTGCACCGCTGGCAGCCGGCAATTCGCTGATCATCAAGCCGCCAGACCAGGCGCCACTCTCCACGCTGCGGCTTGCGGAGCTGATCGGGCCGCTGTTCCCGGCGGGCGTCATTGGTGTGCTGACCGGTGGGCGCGAATGTGGCGCAGCGTTGGTTGAGCATCCCCTCGTGGCAAAAGTCGGTCTGATCGGCTCCGTGCCGACCGGCAAGGCGATCGCGCGCGCGGCTGCCGGCACGCTGAAGAAGGTCGGGCTCGAGCTCGGCGGCAAGAACGCGTTGATCGCCTATCCGGATAGCGATCCTGTGAAGGTCGCTGCCGGCGCGGTGCAGGGCATGAATTTCACCTGGTGCGGTCAGTCCTGCGGCTCGACCTCTCGCATCTTCCTGCACGACACAATCCATGACGAGGTCGTCGACCACATCGTCAAGGCTGTCGGCAGCGTCTCCTACGGCCTGCCGACAGACGAGGCGACGCAGATGGGCTGCCTGGTCAGCCGCCAGCAGCTCGACAAGACGATGCACTACGTCGCGCTCGCCAAGCAGGAAGGCGCACGGCTGGTCGCAGGCGGCGAGGCGCCGACCGACCCGGCCTTTGCCAAGGGCTTCTTCTATCCGCCGACGGTCTTCGCAGACGTGACGCCGGACATGACGATCGCGCGTGAGGAGATTTTCGGCCCGGTCATGTCTGTCATTCGTTGGCGCGACGAGGACGAGATGTTCGAGGCGGTCAACGATTCCGATCTCGGCCTGACTGCCTCGATCTGGACGCAGGACCTGAAGACCGCTCATCGCGCCGCCGCGCGCGTCGAAGCCGGCTATATCTGGATCAACGGCAGCAGCACCCATTTTCCCGGCGCGCCCTTCGGCGGCTACAAGCAGTCGGGCATGGGGCGGGAGGAGTCGATCGAGGAACTCCTCGAATGCACTCAGATCAAGAACATCAACATCGCGCTGTGACTGCGGACGCCGGGATGGATGAAAACCTAGCCCGGCTGTCAGCTCCTCAGGCGTTCCCGCGCGTCGCCCTGGCTGGCCTGCGGATAGATCTCGTTCAGCGCGTCGGTGACGGTTTCGAGCAAGGCGAAGAGGTCCTCGACCTGCTTCCCGGTCAGCTTCGCCTTGGCTTGCAGATTAACGGCGCGTGCGCGCTCCAGCAGCAGCGGCTCCAGCGCTCGGCCTGCCTCCGTCAGATAGACGTTGATCTTGCGCCGATCCTGCGGATTTCGCACGCGCGTAACGAAGGCGCGGCGCTCGAGCTCGTCGAGGATCGTCGTGGACGACGCGGTCTCGATCCCGACAGCACGGGAGAGCTCGGCCTGAGTCGGCCCGTCGTTTTCCCAGAGCTTTTCGAGATGGACGAACTGGCCGAAAGACACCTCCGCTTTCGCCAGTTCCTGCCGAAACCCCCGGCTGAACGCCATGTGCGCGCGGCGCAGGCGCCATCCGATTCCGATATCGGCACGCTTGTTGCCACCGTTGTCCATTGGCTCTCCATCCAAGAAGCTGCGCAATAGCGGAATTATAAGGCACCTTGTCAATTGACATCAATTCACAAGGCGCCATATTATAATATACCTTATTAAAATGAGGGTCTCATGAGCGAGCTCTATGTATGCGAAGTCGGCGAGCTGGAGGACGGGAATGTCCGGCTTGTCGGCGAACCGGGCCGGCAGATCGGCGTGATGTTGCACGATGGCGAATATCTCGCTTATCGCAACCGCTGTCCCCACCAAGGCGGCCCGGCCTGCGAAGGCGTGCGGATTCCGCAGGTACAGGATTTGATCGACGGCGATGGCCGGTTTCTCGGCCAGCGGTACGACGAGAGCGACATGCACATCGTGTGCCCGTGGCACGGCTATGAATTCCATATCAAGACAGGCGAACACGTCATCAATCCCGCGATCCGGCTTCACAAGCACAAGGCGGTGGTCAGGGAGGGCAGCGTTTATGTCCAACTCTGATCCAGCCGACCTTCCGACCGGCGATCTGGCTGCGGAACTGGCCCGCCGTTTTGCGGAAGCCGCTGATGCGGGTGCGATCCATTCGATCGACGACGCGGATCTCGGCGCCGTCTTCGCCAGCGCGATCCGCCTGCTCGCAGCCAAGGCGCAGGAGGGTGAGGTGCCCGTGACATTCGCGGGCAACAATACCGTGTCGGCGACCGACGCTGTGATCGCCTGCACCGCGATCCTGGAGAGCGTCGAGCTCGCGGTTTTCGAACTCGCCGCATGGCAGGCGGTGTCCAATATCGGCTCGCGGCAGGTCGCGAAAACAGCCCTCGGGAGGGAACGTCCATGACCGCGACAGCAGGCGTCTTCCGGGAGCCGTCCCGAAAATCCTTCGACACCGAGCAGCACCTCGCCAATGCCTATGGGCAGGCGACGGAGCGCGGATACGAGGACTTCCTCATCGTCGATGTCGATTCGCACCATTACGAAACCGAGGCCTTCGGCGAAATCGCGAAATACATCGAGGACCCCGTCCTGCGCGACGAAGCGCTGTATCAGGGCATGGCGCGCGGCGGCGTGACGTCGGTAGACGGCTCCTATCAGGAGATGGCCGGCCGGGTGACGCGCTACCCGATGCGGAAGCACGAGGTGACGCCACCCACGATCCACCGCGACATCACACTGATGCGGCGCTGGATGGACCCGATGGGTGTCGACATGGCCTGCATGTTTCCAACGCCGATGCTCAACATCTCGACCTGCCCGCGCGTCGAGGTCGAGGTCGAACTGGCGCGTGCCTACAATCGTTGGCTTTGCGACAATATCCTGGCCGAAGAGCCGCGCCTGACGTCGATGCTTTATCTGCCCTTCAACGACCCCGACGCCTGCTACAAGATCGTCGAGGAATTCGGTGACCGGAAGGGCGTGATCGGCTTCATGGTGACCTCGACGCATTACAAGAGCGTCCAGGACAACGCCTTCGCGAGGACCTATGGCGCGTTGCAGGAACGCGGCCTGCCACTCGGCTTCCACGCCGCCTATACCTGGGGCGACAAGTCGACCGCGCTGATGAACCGCTTCATCTCCGTGCACGCTCTGGGTTTCGTCTGGCACAACATGGTGCATATGACGAACTGGCTGATGAACGGCATGCCGGAGCGTTTTCCGGGGCTTAAGACGCTTTGGATCGAAAGCGGCCTCGCCTGGGTGCCGTTCCTGATGCAGCGCCTCGACAACGAGTTCATGATGCGCAGTTCTGATGCGCCGCTGTTGAAGCGTAAGCCAAGCGATTACATGCGCGAGATGTTCTATACGTCTCAGCCGATGGAGATGGTCGACAACCAGGACGCCCTTGAACTGACCTTCAAGATGATCAAGGCCGAGAGCCAGCTGCTCTACTCGTCCGATTATCCCCATTGGGACATGGATCTGCCGAGTACGATCTACGATCTGCCCTTCCTCAAGGAGAGCGGCAAGCGCGCGATCCTTGGTGGCAATGCGCAATCGCTGTTCAAGCTCGACCCGCATTTCGCGCCGTGGAAGCTGGAGCGTACGCGCCAGCGGCAGGCCGCGACCGGCGCCTGATCTCAAGTCCGGGGCCGGCTGAAGGCCCGCCCCGGCGTCCGATCCGCGAAGCAGGAGCCGAGCAGCATGACGATGGTCGATCATACCCCGCCCGCGGTCCATGCCGGCGGGCTTGTCCCGGCACTCAGCCTGCGCAAGGTCGGCAAGGCCTATGGAACCGCGCAAGCGCCGCAATGGGCCGTGCAGGACTTTTCGCTCGACATCGCCGACGGCGAGTTCATCTCGATCATCGGGCCGAGCGGCTGCGGGAAGTCGACGCTGTTCAACATCATGGGCGGATTCTTCGAGCGCTATGACGGCGACGTGGTCGTACACGGCCAGTCGGACGCCACGGCGCGGCGCACCATCGGCAGCGTCTTCCAGGAGGAGTCGACCTTCGCATGGCGCACGGCATTGGAGAATGTGCTGTTTCCACTGGAAGCCGCAGGTGTGCCAAAGCCGGAGCGGATCGAGCGCGCCCGCGAGATGCTCGCACTGGTCGGTCTCGAAGGCTTCGAGGATCATTATCCCGCAGCAATGTCGGGGGGAATGAAACAGCGCGTCTCAATTGCCCGCACGCTTGCGGTTCGGCCCAAGATCCTCCTGATGGACGAGCCGTTCGCGGCGCTCGACGAGCAGACCCGCATCCTGCTCGGTGACAAGGTGTTGCAGATCCAGCAGGCCCTGAAGCAGACGACGCTGCTGATCACGCACAACTTGACCGAAGCCGTGCAGCTCAGCGACCGCGTCGTGATCATGACCTACCGGCCGGGCCGCATCAAACGCATCGTCGACATCGATTTGCCGCGCCCACGCTCCTCAGAGATCATCACCAGCGAGCGCTTCGGTAAGCTCGTCGGCAGCATCTGGAGCGATCTGCGCGAGGAAGCCAACCGCGGGATGAAGTAGCGCGGCGCCCCGCTCCAGCTGGCATCGCGAAAGGAGCAGCTCCCGTGCACATAAAGCGTCTCAATCGTGACGATCTGCCTCACAGGGGCGATTCCGTAGCCTGGGACGGCTGCGTTCACCTCTCCGGGATCATGCCCGCTGATGGCGATGCGGATATGACCGCGCAGACACAAGCGGTGCTGGCGGAGGTTGACCTCTGCCTCGCTGCCGCCGGCACATCGAAATCGGCACTGATCTCAGCGACGGTGTGGCTGTCCGACATGGAACGCGATTTCGCGGCTTTCAACGCCGCTTGGACAGAATGGGTCGACAAGCGCAGCCTGCCGGCCCGCTCCTGCGTCGGCGCGACGCTGAATGGCAAGGGCAGGATCGAGATCGCGGTCATCGCCGCCTGTCCCTAAAGTTCTACGGTCAGTAGGCTTTCTTCAGATTAGCAGCCTGCTCGCGCTCCGAACGCCGGACCTCGGCCAGTGCGAATTCGCTGTTGAGCGAGAGGACGGTGAAGATTTCGCGCAGCGCCTTGAGTTGATCCCGGCTGATGTCCTTGAAGAGCAGGTCGTTCACGCGCCTGACGAAAGGTGCGATTGAGGTCACCGTCGTCTCTCCCTGCGGAGAGAGCCGGACCAGAACGCTGCGCCGGTCCCCTGGATCGACCATTTTCAGCACGAGCCCTTTGCGTGAGAGCACGCCGACTTCGGTCGTGACGTGAGTGGAGGCGAGCTGGACGTAACGTGCCAGCATGTTGATCCTGACCCCGCTGTCAGCCTGCTGATAGGCAACGCCCATCAGAACGACGAACTGCGAACGCGTCAGGCCGATCGCGCGTCCGAACGCCGCTCCACAGGATTCGACCTCGCTGAGGACCTGAACGATCGTATAGATCACCTGCCTGAACTCGTCGTCGCCTCCCGACACCAGCATTTCGCGGTGCGATACCGTTAGAGGCGGGGCGAAGGTCATCGCCTGATCCTTGTGCGTCGCGGCCTTGGCAGGACTCTTCTTCTTTTCGGCCACTATTTCGGCCCGACCTGGTTTCGTGGTCATGTCGTATCCAACTGCACGCGGCTTTGCAAAGCCGGGAATGCCATCAGGCCCTGATGGCATGGACCCTGCTTAGCTTCAAGGTTTAGCAAATTATCGGATGTGCAAAAATGCCGCGCGCGGGGGACGAAGCCCCGTTTGCACCTTCTTGCAACCACACCCCAATTCCGAAGCAGAAAGGCCGTTGCAGGTCGCTTCTTTTTAAGATACGGATTTATGCATATTTATTTATGTAATATCGACTTTTTGGAGCTGGACTGCGATGTATCTGGCTATGCTGACGACAAACCCGGATAAGCTATCTCTCCGTGAGCAGATCCGAGCGCAGCATGACGACTACTGGTCGGGACGCATGGCTCGCATCCGACTTGCCGGCCCGTTGCTTTCCGATGACGGCAACACCAGGCTCGGACAGATTCTGGTCCTGGATGCTGACGATCGGCAGACGGCGTCGGACCTCGTGATGAACGACCCGTTCGTAGCCCAAGGCCTGTTCAGCGATGTTCGCATCGAGCGGTTTCGGATGTCGGTGAAGGACGGACTAACCCAGACTTGAAGCTGGTGATGGCCATCCAGCTTTGCCTGAACCGTCTGGCATGCCAGGACCCAGACGTTCCCCGCTTGCCGTTCCTGAACTGCGCCGGGTTTGTCGGAGGCTCCAACTCCTGAGAAGGCAGAGCTGCGAGCAAGACGACAAACAAGTTTTCGCCTGAGGTGCGGTCCCGTGCGGTGCGCGGATGGTGCTGGATCATGAGGCCGAGCATCCATCCAGCTGGGCGACGATACAGATGCAGCCTGCGTCCATTCGCCGTGAGAAAGGCTAGGCTCAGGACCTATTAATCTTGTTTGAGATCTGATTCACGGTTCCGGGAGAATGCCGTGATGAGTGATTTGTTTTGCTGAGCGAATGACAGATGGCGCGGATAGCGCTGCATTTTCCGCTGTCGCATGGGGTGCCTCGGGTCGATGGCCAGGCTGCCGGGCCGGTTCGGTGGCCACGATTTCTCACATCTGAAACTCGACCAGACCCTTTCCGTCGAGGATTTTCCAGATCCGTTGCAGGTTCAGGCCTCGCGCAGCCGGGCACAGTCGATCACTGCGCGGGTCGCGCGCGAGCGGCCGACATTGCGCGGCTTACTGCACAGCTTGGCGGGGGCGCGCGGCCATTTCACCGCAACCGGAACGCCGGAGCAGATCGCCGGCATCATCGAGGACTGATTCACATCCGGCGCGGCCAACGGCTTCAATGTCATGCCGCCGATCCTGCCGGCGCAGTTCGATATCTTCGCGACAGAGGTCGTCCCGCTCCTGCGCAAACGCAGCCTGTTCCGCAGCGAGTATCGCGACGGGACGCTCCGCGACCGGCTGGGACTGGACGCGGTTCAGAGCCGCTTCAATGCAGCCGCGCCGGCAAAGCGCTCCGCCTGAAACGGACGTATCGCCACGATCGCATTCACGCGCTTGAATGTCTGCTTCTTAGCGTCGAGCTCCTGGCGCAAAGTGCCAAATACAGATGCCGAACTGTCGGGTCGTTCGTTTCTTCGAAAGACTGCATTCGGGCGGCTAGCGGATCTCGGGAAACGGCGTAGAGTAGCGTGTCTAAAGGTTCAGCCGTCGGAACGAGTTTCGTCGCGCCCTCCGATCACGGCGCAAATCTCCGCTCAGGTTAGAACTCTCACGCTGTGAAGCGACCTTCAAAAATATGATCGGAAATCGGGTTGCGCTGGCTTGGAACCTCGCGTGCCCGGAGCGCCTCCGGGAGCTGTGAAGCGTCGCCCGGCTTACCGATGGCGACGATCGCTTCCGGTCTAAATCCGTCCGGCAGGTTGAGTTCGGAGATGGCCCGCGCATGGTCGAAGCCTGCCATGCCGTGCGCCTGCCAGCCGAGCAACGAAGCCTGCAAGGCAAGCGACGCCCATGCAGCGCCGGCATCGAAGGAGTGCGAATAGTTGGCGGTCGCCTCGTCCTTGCCCGGAACGATGAACGTCTGATTCGAGACGATGGCAATGAGGGCCGAGGCGTCTTTCGCCCAGGACGCGTTGAACGGGTTCAGGAGCCCCAACAGCCGCTCCCAGTGGTCTTCACCTCTTCGGGCATAGACGAAGCGCCAGGGTTGAGCGTTGTAGGACGATGGCGCCCACCGCGCGGCCTCGAACAGCCGCAGCAGATCGCTTTTCTCGATGACGTCACCCGTGAAGGCGCGCGGCGACCATCGTTCAAGGAAAAGCGTGTCGATCGGATGATCGGGTCGGCGGTTGTTGACGCTGGTCATGATGAGCCTCGTGATATCGGTCCAGTGATTGTTCGCCGGAATGCGGGCCGGCAGCAGGGCGGGGCCGGCACCTAAGGCCAATCGATGTTTTTGAGCCTGGGGGCGGATCAGTATTTCGGCAACCCGGGCGGGTTGGTTTCCGACCGCGACAGAGCCTCTTCTTCAAGGCGCCATCGCGCCAGCGCCTGATCGTATTTGCCATTGGCGATGAGATCGTTCGTGGCGAGCGTGAGCGCGTCGACGAGGCCGCTCCCTTTTCGTGTCGTGACGGCGACGTCCGACTTCAGCGGCCAGCCGGCGCTGAGCGTGCCCACCCGTTTGATGTCCTGGTCTCGGGCGGCGATGAAGACAAGCTGCGCATGCGGCTGCACGAGAACATCCGTCCGGCCGGAGCGCAGCGAGACGAGCCTTGCTGCCTCGTCGTCGAACAGCTGGAGTTCGATCGGCTTCAGCCCGGCCGCGACGTTCTGCTTGCTCCACTCGAGCAGGATGCGCTCCTGGTTGGTGCCGCCGCCGACGGCGATGCGCAGGCCCGCCGCATCCTTCGGCTCACGGATCGCAGCGATGCCGCTATCGGCCTTGACGAAAAAGCCGTGCAAGCCCTGGCGGTAAGTCGAGAAGTCGAACTTCACCTTGCGCTGCTCGGTGACGCCGACATTCGAAATGACGGCGTCGTATTTTCCCGATGTCAGCCCGAGCGGCCAGTCTGCCCAGGCGACGGCGACGAGGTTGAGCTTCAGCCCCAGGCTGTCGGCGAGAAGCAGCGCGAAATCGGGGTCGGCCCCGATGATCGTCCTGGCATCCGTCGCATAGGTCGCCAGCGGCGGCCCGCCTGGGTTGATCGCGATGGTCAGGCTTCCCGGCTCGGCGAAGAGCAGGCCTTTCGGCAGGCGTGCGATCGCCGCCGGGTCCTTCTCCGCTCGGATGCGACCGGGCTGTTCAGGGCCGAGGTCGAACGGTGAATTCTGGGCTCTGGCCGGCCCGAGGCTCGCTGCCGTCAGCGCGCCGAGGAGAAGCGACAGCAAGGTCCATCGCGGGATCATGGAAACTCCTTTGTCCAAAGGCGATGGCTACCGGTCACGCCTTCGGCAGTCCGGGCGGGTTGGTGCGCGATTGCTCGATCGCCTCAGTGGAAAGGTTCCAGCGCGCCAGAGCCTTGGCGTAGTTGCCGTTTCGGATCTGCGTATTGAGCGCCTGGGTGATCGCGTCGGCGAGCCCAGCACCCTTTCGGGTCGTGACCGCGATCTCGGCGAGCACGGGCCAGCCGCCGCTGAAATTGCCGGCGAGCCGCGTCTTGCCCTGCTGCGCGGATTTGAAGCTCAGCAGCGCGTTGGGACCAAGATAGGCATCGGCACGCCCGGATTCGAGCGCGAGGTACAGCACGACATCGTCGTCGTAATACTGCGCCTCGACCGGCTTCAGCCCGGCCTTCACATTGGCATCGTTCCAGCGCAGCAGGATCTGCTCCTGGTTGGTGCCGGCGCCGACGATGACTTTCAGCCCGGCGACATCGCGGGGGTCGCGGATGACGATCTCGTTGCCCTTCTTCACGTAGAAGCCGAGCAAATCCTTGCGGTAGGTCGAAAAGTCGAACTTCTCCTTGCGCTGCTCGGTGACCGTGACGTTCGAGATGACGGCATCGAACTTGCCGGAGACGACACCCAGCGGCCAGTCGGCCCAGGCGGTCGGAACGATCTCGAGCTTGCGGCCGAGCGCGTCGGCCACGAGCTGGGCGATGTCGGGCTCCGCGCCGACAATCGTTTTTGTGTCGGTGGCATAGCCGCCGAAGGGGAAGCGGCCGGCATTGTTGGCGACGGTAAACACTCCGTCTTTGGCGAACTTCGCCTCCTTGGCGATAAGCCCGATCGCCTCCTCGTCGCGCTCGGCCCGGACCCGGCCGGGTTGCTCGGGCGAGAGATCGATCGTCTGCTGAGCGAAGACGCGGGCTGGCAGGAGCGCGGAGGAAGCAGCGCCGGCAAGAAGGCCGAGCGAATGGCGGCGGGTCAGCATGGTCGGGATCCTTGTCCGATGGGAGAAACGTCAGAGCACCTTGGCGAGAAATTCGCGGGTGCGGGGATGGTCGGGCGTGCCCAGCACTTGGGCCGGGGTGCCGCTTTCGAGGATGCGGCCTGCCTCCATGAAGACGATCTGGTCGGCGACCTCGCGGGCGAAGCCGATCTCGTGGGTAACGATCACCAGCGTCGTGCCGGAGCGCGCGAGCTCCTGGATGACGTCGAGCACTTCGCCGACGAGCTCGGGGTCGAGCGCAGAGGTTGGTTCGTCGAAGAGCAGGACCTTGGGCTTCAAAGCGAGTGCGCGAGCGATGGCGACGCGCTGCTGCTGGCCGCCGGAAAGCTGGCGCGGATAAGCGTTCGCCTTCTCGGTGAGGCCGACGCGGGCCAGCAGCTCGCGCGCCTCGGTCAGGGCCTGCTCGCGCGACAGGCCACGCACCGTCACCGGCGCCTCGATGATGTTCTCGATCGCGGTCAGGTGCGGGAAGAGATTGAAGTTCTGGAACACCATGCCGACATCGACGCGGCGCTTCAGGATCTCCTTTTCCTTCAGCTCGTAGAGCGTGTCGCCATCCTGCCGGTAGCCGATCAGTTCGCTGTCGATGGCGATGAAGCCTTCGTCGACGCGCTCCAGATGGTTGATCGCGCGCAGCAGCGTCGACTTGCCCGAGCCTGACTGGCCGATGATGGCGGTGACGCTGCCGGCCTTCAGCGACAGGCTGACATCGTCGAGCACCTTCAGCGTCCCGAAGCTCTTCGAGACATGGCTGATGCGGATCTCGCCCCCGCCGCGCCGGCTAAGCGTCGCAAGCGAACCCGGGGCTGGCGATGCAGCTCTCGGGGGAGCGGACACTATCGCCGCTTTATGCGGGGCAATGGCTGGCCGGAACCGGCGCAGCGCCCAGTCGAGCGCCGAAGGAGGCGGATTGCGCAGGGCGCCGCGCGCGTAATGCCGCTCGATATGGCGCTGGAAGAAAGAGAGGACGCTGAGGATGACGAGGTACCAGATCGTCGCCACCATCAGCAGCGGGATGACCTCGAGATTGCGCCGATAGATGACCTGGATGGTGTAGAACAGCTCCGGCAGGGCCAGGATGTAGACTTGGCTGGTGCCCTTGGCGAGGCTGATTATCTCGTTGAACGCGGTCGGCAGGATCGAGCGCATCGCCTGCGGCAGAACGATGCGGGAAATCTGACGGCTTTTTGGCAAGCCAAGCGCCGCCGCCGCCTCGTGCTGGCCGTGATCGACGGAGAGGATGCCGCCGCGTACGATCTCGGAAGAAAAGGCGGCCGCGTTGAGTGTGAGCCCCAGCACGGCGGCGAGGGAAGGCGTGATCAGTTGCGTCGTTTGCCAGGAGGCAAAGGTGATGTCGGTGAAGGGGATGCCGAGCCAGATCGTGCTGTAGAGATAGCCGAGATTGTTCAGGATCAGCAGCAGAACGATCAGCGGGATCGAGCGGAACAGCCAGACATAGCCCCAAGACAGAGAAGCGAGCAGCGGCGAGCCCGAGACCCGCGCGAGCGCCAGCACCGTTCCCAGCAGGAAGCCGAAGACCGTCCCGAGCAGCGTCAGCAGCAGCGTGCGTCCGAGTCCGACCAGCACCGGCTCGGCAAAGAACCACTCCGCGAAGACATCCCAGCCCCAGCGCGGATTGGACAGCACGGAATTCAGGATCGCGAAGATCACGACACCGGCGAAGACCGTACCGACGATGCGGCCCGGATAGCGTGCAGGAACAATCCGCAGGCGACTGAAATCGCGCACCGGGGCTGGTTTATGGGCGTGCGCGGGTAGGCCCGCGAAGTCGCTGGCGAGGGTCATGGCTGGCTCTGGTAATGAGGGCGTGAGTGCGGGCCGTCAGGCTGCGTTGCGCGAGACGACCGCGTCGGGCGGCCTTGCGCCCTGGGCCGGGACAGCGGCCAGGTTCTTCTCGAAGGCCAGCTTCCCGTAGATCTCGGGGTCGACCGAGACGTCGAAGAGCGGCGTGTAGCCGGTCTCCAGATAGAGGCCCTTCGCCTCCGGCTGGCGGAAGCCGGTGGTCAGGTAGAACCTGCCGTAACCCTGTCGAAGGGCCTGCGCTTCCAGCTCGGCGACGATGATGCGGGCCAGACCCTGGCGGCGGACGTCGCTGTGGGTCCAAATGCGTTTCATCTCGGCGGTGCGCGCGTCGTAGCGCTTGAAGGCACCGCCCGCGACGGCGCGGCCGTCACGCAGCAGCAGAACGAAATTGCCATCCGGCGGCGCGAACAGCTCGGCCGGATAACGGCTCATCTCGGCGCCCGGTGCCTCGCCGAAATAGCTGCCATAGCGGGTCGCGTATTCCCAGGTCAGCTGCTCGACCAGGGGCTGGGCGAGCGGGTCGAGCGGGGTGGTGTAAAGGAACTGATCGGCCATGTTCGGAGCCTTTCTGATGAAGGGATGGCGGCGAATTCAGCCGGCCTTGCGCACGGTCGCCGCGCCGGCATTGCGCGCGTAGCGGCTCTCGCGGCGCGGCAGGCCGAGATGGTCGCGCAGGGTCCGGCCGGGGAGGTTGCGGTCGTAGACGCCGCGCTCTTCCAGGACGGGAATGACCAGCTCGACGAAGTCGTCGAGGCCTTGCCCGAGGACCGGGAAGCCGAGCACGAAGCCGTCCGCGGCCTGTTTCTCGACCCGCTCGATCAGCCGGTCGGCAACCTCGTCCGCCGCGCCGATCAGGTCGGTGCGCGGCGTCGCCGCCTCCAACGCGGCCTCGCGAAGCGTCTGGCGTTTGAGGGCGGCATTGCGCTTGATGCGGTCGGTGGTGGAGCGAAAGCTGTTCTTGCCGATGTCGCCGAGATCCGGGAAAGGCGCATCCAAGGAATAGGCGCTGAAATCGTGATGGTCGAAGTAGCGGCCGAGATAAGCGAGCGCTTCATCGATGGAGATCAGTTCGCGGATCGCGCGGTATTTCTCCTCGGCTTCGGCCGAGGTGCGGCCGACGATCGGGCCTGCGCCCGGAAACAACTTGACGTCATCGGCGCTGCGGCCTTGCGCGACGGCGCTCGTCTTGATGGCGCGATACAGCGCCTGCGCCTCTTCCAGAGGGACATGATTGGCGAAGACGGCATCGGC
The DNA here is from genome assembly GCF_056400625.1 of Allobosea sp. P5_A5. Classification (NCBI taxonomy): domain Bacteria; kingdom Pseudomonadati; phylum Pseudomonadota; class Alphaproteobacteria; order Hyphomicrobiales; family Alloboseaceae; genus Allobosea; species Allobosea sp. P5_A5. The sequence goes on from NZ_JBFUKY010000005.1 coordinate 61,261, forward strand.
ATGTTTGCCGGCAAGACCGATGCCGGCCTCGGAGGCGCCGGCCTGGAACAGCACCGGCTGCCCCTGGGGCGAGCGCTGGATGTTCAGCGGTCCCTCGACCTGAAAGAAGCGGCCCTTGTAGCCGAGCGTGTGCAGCTTCTCGCGGTCGAAGAAGCGGCCGCTCTCCCGGTCTCGTGGGAAAGCATCGTCGTCCCAGGAATCCCATAGCCCCTTGGCGATATCGAGATATTCCTGGGCGATCTCGTAGCGCAGCGCGTGCTCGGGATGAGACCGGCTGTAATTGCGGCCCGACCCTTCGAGCGGCGAGGTCACCGCGTTCCAACCGGCACGCCCGCCACTGATCAGGTCCAGCGAAGCGAACTGCCGGGCGATCGTGAAAGGGTCGCTGTAGGAGGTCGATACGGTGCCGACCAGACCAAGCTTCTTCGTCGCGACCGCGAGCGCCGAGAGGATCGTCAGCGGCTCGAAACGGTTCAGGAAATGCGGGATCGACTTCTCGTTGATGTAGAGCCCATCGGCAATGAAGGCGAAGGCGATGCCGTTCTGCTCGGCCTTACGGGCGTTGCGGATGAAGAAGTCGAGATTGACGCTGGCATCGGGCGGATTGCTCGGGTGGCGCCACGAGTTCATGTGGCTGCCGGCGCCCTGGAGCATCAGGCCGAAGGTCAGGCGTGTCTTTGACATGGTCGTCACCCTTTCGAGAGCCATCAGGCTGCCAGCGCCGGCGCTTCGCCAGCGAGCTGCAGCACGGAATCGAGGCGCTTGGCGGCCGCCACGGGCGGCGTGTCGATGATGAATTCGCTGATACCGAAGCGCGCCTGCAGCTGGTCCAGTTCGCGACGCACCTGCCGCGTCGTACCGGCCAGGACCTGGGGTTTGCGAATCTCCGTGGCGTAGGAGGCAGAACCCGCCTGCCGCGCATATTCGGCGGCCTGCTCCTCGCTGCTCAGATTGACGCTGTGACCGTCTTCAAGCGTCACGCGGACCGACTTCAGCATCTCCGTCAGGCCGCGTGCCTCTTCGGTCGTGCTGGCGACGAGCGCCGTTAGGGCAAGAAGGAGCAGGCCTTTGCCACCCGCTTTGATGTAGGCCGCGAAGCTTGCTTCGATGGCTTTCTCGTCACCATTGTGCTGCCCCGCATAGACGAAATTCCAGCCGCGCCGAGCCGCGAGTCGGGCGCTGTCGGGGCTGCCGCCGAGCAGGAAGCGCTCCGGCAGAATGGCGGGCTGCGGCAAGGCACGGGCTTCGGTTTCCGGTCCTGTGACGGCGTCGACACCAAGGAAGCCATCCAGCTCCGCAAGCGCGCTGTCGAAAGAGGGGGCCGGACCCGGCGCATGCAGTGCCCTCAACGCCTTGGTCGAGGCCGGAAACCCGCCAGGAGCCCGGCCGATGCCGAGATCGATCCGGTCCGGCGCCAGCGAAGCCAGGACGTTGAAGATCTCGGCGACCTTGTAGGGGCTGTAATGCGGCAGCAGGACTCCGCCGGAGCCGATCCGGATGGTTCGGGTACGCGCTGCAAGATAGGCAATCAGCACTTCAGGGGCCGAGCTGGCGAGTCCGGCAAAGCCATGATGTTCGGCGACCCAGAAGCGCCGATAGCCGAGCCGCTCGGCGTTCTGCGCCAACGCGACGGTTCTTTGCAGGGCGGTAGCGCCGGTTTCACCCTCTGCGACCGGGCTTTTGTCGAGCAAGCTCAGACCGTAGCTCATCTCATGCCTCCGTCAGTGGGCGCGCTGGCCAAGGGCCGAATTGGCCTCTTCGGCCAGCCAACCGAGACTTTCATAGGCACCCCGCCAATAGAGCAGCGCGGCGTTCTCGCCTCCGATCCTGATCTCCCGAATCCGGCCGATGACGATCGCGTGGGAGTGGCGCTCGATCCGTTCCTCGACCTCGCAGTCGAGGTTGGCGAGCGCGCCGTCGAGCAGCGCAGCGCCGGTGACGCCTTGGGTCCAGGTCGCATCGGCATAGCGCGCCAGGCCTTTTTCACCGCCTCGGCCCGCGAACCTGTCGGCGATCGGCTGCTGGTTGGACGCCAGGATATTGACCGCGAAGGCTCCGTGGTTGCGCAACACGGGGAAGCTTGACGAAGACAGGTTCAATCCGAACATCAGCGTCGGCGGCTCGGCCGAGAGCGCTGAGACGGATGTCGCGACGAGCCCCGTGCGATCGCGATCGCGCCCTGTCGTGACGACGCTGACGCCCCCGGCGAGCTGGCGCAGCGCCGTGCGAAACAGACCGGCATCTGCGGCGGCCGGCGGATTGGCAGGTATCGGCCTGGAGGTTGCGAGTTTGGGCACGAGTGACACGATCTTCATGGTCAAGCTCCGGGGGTCTTGGTCAGGCGTCGTTCGCGACACGGCTCGAAGTTGGGCCTGGAGCGGTTCACCGGACGCACGATGCCAATGCCGAGGCCGATGCATGGCGACGGCATCAGGCCTCCTTCGCCGAAGGAGCAGCGTCGGATCGATCCGTGAATTTTAGCTTTGGGAGATCTGGGCCGCTAATCCCGGAAGCAACATCGGCGCATCGCCGGACGCTTCGGCTTGTCCCAGAGATGTCGGCCCATCATCAGACTCCATTCGGAGCCCACGAATATTTCGTGGTGCTTTTAGCGTTTTTGACGCGGCGCAAGCTGCTCCAGCAAATCCCGCGATCGATCGCCATGAATGCAACCGATGCCTCTATCATTTCTTTGATCGCCTGCTACGTCAATGAAATCACCTTCCAAAGATTGGCCGGACGGGAGGCCAAAAAGCTCGCTTTGACGGCGGTGCGAGGAGCCTTTTCCGAGGCAGGCTTACCGTCCCATGGCCGCAGCAGCGGCAGCAACTGGTCGCCCTGGCGTGCGATCTCCTGCAGATACGGCGTATCCGACATGATGAAGTGGGTGATGCCTACGTCGCGATAGGCGCGCAGCGAGTCTGTCGCACAGCATCTATTGGCGCGGCAGCCGTCGACATGGAGGCTGGCTCAACCCGGAATGACGGTTGTCTGAAGAACCGTTTCGCAGCGGGCTGCAAACAGGCGTTCGCCGATGAAGTCGACGAAGACGCGGACCTTCGGCGAGAGGTTGCGGTTGGAGGGCCAGATCAGGCTGAAATGGCCGGGCGCATCGATGCGATCGTCGAGCAAAGTGCGCAGTTCTCCCCGCGCCAGCGGCCCGTGCGCCAAGAAGTCGGGCATGCAGCCGATGCCGAGCCCGGCGACGGTGGCGCCGCGCAGCGCCTCCATGTTGTTGCAGGTCATCACCGTGCGCGTGCGCAGTTCGGGGTCGCCGGATGGCAGGGTCAGAGGCCATGTCTGGATCTTGCCGCTATTGGGATAGCGGAAGCGGATGCCGAGATGCCCGTCGAGATCGCGCGGGCAGGTCGGTGTGCCGTGCCGCTCCAGATAGGCGGGCGCGGCGCAGAGCAGCATCTGGAAGGGCCGCAAGCGACGCGCCATCAGGCGTGAATCCGGTAAGTCGCCGCTGCGGATCGCAACGTCGATGCCCTCGTCGATCAGGTCGACGATGCGATCGTTGAAGTCGAGATCGACCTCGATGTCCGGATAGAGCGCCATGAATTCGGGCAACACCGGCAGCAGCAGGTGATAGCTCACGATGGGCGTGCTGATGCGCAGCCGGCCGCGCGGCGCCTCCATGGTGCGTGTCAGCATGGCGCGGGCATCGTCGAGATCGTCCAGGATGCGCCGGCAGCGCTCGTGAAAGGCGCGGCCCTCCTCGGTCAGGCGCAGGCTGCGGGTGGAGCGCTGCAGCAAGCGGATACCGAGCTGCTCTTCGAGCTTGGTGACGGCCTTGCCGACGGCGGAGGCCGACAGGCCCAGCATGCGGCCGGCCGCGACGAAGCTACCGAGATCGGCGGTGCGCACAAAGGCCATCAGGCCCGTTAACGAGTCCATGGAGACCCCTTTCGAAACCCGTCATTCGAGCGTTCTGTTCCGATAAGATCGGCGCAGACGCTACTTAGGCGATCATTCCCTTCAGATTATCCTGTTTGCACGAAAAGGCGAACGCTCGTGCAGTCGTGCGGCGGCCGAGCATCGACAGGACATCACGCCATGACGAAAACCACATTACGGCCTCAAGCGGCCGAGCAAGCGCTCATCCTCTTGGCCGTCTGCCTCGCCGCGGCGGCGATGCCGCTGACCTTCACCGGGCCGGCCGTGGCGCTGCCCGCGATTGGCCGGGCGCTCGGCGGCAGCCCGATCGCGCTCAACTGGGTGACCAACGCCTTCATGCTGACCTTCGGCTCGAGCTTGATGGCGGCAGGCGCCCTGGCGGACGCCTATGGCCGCAAGCACGTCTTCCTCATCGGCGTCGGGGCCTTCGCGATCCTCTCCGCGGCGCTCGCCGTCGCGCCCGACATCCTCTGGTTCGACCTCGGGCGCGCGGCGCAAGGCATGGCGGCCGCCGCCGCCTTCTCCAGCGGCATGGCAGCGTTGGCGCAGGAGTTCGACGGGCCGGCCCGCATCCGCGCCTTCAGCATCGTCGGCACGAGCTTCGGCGTGGGCCTGGCCTTCGGGCCGATCGCCTCGGGCCTGATGATCGACGCCTTCGGCTGGCGCAGCATCTTCGGGCTCGTCGTGACGCTGGCCGTGCTTTCCTTCCTGCTGGGAACCCGCTTCCTGAAGGAAACCCGCGACCCGGACGCCGCTGGGCTCGACTGGCCCGGCGCGCTGAGCTTCACAATGGCGCTCGCGCTGTTCACCTATGGCGTGCTGCTGGCGCCCGAGCGTGGATGGAGCGATCCTGCCGTGATGGGACTGCTCACCGGCGCGGTCGTCCTGTTCGTCGCCTTCGGAATCATCGAACGTCGCGTCGCGCGGCCGATGCTGGATTTGACCCTGTTCCGCTATCCGCGCTTCGTCGGCGTGCAGTTACTGGCGGCGGCGCCGGCCTATGCCTTCGTCGTGCTGCTGGTCCTGCTGCCGGTGCGCTTCATCGGCATCGAGGGACTGAGCGAGATCGCGGCGGGCCGCCTGATGATCGCGCTGTCCGCGCCGCTGCTGATCCTGCCGATCGCGGCGGGGCTGCTGACGCGCTGGTTCGCGTCGGCGACGATCTGCGGCGTCGGCCTGCTGGTGTCCGCGGCCGGCCTGTTCTGGCTGTGCCGCATGCCGGTCGGTGGCGACGTCATGGGCCTGATCGCGCCGATGGCGCTGATCGGGATCGGTATCGCCTTGCCCTGGGGGCTGATGGACGGGCTTGCCGTCAGCGTCGTGCCCAGGGAGCGCGCCGGCATGGCGACCGGCATCTTCAGCACCACCCGCGTCGCGGGAGAGGGTGTGGCGCTCGCCCTGGTCAGCGCCGTGCTGTCGGCCCTGACGGCGGGGCATCTAACCGTGGCAGGGGCTGGCGCCGACGCGACCCAGGCCGCTCAACGGCTCGTCACGGGCGATCTCGCCAGCGCCGCCGGCGCCCTGCCGCGCATCGGTCACGCAGGGCTGGTCCAGGCCTATGGTGATGCCTTCGCGACGCTGCTGCTGATGCTTTGCGCCATCACAATCATCACCGCGATCGTCGTCTTCGCCTTTCTCAGGCGCAGAGAGGAACCGGGAACCGCGCCATCGGTGGACGCAGAAGGGCGCCTCTGCACATCGGAAGCCTGACTTGGCTCGCTCCGTCGCGGCATCAACGAGCGGCGCGCAACCGGCAAAGACAGCAGGCGAGGCTAACACAGGCGGAAGCGTCCGTGGTTGCGGTAGTCATCATTGCTTGGCCACGTCCGGTCGAGCGATTGCGCTCTATGACAATGTCTCGCCGTGCACCGCATCTCCGGCACAGATTTCGAGTCAATCCAGCGATCTGCGTCTCGGATGTCGTAACCGATCCAGACCGCTCTTCGGCGTTGGATTTCATGCCCCATCATGCTACTAACGCGGAGTTATCGGCTTCACCACTTCGCTTTAACACCCGACCCACGCGGCCAAAAAAAACTCGTTGAATTTCAATGACTGGAAGCCCGATATGGAGGTTCGAGTCCTCTCCTGGGCACCACTCTTTTTCGCGTTTCGCGTCAAAGAGTTAAGCATTGATAAGGACTTGGGTGGTATCCGGTTTCACACTGCGGTTTCACACCATGGCTCTTCGATGCCTCATCCTTTGGCTACCAAGTCGGGATCGTGCTATCTGACCGTGAAGGTGAAGACGGCGCTGCGCGGAACCGCGCGGCCGCACCCTTACGCTCCCCCTCGGTAATTCCCACGCCACCGTAACCGTCGCCGACAAGGTGTTCGTGTCGTTGCGGACAAAGGATCCCGAGACCGCCAAGATGCGCTTCCGCCTGGCGATGCATGCGCTCGATCAATATTTCGACGCGCTCGCGAACGACGAGGTCGTTGAGCTGGCCGATGCGCGAGGACAGTGAGGCGGCCGAGGCGCCGCTCCTCCGAGACGAAGCGTTCGAGCTGCAGATCATTGCGGCCGGAGTCGATAGAGATAACACGACGCCTTGATGGCAAACCCGCGATCGGAACGACCGCTGGAATTCCTGCGCCACCTGGTTCCGCGGCGACGTGAAGAGCCACCTCGCGGGGGCGGCGATCTCAGATACAGCGTGCAATCTCGCTCCGGATCAGCCCGGCGATGGTCACCGCGCGGTCGGGATCGAGGCTAGCGGCCGGCAGCGCGATCGAGATCGAGGCAGTAGCATCGTTGGGGCTCACCGGAATCGGCACGGCGACGCCGCCCGCATCGGAATAGGTTTCGCCAATGTCGTAGCTGCATCCCTGAGCAATCGCGCGCGCAAGCTTGTCGCGCACTCTGGCGGCATCGGCGCCATTGTATTGGCCGTAGCGGGGTGCATTCTGCGCGATCACGGCGTCTCGCGTGACGACATCGAGCCCCAGCATGATCGCCAGGCTGCCCGGCCCGATGCCTAGCGGGACGCGCCCGCCGATACCACCGGTCAACGTCTGCACGAAGGATGTGCCCTCATGCATGTCGATGCAGATCGCGTCGAACCCAGCCCGCGTCAGCAGGAAGCTCGATTGTCCCGTCTTCGCCGCAACCTCCATCACGGCCGGGCGGAACCGCCTCGCCAGTTCGCTGGTCGAACTCGAGCGGTTGGCGAGCCCATAGATCGCCGGGCCGAGCCGGTACTGGCCGCGTTTTCCGGTGGCTTCGACGAAGCCGCGGACCGACAGGGCCACAAGAGAGCGCCGCGTCGCGGATTTGGCATCGCCCAGCGTTTCCGAGAGCTGCTGGAGCGACAGGCCCGGCACGCCGGCACGGCCGAGATGAACCAAGATCTCGGCCGCCCGTTCGACATTTGTCGAGCTTTCACTGACCATGCCGCTCTCCCCTTCTCCAAAAAATTCCGATAACCGGCATGATAAGGCATTTCAATTACGTTATTTGGAATCGTGTTGACGCTTCCTGACCGAGCCGCCAGTCTGCATCAGGGTTTCGGGCCGCTCAGCGAAGGAATTGCCGCATGGCGGACGTGGTTGTGATCGGTGCTGGCATCAGCGGAACGGCCACCGCCTATGAACTGGCCGTCGCGGGGGCGAAGGTCGTCCTGATCGACCGCTATGCCCCGGCCGCCATGGCCTCGGGCTGGACTCTTGCCGGCGTGCGACAATCGGGGCGCCACCCGGCCGAGTGGCCCCTGGCGAAGGCTGCCGTGGCCCGCTGGACCGATCTCGACGCACGGCTCGATGGCGCCACGCATTATCGCCGTGGCGGCAATCTGCGCTGCGCCCGCGACGCGGCAGAGGCTGCGAAGATCAGGGCGCTCGTCGAGGCGCAGCGGGCCGATGGTTTCGACATTTCGCTGGTCGAAGGCGCAGACATCCGTCTCATCGCGCCGCTCGTCTCCGAAGAGGTGGTCTGCGCCTCGTTCTGCGCGACGGACGGCCATGCCGACCCGATCGCGACCGTGGAGTCCTATCTGACCGCGGCCCAGCGCCTGGGAGTGACGACGCGCTTCGGCGAGCGCGTGCTGTCGATCAGCGTCAAAAACGGAGCCGTGACGGGGGTCGTTACCGACAAGGGCCGCGTCGCGGCGGATGCTGTCGTTGTCGCGGCCGGCGTCTTCGGCAATGACTTGCTCGATCCCCTGGGGATTCATGTGCCTTTCGAGACGATGAGCGCCACCATGATCCGTTCCGTCGCGATCCCGCAGCAACTGGTTCCGGTCGTCGGCGTCGCCAACGGCGACACCACGGTGCGGCAGGAGGCTCATGGAGAGATCCGCTTCGGCGGCGGCCACGAGGTCTGGGACGGCACGATGAGCGAGGATCCGCTGCCCTCGGTCCGGCCGGGTGCGGCCAGCATCTGCGACCTATTGGCACGCTTCACGGCGCTGCTGCCGGCCTTCGCCGGTCTCAGGATCGACAGGGCATGGTGCGGCCTGATCGACCAGACGCCGGATGCGATCCCCGCGATCGAGGCTTTTGAATCGCCGCGCGGCCTGGTCGCGGCCATGGGCTTCTCCGGTCACGGCTTCTGCCTCGGGCCGGTCACGGGCCAGATCCTCAGCGCGTTGGCACTCGGCCAACCTTCGCCGCTGCCAATCGAGCCCTTCCGACTCGGCCGGTTCAATAGTGTGTCCGCCAGGCAGGCGGTAGAGCTGCACGGCTGAAACGTTCGCTACAACACACCAGAACAGCGAGGAACGGCAGATGGAACCTGTGCGTTGGGGCATTCTCAGCACGGCCAAAATCGGCACGGACAAGGTCATCCCTGCGATGCAGAAAGGGCGCGCCACGAGTGTGGTCGCGCTCTCTTCACGCGATGGCGAACGGGGACGGGAAGCCGCGGCCCGACTCGGCATCCCTGCGGCTTACGACAGCTATGAGGCGCTGCTCGCCGATCCCTCGGTAGAAGCGGTCTATAACCCGCTTCCCAACCATCTGCATGTGCCCTGGAGCATCAAAGCGATGGAGGCGGGCAAGCATGTCCTGTGCGAAAAGCCCGTCGCGCTCACTGCGCAGGAGGCCGGGCTGCTCGTCGAAGCCGAGAAGCGCACCGGCAGGCGCGTGGCCGAGGCCTTCATGGTGCGCCATCATCCGCAATGGCTTCGGACGCGTGCGCTGGTCACCGATGGCGCGATCGGCGAGGCGCGTTTGATCCGCACGGTCTTCGCCTACAGCAATGCCGACCMCGGCAATATCCGCAACCAGGCGGAGATCGGCGGCGGCGGGCTGTACGACATCGGCTGTTATGCGATCGCGAGCGCGCGCTACCTGTTCGGCGCCGAGCCTCTGCGCGTCATCGCTACGGTCGAGCGCGATCCGGTGATGAAGATCGACCGGCTTGTCAGCGGGCTGATGGAGTTCCCCGGCGGGCGGCAGCTCGTGTTCTCCTCCGCGACCCAGCTCGCGGCGCGGCAGCATGTCGAGATTCTCGGCACGAAAGGCCGGCTGAGCGTGAGCGTGCCGTTCAATCCCGATCCCGCGAAGCCCACCGAGCTGGTCATCGACGACGCACGCGATCTCTATGCCGGCGGCGCCGTCCGCGAGAGCTTCGACCCTTGCGATCCCTATACGGCGCAAGCCGATGCCTTCTCGGAGGCGATCCGGCTGGACAAGCCGTTCGACCACCCGATCGCAGACGCGATCCTGAACATGCGCATTATCGACGCACTGTTCCGCTCGGAAACAAGCGGACGCTGGGAAGCACCCTGATCGGAAGCGGCTTTTGAACCTATTGCCGTCATTGCGAACGCATAGAAGCAATCCCAGACGTCTCGCACAGCCATTCTGGATTGCTTCGCTGCAATGACGGCTAACGATTGCAAATGACTCAAACCCCAATCCTGAGCGCGGTCAGATTCAAGCGTCCTCAGCCACCAGATGCCCCTCCGCCGCCTGGCGATATCGCGGCGGCGGCGGTTCGTAGCCCAGCGGGCGGATGGGGCTTTTCAGTTCTTCTGTCGCGCTAACGCCCTCGAACCGGCCGCGCGCATCGGGGTTCGCCACTGGGACGGCCGCGAGCAGCCGGCGCGTATAGGGGTGTTGCGGGTTCTCGATCACCGCCGCGCGCGGGCCCATCTCGACGATCTGCCCGAGATACATCACCGCGATTCGATGGCTCACACGCTCGACGACGGCCATGTCGTGGCTGATGAAGAGATAGGCCAGCCCGTAATTCTCCTGCAGGTCGATCATCAGATCGACGACCTGGGCCTTGATCGAGACGTCCAGCGCCGAGACTGCCTCGTCGGCGATGACGAGTTTGGGATCGAGCGCCAGCGCGCGGGCGATCGCGATGCGCTGGCGCTGGCCGCCGGAGAATTCGTGCGGGAAGCGCGCCATCCGCGACGGTTCGAGGCCGACACGCTTCAGCAGCGCCGCGACGCGGTCGTCGACTTCCGAACCCTGCGCGATGCCATGGACCCTGATCGGTTCGGCGATGGCCGAGCCGATGGTCTGGCGCGGATCGAGCGAGCCGTAGGGATCCTGGAAGATCATCTGCATGCGCCGCCGCGCCAGGCGTAGCGCGGCCGGATCTCCGGTGAGCACGTCGATGCCGTCCAGCACGATGCTGCCCGATTGCGGCTCGACCAGCCGCAGCAGGCTCTTGCCGGTCGTCGACTTTCCACAGCCGGATTCGCCGACGAGCGCCAGGGTTTCGCCGGCTTTTACGGTGAACGAGACGTCCTCCACGGCATGCACGGCACCGGTCCGGCGGCCGAAGAACCCCGAGGTGATCGGGAAACGGGTAACGAGATTGTCCACTCGCAGGAGCGGCTGCCCTGCCGGCGGTTTTTCCCCTGACGACAGGGTCTCGGGCCGGGCAGGCGTGCTGCCCAAGGCTTGCGTGAAGCGGCGTGGTGCCGTGCTGCCGGCCATGTCGCCAAGACGCGGCACGGCGGCCAGAAGCGCCTTGGTGCAGTCGTGGCGGGGCGCCTCGAACAGGTTGCGCGTCGTGCCGGATTCGACCAGTTCGCCATGGCGCATCACGACGACGCGGTCGGCAGTCTCGGCGACGACGCCCATGTCGTGGGTAATAAACAGGATCGCGGTGCCGCTCTCACGCTGGAGTTCGGTGAGGAGTTGCAGGATCTGCGCCTGGATCGTCACGTCGAGCGCGGTGGTCGGCTCGTCGGCGATCAGCAGCCTGGGCTTGCAAGCCAGCGCCATCGCGATCATCACGCGCTGCCGCATACCGCCGCTGAGCGTATGGGGAAAGTCGGTGAAGCGGCGTTTGGCGTCTGGGATGCGGACCTTGTCGAACAGCCGCAGCGCCTCGGCCTCGGCCGCCTTCTGCGAGACAACGCCATGGTAGCGCAGCGCCTCGGCGACCTGGAAACCGGTCCTCAAGACAGGATTCAGGCTCGTCATCGGCTCCTGGAAGATCATGCCGGCGAGCCGCCCGCGAGCGCTGCGAAGGGCGTCGCCGCGCAACCCCAGCATGTCGGTGCCAGACAGCGAGATCTTGCCGGCGATCGTCGCGGTCTCGGGCAAAAGCCGCATGATCGAAAGCGCGGTGACGCTCTTGCCGGAGCCGGATTCGCCGACGAGCGCGACGGTCTCGCCGGCCGCCACGTCGAAGGAGACGCCCTTCACGGCCTCGAACCGGCCGAAGCCGATCCGCAGCCCTTCGACGCTCAGGACTGGAGAGCGCTGATCGGTCACGCTTCCACCTTCAGCTTGGGATCGATCGCATCGCGCAGACCGTCGCCGATCAGGTTGAGCGAAAGGACCAGCACCAGCACGGCCAGGCTCGGCACGAGCGCCAGCGCATAGCTGTCGAGGATGTTCTCGAAACCCTCGCGCACCATGCCGCCCCAGGTCGGCGTCGGCGGCGCGATGCCCAGGCCGATGAAGGCGAGCGAGGCCTCCGTTCGAACGGCTGTCGCCATCCACAGCGACGCCATCACCAGAATGTCGGGCAGGATGTTCGGCAGGACATGGCGGAACATGATGCGCATGTCGGAGAAGCCGAGCGCGCGCTCTGCCTGGACGAATTCGCGCTCGCGCAGCGCAATCACCGGAGCCCGCGCGATCCGCGCGAAGGGTGGAATCGCCGTGAAGGCGATGGCGATGACGATGTTGGTCACCGTCGCGCCCAGCATCGCGACCAGGATCAGCCCGAGGATCAGTGCCGGAAAAGCAAGCACGACATCCATCGCCTGCATCACGACGATGTCGAGCCGTCCGCCGAAATAACCGGCGAGCAGGCCGATCAGCGTGCCGATGACGACCGCCACCACGATCGAGGTCAGGCCGATGATCAGTGAATAGCGGGCGCCGACCAGCAGGCGGGCCAGAGTGTCGCGGCCGTAATAATCCGTACCGAGCCAGTGAACAGCATCGGGAGATTGGAGCCGGGAGGCCATGTCCTGTTCGATCGGGTCGAAGGGGACGATCAGGGGGGCGAGCACCGCCAGGATCACGATCGCGCCGAAGATGGCGGTGCCGACCCAGGTGGTGATGTTTCCGGCGAAGGCGCGCTTCAGCGTCTGGCCGCAGAGCCTTAGCAGCGAGGCCAATTCGGAGGGACGGCGCGGCGGGGCCGCTTGCGTCTCGTCGCTCATTTGAACGTCACCCGCGGATCGACGAGGCCGTAGACGAGGTCGGTGGCGAGGTTCACCAGCACGACGATCAGCGTGTAGATCACCATCATGCCCTGCAGCATCGTATAGTCGCGCTGCGCCAGCGCGCCGACGATCAGCTTGCCGAGGCCCGGCCGGTTGAAGACGATCTCGGTCAGCACCGAATTGCCGATCAGGATGCCGAGATAGAGCCCGACCACGGTGACGACGGGGATCAGGCAATTGCGCAAGGCGTGGCGCCAGACGACGACGCGCGCCGGCACGCCCTTGGCGCGCGCCGTGCGGACATAGTCCTGGCTCAGAACCTCGAGCATCGCCGAACGGGTGACGCGGGTGACATAGGCCGCCATGATCAAAGCGAGGTTGATCGCCGGCAGCGCCAGCTCGCGCAAGCGCCCCGCGAGCGTTGTCGCCTGCCCGCCGCTGATCACCGGAAACCAGCTCAGCGCGATGGCAAAGATCAGGAGGAGTACGATTCCCGAGACGAAGGCAGGTGCCGAAAGCCCGACAAGCGAAACTATCCGCGTGACGTAGTCTGGAATGCGGTTGCGGTGCACCGCCGCCCAGACTCCGGCCGGCATGCCCAGCGCGACGCCAAGGACCAGTGCGAGCCCGGTCAGTTCCAGCGTATAGGGCAGGACGTTCAACACCTCCTGAACGACCGGACGCCGCGTCACCATCGAGACGCCCCAGTCCCCCCCGATCGCGCCGAGGATGAAGCGGGCATATTGCGTCGTCATCGGCAGATCGAGTCCAAGCCGGGTGCGCAGCGCCGCTATCGTCGCCGCCGAGGCTTGGTCGCCGAGGATGACCATGGCGGGATCGCCCGGCAAGATCCGGACGACGAAGAACACCAGCGTCAGGACGGCAAAGAGCGTGACGAGTGCAAAGCCCAGGCGCCGGAGAACGAAGCCTGCCATCGGCTCAGTTGGCCAGGCGCGTGGTCTCGTCGATAGGCGGCGACAGGCCGAGCGAACCCACGACCTTGTAGGCGAATGTCAGCTTGTTCTTCCACGCCCAGGGCTGGCCCATCTCGTACATCGGCACCGCGCAGACCGCGGCGACGATTTTCTTCTGAGCGGTGGCCCAGAGCGCCTTCTGCTTCTCGATGTCGGGCTCGGTGCGCGCTGCCTTGATCTCGGCATCGGCGACATCGCAATGGGCGAAATTCGTCACGGCCGTCGGTTTGCCGATGCTGCTGGCGGAATCGAAGAACTGGGTCAGGAAGGTATCGGCGACGGGGAAGCGAGCCGCGCCGTAGTAGACCACCTGCGACAGGTCTTGCCGGATCTGGGCGTGGAAGGTCGGATGATCGACCAGCGCCAGCTCGAGATTGATGCCGGACGCCTTGAGCTGCGACTGGACCACCTGCATCGTCGTCAGCATGGCGGGCAGGGTCGTCTGGATCGACTTGATCGTCAGCCCGTTCGGATAGCCGGCCTCGGCCAGCAGCTTCTTCGCCTGCGCCGGATCGTACTGCGGCAGGGGCAAGGCGACATGACCGAGATAGCCGTTTGGAACGACAGAATCGGCGGCCTTGGACAGCATCGTTCCGCGGAACTTGACCAGCGCATCGCGGCTGACCGCATGGGCGATGGCTTGGCGCACCCTGATGTCGTCGAGCGGCTTCTGGGACGTGTTGAGGTAGATCGAATGGATCTCGGTGGGGCCTATCACATCGACCGTCGTCTCCGGCAACTGGCTCATGCGCTTGATCCAGCTATCCTCGAACTTGCCGTTGACGAGGTCGATCTCCCCGGCCTGGAAAGCCAAGTCGCGGCTGGAATCGGAAGCCATGTAGCGGAACAGGATTTCCTTGATCTGCGGCGTGCCGCGGAAATACTTCGCGTTGGCCTGCAAGCGCACGAATTGCTGCGGCTGGTATTCGACGACCTGGAACGGCCCGGTGCCGACCGGTTTGCGGGCGAACTCGTCGCCCAGCGCCTCGACCGCCTTGCGGCAGACGATGTTGCCACCATGATAGGGCACGAGCAACCCGAGCAGGCTCGGCACCGGCTCCTTCAGCGTGATCTTGACCGTCTTCGCGTCGGGCGCCTCGATCGACTGGAAGGCCTGATAGTCGGCAAAGAAACTGGAGGTCTCCTTGGTCGCCGCGCGGTTGAGCGAGTAGACCACGTCATCGGCGGTCAAGGCACCGTATTCGCCCTGGCACTGCACATCGGCGCGCAGCTTGAAGGTCCATTCCTTCTTGTCGGGCGTCGAGGTCCAGCTTTCGGCGAGATCGGGCTCGATCATCTCGGGGCTGATCTGGCCGGGCTTGATGCGCACGAGGCCGTTGAAGATCCAGTTGACGACATTGACGTCGAGCGTCGCGGTCGCGCGATAGGGGTCGAGGCTCGCCATATCGTTGCCCGGCACGGCGACGCGCAACGTCTGCGCCTGCGCACCAGCCCCGAGAAACACGCCGATGAGAGCCGCCGCCCCGAATGTCCTGATCCTGATAGCCATGCCATTCCCCTGTTCTTGTTGAAGGCGAAACGTCGTGGGCGATGCGTGTCCTATCCGTGCAGTGTCGCCGGCTCCGCTGCATTGCGAAGAGCGGAGAAGCGGCGGATTCCGAAGGGCTCGATTGGCATCCGCGACGGCCGCCCTTGCACCAGGTCGGCGAGGATGCGCCCCGTGATGGGGCCAAGGCAAAAGCCGTGCCCGGAAAAGCCCATCGCCACGACGACGCCTTCCGTCTCGAGCGAATTGTCGAGCACCGGCAGCGCGTCCGGCGTCAGATCGATCAGGCCCGCCCAAAATTCCTCGATCTGCGCGCTTGCGAACGCCGGAACGACTTCGCCGAACAGCTTTACGACCTCGGCCATGCTGTCGCCGGTCGGGAGCACCTTCGGGCGTGGACCTGCCTCCGTCGCCGTCTCCTTCAAACCGCCATGCCAGTCCTGCAGCCCGCTGGTGACGCGGAAGCGGCCGTTGAATTCCTGGCGTCCGGCGCAGTCGGCATTGGCTACGCCAATGACCTGCCGGAGCGTGGCATCGAGCGGCGTCGACCGCAGCACGGTGACCATCGGCACCTGCAAGGGCACCTCGTAGCCGAAGGGCTGCAAGAGTTCGTTTCCGAAAATCCCGGCCGCGATCACCACCCTGCCCGCCGGAATACGGCCCTTGTCGGTCAGGACGCCGGTCGCGCGGCCACCGCTGGTCTCGATGCGCAGCACGCGCTCTCCGAACCGCGTCGTGGCGCCGAGCCGCTTGGCGGCCTCGACGAAGGCCATGACTGTCGAGGCGGGGTCTGCGCTGCCGTCGGTGGGACAATGCGAGGCTGCCAGCACGCGTTCGGACAAGGCCGGTGCCAAAGTCCTGATCTCGGCATTGCTGGAGAGGAACGTCAGGTCGAGGCCTGCCGCGTTCTGTTGCTCGACCAGGGCGGCGATGACTGGGATTTCCGCCTCGGTGCGGGCCAATCGCAGATTGCCGCCGCGCTGGTAATGGGTCTCGCCACCGAGTTCTTCGGCGAGCGTGTCCCAGATCTCGACGGCGGCCTTCGCCAGCGGCAGCTCGGCGGGGTGGCGCCCCGACTGGCGCACCCCCGCCAGCGTCCAGCCCGACGCCATGGCCGCCGGGCCGAAGCGATCAACCAGGATGACGTCGAGCCCTTCCTTGGCGAGCTCGTAGGCGGTTGCAGCGCCGCTGATCCCCGAACCGATGATAACGACGTCGGCCATTGCTCTCACACCGTGACGGATGTGACGATGTCGGGCGTGGCGGGATCGCGCTTGTAGGCGACCAGCGCCAGTTCGACCTTCATCTCCGGATGCGGCAGCGGCCCGATATGGATGGTGTGGGCGGGGTCGATCCCGCGGATACGGTCGGCGATCGTGGCTAGAACCGCGCCGAGATCGTCGGGGTGCCCCACGCAGACGGTGAAGCGCACCGTGTCCTGCAGGCTTGCGCCAACGGCATGAAGCGCGCCTTCGAGATTGTTAAGCGCCTGCGTCGCCTGCGCCGCGACATCCTCGGACATTTCGCGGGTCTGATAATTACGCCCCGCCGTGTTCGACGAGTAAATCCAGTTCTCGACCTTCACGAGCCGCGAGAAGCAGTACAGCTCCTCGAACTTGCTTCCGCTCTTCACCCGCTCGACGACAGCCATGCGATCACTCCTGTTGACCCTATGGAAGGTCGGGATCGCGACGCTGTCAATCATACACCGTTAATCGGTCCATATTTTTTTAGATGTTCCGATTAACGGAATAACGCGTGTTCGATTCTTGTCGGCAGTGGGACAAGCCGTACCGCGCATCGCTGGCTGACAATGGCGCCACGAAGAAGGGCGGGCAGCCGGAATACGGACGTGACGCTGCTGCTTGGACCGCTAGCTACGGATTCGGACTATGCAGGCGGAGTGAGGTCATCGTTCATTCCGGATGCAAGCGATCCATCGAGGGGAGCGCCGTCGGTCCAGCAGTGCCGCACGATGGCGATGCGCCCGGAGTCGATCAGATCATTCTCGTCGCCGGGCTGCGTGGAGTAGCTCCGACCGCGCCGAATTCGCCAGACGATACGGTCCTCTTCGCTGGAGATAATGTCCGCAGCGCCTGCGATCTTGTCGCGGCCAATGCGTGCGAGGCCTACATTGGCTGGGAGATGCTTTGGCAGGTTCACACTCAGCCAAGCACCATCGCGCATCCATTGATCCCGCCGCTTCCAAAGGCTCTCGATCAAGGCGGCCAATGCTGCAACCTCGAGCTCGCCGGAGTCACCGCCCTTGTTCCGGGAGAGCCCGATGGCTGGCAGTCCCCAGAAGCAGGCCTCTCGCGCGATCGATAATGTGCCCGAATAAGCCGCATCCTCACCCGTGTTGCGGCCATCATTGACGCCGGACAGCATCAGGTCGGGCTTACCGCCGTCGCTGAAGAGCACGGTCATTGCACCGACGACGCAATCGGCAGGAGTGCCCGATAAAGCGTAGACCTGTGGCTCGCGGCGAGACAGGACGAGATCCCGATCGAATGAGAGATGATGGCTGGCCGCGGTCCATTTGCGCTCAGGTGCAACGACCCAGATATCTGAGCTGAGGCGCCTAGCGGCTGCCCTCAGCAGAGCGATGCCTGGAGCGTCGATGCCGTCGTCGTTTGCAATCAAGATACGCATGATAAAACCCTGTTCTAGATCTCGATGACCTGGCCGGGACGCGGCGTTGGGTCCAGACCCGGAATATTGGCGGCAAGTGCTGCGGCCGTCCCCGAATCGCAGGAATGGGCGAGCACGACCAAAGCACCGCTGGCGGCGGCAATCGCTGCGTTCTCCAGCACGGTTGGGTGAGTTGGAAAGCGCAGCCATTCGGCCTCGCCCGCCACGAGCATCGCATCTCCGGGGCTGCCGCTTGGCAAATGCCCGGTCAATAGAACCGGATGCCGCTCGATCCGCGCCTGGTTCAGTGCCGCGCGTGAGGGGCCCGACAAGCCCATTCCGTCGTGGCAGAGCAACGCGGCCTTCGGCAGCGCCATGCCGACGCTCCAAAGTTCAGCTTCAGCGAGGCGTCGCGACAGCCGCGTGGCAACGCCGCAGGCTAGCCAGCCCTCAGCCGCGATTTGCTGCGCCAGTGGCTCGCGCATGGACCGCTCGATCGCAATCGGCGTCTCGATCAACCCGAGCAGTTCGAGTGAGCGGCCGCTTAATGGCGTAGGCAGCACCGCTCCGCCTGAATGGGCACGCAGCCAGTCGGTGACGGCAAGACCGCGCGCAGCGGCGGATATGCGGTCTGCCCCGTAGGAGGCGTCAACGAGGATGAGGTTGCAGGGCGGCAACGGGTCCATGGCAAAGACGGGGCTCGCCGGAACCACGTCGCCGCAATAGCCGACGCTACGGCCGCCAGCGGAAAGATGACACCAGACGCCGCCGACGACATGGCCGCTGCGGCCCGTCAAGACCGTTAGCGATCCGATCGCGAAGGGGCGACCGGCTTCGATGAGTTCGATCGAAGCCCGACCTGCCAGAGCGGCCTCTTCCGGCGTCGCGTAGGCTGCGAGCGTCGCTCCCGCTTCCGCCGCCGTTTCGGCCGTCATCAAGATGCGCCCGGCAAAACCGTTGGCGATGCACCAGCCGAGGGCTCCGACATGGTCCTCATGCGCATGCGTCACGATAATCGCATCCGTGGCCGCGAGCATCTCGGAGGTTGTTGCGGGATAATAGCCCGCCCCGCGCTGGGCGCTGGTGTCGACACCGACATCAAGCAGCACGCGCGTCGAACCATGCTCGACGCCGATGCAAGTGCGGCCCTTCTCCCCTACCCCGCCATGGATCCGAACCTTCATGCGGCGAACTCTGGGATCACCCAGCCATCGGAGATGCTGAGGCTAATGACGTCTCCGGGCTCGGCGGGGGCGGGCTCTGCGGCATCGAGATGAAGGACCACGTCATTGCTGGCGATCGGGCGGGCCTCCATGCGGAAATGACCGCCTTGATAGGACAGTCGTTCGACGCGGGCGGGAATGCCTCGGCCGTCGCCGTTCGTCTCGCCCACGCTGAAATCGCGTGCCCGCAGACATAGGCTGGCGGTTCCGGTCGTGGGCTGATCCGCGCGGCAGCGCACCACGGCCTCGACGCCAAGCACCTGCACCTTGCAGCGCCCCGCCTCGGGCGCCGACAACACCTGTGCAGGCAGCACCATGCCGTCTCCGATGAAACCGGCGACGATGGCGTTGGCGGGTTCACGATAGAGCATCGAGGGAGTGGCGAGCTGGAGCAGCTTGCCGCGATCCATCACCGCTATCCGATCAGCGAGGGCCATCGCCTCGGCCTGATCATGGGTGATGTAGACCATCGTCGTGCCGGTGCGTTCGTGAAAGCGGGAGAACTCCTCCTCCATCGAGGCACGAAGATGCACGTCGAGATTGGCGAGAGGTTCGTCAAGCAGCACCAGCGACGGCTCGGTGACGAGGCAGCGAGCCAGCGCCACGCGCTGGCGCTGGCCGCCCGAGAGCAGTCCCGGCCGCCTGTCGGCGAAACCGGTCAGGCCGACGAGTTCGAGGGCGGCCGTAACGCGCTGCGCCCGCTCTGGATCGCGCACGCCTGCGACCGTAAGCCCATAGGCGACGTTCTCGGCCACGGTCATATGCGGCCAGAGCGCATAGGACTGGAAGACGACGCCGATCTTGCGATGCTCAGGCGGAACATGCTGGGACCCGGACGAAACCAGCCTGTCGCCAATGGTGATCGAACCACCGTCGAGCTTGTCGAAGCCGGCGATCTGGCGCAGCAGCGTGGTCTTGCCGCAGCCGGACGCGCCGAGCACGGCAACGAATTCGCCATCCTCGACCGTCAGCGAAACCTCGTCGAGAGCCGTGTAAGTGCCAAAGCGCTTTTGCGCTCGATCGATGGTCAGTCGCGCCACGGCAGCACTCCCTGTGGCAGTTTATGGGCGAATGTCAGCGTCGACAGCATCAGCCCGACGGTGACCAGCACGGTGATGGCGGCGAGCGCAGAGGCGTAGGTGGAATCGCCACCCTGTTCGAAGGAGAAGACGACGACGCCGAGCGTCTCAGCTCCCGACGACCAGAGCAGCGCCGAGACGGTGAGTTCGTTGAAAGCGGTCAGGAAGATCAGCATGGCGCCTGCCACTGCCGCTGGCGCCACCAGGGGGAAGATGATGGTCACAAGCCGACGCGGCAGCCCGGCACCTGCGATCTGGGCAGCCTCCTCCAGCGTGCGGTCGAGCTGGAGATAACCGCTGACGATCGGCCGCAGGCCGAGCACCAGGAACCGCGCCAGATAGGCGAACAAGATGATCCAGATTGTGTTGTAGAACGACCAGCCGAGAACCGGCAGCGGCTTCAGAAAGAGCAGGATGGCTGCGATGGCGAGCACGACACCGGGCATGGCATAGGGCAGTTCGGCGGCGACATTGAGCAGCCGAAGGAGCCGGGATTTCTTCCAGACGATGAAATAGGCGAGCGGCACGCAGATCACGACGATGACGATCGCGGCGGTGGCCGACATCAGGAAACTGTTGAGGAAGGCGCGCTTCGAGGCGGCATGCTCGAACAGCACATAGGCGTAGTTGCCGAGCGTTGCGGTCCTGGCATTCAGCGGCACGCCGAAGGCCGGGATCAGGGAGGTCGTCAGGAGGCCAAGGAACGGCAGTGCCAGAACGAGGATGGCAAATGTCCAAAGCGCAGTTTCGACGAGTTTGCGCCAGCTGCCGAGCTCGAAGCGGCGCATCGCACTGGAGGTCGTTGTGATCCGGAAGTCGCGGCGGCGCAGCACGAAATCCTGGAAGAGGATGCCAGCCATGGCGATCACGCCGATCAGCAGCGAGAGGACCGCAACCTCCGACAATACGCCCGGCCCGAGCCCCGCAAGGCGCTGGTAGACCAGCGTCGGCAAGACGACGAAATTGCCGGGGATGCCGAGGAAGGCGGGAATGCCGAAATTGCCGAGGCAGGAGACGAAGCAAAGCGCGATGCCTGCCACCAGCGGCGGTGTCATCAGCGGCAGCACCACGGTGCGAAGGACGGTGAGCGGGTTGGCACCGGCGGAGAGACCGGCCTCGATCAGTTCCTTCGGCAGGGCCCGCAGCCCAGCCCGCAGGGTCAGGAACACCAGCGGCGCATATTGCAGGCCGAGCAGCAGAATGATGCCTTCGCGCGAATACAGGGGATTGCGGCTACCAAGGCCCGGCGCCATGCCGATGAGCTTGAGAAGCGTGCTCGACGGGCCGAAAAGCTGCAGCCACGCCAACGCCGTGACTTGCGGCGCGATCATCAGGGGAAGGACGAAGCAAAAGGTGAAGGCGTTGCGGGCGCGGATGTCGGTCAGCGAGGTAACAAGCGCGACCACGCCGCCGATCGAGACCGCGAGGATCGTGCCCGCCACGGCGACGACAAGGCTGTTGCCCGTCGCCGTCCAGGTCGCAGGGCTGGCGAAGACCTTTCCCAGCGAGGAGGTCGAGAGCTGACCGCCGGGGGCAAAGCCCTCAACGACCAGGCGCCCGATCGGCAGCAGCGACAGGAGCGCGACCAGGATGACAAGGCCCCAGAGCAGGCCTGTCTCCTCGAGCCGGGTCCGCGCCGTGGAGGCATCCGCGAACGACATTAAGACCTGCGCTCAGTTGCCGAACATGGTGGCAAAGCGGCTTTTGTCGGCCTCCGTCGCCTTGACCACGGCGGCGATATCCGACGCCATCACGTTGATCTTGGTGCCGGCCGGCAGCCAGGAGGGGGCGCCGACGCTCGGCTTGGCTGGAATGTATCCCATGGCGAGGGCGAGCTTTTGGCCGTCATCTGACAGGATGAAATCGACGAAGGCCTTGGCAGCTACTTCATTCTTGTTGGTATTCAAGATCGCGACCGGCTCTGTGACGGCGGGCGCGCCTTCTGTCGGGAAGATGAAGTCGATCGGCGACCCCTGCGCTTTGGCGTTGTAGGCCATGAAGTCGACCAGCACGCCATAGGCCTTCTCGCCGGTCGCGACCGCACGTAGCACTGCACCATTGCCGCGCACGGCGACCGCATCGTTGGCCTTGAGCTCTTCGAAAAGCTTCCAGCCAATATCCGGACGGGCCGTCATGGTCGAAAGCATGATCGCTGCCGCACCGGAATAGAGCGGGCTCGGCATCGAGATCTGGCCCTTGAGATCGGGCTTGCCGAGATCGTTCCAAGAGGTCGGACGGGTCTTGGCGCCTGTATTGACCGCGATCCCGGTGGTGATCAGCTTGGAGCCGAAATAGGTCTTGTCCACATCGAAGGAGCCGGACTGCAGCCCCTCGACCTTGGCCCCGGGATAGGCGAGCAAGCGTTTGTCCTTCTTCAGGACTTCCATGCTGGCAGCGTCCGCGATCAGCAGCACATCTGCGCGCGGCTGGCCGGCGGAGATTTCGGCCGCGAGCTTGCCCATGACCTCGGTGGTTCCGGACCGGAAAATCTCCACGTCGATATTGGGATAGGCCTTCTTGAAGGCGGCAGTTGTCTGAGCTGCGTCCTTCTCGGGCTGCGAGGTGTAAAGTACCAGCTTGCCTGAGGGCGCCTGGGCGAGAACGGGGCCGGCGGCAAACAGCGTCCCGAATGCGGCGGCAAACAGCGTCCCGAATGCGGCGGCAAAGACGAGGTTGCGTCTGGTCATGGTCATAGCGGTTTCCTCCGTTGGCTTGCCGTCCGTTCCGCCGAGTGGCGTCGGACGATCTTCGTCAATTCGTTCTGGCAGCGTAGTCTATCGGCAGCGGCAGGCGGCGCGCTTTTGGAAAGCGCTGCCGCCTCTCAAATCACAACAAGACCTCCGGGTATTCCAAGGCTTCGCGCAGGTCTGCCATGAACCGTGCGGCGGTGACGCCGTCGACGATGCGGTGGTCCGACGACAGGGTGAAGCTGGCCATCGGCCGCAGCACGATCTGCCCGTCGCGCCCGACAGGCTTGTCGACAGTGCGGCCGATAGCGAGAATCGCGCTCTGGGGCGGGTTGATGATCGCGGTGAAACTGTCGACCCCGTACATGCCGAGATTGGATATGGTGAAGCTGCCGCCACCGAGTTCGGCCGGCGTCAGGCTGCGCTTTGCGACCCCTTCGCGCAATCTGGCGAACTCGCTTGTCATCGTCAGCATGTCCATACCGCCGGCATTCCGCAGCACCGGCACGACGAGATCGCCTTCGCGCTCCATGGCGATGCCGATGTCGATACGCTCATGCAGGCGCGTTGCCTCGCCCTCGGCGGAGGCGTTGATCAGCGGATGGTCCCGCAGCACGCCGGCCACGATCCGGGCGATCAGCACGGTCAAGCTCGGCTTGGGCAGGGACAAGCGCTCATGCCTGGTCGATAGCCGGCGCAGCAGGTCGCGGGCCGCACCCATCTCGATCTCCGAAGTGAGATAGAAATGCGGTGCCGTGCGCATGCTTTCGGAGAGCCGGCTCGCAACGATGCGGCGGATCGCCGAAAAAGGCTTCAGCGTTCCCTGGGCTGCCATCTCGCCCCGCGGAAGGGGGACCTTCACGACGGACGTATCCGCGGCGGCGTTTTTCGCGGCGTCCCTCAGGGTGAGGGCCGAGCTGACATCGCTCTCGCTGATCCGCCCGCGCGGTCCGCTTCCCTTGATCGTCATGAGGTCGAGGCCATTGAGGCGCGCGATCCGGCGAGCGAGCGGCGTGGCGCGCAGGCCGGCAGATGCGGGTGCGGTGGAAGACACGGACCTGGCAGGCAAAGCGTCGGCTGGGGCGGCCGAATTGGGCGCTGGCGCGGATTCTCGAGCGGGCGAGGAGTCGGCAACCGGTGTATCGCTCGCCTCGCCCTCGAGATAAATCCAGGCCACCGGCGTGCCAACCGTGATCGCGACGCCAGTTTCGGTGCGGATGCGCCGGATCGCGCCGGTCGCGGGGGCTTCAACCTCCATCACCGCCTTGTTGGTGCCGATCTCGAAGATCGTATCGCCCTGACGGACATGGTCGCCTTCCTTGACATGCCAGGCTTCGATCGTGCCCGATTCCATGTCCATGTCGACCTTGGGGAGGATGACCTCAACAGGCATCAGGCCTCTCCGCGACGGATGAGGTTCTGCGCCGCGGCGACGATGTCGTCCTCCTGCGGCACGGCCGCCTTCTCCAGCACCGGGTTGTAAGGAATGGGCGCATCCGCACCGCCGAGCCGAATGATCGGCGCGTCCAGAAAGTCGAAGACCTCGCTTTCGGCGATCATGGCCGAGATCTCGGCGCCGATACCCATGGTCTTGACGCCCTCATAGACGACCATGAGCCTGTGCGTCTTACGCACGCTTTCGGCGATGGTGGTGAAGTCGATCGGGCGGATCGATCGCAGGTCGATCACCTCCGCCGAGATGCCCTCTTCCGCCAGCCGCGCGGCGGCTGCCTGCGCCTTCAGCGCCATGATCGAAGAGCCGACGATGGTGATGTCGGTGCCCTCGCGACGGATGGCGGCCTGTCCGATCGGAACGCGATAGGCCTCTTCGGGAACATGCCCCTTGGTCTTGTAGAGCAGCTTGTGTTCGAAGATCAGCACAGGGTTGGGATCGTCGATTGCAGCGAGCAGCATGCCTTTGGCATCGTGCGGCGTGCTCGGCTGGAGCACCTTCAGCCCCGGCACATGGGCGAACCAAGCCTCGAGGCTCTGGCTGTGCTGGGCCGCCGCGCCGGTGCCGGAGCCCCCGGGCAGGCGCACCACCATCGGCACGCTGGCCTTGCCACCGAACATGAAGTGGATCTTGGCCGCCTGGTTGACGAGCTGTTCCATGGCAAGCGTGACGAAATCTGAGAACTGGATTTCGAGCACCGGCCGCATGCCTGTGATCGCCGCACCGACCGCCGCGCCCGCAATGCCGAGCTCGCTGATTGGCGTATCGATGACGCGGTCCTTGCCGAAGCGATGCACAAGGTCCCCGGAGACGCCGAAGGCGCCGCCATAGACGCCGACATCCTCGCCGAAAAGAAAAACGCGCTCGTCGGCTTCCATCGCCTGCGCCAGCGCTTCGCGCGCAGCCTCGGCATAGGTCAGCTCGCGCAATTGTACGGGTGGCTCGATCAATTCAGAGCGCATAGACGTCACGGGTCAGGTCTTTCGGGTCGGGGTCCGGACAGGTGCGGGCGAATTCG
Organism: Allobosea sp. P5_A5; assembly: GCF_056400625.1. NCBI lineage: Bacteria > Pseudomonadati > Pseudomonadota > Alphaproteobacteria > Hyphomicrobiales > Alloboseaceae > Allobosea > Allobosea sp. P5_A5. Next base: position 86,321 of record NZ_JBFUKY010000005.1, read on the forward strand.
ACCGCCGCGTCGATCTCGCGCTGGGCCTCCTCTTCCAGCGCCAGCAGCTCTCCCGCGTTAAAGCGGTCATGCGACTGCAGCTCGGCTTCCAGCCGGCGGATTGGATCCTGACCGCGCCAATCCTCGATCTCCTCCTTGGTGCGGTAGAGGTTGCGGTCGCTTTTCGAATGGCCGCGCAGGCGATAGGTCTTGCACTCGATCAGTGAGGGACCGCCTCCAGAGCGGGCCTTCTCGATTGCTTCGCGCGCGACGGCGGCGACGCCGGCCAGGTCGTTGCCGTCGAGGCAATGGCCAGGCATGGCGTAGGCGCTGGCGCGATCGGCGACATTAGCCACCGCCATGGCCCGCGCGATGTCCATCGACATGCCGTATTTGTTGTTCTCGCAGACGAAGACGACCGGCAGCTTCCAAATCGAGGCCATGTTGAGCGCCTCGTGAAAAGCCCCTTCATTCGAGGCGCCATCGCCGAAGAACACCATGCAGACGCGGCCGTTCTTCTGCGCCTTGATGCTCATCCCGACGCCGACCGCAATTGGCAGGCCGCCGCCGACGATGCCATTCGCACCGAGATTGCCACCCTCGACATCGGCAATGTGCATCGAGCCGCCGCGGCCCTTGCAGTAGCCGGTCTCCTTGCCGAAGAACTCGGCGAACATCAGCTTCGGCTCGGCTCCGCGCGCGATGCAGTGGCCGTGGCCGCGATGGGTCGAGAGGATATAGTCGTGGGCTTCCAGAGGCAGCGTCGTGCCGACTGCGCTCGCCTCCTGACCGATCGAGAGGTGCATCGTGCCGTGGATCAGGCCGCGCATGTAACTCGCTTCGGCCGCCTCCTCGAACTTGCGGATCAGGTGCATGCGCATCAGCGCGCCGCGTAGCGTTCCGTCGTCGAGCGCTGCCAACTCCGGCCGCTGGTTAGGGCGGGCGGCTGTGTCTTCTGCCATCATGCCGAAGCTCCAAGGGCTGCGATCATCGCCTCTTGCGCGCGTCGCACCGCGACGATGTTGAGGCGTTCGTCGGGGGCTGCGTCGGCGAGCGTAATGAGTTCGCCCTTGCGGACGGCCTTCGTCACGGTCGCACCCTGGGCAAGGCCGATCGGCAAAGCGTGGCGGGCGAGCGCGTCGATGCGCGACAGGGCGAAACCGCGATAGGCATATTCGCCGATGGCATCGAGCGTCTCGCCGACCGCGATATCGCGCTTGGCGACACAGCCGACCTCGGCCGTCGGGATCGGCAGCGGCTTCATGTGGCTGAGGCCGAAGAGCACGGCGGCTGCCGCCGAGAGCGGCACTTCAAGGCTGGTCAGGTGATAGGGCCGGAAAAAAGAGTAGTAGGGGCCGGGGCCGAGATGCAGGTCGCTCATCCGCTCGCGGACGCGCGGATGACGCATCTCGGCGACGGCGAAGACGCCTGGCGCGACGCCCTTTGCTACCGAGAAGTCGACCACGCCCTTGGTCGAGAGCAGGCCGCCCTCTTCCTTCGGGCAGAAATAATCCTGAAGCTCGGCACGCGGCGCGGCGGGGCCGTGCATGCCGGGCACGTCGGGCACGAAGCCGCAAGCGTTAGCGATGGCGACCATCTCGACCATTGTCTTCGAGCCGTCGACGAACTCGACCAGCATGCGCGGGTTCATGTTCCGCCGCGTGGCCTCCTCGACATAGTCGGCCGGCACTGCATCGATGCGGAACGGGTTATTCTTGCCCTTGCCCGCGGCCACGACGGGATACCCCATGGCGCGGACGAAATTGATCAGCTCCATCGCGGCGGCAGGCTCGTCGCCGGCGCCGAGCGTATAGACCACGCCCGCCTTCGCCGCCTCGGCGGCGAGATAGGAGCCGATGGTGATGTCGGCCTCGACATTCATCATCACGATGTGTTTGCGCGCCGCGATAGCGCTCAGCGCCACCCGCGAACCCGCCTCCGGATTGCCCGTCGCATCGATGATGACGTCGACCAGCGGCGACCGGCAAACCAGATCGAGCGAGCTCGTCACCGCGATCCGCCCGACCCGCTGCGCCGCAGTCAGTTCCATCTCGTCGGATACGATCGTCACCTCGCGCCCGGCGAGAGCCGCAGCGCGCGAGACCCGGTCAGGCGCGATGTCGGCTACCGCCGTAATCTCGATACCCTGCATCTGCGAGATCTGGACGACGATGTCAGTGCCCATCTGGCCAGCGCCAATGAGCCCGACCCGGACCGGCTTGCCGAGCTTTTGGCGATGATCGAGCGCCTCAGCCAACGTCATGCCGGACGCCATCGGCATTCCTGTCGGCGACAAAAGTTCGGAGGCCATCAAATTGTCTCCACCCAAGAATGATTTTTTATCAGAACATATGTTCATTTAGAAGCACAAAAGATCATTGAACTTGTCCTGTCAAGGCGTCAAAATGATTGCCGTGTCCCAAAGGACGGACGATGGTCGGCCGGTGATGCTTTGGCCCCGAACGAGGACAATTGGCGGTGGACGCAGACGAACGATGGGCCAACGGCCACGAACTCGCTGCAGACGCCAAGGTCCGAGCAGCGTGGCTCTACTATGTCGAAGGGCTCACACAGGAGCAGGTCGCTGATGCGCTGGGGCTAAGCCGGATCAAGGTCATTCGGATGCTTGCCGCCGCGCGCGCGGAAGGCGTTGTCAGGATCCGCATCGATGCCCGCTCTGCGGCACAGGTAGGGCTGGAAAGACGTGTCGCGAAGGCGTTGGCCCTCGAGGAAGTCATCGTCGTGCCGACAGCGCGCGACGCGGCGAGCATACCGGCTCTCGTCGGATACGCAGCCGGGGTTTGGCTATCCGGCATGCTGAAAGACCAGATGTCCTTGGCCGTTGGATGGGGGCAGACACTATCTCTAGCGCTACGCGGCATGCAGCCCCGTCAGATCGACGCGATGTCCGTCGTCTCGTTGCTCGGCGGACTGACCCATTCACGGAGCATCAATCCTTCTGCGGTGGCGCGTCGTGTCGCCGATATGTTTGGCGCGGACTGCTTTCAGCTCACGGCGCCGGTGTTCGTCTCAAGCGCGGAGATGCGAGCTGCTCTGTGGCAGGAACCCACATTGCGTGAGCTACTGGATCGGGCGAGAGCTGCGGATGTAGCCTTGCTCAGCGTCGGAAATGTCGGGCGAGACTCGACCCTGTTTCGTGAAGGGCTCTTGCCAGAGTCAGACCTGACGTCGATAAAAATGGCGGGCGCGGTCGGCGATTTGCTTTGCCATTTCATCGATGCCGAGGGAAAGGTCGTGGATCATCCCGTCAATCACCGTATTATGGCAGTCAACCCGCTGGAACTCTCGGGCATCGGATTGGTGGCGATCGCAGGGGGCGGCGCCAAAAAGGCCCCCGCTCTTCTCGCGGCCTTGCGCGCCACGGGCGCGAAGGTTCTCATAACTGATGAAAGCGCCGCAGATGCGCTCTTGGCTGGAACAGGCAAAAACATTGACTGACAGTTCGAGATCCGCCGCGCTTAAATGGAGGAACAAGAAAAATGGCCAATAACCTAGAACAATTTGCTCGCAATTCGATTCATTTCAAGCCCTCGGATGTCAGGCTTGTATTTGAACGACTGCATTCGCACATCGTTAAACCCCGCATGTCGGCCGACGAATTGCGCGAAGTCATTACTGGGCTAGGATTTGCAAGCGTCGAAGCCTTTGGAGATCATATCGGGCTGGAGCGCCGGACGTCCGAGAGTTGGGCTCGGTATGGGCTTTCTCGTGATGCGGCGCAGCTATTGCTCGCGCTGCTCAACTATCGTTCGCGGTTGGTCGAGGCGATGGACGATTTCGAGAAAACAACACAAATCCCATTAGATGGATTTTTCGAGACCCAGCAACTTCCCTGATTTTTCGGCTCGCCCATTTTTGCCGTAGATGAATCATTCGGCCAAAGACGGAAGACGGTTGCTCACCGAAAACATCGTTCGGCATCATCGAGCGTTGCTTCGATCCCGCTTCGGTAGAGGCTGGCCAGCCAGTATTCGACCGGCTGCACGAGACGCGGATCGTCGCGAAGCTCGCCAAACAACAAACCAATAGACAGAAGCGGTCGCGGATCAGCGCCTCCTTGGATCGCTTTCTCCCTCAAAAGATTTGCAAGAGGATGCGTCACCAGAAGCGGGGCACCCTTTTCGTCCGTGCCACGGACACGGCGCAGCCACGCCGCGAGAGCAAGCGCCAGGAAGGTGACATCGCCGTCTAGAGGGATCTTTCGAGCTCGGCGATAAGGCGACTGACGCCAGGCTGGGTTACCCCGAGAATTTCAGCGGCGCGCGAAACCGTGCCCGCCTTCATGACGGCCGCGAAAACCTCGATTTGACGGTTGTTCACCTTCGGTCCAATCGCCCCGTAATACCGAATGGATGCTATCGCATTTTTCGCTCGAAAGAACGTCCTACTCGGGTACCTTCAGCGAAGGTCCTGTCGCAGGAGCGGGCGGATCGCGCCATCAGCGATCGCCGGGACATTGCCGAAAACCGGACCTCCCTCGTTGGCGCTGAATGGCCTCCGTTTCATCTCATCTATTTCACCTCCAGGGCCGGAAACCCGACTTGCTATTTTAGGGCTCTCCAGGATGGCATTGAAATCCTGAAGGTAGGGCGACTAAACCAAAGGCTGTCGCTGGGCTTGTCGCATGGACACGGAACTGCTCAGGTAACCGTGAATCTGAGAAACAACAGCTGCCCCTTCTCCGACGCCGGCGGCCACGCGTTTGGTCGAACCCGATCTGACGTCGCCTATAGCAAAGACGCTGGGCTGGTCGGTCTCGAGCGTACGGGGCACGTCTTCTGTTGCGGCTGTCTCCTTCAGAAGGCTCGTTCCGGTTTTCACGAAGCCGGCATGGTCGACAGCCACGCAGCCTGCCAGCCAATCGGTGTTCGGTTCGGCACCGATGAACAGGAACAAGTGCCGCATAGCGCGAGAGTACATGGCTCCTTTTGCACGGTTGCCGAGAGTGGCGCCCGTGAGCCCCAGGGTTCTGTCTCCCTCCAGAGACAGTACTTCCGTCTCCGCGTGGATCTCGACATTCGGCAGCGCTGCGATGCGGTCGATCAGATAACGCGACATCGTCGCTTCGAGACTGCTCCGGCGTATGATCAGATGCAGCCGCTTCACCTTTGGGGCCAGGAACACCACGGCCTGCCCAGCGGAGTTTCCTCCGCCGACCAACGCGACCTCCTCACCTTCACAAAGGCGGGCTTCGACAGGCGAGGCCCAGTAGGAGATGCCGTTTCCCTCGAAGGCGTCGAGGTTTGCGATGTCCGGTCGGCGGTAGCGCGCACCAGCAGCGATCACCACTGTTCTCGCCTGGACGATGACGCCATTCGAGAGAGATAGGCGCTTGATTTCGCTATCGCGGCAGTCAAGCTCGGTCGCAGCCAGGGGAATGGCGATCTCAGCTCCGAACTTCTGCGCCTGATTATAGGCACGTCCAGCCAATGCTTGCCCGGAGATGCCGGTGGGAAAGCCCAGATAATTCTCAATCCGCGCCGAGGCTCCTGCCTGGCCGCCGAAGGCGCGCTGGTCGAGCACCAGAACACTCAACCCTTCCGAAGCCGCATAAACAGCCGCAGCCATACCTGCCGGACCGCAGCCCACGATGGCGGTGTCGTAGATTTTGCTCGGATCGAGATCTGGCGTCATCCCCAGGCAGACGCCGACATCCGCATTGCTTGGACGCTTCAAAACCGTGCCGATCGGGCATATCATCAGCGGCAGATCGTCTGCCTGCAACCCGAGCCGATCGACGATGGCGCGCCCCTCCTCGTCCCCCACGGCATCGATCGTCGTATGAGGATAGCCGTTGCGGGACAGGAAGCCCTGCAGACGCACGAGTTCGCTTTCGCCGCTTCGGCCGATCAGCACGGACCCGGCCGCACCGCCTTCGATCAGGCCAACGCGGCGCAGGATCAAAGCGCGCATGACGATTTCGCCGAGGTCGGCCGAGCCGATGATCAGCGCCCGCAGATGCGCCGCATCCAGCGGCACCGCCAGACAACCCTCCGCCCCTGCCTTGCCCGCCGCCAGAGAACCGCGCCCTGCAAGCTGGCTGACCTCGCCGGTGAACTGCCCGCTGCCGTGAACCGTGATGGGCTTCTCATGGCCGAGGCCATCACGGCGGACGACTTCGATCGTGCCCTCCAAGATCAGCCATACCGGCGCATGATGGTCGCCGACGTCGAACATCAATTCGTTGGGTCGAAACCGGCGCTCGGGCCCACTGGCAAAGCGTTTGAACGTCGCGATTTGCTCGGCAACGAGCACCGGGAACATCTGGTGGCCGCGTGACTCGATCAAACTCACTTCGACTCTCCTGTCGATCATTCTGGGGCTTGGCGCCTATCGTCACCCCGGCCGATCTGTATCCGCCGCCATTCGTCAGCAATCAGCCACACTCGGCGATGTTTCGCCAGATCAAGGACTGGTTCGCCACCGCAGGGCTTGAACCGACGCGGCTCGACCTGTGCAGCTGGTGCGGGACCGGTCGCCCAAGGTTCGCGAGATGCATCCGGGCGGCTTTCAGGTAAGTCGCTCAATTAATCCAGATAACCACAGGGTCTGTAATCAGATTTTAAATCCTCCAATGTAAAATTCTTACTCAATTTAAAACTATTATACTCAAATTAAAATACTATCGTCGTTGACATAAACCAAATTCAGACGTTATCGCCCGTCGTGGACATCAACTGAGCTAGCCGATACTTCCGGTTGGGCTAAAGGACCACGTCATGACGAACCCTCGATCAATGTCGACCGCGGTGATGCTCGTGTTCGGCATTTCCGGAGCCGCTGCGCAGGGGGCATCGCGGACTGTCGAGCTGAGCGAGATCGTGGTCGAGGGGCAGCGCTCGCCTTCAGAGGTTCCGCCTGCCTTCACGGGGGGCCAAGTGGCGACTGGAGCCCGGCTCGGCCTTCTCGGCAACACCGAAGCGAAAAAATCGCCCTTTAGCGCAAGCAGCTACACCGAGCAGTTTATCCGCGACCGCCAGGCGCGCACCGCCTCCGAGGCACTGGCGCTCGACCCCTCCGTGCGCGCGACTCAAGGGACGAATGCGCCGTTCGACTCCTTCTACATCCGCGGATTCCCGATCAACGAAGGGACGAGCGGCGAGATCGCCTTCGACGGCGTCTATGGCGTTGCACCGAGTCTGCGTGTCTTCTCCGACTACGCCGAGCGCGTCGAAGCCCTGAAAGGTCCCTCGGCGGCGCTGATGGGCGTTTCTCCAAACGGGGGCGTCGGCGGCGTCATCAACATCGTGCCCAAGCGTGCCCAAGAGGACCTGACCCGGGTCACCCTCGATTACGGCTCGACCGCGCGCCTCGGTGCCCAGCTCGATCTCGCCCGTCGCTTCGGCGCTAACCGGGAATGGGGCGTGCGCGTCGTCACCAGCCTTCACAACGGAGACACTCCGGTCGACCGGCAGTCCGAGCGGGCGGCCGTCGGCTCGCTCGCCCTCGACTATCAGGGCGACCGGTTCCGCGCCTGGCTGTATGTGCTGGCGCAGAACGACCGGTTTCACGCGCCGCTGCGGCCATTCTTCCTCAGGGCCGGATCGTCTGTGCCCTCGGCGCCCAGCGGACGCCGCAACCTGACCCAGCCCTGGGAATACTCCGATGTCGATGACCGCGGCGGGTTGTTGCGGATGGAATACGACGTCACCGACAAGGTGACGCTGTTCGGCAGCATCGGTCGGTCTCAGACCGATGTGGAGCGTTACTTTGCTTCGGCGCCTACGATCCTGAATGGGCTCGGCGATACGAGCACCGTACCGCAGTTTTACGATCTCGGGGTCGACCGCCAGACCTACGAAGGCGGCTTGCGCGCCAAGTTCGACACAGGCTTCATCCGCCACCAACTCACGCTACAGGCCTCGCTCTACGACGAGGATACTTCGCGCTATCTGTCGCCGGCGGCCGGCACCTATCTTTCGAACATCTACAATCCGGTCAGCGCATCCTACATCAAGCCAAGCATCCTCGGCTCGCGCGCGCGTCTCTCCGACAGCACGCTCACCGGCCTCTCGGCCGCCGACACGCTGTCGGTGCTGGACGAGCGCGTGCTGCTCACGCTCGGTCTGCGCCGGCAGAGCATCGAGGCGCACAATTATGTCTCCAATGTCGGCTCTCTGGCATCGACCTACGACAAGAGCGCGACGACTCCGTTCGCGGGTCTCGTCGTCCGGCCCTGGGAAAGCGTCTCCTTCTACGGCAACTACATCGAGGGCCTCAGCCGCGGCGATGCCGCACCGGCCACCGCGACCAATTCGGGCGAAATCCTCGCGCCTTATGTCGCAAAGCAGGTCGAGGCCGGCGTTAAGCTCAATTTCGGCCAGATCGGCGGCTCGCTCAGCGCATTCCAGATCACGCGACCGACCGGCGAACTCAGCCCCTCGTTGCGCTTCGCCCAGACCGGAGAACAGCGTGTCAGGGGCTTGGAGCTCAGCGCCTATGGCAAGCTCACGCCCGACATCAAGCTTCTAGGCGGCGTCACGCTGCTCGATGGCGAACTGACCAAGACCGCGACGGTCGCCAATCTTGGCAACACCCCGATCGGCGTACCGCGCATCCAACTCAATCTCGGCGCAGAATGGGACGTGCCTTGGGTGGCTGGCCTCAGTGTCAACGGCGCGCTGGTGCATACGGGTCGGCAATATGTCGACACTGCCAATACCCAGGCATTGTCGGATTGGACGCGTCTCGATCTCGGACTGCGCTATGCAACGGAGGTCATCGGCAAGAAGACCGTGTTCCGCGCCAATGTGACTAACGTCACCGATACCAAATACTGGGCCGGCGTCGCTTCCTTCGGCACCTTCACGCAAGGGGCGCCCCGCACCTATCTCCTGTCGATGTCGGTCGATCTGTGAGCGCTGACGCCCTCACACCATCGCGTCGCGCCGTCCTCGCGGGGCTCGCCACCGGCTTGCCGCTGATCGGAGCGTGCCCGGCCAGATCCGAAACGCTGACGGTCACGGACATCGCCGGCCGCGCCGTCGATGTCCCTTCCCCCGTGCGGCGGATCGTGCTGGGCGAGGGACGGCAGCTCTATCTTTTGGCCGCCCTCGAACGCGAGGCGCCGATTGGGCGCGTCGTGGGCTGGCGCGATGATCTGATCAAGAGCGACCCAGACACCTACCGCGCCTATTTGCAGAGTGATCCTGGATTCGCCCGTCTCCCGATCGTCGGCAGCGGCGCAGCCGAAGGATCGGGACTGGCCGACGAGGCGCTCGTCGCCCTGAAGCCTGACGTCGTGATCCTCAATCGCGAGGAGGACGGCGCCGTCAGGGAAACCGGGTTGATCCAGAAGCTTGCTGCGATCGGCACTGCGACTGTCTTTATCGACTTCCGGAACAGGCCGTTCGAGAACACCGAGCCCTCCATCCGCCTCCTCGGGCGCATTCTCGGCAAGACCGAGATCGCCGAGCGCCTCGTCGCCTGGCGAGCGGCCGAGATCGCACGCGTGACCCGGCGCGTCGCGACGCTCGCCGAGCGCGACCGTCCGCTGGTGATGATCGACAGGATCGCGGGCTATTCCGACGATTGCTGCCTGACCTTCGGCGCGGAGAATTTCGGCCGTATGGTCGAGATGGCGGGCGGGCGCAATCTTGGCAGCCAGTTGCTCCCCGGGACCTTCGGAACCCTCAATCCCGAAGCCGTCACCGCGCACGATCCAGATGTCGTCATCGTCACAGGAGGCAATTGGGGCGCGCTCGCGCCCGGCGGCGCCTGGGTCGGCTTGGGGCCTGGAGCCGATCAGGCCGAAGCCCGGCGCCGCTTGCAGGCCCTGTCGCAGCGGCCGGCCTTCGCGCATTCGAAAGCGGTCAGGGACAGCCGATTCTTCGGCATCTGGCACCAGTTCTACAACAGCCCCTACCAATTCGTCGCGATCCAGCGGATCGCGAAATGGCTGCATCCCTCGCTTTTCGCCGAAATCGATCCAGACGAAACGTTCCGTCGATTCCACGAAGCCTTCCTGCCGGTCGCCTATCAGCCCGGATACTGGGTCGAGATGTCCGGTAGCGCGCGCTAGGGCCAGCGAAACAGCATCGACACTTGATCGAACCGAAGGATTTGAAACCACCGATCGCTACCCACAAAGCGACGGGGTTGTCCCGCTTCGTCATTGAGCGGCGATATCGTTCGGTGATGCCATCGTCATCGGGCTGTCATCTCGACAGTTGAAGTCGGCCGCGTTGAAGGACGCGGCATGCTACCAAAGTCGATAGAGATCTCGGGCATCATCAAGGGTTTCGGCGCCGATCCGGTGCTGAAGGGCATCGACCTGTCGATCCGCCCAGGCGAATTCTTGTCGCTTGTCGGCATGTCGGGCTGCGGAAAATCGACGCTTCTGCGCATTATCGCCGGGCTGGAAACGCCCGATGCCGGTTCGATCGCGATTGGCGGCAGCGACGTGACCGGCATCGATCCAAGCGAGCGCAACCTCGCCATGGTCTTCCAGTCCTACGCGCTCTATCCGCATATGACGGTCCGGCAGAACATCGCCACGCCGCTCAGGATGCGTCGGCTTTCTCTGGCCCAGCGCCTGCCGCTTGTCGGCGCGCTCTCGCCCGGTCGTAGCCCTGTCCTGAGCGCGATCAATGCCGCCGTCGAGCGGGCCGCCGAGCTGTTGCAGATCGCGCCGCTGCTCAACCGCAGACCTTCGCAGCTCTCCGGCGGCCAGCGGCAGCGGGTGGCGCTCGCCCGTGCGCTGGTGCGCGAGCCCGCCGCCTTCCTGATGGACGAGCCCCTGTCGAATCTCGACGCCAAGCTGCGCGCTCATATGCGCGACGAACTGGCCGGGCTGCATCGCCGGCTCGGCGCGACCTTCGTCTACGTTACGCACGACCAGATCGAGGCGATGACGATGTCGGACCGCATCGCCCTGCTCGATGCCGGCCGCATCCTGCAGCTCGGCGCGCCCTCCGAGCTTTACGAGAAACCGTCCTGCCTGACGGTCGCGCGCTTCATCGGCTCGCCCTCGATCAACCTCCTCCCCGTCGAAATCGAGAAGCAGGGACGCCTCACCTTCGCCGGCCGGCCCTTGCCGCTGGCGGCGCAGGGCGAGACGGGCCCTGCGACGCTCGGCCTGCGGGCGGAAGATCTGATGCTCGTCAACGGCGACGGCCTGCCGGCTCGGATCGAGCGGATCGAGCATCAGGGCGCGGATCGCTATCTGCATCTGACTCTAACTGATGCGCCGGAGACCCGTGTGGTCCTGCGCCAGAACGGGGCGGAAAGCGCCGCGATCGCAGTCGGCGCCGAAGTCTCCCTCGCCTTCACGCCCACTCGCGCCCACCTCTTCGGCCGTGACGGGCAGCGGCGCGTGCTGTCGCTGGTCGAGCGGGTGGCCGCGTGAGCGCGATCGGTCTCGAGGCCGCCGTCACCTTCGCCCCGCAGCGCCCGCGCGATCAGGCCGCGGCGCGGATGCGGGTGCGAGGGCTTGCCTTCGTGGCGCCCGCCGCGCTGCTGCTGCTCGCGATCTACATCCTGCCGATGGTTGCACTCGCGGGCTTCAGCCTGACCGACTACAAGCTCGGCGCGATCTCGACCCGCTTCCTGGGCCTCGGCAATTTCGCTCGCGCCTTCAGCGACCCGGTGTTTCTCCGCTCGCTCGCCAACACCGTGCTCTATGCGGTGATCGTCATTCCCTTCGGCGTGTTCCTGGGCCTCGGCGTCGCACTGCTCGCCCATGCCCGCAAGCGTTCGCGCTGGTTCTGGGAGACGGCCTATTTCCTGCCGGTCACCGCAACGCTGGTGGCCATGGCGACGGTCTGGCAGTTCCTGCTGCACCCCTCGCTTGGGCCCGTCAACGCAGCGATCCGCGCGCTTGGCTACGACCCGGTCTCGTTCCTCGCCACGCCCTCGCTGCTGATCCCGACGCTGGCCGTGATCGGCATCTGGCAGGTGCTGGGTTTCAACATGGTGCTGTTCCTGGCCGGCCTTTCCGGCGTGCCGAAGGACCTTTACGAGGCTGCACGCCTCGACGGCGCAAAGCATCCGATCGACCGCTTCCTGACCGTGACCTGGCCGATGCTGGGGCCGACGACGTTGTTCGTCGTCGTCACCACCTCGATCTCCGCGTTCAAGGTCTTCGAGACCGTCGCCGTCCTGACCAAGGGGCGCACCGGATCCGAGACGCTGCTCTACGCGCTCTATCTCGAAGGTTTCGAATACGGCGAGACCGGATACGCCGCGGCGCTGACGCTGCTGTTTCTGGCGATCATCCTGATCCTCTCGATCGGCCAGACCCTGCATCTCGACAGGAAGGCGCATTACTGATGCGCGGCACGCTGTTTCGTTTTTCTGCCCGCCTTCTGCCGATCACGGTGCTCGCGTTGGGCGCAGCGGTGATGTTGCTGCCGTTCTACTGGATGGTGCTGACCTCGATCCGCTCGTCCTCCGAGATCTTCGACGTCTCGCTCTGGCCGATCCCGCGCGATTTCAGTGCCGTGCAGAACTATCTGCGCGCCGCGACGCAGGCGCCGATGGGCCGCTTCATGCTGAACGGCGTCATCGTCTGCGGCGGCATCCTGATCGTGCAGGTGCTGGTGGCGGTGCCGGCAGCCTACGCGCTGGCGAAACTGCGCTTTCCCGGCCGCCGGCTGTTCTTCACCCTCGTCATCGCCGCGCTGTCGGTCCCGATGCAGGCCCTGGCGCTGCCGCTCTTCGTCGGGCTCGCCTGGGCGAACCTGCTCAACAGCTATTTCGCGCTGATGGCGCCGTTCTTCCTCTCGGTCTTCGCCATCTTCCTCTTCCGCCAGTCCTTCCGCAGCTATCCCGACAAGATCATCGACGCGGCGCGGATGGACGGCTTTTCCGAGATGGAGATCTGCTGGGGGCTGGTGATGCGCGGCTCGCTGCCTTCGCTGGCGGCCTTCGCGGTGTTCTCGGTCGTCGCCCATTGGAACGACCTGTACTGGCCGCTCATCGTCGTCTCCGACACCGCGCTCGCGCCGCCGCCGCTCGGGATGCTGTTCTTTTCCGACGTCGAATCCGGCGCGAACTACGGCGCGCTGATGGCCGGCGCGACCATCATCACAGCGCCGATGGTGCTCTGCTTCCTGCTCGCGCGTCGCCACTTCATCGCCGGCGTCACCATGACCGGGGTCAAGTGACCGGCTTCGCCCCCTCGCTGTCCTCATCCACCACGATCGGAGTTCTTGATGTCTTTCCGCAACCGCCTCGCCGCCGGGGCCATGGCCCTCGGGCTGGCGCTGGCACCGGGCCTGGCCTGCGCACAGCAGGTCACGCTCAACGTGCTCTACAACCTGCCGGGCTTCACGAAATTCCATCAGCCACTGGCTGATGAGTTCATGAAGCGCAATCCGGATATCAAGATCAGCTTCCTGGCGCCGGCTGTCGCCTATAATGAAGGCCATCAGCAGGTGCTGCGCTCGGCCGTGACCGGCAACACGCCGGACGTGTTCTTCTCCGGCTATCATCTGCTGCACGAGCTGGTGACGACGCTGAAGGCGCGTAACCAGATCACTGATCTCGGCCCGATGATCGAGGCGGATGGCGGCCAGGCCTTCCTCGACAAGAACTACACCCCGCAGATGGCCTCGCTCGGCGTCGTCGACGGCAAGACATACGGCCTGCCGGTCAACGCCTCCTCGCCGATCCTCTACATCAACGCCGATCTGGTGAAGAAGGCCGGTGGCGACCCCGACAAGATGCCAACGACCTTCCCGGAGCTGATCGCGCTCGCCAAGAAAATCCATGAGAACGACCCGAAGGTCGCCGGCATGGCCTACGACATCGGCGGCTGGCCGGACGACTGGCTGTGGCAGGCGCTGATCTACGAACAGGGCGGCACGTTGACCGACCCGAAGACCGGCAAGGTCGCCTTCGACAACGAGATTGGCCTCAATGCGATGAAGCTGGTGCGGCGCTTCGTTACCGAGGCCGGCCAGCCGGTGCTCGACTGGGACCAGTCGCGCCAGCAGTTCGGCGCCGGCCTCACCGGGTTCATCGTCTCGACGCCGGCGCATGTGCAGACGATAGAGGGCCTCGTCGGTGAGCGCTTCAAGCTCACCACCGCGACCTTCCCGCTCGACAACAAGGAGAAGGGCGGCGTGCCGACGGGCGGTAATGCCGCCGTCATCCTGACGCAGGACAAGACCAAGCAGGCGGCCGCCTGGAAATACCTGAAATGGGTCACCGGCCCCGAGGCGCAGAACATCATCGTGCGCATCACCGGCTACCTGCCGACCAACAAGCTCGCCACCGGCCCGGACTTCCTGGCGCCCTATTACGCCGAGCATCCCAACGTGAAGACCGCCTCGCTCCAGGCCGACAAGTCGCAGCCCTGGGCCGGTTATCCGGGCGGCGATTCCGTCCGCATCTGGCGCACCCAGCGCGACATCATCGCCTCGGTGATGCGCGGCGAGGTGACGCCCGAGCAAGGCCTGAAGCAGATCGTCGAGCAGACCAACGCCCTGATCAAGTAAGCGGGCCCGGCTGAGCAGCCGGACTGCGGAACCAACGGACGGCGGCGATCGCGCTGCCGTCCTTTTTGCTTCGGATGGACCACGACCGATGAAGATCATCCAGATCACCGACACCCATCTCGTGCCGCCCGGCGGCATCGTGCATGGGTTGGACCCAGCCGAACAGTTGCGTGCCGCGCTGGCCGATGTTGCGGAGCGCCATGCCGATGCCGACCTGCTCGCGATCACCGGCGATCTCTGCAATGATGGAGAGCCGGCAGCCTATGCGCTGCTAAAAGAGCTGCTGGCGCCGATGCCGATGCCGGTGAAGCTGATGCTCGGCAACCATGACGGACGCCCGGCCTTCCGCGAAGCCTTTCCGGACCATCCATGCGACGAGGCCGGTTTCATCCAGTCCTGGCAGGACACGCCGTTCGGCCGGCTGCTGTTCCTCGACAGCCATGAAGCCGGCGTGATCGGCGGCATCTATTGCGAGACGCGGCTCAAGTGGCTGGATGCGGCACTGGAAGATTCGGGTAAGCAGCCCGTCACGGTCTTTATCCATCACCCGCCGGTGCCGGACGGGCTGGCGCATTTCAAGAACATTGGACTGCATGACGATGGCGCGGTCATCGCCCGCCTCGCTCGCCATCCCGGCGGCGTGCGCCATATCGTCTTCGGCCATCTGCATGTCCAGCTGACCGGTGTCAGCCGCGAGGGTATCGCCTTCAGCTCCGGCCAGTCCTGCACGCACCGCTTCATTACGGAACCCGAGGCGACGCGACCCTGGTGGACCGGCGGCCCGCCCTGCTATCGCATCCTGATGCTCGATGAGGACGGCTTCCGCGCTTACGCGGCCGATGTCGGGCAGGTTCCGGTGTCCCAGCCGCTCGAATGCGCCGGGCCCTAAGCCCAGGAGCCGTCGATCAAGCCAGAAGATGGCGGCTGCGGCATGGGACGAATGGCGGGCTGGTCGGTTGCAGCGCTTCTATCATCCCGCTCCGGTCAAAGGAACGTTCCCTGCCGCAACAATTCTGACCGAACGGCGCCCACATCGTCGCCTTGGCGCGCGGCCGCGACGCCTGCTGCGTGCCCCGTCGCAAAGGCCGTTCCCATGACGCGGGCCGACGCATATGCGGCGGGGTCGGCTCCAATCGTACGGCCGGCGAACCAGAGATTGGCGAAATCGCTCGACTGGAGCGCACCGAGACCGATGTCGTAGACGCCATCGGCTCCGATCGGGCGGTATTCGGTGCGACCGGGGCCATGATGGATCTCCATCGGCCAGCCTGCCATCGCAATGCCGTCGGTCCGCCTGAGGCCCGCGATGACGTCAGCCTCTCGCAATGGCGCGACGGTCGCTGCATGGCGCGTTTCACGGATGCCGATGTTCGGACCTGTGCCCGAAACGTTGGCCCGTTCAAAACCGGGAACACAATTGCGAAGCGCCTCGACACCGCGCCAGACAAGGGCGCGTCCGTCACGTTCGGCCTCGCCGAGATCGACGCCGTCGAGACCGTTGGTTTCCACCTCGACCGCAAGCCACCAGACATCGTCGGTTCCTGGCATGTCGGTCATGATGCCGCCATCGGCGCGCAGTTCTGCTCGACCGAGGCGGCGGTCGATCGTCGCCATCGCTGCGGCCCGTGCGGCTTTGTGCAGGATCTGCCGCGGCGCGATGCCGGTGATCCGGACCGGATAGGAGGCCGGCTGGCGACTATGGCCGGGAGGGTGCAGCGAGCAGGGTGCCGCACCGGCCAGGAACGCCAGATCGGCTTCGCCCGAGGCATCGACAAAGGCGGTCGAGCTAATCACGCGCGGGCCGCGATGATCACTGAGAAGAAGCGACTCGATGCGGCCTCGGCCGGCTGTTGCGCCGGTAACCGCCGTATGCAGCGCAAGTTCGACCCCGGCGCGATGGACAGTGCGATCGAGAGCAATCTTGGTCGCCTCCGGATTGAGGCGGATATTCCAGTTTCCCGTCGGCGAGTAATAGGGATCGACGTTTATTCCGAGCGCAGCAAGCTGGTCGAGAACCTGCGTCGCGACGCCTCCGACAAGACGGTCCGGGCGTGGACCCGGCCGCTGGCGATAGAAGCCGCACCAGGCGAGCACGATGGAATGGGTCGCCGCTCCGCCGAGGAAGCCATAGGTCTCCGCCAGCAGCGTGCGCGCTCCCGTCTGCGCGGCGCCTGCCGCGGCGGCCACGCCGGCGCTGCCACCCCCGACCACGACGACGTCGTAATGTTCGGTTTTGCTCATGTTCAACGCCAGTGCAAAAGGTGGCGCTCGGCGAGGCCGATCAATTGCGCCACGGAAAGGCCGAAGGCAGAAAGGATGAGGACGCCGGCGACAAGCCGGTCTGTTTGCATCAGGTTGCCTGCCGAAAGGACCATCGCCCCGATGCCGTATTGAGCGCCGATCATCTCGGCCGCTGTCAGCAGGATGATGCCGATCGAGGCGGATATGCGGATGCCCGAGAGCAGAGCCGGCATGGCACCGGGGAGCACAATCTTGCGGATGATGTCGCGCGTCGGCATGCCGAAACTCTGGGCCATCCGGATCAGTGTCCGATCGACGCCATCAACGCCACCGAACGCCGCGATCGCCACGGGCGAGAACACGCCGAAAGCAATGGTGGCGTATTTCGAGGCCTCGCCGATGCCGAGCCAGATGATGAACAGCGGCAGCAGGGCGATCTTTGGAATCGGGAACAGTGCCGAAATCAGTGGCAGCGCGGTGGACCGCGCCAAGGTCGACAGACCGATCGCGAAGCCGACCACCACGCCGCAACTCGCACCCAGCACCCAGCCCAGGAGCAGCCGCTGGATCGAAGCGCCGAGATGCAGCCAGAGTTCTCCGCTGCGCACCATGTCGACGAGTGAGATTGCGACCTCGTCCGGGCGCGGCAGGGCCAGTGGGCTGACCCAACCGTAGCGCGTGGCCATCCACCACAGCACGAGCAGAGTCAGGAACGTTGCCGGGGCGGCATAGCGCAGCTTGCCGGGGGCAAACCCACCGCCCCGAAACGGGACAGGACGGAGGACAGTGTCAGCGGACATCGAGCAATTCCCGGTCTGCGGTAGCGGCTTCGTCGCGGATGAGCGACCAGATCCGTGCGCTGGCCTCGACCAGCTTGGGATGGCCATCGGTACGCTCCGCCAACGGAACGTCGATGGGCACGATCTCACGAACACGTCCCGGACGCCGCGAGAGCACGACGACGCGGTGACCGAGCCGAATGGCCTCCGTCAGGTTGTGCGTCACATAGACGGCTGTGAACTGCGTCTCGGTCCAAAGGCGCATCAGGTCGGCCATCAATAATTCACGCGTCTGCGCGTCAAGTGCCGAGAGCGGCTCGTCCATCAGCAGCACGGCGGGATTGACCGCCAGCGCCCGGGCGATGCTGGCCCGCTGGCGCATGCCGCCCGAGAGCTGCTTGGGATAGGCGTCCGCGAATTCCGCCAGGTTCACCCGCCTGAGGGCGTCCAGAACGCGATGACCGCGCTCGGCTTCGCTGATCGGATGGTGCTCCAGCGGCATCCCGACATTGGCGGCGACCGTCCGCCAAGGCACCAATGCGAAATCCTGGAAGACATAGGTCAACGGGTTGAGCGAATCGGCCGGCGCCTCGCCGGCCATCAGGACCTGTCCGGAAGTCGGTCTCTCCAGGCCCCCCAGCATCCTCAGCAGGGTCGATTTCCCGCAGCCCGAAGGACCGAGGATCGCGACGATTTCTCCGCTGGAAACGGTCAGGCTGATATCGTCCAGGACTTGAAGACCGGCATAGCGATGACTGAGACTGTCAACGACCAGATTCATGACCTATGCCCCCTGTTCGCCGATCGGAATCCGGCCTGAGGCCTCACTTTACGAATGTGGTGTCGATGAACTTGGCTCCGTCGACCGCGGCATCGACCAGCTTCTCCTTCTTGTACCAGACGATCTGCCTCGTGATGTTGGCCATGTCGAGCTTGCCGGTCGGATCGCAGTAAACTGCCGAGACAACGACCTTCTTGGCGGCTTCCGGCGGAGTATCTGATGGGTAGACGTATTTTCCGATCTGCTCGGCTGCCTTGGTCGAAAGCTCGTCGGTGATACGGTTCCCGCTGGCGTCGACCCGCATCAGGGCGCCGGTGTAGTCCCCCAGGCCCTTTTGATAGGCGCGTACGAAGCGCTCCACGAGGGCGCGGTTGTCCGCGACGAGCCTGGGCGAGGCAAAGACAGCGCCATATTGGTAGTCAGCGATGTCCGAGAGAGGTCCGAGGATTTTGATCTCGCCGCGTGCCGCCATCGGCCCCGCAATATGAGGTGGCAGGATCGCGGCATCGACCTGGTTGGTCTTCAGAGCCGCGACCATGTTTGGAATAGACTGCAGCGGCTTCATCGTCACCTTGGCGAGATCGAAACCCTTGGCATCGGCGATCTGACCGAACTGATAGTGGAACGTCGAACCGACCTGCGTAATCGCGACATTGGCGCCGGCGATCTTCTCGGCCCCCGTCATCCCCTTGGCATAGGCCTCGTTGGAGACCGCCAGAACATTGCCGACGACGCCTTTCTTCTCGCCGCCCTGCGCTGCGACGATCTTGAGCCCGCCCTTGCCCGCGAGATTGAGCGAGCCGCCGGTGATGCCGGTCAACCCAAACTGGATATCGCCGGAAGCGATGGCCACTGCGATCGGCTGGGCGGCTTCAAAGAATTTGATGTCGATATCGATGCCTTCGGCTGCGAAATAGCCGCGCTCGACGCCAAGATAGAGCCCCCCAGAAGAGACGAAACGAAGGGCGCCGACGGCGACCTTGTCCCCCGCGTGGGCCGATTGAGCGGTACAGGCGAAGGCAAGCAGAATGCTTGCAGCGGCGAAGCCGCGGCGGGTCAGTCTCATGGGCGCCATCCTCCGGTGGAAGCGAGGCGCTTGACGCGCCCTCGTTGAAACGAAGCTAACCGCTTTTGCCTAGAAACGAAAAATATCATTTCATGGCCGACTCATGCCTCGAGGGCATGAAGTCAGCGCGGTACGACCTGCTGCATCGCTTCGACCAACGCGTCACCGAACATCTCGACATAGCGCGAGTTTGAGCGTTCGCTGTTCCAGCACAGGCGCGCGGAAAAGCTCGGCGCGTTGACGAGGGGGCGCCGTACCAGCCTGTCGG
This sequence comes from Allobosea sp. P5_A5, assembly GCF_056400625.1. Taxonomy (NCBI): domain Bacteria; kingdom Pseudomonadati; phylum Pseudomonadota; class Alphaproteobacteria; order Hyphomicrobiales; family Alloboseaceae; genus Allobosea; species Allobosea sp. P5_A5. The sequence goes on from NZ_JBFUKY010000005.1 coordinate 105,897, forward strand.
TCAGCATGCCTTGAGCCGTAAAATCATCGACCAGAGCGATCCCGACGCCTTCTGCGGCCAGAGTCACCGCGGCCTCCGAGAACCTGACAAACGCCCGCAGCTTCGGCCGCACAGGCTGGGCCGCCAGGAAGGTCTCGATCGCTTGGGAATGAGGTCCGCTATGCTCGAAGCCGATCAGGTTCACGCCTGCAAGATCGCCGGGCCCGATGATCTCCTGGCGGGTCAGAGGGTGGTCGTGCGGGATCAGCGAGACCAACGGCGCCTGTCCGATCACGCGGGCCACGATTAGGGGATGGCGGACATCGGCGAGCGTGACGATGCATTCGCCCGGGCCGCCGATGAGATAATCGACCTGCTGGACGCGCACGAGGGCGTCGAGGAAGATTTGCAGTTCCGGCGCCAGCTGCATCATCATCCTGATTGCGCGCGGGACCAGCGCTCGGGTGACGCTCTGGGTCGCCCCGAAACGGAAGATGCTCGACTGTCCTTCGACGATGCGCGCGATCGAACCGGACAAGGCATGGATCTGGTTGATCACTCCATCGACCTCCGCAAAGAGCCTGAGGGCCTCGGCCGTTGGAACCAGCCGTTTATGCAGGCGCTGGAACAACGGCAGTTTCAACTGATCTTCGAGGCGCGCGAGACTGCGGCTGAGCGAAGGTTGGGAAACGTTCAACAGGCGGGCAGCCGCACTGATCGAGTGCGTGGTCATGATCGCGTGGAAGATCTCGATCTGCCTGAAGGGCGGGCCGGATATCCTCTCCATAGTGAACTTTTCTTTGGCCATGCCCGCCGACATGCCCCCGATTTGCATTCATAGGTCAAGTGTTGCGGTTGCGCCCAGTCTGGGGCGAAAGCGGATCGAGTCAGCCAGTCTTGGCTTCGGTCCTTCGAGAGAGCGGCCGATCTGGTCTTCGTGCGAAGACATGGCACGGCTACCTAGTCTGGTCGGAGCCCACGCCGTTAAGCGGCTCGAGCAGCTCGATCAACCCGCCAGATGGCAGCTCACGGCCGCACTGAAGACGGGCCGCAACTGCGGAGGTTCGACCCTGCAGCGATCGACTGCCATGGCGCAACGTGGATGAAAGCTACACCCCGGAGGCGGGGCAATCGGGCTTGGCACCTCGCCCGCCATCGGCCGGCGCTCGCGGTTCGGCCGCTCGACATCGGGTATCGCCTCCAGCAGCAGCCGAGTGTACGGGTGGCGCGGCCGGCTGAAAACCTCCTCGGCCGGGCCTGTCTCGACGAAACGCCCGAGATACATGATGGCGATATCGTCCGACATGTGCCGGACGACCGAGAGATTGTGGCTGATGAAGAGATAAGTCAGCCCGAGCTCCTTCTGCAGCTTGACCATCAGGTTCAGGATTTGCGCCTGCACCGAAACATCGAGCGCCGAGGTCGGCTCGTCGCAGACGAGGAAATCGGCCTCGGTCGCGAGCGCGCGGGCGATCGAGATGCGCTGGCGCTGGCCGCCTGAGAACGCGTGAGGATAGCGGCTTGCATCAATCCGCGAGAGGCCCACGATTTCGAGCAGTTCGCCGACGCGCTCCTTCGTGCTCTCCACGTCAGGCCGCAGCTTCAACTCGCGGATCGGCTCGGCGATGATATCGCCGACGCGCCAGCGCGGGTTCAGCGAGGCGTAAGGGTCCTGGAAGATCATCTGCACGCGCGGCGGCGCGAATGAACCGTCGGCGCGGCGGATATCGCGGAAGTCGAGCCTGCCTTCGGTCGGCCGCTGGAGGCCGACAGCCATGCGGGCGAGCGTCGACTTCCCGCAGCCTGATTCCCCGACGATGCTGAAGGTGGAGCCGCGCCGAACGGTGAAGGAGACACTCTCGACGGCGCGCAGGATACGGCGCGGCTCCTTCGAGAACAGCCGCGACAGAGTTGGGGCCGAGACGTCGAAGCGGCAGGAGGCGGCGGCGACATCGAGGATGATGTCATCAAACCGGGGCTGCACAGGGGCGACGGCGGCTGGCTGGTCAAGCATGCGCCAGTTCCTTCAGCGGGAAATGGCAGGCGGCCGCATGGGCCGCGGGCGGCAGTCCCGGCCTGTGATCTCGGCAGAAGGGTTCGACGCGGCCGCAGCGCGGGTTAAAGGCGCAGCCCGGCGGGATGGCGTTGAGGCGCGGCATGGCGCCGTCGATCTGGTTGAGCTGGGCGTGTCGGGCGTGGACACTGGGGATCGAGGCCATCAGGCCGGCCGTGTAGGGATGGCGCGGCCGGCGCACCACCTCCTCGACCGGGCCGATCTCGACGATGCGCCCGGCATACATCACCGCGACGCGATCGGCCGTCTCGGCGATCACGCCCATATCGTGGGTCACCAGCATGATCGCCGTGCCGTGCTCGCGGCAGAGCCGCTTCAGCAGGGTGGTGATCTGGGCCTGGATCGAAACGTCGAGAGCCGTGGTCGGCTCGTCGGCGATGATCAGCACGGGCTCGGCGCAAAGCGCGAGCGCGATGACGACACGCTGGCGCATCCCGCCGGAGAACTGGTGCGGATACTGGTCGATGCGGGTTTCGGCTGCCGGGATACCGACCTCCTTCAACAGATCCAGCGCACGCCGGCGTGCCTCTGCCTTGCCTACAGGGAGATGCGTCGTGATCGTTTCGACCAGTTGAGCGCCGACCGTCAGCAGCGGATGCAGCGAGGTCAGCGGGTCCTGGAAGATCGCGCCGATGCGGCGGCCGCGCAGCCGGCGCATCGTCTCGGGCGGCAGGTTGTCGATGCGGCGGCCCTCCAACCTGATCTCGCCGCCGGCGATGCGGCCCGGCGGATCGAGCAGGCCGATCACCGCCGTGCCGGTCAGCGACTTGCCCGCACCGGATTCGCCGACCACGCCGAGGATCTCGCCCGGCGCGATGTCGAAGGAGACGCCGTCCAGCGCCGTCAGTGGCCCATGGCGTCCGTCGAAGACGATGCGCAGATCGCGCACGGAGAGCAGCGGCGCGGCAACGGGTGCGATCATGGGGCGGCCTCGCATTCGATCGGATAGCTCGACGAGAAAATCTCGCTCAGGGGCGGATGGCCGTGGGTGCGCTGCGGATAACGGCTCATCACACCCTCGAACTGCTTTTGCGCGCGGGCGTTGTCGGCGACCTCGTCGATGCCGGGGATGACGCGGTCTTCCATGACGAAGCGGCCATCGATCACCACGGTCGAGACGTCGCGGCCATGGCCGGTCAGCATCATGGTCTGGATGGGGTCGATGACCTGGCCGGAATGCGGACGATCGAGATCGAAGACGGTGATGTCGGCGCGCGAGCCGGATTGGAGCCGCCCGAGATCGGGGCGCCGCAGCGCATCCGCTCCGCCGATGGTCGCGGCATCGTAGTAATCCTCGGAGCGCACGGCGGCGGCGCTGCCGGCCATGGTGCGAGCGAGGATCATGCCCACCTGCAGGTTCATTACCATGTCGGGCGGGCTGGTATCAGTGCCCATCGCGATCTTCATTCCGATCTCGCGGTAGCGGCCGAAATGGTCGATGGCGTTGCCGTGGCGGCCCGAGACCAGCGGGCAGTGGACGATGCTCGCGCCGGCGTCACGGATGATCTCGAGGTCGCGGCCCGGCCGCTCGATCAGCCGACTGCCCGAGACCACGGTGCCGTGCGGCAGCAGGCAGCGCTCGCTCAGAAAGCCGAGGCTTTGCAGCCACTCCGGCGGGCTCATGCCGTGCTGCGCGAGCACCAGATCGTATTCGATCTTGGACTGGCAGCAATGCAGCCGGACAGGGATGTGGAGATCGCGCGAGGCCGCCGCCGTGCGGCGCAGGAGCTCTGCGGTCGAGGTTTCGATGCGGTCCGGCGCGAGCATGGCGCGGATCAGGCCGCCGGCAGCGCCTTCGTGATGTCGGGCGAACTCGATCGCGGCGTCGAGTTCGGCGAGACCACAGGCCTCTTCGTAATGGGTCACGATCCGGCCATCGGCCTCGACCAGTTGGTTGCCGGTGCGGTAGGCCGGGCCGAGATAGGTGCGCAGGCCGAGCGTCGCAGCAGCCTCCGCCGCGTCCTCGAATTCCTCGGCCGTTTCGCTCCAGGCGCGGTAGAACAGCGAGGCGATCGGCAGCGCCGTGGTGATGCCGTTGCGGATCAGCGTGGCGAAGGCGTGCTTCTTCTGGAAGGCCAACTCCTCGCGCGAATACATCTCGTAAGGGCCGGCTTCGAGATAAGAGCGCGGCCAGACGCGCCCCTTCTTCCAGGCCGGCTGGTTGTCGTAACCGAGGATGGTGGTGTCGAGATCGGAGAGCGCATCGCAATCGATGAAGCCCGGCCCGATCAGGGCTTGGCCGTAATCAATGCGGCGGGCGACCTCGCCGGGAAAGCGGTGACCGACGAAGACAACCGCGCCGTCTTCGAAGACGATCTCGCCGTTCTCGTAGAGCCGGTGGCGGCCGTCCTTGTGACCGACCACCCAACGCGCCGCCATCAGGATGCGGCCCTCGGGGCGCTTGGCCGGCTCGAGACTCACGGCGCCGTCCTGATCGAGACGCCGTCGCGGGCGACGATCCGGCCCCGCTTCAGCACCCGGCGCATCGGCGAGCGGGTGACGATGGCTTCGGCCAGTGTCTCGCCCGGCAGAATGACGAGATCAGCCGCGTTGCCTTCGGTGAGCCCGTAATCGGCGACCTCCATCACCTTGGCGCCTTCGACGGTGCAAACGTCGAGCGCCAGCCGCAACTCGTCGTCGCGGCGGAAATTGTTGCGCAGGCCGACGAACATCGTTCGCTCCAGCATGTCGGCATTGCCGTAGGGACCCCAGGTGTCGCGGATGCCGTCGGACCCCGAGCAGATGCGCACGCCGGCCGCGAGCAGCTTCCGCACCGGCGGGGCCGGCCGGCTGGCGGGCGCCGTCGTCATGATCGCGATGTCGAGTTCGGCGAGTTGTTCGATCAGCGGGTCGACCAACGCCGGCTCCACGCCGAGACAGAAGGCGTGGCTGACCGTGACCTTGCCGGCCATGCCGAGCGCGCGGGTCCGCTCGACGATGAGGTCGAAGGAGAACAGCCCCATCTCGCCGGGCTCGTGCAGGTGGATGTCGAGCGGCTTGCCGTGGCGCTGGCAGAGGTCGAAAACCGCATCGAGATGGCCCTTGGGGTCTCGATCGATGGCGCAAGGGTCGAGCCCGCCGACCACCTCGCAGCCGGCCTTCATCGCCGCATCCATCAGCTCCAGCGTGCCGGGCCGGCGCAGCAGCCCCGATTGCGGAAAGGCGACGATCTCGATGTCGACGATGTCGCGATAGGCGTCGCGGGTTTCCATCACGCCCTCGACGCCCCAGAGCCCATGCTCGGTATCGACATCGACATGGCTGCGGATATGGGTCGAGCCCATCAGCGAGGACTGGATCGACTGCCGCGCCGACTGCCGGGCCGGGTCGATGTTCAGCCGCTTCTTGCTCTCGCGCTCGTTGTCGATCTTGTCGAGCAGCTTGGGCCCCACCTCGTTTTTGTACCAGGGCTGGCCCCAGAGGCTCTTGTCGAGATGGGTGTGTGCCTCGACGAGTCCGGGGATGACGATCTCGCCGCGCCCGTCCTCGACGAGAACACCGGCCGGCACGACGATGTCCTTGGCCATGCGGGCGATGCGGCCGTTCTCGATCAGAATGTCGAGCGCGATGCCGGCATAGGGCCGGACGTTCTTCAGGAGAAGGGAGGCGGTCATCGCAGGCGTGTCCTCGCGTTTTTTGTGATGATCAGCGCAGCTTCGGGTTCAGCGCGTCGCGCAGCCAGTCGCCGAGCAGGTTGACGCTCAGCACGATCAGCCCGAGTTGCAGCGAGGGAAAGACGACGAGCCACCAGGAGCCGGAGAAGAGATACTGGTTGCCGATGCGGATCAGCGTGCCGAGCGAGGGCTGAGTGATCGGCATCCCGACGCCCAGAAAAGACAGCGTCGCCTCCGAGAGGATCGCGAGGCCGAGATTGAGCGTCGCTGCGACCATCACCGGCGTCAGCGTGTTCGGCAGGATGTGGCGCAGCATGATGCGCGTCGCCGGCACCTTGATGATGCGGGCCGCCAGAACATACTCCTTGCGCCGCTCGACCATGGTCGAGGCCCGCACGGTGCGGGCGTACTGCACCCAGTTCGTCAGCGAGATGGCCAGGACCAGCACCATAGCGGCGAAGGGTTCGCGCAACTCCGGCGGCAGCAGCCCGCGAAACAGCGCCGAGACGAGGATCGCCATCAGCAGCGTCGGGATGGACAGCACGGTATCGCCCAGCCGCATCAGCAGATTGTCGATGCGGCCGCCATGGAAACCGGCGACGAGGCCGAGGAAAACGCCGATCAGCATCGAGACCACGACAGCGAAGAAGCCGATGATCAGCGAAATGCGCGAGCCGTAGAGAATGGCGGAGAGCACGTCGCGCCCCTGGGGATCGGTGCCGAGCAGGAACGGCCACTCGCCGCCCTCCTGCCAGATCGGCGGGATCTCGGCCTTGTCGATGAAGATCTGCGAGAGATCGTAGGGGTTCTGAACGGCGATCAGCGGCGCGAGGAAGGCGGTCGCGACCAGGAGAAGCAGCACCAGTGCCGAGATCCAGGCGACCGGCGTGGTGCGAAAGCTCCAGCCGATGTCACTGTCGAGGAAGCGGCGCAGCCGGCCCTGCGGCTTGACGATGTCAGCGGGCATTTGCGGCTCCCGACAAGGCATCCTCGCGCAAACGCGGATCGACCCATGCATAGGTCAGATCGACCAGCGTGTTGAGCGAGACGAAGATGAAGGAGACGATGATGAGATAGGCCGCCATCACCGGGATATCGACGAAAGTGACGGCCTGGACGAAGAGCATGCCCATGCCCGGCCACTGGAACACCGTCTCCGTCACCAGCGCGAAGGCGATGAGATTGCCGATCTGCAGGCCTGTCACGGTGATCACCGGCATCAGGCAGTTGCGCAGCGCGTGGCCGAAATGCACCGACCGGTCCGGCAGGCCCCGCGCTCGGGCGAAGCGGATGAAATCGGTCCGCATCGTCTCCATCATCTCAGCGCGGACCAGCCGCATCACCAGCGTGATCTGGAAGACCGAAAGCGTGATGCCGGGCAGGATCAGCGCGGCGCGCCCCGAAGATGTCAGGAAGCCGGTGCTCCACCAGCCCAGCCTCACCACCTGTCCGCGCCCGAAAGCCGGCAGCCATTGCAGCGTCACCGAGAACACCAGGATCAGCATAATCCCGAGCGCGAAGCTCGGGAGGGAAACGCCGAGCACCGAGCCGAATTGCAGCACTTTGGCGAGCGGGCTCTCTCGCCGGATCGCCGTGTAGACGCCGAGCGGAATGCCGATGGCGAGCGAGAGAAAGGTCGCGACCAGAACGAGTTCGAAGGTCGCGGGGAAGCGCTCGGCGATCAGCCCGAACACGTCCTGCTGGTTGCGGTAGGAGATGCCGAAATCGCCCTGCACCGCATTCTTCACGAAGGTCGCGAATTGTAGCGCGACGTTGTGATCGAGCCCGAGCCGGCTGCGCAGTTCGTCGCGCTGCTGCTGGCTCGCCTGCTCGTTCAGCATCAGCTCGACGGGGTCGCCGATGAAGCGGAAGCTGACGAAGGCGAGGAACGCCACCGCGAGCATGACGCCGGCGGCATTCAGGAGGCGCTTGAGGAGGAAGGCCGGCATGGGAATATCTCCTGATCCGGGCGTCGGTCTTTAGCTGTCATTCCGGGGCTTCGCGGAGCGGAGAACCCGGAATCCACGACCGGGTGACACGCGTCTCAGCGGTGACCCGGGTCGGTCACCCGGTCGTGGGTTCCGGGTTCACGCCTTCGGCMTGCCCCGGAATGACAGAAGGTTCATTTCAGCTTGGTCAGCCAGAGGCGGGGCTTGTTGTCGGAGGCCTGCACCATGGTCTCGACATCGGCGCGCATCGCCCAGGCCATCGGCTGCTGGTGCAGCGGGATGAACAGCGTCTCGTCCTTCACCAGCTTGAGCGCCTGCTTCATCAGTTCGATGCGCTTGGGATTGTCGAGCTCGACGCCGGACTGATCGATCAAATCATCGACCTTGGCGCTGCCCCAGTCGCCCCAATTGAAGACGCCGGCCGTGCCGGTCTTCGAATGGATCACCTGCACCAGCAGCGAATAAGCGTCGATCATCGGCTCGTTGGCCCAGCCGAAGGAGATCACGTCGAAATCGCCCTTGGTGCGCTTCGGTGTCTGCTGGCTGCGCGGGGCGAGGCTGAGATTGGGCTTCAGGCCGGCTCGCGACCACATCGAGGCGACCGCCTGGCAGAACTCCTCCTCGTTGACGAGGCCGTCGCTCTGGCAGTTCATCTGGAAGGAGAAGCCGTTGGGATAGCCCGCCTCGGTCAGCAGTTTCTTGGCGGCGGCGAGGTCGAAGGTCGGGCGCTCGTCCTGCGAGGGCTCATAGCCGGGGATCGCGGGCGCGATCAGGGCGCCGGTGTTGCGCGAGAGGCCCCGCATGGCGCGCTTCTGCACCGCGTCGATGTCGATGGAGCGGTACAGCGCCTCACGGACGCGGATGTCCTTCAGCGGATTCTTGTCCTTCACATCGCTCTCGAACAGCTTGTCCTTGAGGTTCAGCGCGAAGAAGACCGAGCGCAGCTCGTTGGTCTGCTGCACCTTTATGTCGGGCGAGGCCTTGAGCCGCGGCAGATCCTGAAGCGGCGCGACATTGGTGAAGTCGATCTCACCCGAGAGCAGCGCGGCGACGCGGGTCGAGGCCGAAGTGATCGGCGTGAACTCGATGCGATCGATATTGTGCTGCGGCTTGTCCCACCATTTCGGGTTCTTGACGAAGATGGTCTTCGCGTCGGGCTGGCGGCTCTCGACCGAAAAGGGGCCGGTGCCGTTGGCGTGGTCGGTCGGGTAGCCGGTGACGCCCTTACCGACATCGGTCGGTTTCAGCGCATTGTTCGCCTCCAGCCACTTCTTGTCGAAGATGAAGATGTTGGTCAGGTCGTTCAGCAGCAGCGGATAGGGGCCGACAACCTCGATCTCGACGGTATGGTCGTCGATCTTCTTCGCGGATTTGTACGCCGGCAGATTGCCCTTCAGCGGCGAGGCCGCGTCCGAGACGCGGTCGAGAGAGGCCAGCACGTCGTCGGCGGTGAAGGCGTCGCCATTGTGGAAGGTCACGTCCTTGCGCAGATGGAAACGCCAGACCGTGGGCGAGACCGTCTCCCAGGATTCCGCCAGCGCCGGCTCGATCTTGAGGTCGCCGGTATAGCGGACCAGACCCTCATAGACGTGGTTCAGCACCGAAAGCGTGAAGGTCTCGCCAAATGAATAGGGATCGAGCGAGGCGATCTCGCGACCTGCGCCCCATTTCAGCGGCTTTGCCTCCGCCGCGCCGGTGAGCGCCAAGGCAGCGACGGCCGCCAGCAGCCAAGCCTTCTTCATCGCAATAACTCCCTGTTCCGGTGCGCCGGTCGGCGCAATCAGTCTGCCGCCTCTTTGTGCATCGTGGCGCTTCTCGCGCCATCTCGTGTGCGATTAATGTTCAATGTTGCATACGATCTTAAAACCGTATTGTATGCATTTATTGAACACAAGCAGAAACTGGAACGGAGCCCGGCATCGTGACATTGACGGCCCCTCACACCACTGGACGAAAACGGGACAGGGCCGAGATGAGCGAGCCACGGACTCCGGGATTGCGTGCGCAATCCGTCTACAGGGCGCTGCGGCGCGCCATCATCGAACAGGCGCTGAAACCGGGAATGAAGCTGCCCGAGGATTCGATCGGGGAGCAGCTCGGAGTGAGCCGAACCCTCGTCAGGGAGGCCTTCAGCCGCCTCTCGGTCGAGGGCCTCGTCGAGCTGAAGCCGAACAAGGGTGCCTCCGTCGCCTATCCGACACTGGAAGAGGCGCGCGACGTTTTTGAGGTGCGGCGCGGGCTGGAGCGGCTGGTGGCGGAGAACCTTGCCGGGCGCCTCACGCCTGCGCAGGCGGCCGAACTCGAGGCCCATGTCCGGCAGGAAGAAAAGGCGCATGGGCAGGACGGCCCCGAGTCAATCCGACTCTCTGGCGAATTCCATATCAAGCTCGCGGAGATGACTGGGAACGCCTTGCTGCTGCGCTATGTGCAGGAATCCTCGTCGCGTTGCTCGCTGATCCTGGCGATCTATGGCCGGCCACATTCTTCCGAATGCGCGGTGTCCGAGCATCGGCAGCTGATCGAGGCACTGCGTGCCGGCGATGCGGCCCGCGCCGCAGACCTGATGGACCATCACCTGCGTGCGGTCGTGGACCGCGCCCTGCTGACCCCCCGCGTCGAGCGCGACATTCGCGACGTGCTCGCCCCCTACGCCCTTGGTGAAGGACTGACCCCATCGTGACCGCGCAACTGGCCGTCCAGCCACGGGCCACCGAGGCCCCTGGCATCGTCACCTTCGATTTCGCCAAGCTCACCCCCCGGGAGCGATACAAGCTTCTGATCGGGGCGGTGGTGCCGAGGCCGATCGCACTGGTGACGACGGTCGATGCGCAAGGCGTGGTCAATGCCGCGCCCTTTTCGTTCTTCAACTGCCTCTCGGCCGATCCCGCAATCCTGGCGCTCGGCGTCGAATACCGACCGACCGGTTCGCAAAAGGATACCGGCCGCAATGTTCGAGAAACGCTGGCCTTCACCGTCAACATCGTCTCGGATGCGCTGGTCGAGGGGATGAACGTCTGCGCCGTCCCGTTCGAGCCGGGCACAGACGAATTGGCCCAGGCCGGCCTCACCGCGATGCCGGGCACCAAGGTGCCCTGCCCCTGGATCGGCCAGGCCCCGGCCGCCTTCGAATGCCGACATCACACCACGCTCGGCATCGGCAATTCGCGCGAGATCATCCTTGGCGAGGTCGTCTATGCGCATTTCCGGGCCGACACCGTCAACGAACGGCTGCATGTCGACCCTGCCGCTCTCGATGCGATCGGTCGGATGGGCGGGCATGGCTATGTGACGACGCGCGACTATTTCGATCTGCCGACGATGTCCGTCGGGACGTGGCAGAACGACAGGGCAGCGGCGAACCGGCGTGCCTGAAGCAGCCCGAGCTTATTCTTCATTCGAATTCGGCTGCGTGCCCGACCGTTCGCCGCCTGCGCGCTGACCCTTCGTCTGACGTCGAGAAGTCGGGCGGTCACCGAGAGCGTCGAGGGCGTCGGCATTGCTGCGACCCCAAGCGTAAAGGAACTCTACGGGTTCGACAAAACGCCTTCCAAGCGCGGTGAGACGATACTCCACGGCAGGCGGCACGGTTCCGGCCACATGCCGCGAGAGCAGGCCGCTGCCTTCCATTTCCCGCAGGGTCTGAACCAGCATCTTCTTCGAAACACCGGGAATGCTCCGCTGCAGAACGCCGGTCCGCGCGCGTCCATCGTGGAGGGCGTACAGCGTGTACAGGATCATGCTGGTCCACTTGGTCGCAAACAGCTCCAGGATGCGCCTGGGCGCGCAATCCTCTCGCCATCCGTCTTCCGGGGAGCCGGGCTGCATGCTGGTTACCATTGTGTGCCTATGACCCTATCGGGTGCCGTCTAGCGCTCCATGCCCCGCCTGACTAGATCGCGGTGAAGGATTGGAGAGATCATGAACAAGACGGCATTGATCGCAGGCGTCAGCGGCATCGTCGGCAACAACCTCGCGCGTCGCCTCGTCGCGTCGGGCTGGTCGGTGCAGGGGCTCGCCAGGCGGCCGCCACATGACGTTCCCGGCGTCGATCCAATCGAGGCCGACCTGCTCGATCCCACGCATCTGTCGGCTGCGCTGGCCGACCGACGACCAAGTCATGTCTTCATCACGACCTGGATGCGGCAGAAGACGGAGGCCGAGAATATCCGCGTCAATGCCGCCATGGTTCGCAATCTCCTCGATGCGCTGCGGCCGGCAGACAGTGTGCGTCATGTCGCTCTGGTCACGGGTCTCAAGCACTATCTTGGTCCGTTCGAGGCCTATGGAAAGGGCATCCTGCCGGCGACGCCGTTTCGGGAGGACCAGGCCCGCCTCGATATCGAGAACTTCTACTACGCCCAGGAAGACGAGGTTTTCGCTGCGGCCGAACGCGACGGGTTCGGCTGGAGCGTTCACCGGCCTCACACCATCATCGGCTATGCACTGGGCAACGCCATGAACATGGGCGTGACGCTGGCAGCCTATGCAACACTCTGCAGGGAGACCGGGCGTCCGTTCCGCTTCCCCGGCTCCGCTGCGCAGTGGAACGGGCTGACCGACATGACCGACGCGCATCTGCTCGCCCGGCATCTCGAATGGGCCGCTACGACGCCTGCGGCTCGCAACGAAGCCTTCAATGTCGTCGATGGCGATGTCTTTCGATGGAGCTGGATGTGGGGCCGCCTTGCCGACTGGTTCGGGCTCGAGCCTGCATTCTACGACGGCACGGTGCGTCCTCTGGAAGAGCAGATGGCTGACGATGCGCCGGTCTGGGCCGCGCTCGCGGCACGGCACGGGCTGGTCGAGCCCGATCTCGCGCGCCTTGCGTCGGCCTGGCACACGGACGCCGATCTCGGCCGCCCCATCGAGGTGGTGACCGATATGAGCAAAAGCCGGCGCCTCGGCTTCCTCGACTACCAAGCGACGGACGACGCTTTCTTCGAGCTGTTCACGCGCCTGCGAGCCTCGAAAGTCATTCCGTGACGGACCTTGGCCAAAGACCAGCGATTGGAAGCAGGGTGGTAGTCCATGGCACTGGCGAGCTGGCAGATATAGGCCTCGGAGGACATTTTGCCTCGCTGCGTTTTGCGTCGCGATCGTCCATGTAGCGTTCGAGTGCATCCGAGGGCCGGCATCCGTGCGGGAGGACATCCATAATGCGGGGATACCCGTCCTGTGCGCTTCTTGCGAAGCGCGCCATGGCGGTGTCTGCGGTGCGCTGACGCCGGACCAGTTGACGACGCTCGCCCGGAGCGCCTTGCGCCATACCGCCGTAGCGGGCGAGGAACTGGTCGGCGATGCCGAGCATGTCGATCAGTATTCGAATATCCTCTCCGGCGTGGTGAAGCTGACCAAGATGATGTCGGATGGGCGTCAGCAGATCGTCGGGCTTCAGTTCGCGCCCGATTTTCTCGGCCGGCCCTTCAAAAGCGAAAGCACTCTTAGCGCCGAGGCCGCGACCGAGGTGAAGCTCTGCACCTTTCCGCGCAAGGCGGTGGAGCGGATGATGAGCGAGCAGCCCGACCTCGAAAACCGCCTGCTGCGTCAGACCCTGAAGGAACTCGATCAGGCCCGCGACTGGATGCTTATGCTCGGCCGCAAGACCGCCGCCGAGCGGATCGCGAGCTTCCTCCTGATGATTGCCCGCAACATTGATCCCGTGGCAAAGGCGGGAGCGAGCCGCTTCGAACTGCCTTTATCGCGCAGCGAGATCGCCGATTTCCTCGGTCTGACGATCGAGACGGTCAGCCGCCAGCTGACGCGCCTGCGCAACGAAGGCGTGATCCGCATCGAGCACAACCGCCATATCGTCGTCGAGGCGCCCTCAATCCTCGCAACGCGCGCCGGCGAGTGAGACCGGTGCTCGGGTCACGGCGTCGGCAACTGCACGGGGGGATGGACCGGCTCCTCGCGAACGGTGCGAAGCTCGTACCAGAGCGCGTTGAGGATGCCGACGGCGGCGGCAAGTCCCAGACCCAGGACCCAGGCGAAATACCACATGGCAGCTTCTCCGTAATGGACGGTCAGTAGGCCGAATGGCCGGCGTCCTCGACGCTGCGTTCGCTGACCTTGCCCCATAGCACCCTGTAGACCCAGGACGTGTAGATCAGGATCAGCGGCAGGAAGATCACTGTTGCCAGCAGCATGTTGCGCAGGGTGGCGCGGCTGGACGAAGCGTCGAACACCATCAGCGAATGGCCGGGATTGGTGCTGGACGGCAGCAAGACCGGAAACATCGCGAGGCCGACAGTGGCGACGATCATCGCGACACCGAGCTTAGAGGCGAGAAAGGTCAGTCCCTCGCGCCCGGCGCGGAAGCCGATAGCCGCTAGAAGCGGGGCGACAATGCCGAGCATCGGCACGGCCCAGAGCAGCGGATGCGCCTGGAAATTGGCAAGCCAGGCGGCGGGATCGGCGACAACGGTCTTGCCGAGTGGATTGGACGGCCCGTCCCAGACCACCGCCGACGTCACGCGGTAGCCGCCGAGCCAGCCCAGCCGCACGAAAAACCCGCCGAGCGCGAACAAGGTGGCCGGGACCATCGCAGCCACGGCACCGAACCGCTTTGCCCTGCGCGAGACCGCACCGTCCGCCTTGAAGGCAAGCCAGGCGGCTCCGTGCATCACCATCATCGAGAGCGAAACCAGCCCGCAGAACAAAGCGAGCGGATTGAGCAGACCGAACAGATTGCCCTCGTAGATCGGGCGCAGATCCGGCGTGAAGTGAAAGGGCACGCCCTGAAGCGCATTGCCGACGGCCACGCCGAAGATCAGCGCCGGGACCGCTCCGCCCACGAACAGAGCCCAATCCCAGCGAGCACGCCAGGCGGCGTCGGGGCGCTTGGACCGGTATTTGAACCCCACCGGCCGCAGAATGAGCGCTGCCAGTATCAGGAACATGGCGAGGTAGAAGCCCGAGAAGCTGACCGCGTAGAGCGCCGGCCAGGCCGCGAAGATCGCCCCGCCTCCCAAGATGAACCAGACCTGGTTGCCCTCCCAGACCGGGCCGATGGTGTTGATCGCGACGCGGCGCTCGATATCCGTGCGTGCCACGAAGGGCAGGAGCGCGCCGACGCCCATATCGAACCCGTCCATGGCCGCGAATGCGATCAGCAGCAGGCCGAGCAGCACCCACCAGACAAGGCGCAGCGTCTCGTAGGAAAAGAGAAAATCGATCATCGTTTACGTCCTTGTCCCGCGTCGCTCATTCGGCCGGCTGCAGGGACGAACCCCGGCGGATCGGCGCGTTGTCGTCGATGAGCTTCGCGATCTCCGGCCCCTTGCGGATGGCGGCGAGCATCAGCTTGACCTCGATCACGGCCAGCGTGCCGTAGAGCGCCGTGAAACCGGCGATGGTAAGCATCAGGTTCCAGGCACCAAGTTCGGAGGTCGCAAGAAAGGTCGGCAGCACGCCTTCGATGATCCAGGGCTGGCGGCCGAATTCGGCGACGAACCAGCCGATTTCGATCGCGATCCAGGGCAAAGGCATCGCGATCAGTGCCAGGCGGAGGACCCAGGACGGGGCCTCCTCCTCGCGGATCGTGTGCCAGAGCGAGATCGCAAAAACGAAGAGCAGCGCGAAGCCGCACGCGACCATGATGCGGAACGAGGCGAACAGCCACGGCACGCCAGGCACCGTCGACCAGGCTGCGTCCTTGATCTGCTGATCGTTTGCCTGGCGCGGATCGGCGAGGAACTGCTTCAGCAGCAGCGCATAGCCGAGATCGGCCGAATGCGCGGTGAAAGCAGCGCGGGCCTCGCCGTCGCTGCGGTTCGCCTTGATTTTCTCGAGCGCATCATAGGCCAGCACGCCGCTGCGGATGCGCAGCTCGGCCTTGTCGACCAGCTGGTCGATGCCTGGGATTTCCTTGTCGATGGAGCGCGTGCCGATCAACCCCATCGCCCATGGCAGATGGATGGCGAAATGCGTTTTGCGGTCCGTGAGGTTTGGAATGCCGAAGAGGGTGAAGGAGGCGGGCGCGGGTTCGGTCTCCCACATGGCCTCGATCGCGGCGAGCTTCATCTTCTGGTTGTCGGTCAGCGCATAGCCGCTCTCGTCGCCGAGCACGATGACCGAGAGCGCCGAGGCCATGCCGAAGGCAGAGGCGATGACGAAGGAGCGCTTGGCGAGCTCGGCATGGCGACCGCGCAGCAGATACCACCCGGAAACGCCGAGCACGAAGGTCGCCGCGCAGACATAGCCGGCCGAAACCGTATGGACGAACTTCGCCTGCGCGACTGGATTGAAGATCACCGCAACGAAATCGGTGACCTCCATCCGCATCGTCTCGACGTTGAAGGCCGAGCCGACCGGGTTCTGCATCCAGCCATTGGCGATGAGAATCCAGAGCGCGGAGAAGTTGGTGCCCAGCGCCATCAGCCAGGTGACGACCATGTGGGCGCGCGCTGAGAGCCTGTCCCAGCCGAAGAAGAACAGCCCGACGAAGGTCGCCTCGAGGAAGAAGGCCATCAGCCCCTCGATCGCCAGCGGCGCGCCGAAGACGTCCCCGACATAGTGCGAGTAATAGGCCCAGTTCATGCCGAACTGGAATTCCATGGTGATGCCGGTCGCGACGCCGAGAGCGAAATTGATGCCGAACAGCACGCCCCAGAACTGGGTCATCTCGCGCCAGATCGGGCGGCGCGTCATGACGTAGACCGTCTCCATCATCGCAATCAGGATGGAGAGGCCGAGCGTCAGCGGCACGAACAGGAAGTGGTAGAGCGCCGTCAGCGCGAATTGCAGCCGCGACAGGTCTACGAGCAGGGGATCGACCATGAGACATCCTTTCGGGATGCACTCCCATACGCCGGACACTCACGCTCGCGCTTGATCTGGATCAAACGCGTCGGTCCCCAGCCATGCGACAAGACGCCATGACCCCATCCCCCTCCCCGACAAGCCGGAAAGAGCCCTTCGGCGCGCTCGCGCATGCCCGCCTTTGCGGCGCCGCGGGCCTGCGTCGGTCGCTGATCTGGCTTATGCTGCGGCATCTCGGCCGGCTCGGAATTGCCGGCGCGCTGTCGCTCCTCGTGGGGCACATGACCATGGACGGCAGGCTCGCAACGGTGCCGCTCGCCGCTGCGATGGCGGCGATGGTGGCGGTTTCGCTGGCCGGATTGCAGACCGAGCGTGTCCAGGCGACGGCCGAAGCGCACGTCGCGGTCAGCCTACGCAAAGCCGCAGGCGAACGCCTCCGCGCGATGCCGGCCTCAACCATCCGCGCGCTGTCGCCGGGAGCCGTCGCGGTCTCGATGCAGCGGCACCCCGACGCCGTGGCGAAACTGGTCATCGGCCATCGCGCCGCCAGCCTGATGCTGGCGAGCGGCCCGCTGGCGGCAGCCGGCGCCCTTGCCATCGTCTCGTGGCCGGCGGCGCTGCTCGTGCTGGCACTGACCCCGGTGATGATCGTGTTCTTCGTGCTCGTCGGCGAAACTATCCGCGCCCGCGCCGAAACACAGGAGCGAGCCTTCAGCCACCTCGCCGGGCAGTTCGCGGATCGCATCCGCACCTTGCCGACCATTCTCGCCCATCACGCGCTGGCCAGCGAGGAAGCCAAGCTTGCCGGCCGGCTCGATACCTATGCCAGCAAGACGATGGGCGTGCTGCGGATCGCCTTCCTCAACGCCGCGCTAATCGATTTCTTCACCTCGCTTTCGATCGCGATGCTCGCCGTCTTTCTCGGCCTCGGTCATCTGAAACTCGTGACGATCCCCGGCTTTTCCGGCCTCGCGCTGTGGCAGAGCCTCTTCATCCTGATGGTCGCATCGGAGTATTTCGCGCCGTTTCGGCGCTTCTCCGAACTCTATCACGCCAAGGCCGAGGGGCAGGTCGCAGCCGCCGCTCTCGACCGGATCCTCGATACCGAGCCGCAAGCCCTGCCAGCCCTCCCGGCCATCGACCAGGCGCTGTCGATGCTCGCGCTGCCCGGACGCGGCCTCGTCGTCCTGACCGGGCCAAGCGGCGCGGGCAAATCGACGCTGCTGCGACGCATCGCAGGAATCGAGCACGGGACGCCACCTCATCCCGCGCTGGCTGGGGGCTGCATCTGGATCTCGACAGAAGCCTTCGTGTCCGGCGCGACGCTGGCGGAGGCGATCGGCCATCGCGCGGGAGTGGACAAGGCACGCCTGCGCGAGGCGGCCGAGCGCGTTCGCCTTCTCGACGACGCGCTGCTGCCCGGCGGCCTGGATGCTGCGCTGCAAGTCGGCGGCGCCAACCTCTCCGGCGGCCAGCGCCTGCGCATCGCCACAGCAGGCGCCTGGCTGGCGGCCGGCGCCGTCATCGCCGACGAGCCGACGGCCAAGCTCGATTCCGAGGCGGCGCAGTCGGTCCGCGACACGCTGGTCGAGATCGCCCGGACGCGGCTGGTCGTCGCGGCCAGTCATGATCGGAAGCTGATCGCCTTAGCCAACCTCAGGATCGATCTGGCGGAGCCGGCCAGCGAGGATCTGGAGACCGCCGCATGATGCGCATGTCCCAACCGCTTCGCGCCGGTTCGCGCCGGCTCTGGCGTCTCGCCTTCACGCTGGGCTCGACCTCTCTCGTTTGCGGCGTGCTGCTCGGCGGCCTCTCCGCCTGGTTCCTTGGTTCGGTCGCGATCGCCGGGCTTTCCGCTGCCGCCTTGACCTTCAATTTCCATATTCCAGGCTCGCTGGTGCGGCTGTTTGCGCTTGGCCGCACGGCCGCCCGTTACGGCGAACGCCTTGTCGGCCATCAGGCGGCGTTGATCGACCAGAGCACGCGTCGGGTCGCTCTGTTCAAGCGCATGGCAATGGCTCCCGAGACGCGCCGGGTCGGCTGGCAACTGGGCGACCAAACGCGGCTGACCGAATATCTCGATGATGTCGAGGATATCGACTTCGCTTCGCTTCGCGCCGACTTGCCGGGCGCCCTCATCTGCCTGGGTCTGACTGGGACGGCGATAGCCACCGCTGTGCTGGTCCCGCTGGCGCTGGTCCCGATCGCCGCTTTGCTGGCGCTCGTAGGCTTGTCTGCCCATAGGTTCGCGAAACGAAGCACAGGGTTCTGGACGCGCGCGCGCAGCCTGCGCCGTGCGGGCGCCGGAGAATTGGGTGCCGCCATGGCCGCCATCGTTCCCCTGCAGGCCGAAGGCGAGTGGGCCGGCCGCAGCGCAGCCGCTCTTCATCATCTGTCGCAAGCGGATGAAGCCGAGCGCGAAATCCGGTTCGGGCAAGCACAGGTCGATGCGCTGGCCGGCCTCGTCGGACCGCTTGCCGCGCTTGCGGTCGTTCTGCTCGCCTGGTTCGGCGGCTTTCGCGACGAGGATCTGCTGGTCCCGGTGTTCCTCGCCTTTTCCTGGCTCGCATGGAGCGAGGGCATGCAGGGTCTTGCGCGTATCGTTTTCGCAAGGCTGCGTCGCGAGACGGCTCATGCGGCGCTGGAGCCCTGGATGCTCTCCACCAACCCTGCCGAACGGCGCACGCCAGCGGCTGAACCCCGCCTGTCATGGCTTCGCGCCCGAAGCTTGCAGCGTCGAGCGCCGGATGGCCGCGCTCTGGGCGAGCCGGTGCCGCTCGATTTACGCGCTGGGCGCCCGACCGTTCTGTCGGGTGCCAGCGGCATCGGCAAGACCAGCCTGCTGAAGCAGGTCGCCGGTTGGCTGGGCGAGGATGAGATGGACAGCAACCTCGGTCCGCTTGCAGCAGCCGATCGCGACGCACTGTCCATGCTGAGCCTGCACGACGCCGCGATCCTCACCGACACCGTTAGGGAAAATCTCTTCGCGCCTGACCTGAGCGATGCCGAACTCTGGCAGGCACTCGATGCCGTCGAGCTATCCGGGCGCATCCGCGATGGCGATGGACTCGACAGTTGGATTGGCCAGGACAGCCTTTCGCTCGGCGAGGCGCAACGGCTCAATCTCGCGCGCGCCTGGCTCTCACAAAGGCCGCTGATCCTGCTCGAC
This sequence comes from Allobosea sp. P5_A5, assembly GCF_056400625.1. Classification (NCBI taxonomy): domain Bacteria; kingdom Pseudomonadati; phylum Pseudomonadota; class Alphaproteobacteria; order Hyphomicrobiales; family Alloboseaceae; genus Allobosea; species Allobosea sp. P5_A5. Next base: position 125,442 of record NZ_JBFUKY010000005.1, read on the forward strand.
GAGCCGCTTGAGCATCTACCGGCGGATCAGGGTTTCCGCATTTTAGAGCGCCTGGTGGCCCGATTTCAGGACCGCATCATGATGATCGCGAGCCACACTGTTCATAACTCATCGTTCGCCTTTGACCGCGTCGATATCGCAGCCACGTGAGGTCAGCAGCGGCTTTATGGTGCCCGTCAAACCGCAGACATCTGGCAAACGATCAGATGATGAACAGTCGGCAAAGCAGAGCGCATTCCATTCGAAAAAGCGCCCAGTCCGAGAGCGCGGTGGCAAGTGCGGCAGTACGCCCTGCCACCGCCTTCTACACCCCGTCGCCACGTTCAGGCGGCCTCAGGATTGCGAAACGTCGTTTCCATCTCGCGACGGACCTTCACCGCCTGGCTGTCGGCGTCGTATTCAACGTCGTCCCACTTGATCCGCTGGCCCTCAGTGATCTCGTTCTTGAGCTTGACGTTGTGGGCCAGGCCCAACGGCAGGTAGCCCTCCTTCAGCGACATGTCGGCCGGTGTCTGCTTGCCCCAGACGCAGAAACCGCCCTCGCCGTCCAGCATCTCGCCGGGCGTCAGCTTGCGCTTGGCGGTGGCCACGACATCCGAGTTGAAGCAGATCGGGGCGCCGGTCGCCTCCTTGCGCAGAGCCGCCGAGGCGACGGAGATGCCCAGTTCCAGCCCGATCATGTGGATCGGCCGGTAGAGCGAGGCGTATTTGCCGCTTTTGTCCTGCAGCATCGAGTACTCGCGAAAGCACTCCTCGCTGTAGGCGCTATCGCTTTCGAAGACGACGTAGGTGCCCATGACCAGCGAGTGCGGCACGTCCGTGCCGTCGCGATAGACCGAGGAGGTCACTTCGGTGACGCCCTTGCGCTCCAGCACGCCGCCGTCCGCTTTCGGCTTGCAGATTTCGGCATGCTCGAACCGTGTCGCAGGCGGGAAGGACAGGCCGTCGGTCTGCGAGTGCAGGCCCGTCGCGTTGCAGACGGCCGTCATCTCGATGCCGGACTTCGTGCCGTCGACGAAGGAGTTGAACATCTTCGGGTTGATCGACTTGCGATCCTTGATGTTCATGTATTTGTCGAGGATGTCCCAGACCGTGTCGGGCGTGGACTGGTGATAGGTCGGGTGATAGCGCGTGCCCTTGCCGGCCGAGACCACCTTGAAGCCGGCGGCGCGGGCCCAATCGACATGATCGGCGATGAGCGCCGGCTGGTCGCCCCATGCCAGCGAATAGATCACACCGGCCGCTTTGGCCTTGCGGGCGAGCAGAGGCCCAGCCACCGCATCGGCCTCGACATTGACCATGACCACATGCTTGCCATGCTCGATCGCGCGCAGGGCAAAACGAATACCGGCACCGGGATCGCCGGTCGCCTCGATGATGACCTCGATACGGGGGTCGTCGATCAGCGCGTCGGCATTGTCGGTAACGAGGGTGCTGCCGTTCTTGACCGCGTCGTCGACCGATGTCGCTGCATATTGCTGCTCGGGCCAGCAGCCGAGCTTGAGCTGGGCGCGAGCGCGGGTGGTGTTGAGGTCGGCCACGCCCACGAGATGCATGCCGTCGGTCGAGCGCACCTGCGACATGAACATCAAACCGAATTTGCCGGCGCCGATGAGGCCCACGGTCACAGGCTTTCCCGCCGCCTGTCGTTCCAGCAGCATCCGATGGAGATTCATGGGTGTCGTTTCCTCTGTCGGCTGATTTCCCCGGCAGGCATCAAGGCCGTATCGGGACGGCGGGAGCAGTGTTTGCGTCTCGCGTCGTGAGGAAAGGGTAGGCAGCGCGACAGTTCGGGGCAATTCAGATTATCTGCCACCACACTGTAGGAAGGCTAAACTGTTGCCGCCTGCGTCTGCCAAAGGTCGCGCTCGCCGCGCAGCCAGTCCAGGAAGGTCCTTGTCTTCCGGTGGCGCAGATGGCTGTGGGGGCACACGATCCACTGCGTCGCCAACGCAACCGAAGGCGGCGCGATGATCGGACAGACCAGCGTACCCTCTCGCAGTTCGCGCCAGGCCAGCAATTCGCTTTCCAACGCGATGCCGATGCCAGCGACAGCTGCATCGATCGCCGTGTGGCTGCGGTCGAACAGCACGCGCTTCCAGCGTTGCCCAGTCTCGACGCCGGCCTGGGCGAACCAAAACGGCCACTGCACCTGACTCTTGACCGAATGGATCAGGCGGTGGTCGGCAAGCGCGTCTGCCGTCAGGCTTGCCGCCGGTGCGTGGGCAGGCGCCGCGAGCGGCAGGAAGCGTTCCTTGCCGAAGCTCTCGACGAAGAGGCCGGGCCAGACGCCGTCGCCGTGGCGGATCTGGATATCGACGTTCTCCTTGCTGAAATCCGTGGTCTCGTTGGTGCCGTCCAGGCGAAGCTCGATGTCCGGATTGGCGTCGACGAAGCTGTGCAACCGCGGCAGAAGCCATTTGCTCGCGACGCTGGGGGCGGCCCGCACCGTGAGCGTCATCGCCGAGCGGACACCGCGCACATGCTGCGTGACATCGGCGATATGCTCGATTTCGCGGCCGATCATCTGGAAATAGCGCTCGCCGGCTTCCGTCAGCACGATATTGCGGCCGACCTTCAGGGTGAGCGCCGTACCCAGATGCAGTTCGAGCGCGTGGATCTGCTGGCTGACCGCCGAGGGCGTCACGCGCAGTTCTTCAGCGGCGCGCGAGACGCTGCCCGCGCGCGCGACAGCGTGGAAAACGATGATCGAGCGGAAGGGGATATGCATCGGCGACCTTTAAGGTCAGCTAAAAGGACACCGAATATAACTCAATTGTGCGCATCGACCAGCCATCTACGGTATCTCCGTCGGCACCCGCCTTTCGGCGGTACGGACAGGGAAAGCCTCCGGTACAGAGAGGCGCCAGGAACGCAATGCAACCGGCCGAAAAGCCGGCCCGCCCAAGGCAAGAGGAACCGCTCGCCGCGTCATCACCGAGAACGCCGCTGGACGCTGCCTCGCAGCCTCCAGTGCAGGGACAAGATCACCTCGACGCAAGCTGGCCCAAAGCCTGCCGTGACGCGCCGATGTCAATTTGCTGCGCGATACGAACGCGATGCTCGACGTCCAGACCTCAAGCGCCGATCAGGCGTCAGGCTGGCCGATCTTCATAAAACCGAGCGCGAAAAGCGCTGTTCGACAAGAAACAGGAGGGAACCACCCATGTCACGTGATCCGAAATCCGCCATGACCGGCGCCATGCTGTCGCGGCGCAGCCTGCTGGCAGGCGCCGCAGCGATCCCCCTCGTCGCTATCCGGACGCAGCCGGCCCGCGCCGCGGAGTTCGAATACAAGCTCGCCACAGGGCAATCGCTCTCGCAGCCGATCAATACGCGGCTGGGCGAAGCCTGCCTGCGCATCAAGGAGGCCAGCGGCGGCCGCATGGAGGTCAAGTTCTTCCCGGCCTCGCAGCTGGGCTCAGACACCGACCTGCTGACACAAATCCGCAGCGGAGGCATCGACTTCCTTAATATCGCGGGGTCCGTGATCTCGACGGTCGCGCCGCTGGCGGGCATCGCCAATGTCGGCTTCGCCTTCGCCGACTATGCCCAGGTCTGGAGCGCGATGGACGGCGACCTCGGCAAGCTGATCGCAGCGCAGATCGAGAAGACCGGCGCGCTCGTCGTCGCCAAGCCAGGCGACAACACCTTCCGCCAGATCACCTCCTCGGCCAAACCGATCAAGACGCCGGCCGACCTCGTGGGCTACCGTATCCGCGTGCCGGTCTCGCCGATCTTCACGTCGTTGTTCAAGTCGCTGGGCGCCGCGCCGACCTCGATCAATTTCAACGAACTTTACACGGCGCTCCAGACCAAGCTCGTCGACGGGCAGGAGAACGGGCTCGTCACCATCGAATCCGGCAAGATCTACGAAGTCCAGAAATACGTCTCCGAGACCAACCACATCTGGGACCCCTTCTTCATCCTCGGCAACCGCCGCTCCTTCACCACGCTGCCCGAAGACTTGAAGGGCATCGTCAAGCGCGAGTTCGACCGCGCCGCGACCGAGCAACGGGAGGATACGGCCAAGCTCAACACCACGCTGAAGGACCAGCTCGTCGCAAAGGGCCTGACCTTCGAGGCCTCCGACAAGGCCGCCTTCCGCAAGGCGCTGAGCGATGCCGGCTTCTACAAGGAGTGGCGGGGCAAGTTCGGCGAAGAGAACTGGAAGTCGCTCGAGGCGGTGGTCGGGGCGCTGGCATGAGCGCTGCGGGCACGGGCACAGCGGGCACGAGCACGACGATCTTGGACCCCCACGGCCTGACGACCGATCCGGGGCGCAGCCCCGGGGCGATCGTCAGGATCGAGCGCGCCTTGCGCCTGCTCGTCGAAATCCCCGCCGCGTTCGTCGTGGTTGCGGAAGTGGTGATCCTGTTCGTCGGAATCCTCGCCCGCACCTTCCATCAGCCGATCATCTGGTCAGACGAGCTGGCCTCCATACTGTTTCTCTGGCTTGCCATGCTCGGCAGCGCCATCGCCGTTCAGCGTACGGCCCATATGCGCCTGACCTTCTTCATCTCCTTTCTGTCGCCCCGCGCCGAAGCCTGGGCCGCGACGCTGGCCGCCGGCGGCGTCGCGATCTTCCTCGCGCTGATCCTGCATCCCGCTTGGGAGTATCTGGAAGATCAGGCTTTCGTGGAAACGCCTGCGCTGGGCTGGCCCGGCACAATCCGCGCCGCAGCCATCCCCGTCGGCTGCCTGATCGCGCTGACGAGTGTGCTCCTCAGCCTGGCGCGACATTCACTGCGTGACGTGTTGTCGGTGGCGGCCATCTTCGTCGTGATCGGCGGGGGGCTCTATTTCGTCGGCCCCTCGCTCAAGGGGCTGGGCAACTGGAACCTGCTGATCTTCTTCGTCGGCCTGCTCGGCCTTGCCGTGATGGCGGGCGTGCCGATCGCCTTTTCCTTCTGCCTGGTGACCGCGGCCTTCCTGCTGGTGACGACGCGCACGCCGCTTCTCGTCGTCGTTGGCCGTATCGACGAGGGCATGAGCTCGCTGATCCTGCTCGCCGTCCCGCTGTTCGTCCTGCTCGGGCAACTTGTCGAGGCCACAGGCATGGCGCGCGTCATGGTCGCATTCCTGGCCTCCGTGCTCGGCCATGTCCGGGGCGGCATGTCCTATGTAATGCTGGGCGCGATGCTGCTGGTCTCAGGTATTTCCGGCTCCAAGACCGCCGACATGGCGGCGATCGCCCCTGTGCTGTTTCCCGAGATGCGCAAGCGCGGCATGAAGGATGGTGAGCTTGTCTCTCTGCTGGCGGCATCGGGCGCCATGAGCGAGACCATCCCGCCCTCGATCGTGCTGATCGCGATCGCATCCGTCACCGGCGTCTCGATCGCGGCGCTGTTCACGGCTGGAATACTGCCGGCGCTGGTCCTTGCGCTCGTGCTGGCACTGGTCGCGCGCTATCGCGCCGGTACGGAAGAAGATGCCGGAATCAAGATCCCGCGGGCGCCGATGTCGCTCGTCGCAAAAACGCTTTGGATCGCGGTGCCGGCGCTGATCCTGCCCTTCCTGATCCGCAGCGCCGTGGTCGAGGGCGTCGCGACCGCAACCGAGGTCTCGACCATCGGCATCGCCTACAGCCTCGTGCTGGGCCTGCTGATCTATCGCGGCGGGCTGAAATGGAAGAACGCGCTGCCGATGCTTGTGCAGACCGCCTCGCTTTCGGGTGCGATCCTGTTCATCGTCGGTGCTGCAAGCGCGATGGCCTGGGCGCTGGCGCAATCCGGATTTTCGCATGATCTTGCGGCGCGCATGGCCAATGTGCCTGGCGGCGCCAACGGCTTCCTGCTGATCTCGGTGATCGCCTTCATCGTGCTCGGCAGCGTGCTCGAGGGCATTCCGGCCATCGTGCTCTTCGGGCCGCTGCTGTTCCCGATCGCCAAGCAGTTCGGCATCCACGAGGTCCATTATTCGATGGTGGTCATCCTCGCGATGGGCCTTGGCCTGTTCGCTCCACCTTTCGGCCTCTGCTATTACGCCGCCTGCATCATCGGGAACGTGCCACCGGATGCCGGCATGCGGCGCATCTGGATCTATCTCGGCTGGCTCTTCATTGGTCTCCTGTTGATCACCTTCATCCCCTGGATTTCGATCGGCTTTCTTTAACCGGTCGCGGCAGGCGTCGATCCAAAGCCGCAGCCAATCGCCGCGTATATCGAAGCCCGAACTCACTGCCGGGCGGATACGGAACGGTCGCATCAAGCTGCGGATTATGCGACGAAATGCCATGCGTGTCCTTCTGATCGAAGACAACCGGGAGCTGGCGGACTGGCTGGGTCGCCTGCTGCGTAAGAGCCGCTACATCGTCGATGCGGTTCATGACGGTGCCGACGCCGATGCGGTGCTGACGACGCAAAGCTATGATCTCGTGATCCTCGACATGGCCCTGCCCGAGATGAGTGGGCTGCACGTGCTCAAGCGCTTCCGAGCCCGCAAAGGCCTGACGCCGGTCATCATCCTGACCGCCAATGACGCGATCACCAGCCGCATCGCTGGCCTCGATGCGGGCGCCGACGATTATCTCGTCAAGCCCTTCGACCCGCAGGAACTCGAAGCCCGCATGCGCGCGCAGCTGCGGCGGCGGCAAGGCGAAAAATCGCTGACGATCGCCTTCGGCGCGCTCTCGCTCGAAACCAACCAGCGCCTGTTCCATCTGGGCGACGAGCCGCTGCCCCTCACCCAGCGCGAACATGCGATCCTCGAAGCCCTGATGCTCGCGAACGGGCGGATCGTGTCCAAGGCCGCGCTGACCGAGACGGTCTTCGGCTTCGAGGAGGAGGCGAGCAGCAACGCGATCGAAATCCACATCCATCGCCTGCGCAAGAAGGTCGAAGGCAGCGGCGTCGGGATCGGGACGCTACGCGGGCTGGGTTATGCGTTGAGGAAGCTCGATGGCTGAAGAATTTTCGAGCGAAGTGACGGCCGGTTCGCGTGAAGACAATTCGATAAAACAAGGAGATGGAGCATTTCCGCGATTCGGAGGAACGCGGACATACTCCAGGAGCCTGCGCCTCGAGCTGATGGGCTGGATGCTGCTGCCGCTTGCGGGCGTCGTCGGGTTCAACGCCTGGACGACGCGCACGAATGCGATGGCGACGGCTGACCTCATCACCGACAGGACATTGCTGGCGGCGGCGCGGGTCATCGCCGAGCAGGTCAAGGAGACCGATGGCAGCGTCGAGGCGCAGATCCCGCCTTCGGCGCTCGAGATGTTCGCCTCGCCCGATCGCGACCGCGTGATCTACCGGGTGATGTCGCCTGCCGGCGAACTCCTGGCCGGTTTTCCCGATGTCGCCATCCCGCCGGAGCCGCCGCGCGACCTCCAGCCGGTGTTCTTCGCGGATCTTTTCAGGACCGAGCCGATCAGGGCCGTGGCGATGGCCCAGCCCGTCGTGTCGAGGACCGCGGGAGGAAACGCTTTGGTCGTCGTCGCCACGACGTTGCGGGGCCGCGACCGCCTCGTGACCAGTCTTTGGTACGCCTCGCTGCGCGACCAAGCGCTTCTGGTGGCGATCGCGGCCGTTCTCGCCTTGCTCGGCCTGCAGCGCGGGCTGTCCCCCTTGCTCGCCCTACGGAGAGAATTGGTCGATCGCGATGCGGGCTCGTTGAGCCGGCTCGACCCCCGCGGTCTCCAGAGCGAGCTGCGACCGCTGACCGAAGCGCTGAACCACGCTTTCGACCGCGTTCACGCCTACATCGCCCTGCAACGCCGTTTTGTGGCGAACGCCTCGCATCAGATGCGCACGCCTCTGGCGGTGCTGAAGACGCAGGCGACGGTGGGGCTGCGCGAAACCGAGCCCGGGCCGAAGGACGAATCCTTGCGCGCGATCGACCGGGGGCTTGATGCGCTGAGCCGGCTGGTCAACCAGTTGCTCACCCTCGCGCGAGCCGAGCCCGGCGGAGAGGCGCTGCGCAAGGAAACCGTCGATTTCGGGGCCTTGACGCGGGCGGCCCTGGAAAGCCTCTCGCCGCTTGCCTTCGAGCGCGACATCGACCTCGTCTTCGATGATGGCGGTGCGCCGATCATGCTCAGCGGCCATGCCACATTGCTGCGCGAGATGGTGACGAACCTTGTCGACAACGCGCTGCGCTACACCCCGCGTGGCGGCATGATCTCGGTCGAGCTGTCGATCGGGGACGGCGTACCCTGGCTCGTCGTCGAGGATAGTGGCCCCGGCGTTCCGGCCAGCGAACGGGGCAAGGTGTTCGAGCGCTTCTACCGCCTGCCTGGTGGGCCGGCCGACGGCACCGGGCTGGGGCTGGCGATCGTCAGGGAAATCGTCGCGGCCCATGGCGGCGGCATTGCTTTGTCCGACCGTCGCCAGGGTGGCGGCCTGCGCGCCGAGGTGAGACTTGACGGCGCGACGCTAGGGTGAAGCCCGGGGAGACGCGATGAGGCCCGCCACGTCGCCGCGGTGGGCCTCTTAGCGATCGTCGATCGCGGCAGGCGCTTCAGTTCGCGTCGTGGAGCGGGGCCGGCCGCCATTTCGCGAGGCTGGCCTCGAGGCGCGTCATCAGGAATTCGGCGAAGAGCGCCACGACCATGATGATGACGATGGCGGCATACATGCCGGCCGAGTCGAACGAGCCCTTGGCGATGTTGATGAGCAGGCCGATGCCGTAGCGCGCCCCGACGAACTCGCCCACGATGGCGCCGACGATGGCGAAGCCGAAGCTGACGTGGAGCGAGGCGAAGATCCAGCTCATCGCCGAGGGCACCACGACTGATCGCGTCAGCTGCCAGTCCGTGGCGCCCAGGATCTGAGCGTTCGCGATCAGGTTGCGATCGGCCTCCCGCACGCCCTGGAAGGCGTTGGCGAAGACGACGAAGAACACCATCACGAAGGAAAGCGCGACCTTCGAAGCGAGGCCCAACCCGAAGATCATGATGAAGATAGGCGCCAGCACGACGCGCGGGATCGAGTTGATGACCTTGATGTAGATCGAGAAGATATCGGCGAGCATCCGGTTTCGGCCGAGTGCGATGCCCACCACGATCCCGGCAACGGAACCGGTGGCGAAACCGATCAGCGATTCCTCCATCGTGACCCAGAGATGGAACCAGAGCGGGCCCTCCGAGGTGCCCTCAAACGTCCATTCGACCAGCCGCTGCCAGATCGCGACAGGGCTCGAAAAGAAGAACGGGTCAATCAGCTCGGTGCGCGAGGCCAGCTCCCAGCCGCCGAGAAAGGCGAGCAGGATGGCCCAGCGCCAGAACAGGACCATCTGTCTGCGACGGCGGCCGGCCTTGGCGGCGGCGGCCTCGATCTCGGCATCGGAGGTCCCGGTGCGAAAGATGGTCGGCGAGGCGAGGATGATATCGGTCATGTCGGCCTCCTTTACGCTGCGCGGGCTTCGTCACGGGCGGCGCCGCGCGTGACTTCGTCGCGCAGATCGTCCCAGATCGTCTTCGACAGGGCGATGAAGTCGTCCTGGTAGCGGATGTCGGCAACGACGCGCGGACGCGGCAGATCGACGGGATAGACCGACTTCACCGTCGCCGGCCCCGATGTCAGCACATAAACCTTGTCGGCAAGCGCGATCGCCTCCTCGAGATCATGCGTGACGAAGACGACGGAGGCCTTGGCCTCCGACCACAGGTCGAGCAGCACGTCGTGCATCAGCACACGGGTCTGCACGTCCAGCGCCGAGAAGGGCTCGTCCATCAGCAGGATCTGCGGTTCGTTGATGAAGGTCTGCGCCAGCGAGACGCGCTTGCGCATGCCGCCGGAGAGCTGGTGTGGGTATTTGGTCTCGTGCCCGGTGAGGTGGACGCGAGCGAGCCACCGCCGCGCATTGGCATAGGCCTCCTCACGCGGCTTGCCGCGAAACAGCGGGCCGGCCACGACATTGTCGATGACGTTGCGCCAGGGGAACAGCGCGTCGGTCTGGAAGGCGAAGCCGATGCGCGGGTCGATGCCGTCGACGGAGCCGCCGAACAGCTTGACCTCCCCGCTGGACGGGCGGGCGAGCCCGGTGACGAGGTTGAGCGTCGTCGACTTGCCGCAACCGGTGGGGCCGACGACGGCGACGAACTCGCCGCGCGCGACGCTCATGTTGAAGTCGCGTATCGCCGTCATCGACTTGCCGTCAGGAGTCAGAAAGCGGCGGCTGACATTGATCAGCTCGATGGCAGGGGTCTCTTGAGCGTCCGTTGCGGACATGCGTCCTCCTTCGCCGGCGAGCCAGCCTCTGCAAGGAATTCCGATGATGGATGGCGAACCGGCCGCCTTGCAGCCGGTTCGAGCAGCGGAAGCTGTTACTTGGCGTTCTTCACGAACTCGGTCGTATAGGTCTTGGCGAGATCGATCTGCTTGCCCTTGACGTTCTTCGAGAAGCCCGAGAGCACTGCCAGAACCGTTTCCGGACCGCCCTGTGGCATCACGCCGTCGGAGGTGAACATCGCCTTGCCGTCGGCGAGCGCCTTTACATAGGATTCTTTGTTGCCGGCATAATAATCCTTCGGCATCTTGTCGGCGATGTCGGCGGCGTCATGCGTGTCGATGTATTTCAACGTCTTAACGAAGGCGTTGGCCAGCTTCTGCACCAACGGCTTGTTCTTCTCGACGAAGGACGTCTGCATATAGAGCGAAGCGGCCGGGTAGGTGCCGCCGAGCGCTTCCTTGGTCTTCTCGACCGTCCGCATGTCGACGAGCACTCGTGCCTCTCCCGTCGAGAGCATGCGTGAAATCGTCGGCTCCGTGGTCATGCCCGCCTGGATTTTGTCCTGCTGCATGGCGGCGATGAAAGTGGTGCCGGCTCCCACCGGGAGCGTTGTGTATTCGGCCGGTTTCACGCCCTGCTTCAGCATCAGATACTGGCTGAGGAAGTTGGTCGAGGAGCCGAGGCCGGTAACGCCGAGATTCTTGCCCTTGAGATCGGCCATCGACTTCACGTCGGGGTATTTCGACGAGACCAGCTCGACCTCGCCCGGCGCCTGGCTGAACTGGACCACGGACATCACGTATTTGCCCTTGGCCTGCAGGTCGACGCAGTGATCGTAGAAGCCGACAACGCCTTGCACGGCGCCGGCGAGCATCTCGTTTTCGGCATCGACGCCGGCTGCCTCGTTCAGAAGTTCGACTTCGATGCCCTCGTCCTTGAAGTAGCCCAGGCTCTCGGCCAGCTTGGCCGGCAGGTAGATCTGCTTCTCATAGCCACCGACGATGATGGTGATCTTGTCGGCGGCGAGCGCCGAGCCGGCAGCAGCCAGCAAAGCTGCAAAAACGATCGATGTCGTGAGAATCCGAGCGCGCATGGGCGTATCTCCTTGCTGTAGCGTTTCCTGGCGCACGTCACTTCCGCCTCAATGGGCGGATTGCATGGCGTGCGAACGCGGCAGCGATAGCCCGCCAACCTTTCACGAAACTTGCGATGGCTGGCCCGTTGCCGGTTTCGTGGACACCGAGATTGGGTGTTTCATGAAACCGGACGTCGCATACGCCGCGAAGACAGTCTGGGCGTGAGTTCAAGATCGAGGCGGTCCACCTAATCGAGGAATCGCGCACACGCGTACACGTCGGAGTGGCGTTTGAGACTGGTTAGACCGCGATGCGGACAAGCCGCACCGCGGGGCGCCTTCACTGCTTTGCTTTATTCCCGGCGATCTCGCGATCCCATTTCTCGAACATCGTCACCAAGGGCTTGGCGTCGAGTGGCGGTTCGGTCGGGTTGTTTGCGATCATGTCGGCATAGTCCGGCCGGCCGAACTTGGCGATCGTCTCCTGGCTCTCCTTCGGCGCCATGTCGATTGTCACACCATGGATCGATGGGCCTGGATACATATAGCCGTGGTCGAACATGTAGGCTTGCTGCGCCGGCTCGAGCAGATAGGCCATCAACGCCAGCGCGACGTCGAGCTTCTCGCCGGTGACGCCTTTCGGGATCGCCATGTAGTTGGCGTCGCCGACCCAGTGGAAGCCCTTCAGCGTCGCTACCTTGAAGCCCTCCGGGACGATGCCAAGATAGCGCGGATTAATGTCCCAGCCGGTGGTGGTTGCGATGATGTCACGCGAGCCGTCGCCGAGCTCCTTCATTGTGGCCGTGGTACCGGACGGATAGTACTCGATGCAGTTATTCATCTCCTTGAGATAGGCCCAGGTCTTGTCCCAGCCCTGGACCGGATCCAGCGGGTCCTTGTCCCCCAGCAGATAAGGCAGACCCATCACGAACGTGCGCCCCGGGCCCGAATTCGCCGGGCGGGCATACATGAAACGATTGGGATGGGCCTTGCACCAGGTCAGGAGTTCTTCCGCCGTCTTCGGCATGTCCTTGATCTTGGCCGGGTCATATTCGAGCAGCGGACCGGAGGGATTCCAGTCGAGCACCATCGCCTGGCCGCGCGCCATCTTCTGCATGGCGTAGGCGCCGGGGATGTAGAGCTTGTCGAGTGGGGGAAAACGGTCGGCGTATTGCGGGAAGATATCGAGCCAGAGATTCTGCTCCATGCCGGCGGCGAGCGCGTCATTCCCCGTCAGGACGAAGTCGATATCGACGCGCCCGGCCTGCTGCTGCGCCTTGAGCTTGCCGGCAAGTTCCGGCGCCGTCGCCTTGGTGAAGACGAAGCGGGCGACGAGCTCGGGATGCTCCTTCTGAAATTTCTCGATCGCGGGCTGGCTGATCTGCAGGTCGCCGGCAACGTCGATCACGCTGATCGTCAACGGCGCCTTGGGCTTCGGCTGAACAGATTTTGGCTGCGCCTGAGCGGCGAGCGGGACGAGCCCGATCAAAGCGGCTGCGGCGGCTAGGATTGACCATCTCGACATCATGTTCTCCCTCGTTATTCGGATAACCGCTCAGGTCCCTGTGGATGCGGCTCGCCCATGTTTCGCGTGTTGGATCGTGAACGGACCGGTACTTTCGCGCTGGACGAGGTGGGTCGGGATGATGAGCGACGCGTCACGCTGCTCACCCGTCTCGATGATCCCCAGCAGCAACTCGACGGCGGCCGCGCCGGCATCGGCGCAATGCGCGTCGATCGTGGTCAGCGGCGGGTAAGTGGTCGCGGCCAGCACATCGTCGAAGCCGACGATGCTGACGTCACGGGGGATGACGAGGCTACGCGCGCTCAAGCCCGCGACCAGCCCTTGCGCGACGACATCGTCGAAGGCGACGGCGGCGCTGACTTCGGCCGCGATCAGCCGCTCGGCTGCTGCCTGGCCAGCCTCATAGGTCGGCCGATAGGCGGGAATAGCCAGCTCCTCAATGCCAAAGCGCCGCGCTATCGCCTTCGCGGCCTGCTCACGCTGCTGGTTCGCCCAGGATGCGGCCGGGCCGCTGACATAGGCGATGCGGCGGTGGCCGAGCGCAAAGAGATGCGTCATCGCCATTTCGATACCGCCGCGCACGTCGATCAGCACACGCGGCACGCCGGCAATGTCTCGGTTGATCAGCACAGTCGGCTTCTGGGCCGCATGGAAGCGGATGCGGTCCTCGTCGAGGCGTGGCGAGGCGACGACGAAGCCATCAACCTGTGGCGTGAACTTCGCGAGCAGGCGATCCTCCCGATCCGGCGTCTCGTCGGAATCGCCGAGGAACACCGCGTAGCCCAGAGCATCGGCCCGCGCCTGCGCGGCACGGATCAGCGGCGGAAAGAAGGGGTTGGCGATATCCGGAACCAGCAGGGCGATGGTGCCGAAGCGCCCCGTGCTGAGTGCTCGCGCAATGCGGTTGGGAACATAGCCCAGCTCATCGGCAACCCGCCTGACCTGCTCGACAACGGCGGCCGTCAAGAGGTCGGGTCGCGTAAAGGCGCGGGAGACCGTCGCCCGAGACACGGCGGCCTTCGCTGCGACATCCCCGATCGTGATCGAGTTCCGTGCCATTTCGTCATGCAACCGGTTGCATAATGGGATGTCAAGTGCTCTACCGCGACCGAAGCGCCATTGAACGCATATTCCCGTGGCTCAAGATTTTCGTGGCGTCGCAGGCCGATATGACCGGCTCTTTGATGTCTTGACCGCCGTCTATAGAGCCCCGATGGTCCGCTGCTGGCGATGAGCCTTCCATAGGCTGGTCGACACTCAGAATATATCCCTTGAAATCTACAGCCGAATACGATAGTTCTGTTCTCATCGAGATTGCTTGGACGGCCTCTATTATTTTCGCGCTTCGGTGCGTTTCTGATGACCCCCCTTTCGAAATCGTTCTGAACCCGCTCGGCACCCTGTCGAACGGGCGACAGAGGTTATGCCAAAAGGAGGGTTTCTCAATGGCCACCGGCACAGTGAAATGGTTCAATTCCACCAAAGGCTTCGGCTTCATTCAGCCTGACGATGGCAGCCAGGATGTGTTCGTTCACATCTCCGCTGTCGAGCGGGCCGGGATGCGCGACCTTGTGGAAGGTCAGAAGATTGGATTTGAGGTCGCTCGCGACAACAAATCGGGCAAAATGGCCGCTGAACAGCTTCAAGCTGCGTAATCTGGTTCTTGTCGCCGTTGACCACGGATGTACTGGCACCAGCGATAGAACCAATCAGAAGGCTGGGCTTACGCCCGGCCTTTTTCTTTGACCTCGTACAAGTGGGACCATGATGATCGAGCTTTCAAAGCAGCGCACCGCAGCCGACAATCAGTTTTTGAAGATCCAGACCCGCTCGCTTTCGTTGGCCAGGATCGTCACGGAAACAGAGCGCGTCAGCCAGCAGCGAGCGGACAACACCGTCAGGTTGAAGGAACTCCGGCTCGCGAAAGAAGCTCTCGATCTACAAGCGGCTCTCGCGATCGCCGCGACCAAGAAAGCGCCGAAAAAACGTCAATAACCGCCGTTGCTCGTTTCGGCGACGGCAGGCCGTATGAGCCGATCCGCCGGATCATGCGACTTCGGTCTCTGTTAGCCGGCCGAGACTGGTCGCGGGCCGAAATAAGTCCTGTCGCTGGGCATGGCGGCGATGGATATTGCTTTTTCCGCTGAGCAAATCAGGCTTGCGCCGCCATTGTAGCGCCGTCGATTTTCAGGGCCACCCGGCATAGCGCGGGACATCGACGAGCATCGCGATCAAGCGAAGCCGAGCTTTTTGCTCAGCCGATCAGCACGGCCGGAGCTTATGACCGGGACGAGAACGGACGCCGCCGACCAGCGCCTCTTCCCCTCGGCCCCCTCACATCCGGTGTATTGGCCCTGTTCTCCTGGTCGAGCTTACGCCAGCGTGCCAGTCGCTCAGGGTCGATCACGCCGTTCGCGACAGCCTCCTGAACCGCGCAGCCTCGTTCGTGGTCGTGGGTGCAGTCGCTGAAGCGGCAGAGCGGACTGAGTTCCGTGATCTCGGCGAACAGCGTTTCGAGACCGGACGTCGCATCGCCGACATGGAGCGTGCGCATGCCCGGCGTGTCGATGACCCAGCCGCCGCCGGCGATCGCGTGCAGCGAGCGCGACGTCGTGGTGTGGCGACCCTTGGCGTCGTGAGCGCGAATCTCGCCGGTCTCCTGCGGCTCACCCTGGTTGGAGCCGGCAAGAGCGTTCACGAGCGTCGATTTACCGACGCCGGACGAACCGACCAGCGCGAGCGTACGGCCTTCGCCGCACCAGGGTGCCAATGCAGCGGCAGCATGAGCGCTACGCGGATTGACGGTTGCAACAACGAGACCGCGTTGCAGGGCCGTTGCCTGGTCAAGATAGGGCTGCGCGTCCGGCACAAGATCGGCTTTGGTCAGCAGGATCACGGGATCCGCCCCGCTCTCATTGGCCAAGGCAAGATATCGCTCCAGACGCGCGACGTTGAAATCATCATTGCAAGATGTGACGATAAATAGCGTGTCTATATTAGCCCCGGCGAGCTGCGGCATCATGCTGCCTTCCGTGCGCCGCGCCAACACCGTCGCGCGCTCCAGCCGGCGCCGTAGCAGATGCGTCCCGGGCTCCACCAAAACCCAATCCCCCACTGTAAAATCGCCTGTATTGGTATGGATGGGCAGCTCGAGCCTTATCGGCCCATCGGGCGTCATCGCGCTCATGCGGGAGCGATGCACATTGGCGATGCGCGCTGGCCGAAAGCCGGCGTCGTCCGGTCCGCATTGATCTGCGAAGAAACCCGTCCAGCCGAGGGCCGCAAGCGACAGCGATGCGGAGATCGTATCGGGTGGATTCATTGTACCGCTCTAACCCCTTGGGCCTGTTCTTCGTTGACGACGATAAGGCGGGTCCGCGCCGGCCTGCAACCGCCCGGAAGACGGGTAGCAGGCGTCGTGCTCGCGGCCGATGGAGGCGAGAGACTGCATCCAGTCTTTGGCTCGATACTACTCGCAGTCTGCACGCGCCTGCCGACTCTGGCTCTGGCACGGTCTTGAAGTGATAGGAACCACCGACTGGCTTCCCCGTTCTGTGAGGGGAGCCACAGGGCCGTGCACAATGCCGAAGTTTGTTTTTACCACCAACACCGACCGCACCCGAGATCGGTCCATCGAGGCCCTGGAGTTTCCTCATGCGAAGGCCGCCATGGACGATGCGCAGGTCGCCTTAGCCGACATGGCCCGCGAACGCCTCCCGAACGGCAATACCGCTGACTTCA
Source organism: Allobosea sp. P5_A5 (assembly GCF_056400625.1). Classification (NCBI taxonomy): domain Bacteria; kingdom Pseudomonadati; phylum Pseudomonadota; class Alphaproteobacteria; order Hyphomicrobiales; family Alloboseaceae; genus Allobosea; species Allobosea sp. P5_A5. The sequence goes on from NZ_JBFUKY010000005.1 coordinate 141,956, forward strand.
CGGTAAAGGTCGAGGACGAGACCGGCGATGAAATCTACGTCGCGGAGCTGCACTTCAAGGCCAAAACGAGGAGCGACATGGAGAAGGAGGCGGAGGAGGCGGACTTGGCCGCGCAAGAGGTCGCAGCAGCCTTAAGCACCGGACCCGCCGATGACCGCTCGCGGTAGCGACCCTGGTGAAGACTATCCATGAAGATCGTGGTGGCGCGCTCATGCCTTCGCACGGCCGATGCGCGATGGTAGGTCTGTTGCTTGGCCGACCCCTTGGGCCAGCGGTTGGGCGAACCGCTTCAACAACCCGGTCGCGATGTTGCGATGAACGGCGGGCGAGAATAGGTAGCCTTGGCCCAGCTTGCAGCCGACGTCCGTTAGAAGGTTGGCCTGCGCCTCCGTCTCGACACCCTCGGCTATGATCTTGAGGTCCATCTTGCGCGCGATGTCGACCAGGCCTTCGACGATCGCCAGGCTTGGATCGCCTGGAGCAAGCCGGTCCACGAACGTCTTGTCGATCTTGATGATGTCGACGGGGACCGTAAGCAGGTGCGTCAGCGAGGCGAAGCCCGTCCCGAAATCATCGAGGGCTACGCGCAGGCCATGGCCGCGCAAGGCCTTGATCTCGCGCGCGACGACGGGGTCGCGCTGGCCGAGATAGACAGACTCCGTCACCTCCAGGATGATATGTTTCAGGGAGACGTTCTCCCGACCAAAGGCGGCCTCCAGACGCGTGTGGAGCGTGCCGCTATGGAAGTCGGCAGAGGCTATGTTGATGCCGATATGCTGCAGCGGGATGCCCTGCTCCAGCCAGGAGCGGGCGTCGGCCGCGACGATCGAAACCATGCGTTCCGTCAGTTGCGAAGCGATGCTGACATCGGAGGTAGCTTGGTGGAATGCCGCCGCGGATACGATCTCGCCGCTGGGCTTACGCAGGCGGCATAGTGCTTCCAATCCGACGATTTCGCGGGTGTCCAGTTTTACGATGGGCTGATAATACGCATCGATCCTGCCATCCCGCAGCGCAGCACCGACATCCCGGATGACGTTGACGCGCGTCTCGATCGCGCTACCGATCCCTTTCGAGTACAGCACGAAACGACCCCGCCCGCTTTCCTTGGCGTGATAGAGCGCAAAATCAGCATGTGCACGCACGCTGTCGGCGTCAGGGTCCTCAGAAGAAAGGATCGCGCCGCCAATCGTCGCGCGCGGCATGATCATGTGACCCCCGCACTCGGCCTGCACCGCCAGTGCTTCGAGAATGCAGAGGGCAACGCGCTCGATGTCGGCGAGTGCCTCGGCACGCTGCAAGATCACGGCGAACTCGTCGCCGCCCATTCGGAACACCCGGTCCGGTGACACACTGGCGCTGACCCGCGACGCAACGGTCTGCAGCAAGGCGTCGCCGGTGGCATGACCGAATGTATCGTTGATGATCTTGAGGTTATCGAGGTCAAGCGCAAGCAATGCCCAAGCGCCTGGTTGGGCACAGGATAGTCGCTCCAGCGCGACGTCGAAACCTGCCCTGTTCGGCAAATTCGTCAAGGCGTCGACATAGGCCCGGCGTTCGCGCTCGATGACGCGCTGATGCCTCTCCAAGGCTATGGCGCAAAGGGAGGCGCAGGACTTGACCATGTCCTCCTCACGGCGTGTCGGGCCACGTTTCTCCCGGAAGTAAAACGCGAAGGTGCCGAGGACCGTGCCATCTGCGCCGCAAACCGGCGAGGACCAGCATGCCTTGAGCCCCATTGCCAGGACGGGCTCCTTGAAGTCGGCCCAGCGGAAATCCGTCGCGATATCGGTCACGGAGACAGCCGTCCCGTGATAGGCGGCGCTACCGCAGGAGCCGACCTGGGGGCCGATCATCAGCCCTTCCAGCATCGCGCAATATGTGTCGGGGAAACTTGGGGCGGCGAGTGGATAAAGCAAGCCGTTTCTCTCGACGCGCAAGACCGAACACCAGACACCTGGCAGACGCAGCTCAATCTCGCGACAAAGCCGATCCGTCGTCGCTTCAAGGGTTTCTCCCCTGGCGATCATTTCGAGGATACAGTTCTGGAGCTGCAGCACGGTTGATCGAATCCCCAAATAACCCCCTCCGACAGCACTCCGCTGGCGGAATGAATTTGAGGTGATGAGGCATGCTGAACGATCGCCTAAGGATGATGCTGCCTTTTGACGCTTCAGGTCCCTACGGGCTGCGACCCGGTTCGCGCTGATCATCTTCGCGGTAACCCGCCCTCGATGGCAGCAACGGGCCAAGAGCAGAAGACTTACTGATCGCCGCCAGCTTCAGCGATTGGCCAATCCGCGCTGCTGCCGTTCGCTGCGAATGGTCTCGGCTTGGGCGAGGACTTGGGCACGAAGTCCATCGAGACCCTTCCGCGCTCGTTCGTGCTCCGGGCCGGCGAGCGACGGATCGGGATAGCGGCGATCCCATTCGAGCACTTGCCCGAGAATCGCCGCCAGCCGCGGCACGTCGCCGAAGGCGTATTCGTTGACCGGGCGCCCGATGGCTTCCATGAGGCTCGCGAACAGTGCCGGATCTCCCGATGGGTCCAGACCGGGATGAGAGGCGAGGAAGCTGCGGTAGCGCAATTGTCCGGCGTAGAACCAGAAGGTCGCCTCGTCGCCTCGCCCTGCGGCGAGCAGGGGCGGTGCCTTGAGCATCAACACACTCGGTGCAAGCCGAGCTGCTGCCTCGGCATCATCCGGAAAAGGAAAAGGAATTTGCTGGGCCGCCGCCCGAGGTGCCCATGACAAGATCGGCAAGATGGCGACGAGGGCTCCGCCGCTGCAGATCAACGATCGACGATCCATCCCCGAACCTCGCGTCCCTCGACAGTCCGGGATGCACGCAAAGGTGTGCCGGCCATCGCTATGAAACGACCCGCCGGGCGAGAGCTCGGCGGGTCGAGGCCATGGGATGATAAGCTCTCGGACTTGAGAGCGGCAGGACCCCTGCCTCCCATCGGGCACACGGTCAATGCCAGGTCGCGCTACTTCGGCAGCATCGCTCCGGCTTGCTTCACCGCAGCGCCGATCTGCGTGCAGAGAGGCTGGACCGATCCGCCCTGTGCCTTGGCGGCGGCCTCGATGTCCTGATTGATTCCCATCGCCGAGATCATCCCCTTTCGACCGGAGGCCTCGGCGGCATCGCCCCCGCTCTTGTCCGCCGGTGCCGGCAGCATCCCGAGCATCTTGCGCTGAATCTCCGGAACATCCGCCGTCAGAAAACCCTTGTCAGTGCAGTAGAGGAGGATACCGAGCTGGTTGCGAGCCGCCTGATAGGCCACCGCCTGCTGATCAGCAGCCGTTTGCGCCGAGGCCGACCCGCCACCAGCCAATACGGCTATGGTCATAGCGCATGTGATCGAGAGCTTGTTCATCCGATAATCCTTATTCGACGCCCACACGAAGGATGCGACGCACTGCTTATAAGCCTTATGCGATTGGATTGGGACCTTTGAGACAGCCAATTCTTAAATTGTGCGCACCGGCCGTCTCAAGCGCGTCCATCAAGCCGATGAAGGCCGACCACGCTCCCGGAACGATCGAGCCTTTGGCAAATCAATGAGATTGGGATGCTGTGGGCCAACGGCACACGGGTACCCTGGACGCAGGTGGCAGGCACGAAACATCTCTCGTTAATCCGCCGATGCCAGTTTGTTTCCGCCGATGAATTAGCATCAGATCATGACCTCTGAACAAGCCGTACATGCGCCTCGCATGTCCCACCTCGAGAAGTACGATCTTGCGGTCCAAGCCTGGCTCGGATTACCGCAATTGAACGAGCGGGAAGCCGCGCTTTTGCGGGCTATGCAGGCGGAGGTATTCTGTACCGTCTTGCCACCCGTCATGATTTCGAACATGGCGGCTGCATCGGTGACAGCGTTCGCTGCCGTCTGGTACGGCTGGGTCTGGAGCGCGATCGCATGGCTGTCCAGCGTCTGGGCGATCGGCTTGCTTGGCCTGCATCGAACGCGAGTTCTGGCCCATAAGCGTCTTCAAAAAACTCCCTCGTCGCGTTTCGCGCGGCGCACCATCATCGATTCAAGTGTCATGGCGCTGCCTTGGCTCATTGCAGGATTGTGGCTCAATCCTTCTGTCGTGCCCGGAATGGAATCGCTGATCGCGACAATGCTGGCCGGCCTTGTCTTCGCCGGCATTTTCACGATGGCGAGCATGCCGGCGGCGGCACTGACGTTCTCGGGCATCGTGATGATCGGGCGAATGACCCAGGTTCTGTACACACCGCCCAATGAAGCGGTCGCCAGCCTGGCACTTCTGATCATCTACGTCGTGATCCTGCTGATCTGTCTACGGGCGTTCGCCCAGCTTTACATTGACCGCGTGCAGGCGGAGCTGACGGCCGCGCAACTGCGAAGCGCAGCCCAAGAACGCGCCTCTGGCGAAGAGGAGCGACGACAGCGCATCGAGGGCCAGTCCCAGGAGTTCCACGACGAGGTCGGGGCTATCATAGGGAAGGTTTCTCAATCGGCGGAGCGCACGGCAAGCGCTGCAAACGTCTTAGCCTGCATTGCAAATGCGGCTCATAGCTCCCTCATAGGAGCCATTCAGCAAGTGAGCTCCGTCAACGACGACATCGCCCGCGCACAGGATCGATCACAGCAACTATCGGCGATTGCTACGCAAATCCGCCAGAACGCCAACGGGACGGCCGATCTCGTTCAAGGGGCGGCGACGAGTGTCGACGTTTCGATGATGTGCCGAGACGAGTTGAGTGCGGCTGTCAACGAGATCAGCAAAGTGTCGGAGGTCATCCATACAATCGCGGCCCAGACCAATATGCTCGCCTTGAATGCAACGATCGAGGCCGCGCGGGCGGGAACGGCGGGACGGGGTTTTGCGGTCGTCGCTGGCGAGGTCAAATCCCTGGCGGCGCGCACTGCCGAAGCGACACTTGAGATCGCCTCGAGAATCACAATGGTTCAACAGGCTGCGGACCGGTCGATGAGCGCGATGCAGGATATCGGGAACTCTATCACGTCGATCATCGATGCCTCGAAAGGCATCAGCGCCGCTGCGGACCAGCAGGATCTGACAGTCGACCAGATCACGGATCTGCTGACCCAGGCTGTCCATCAAGCCGGAGCCGCCGCTGAAGCCATGCGTCGTGTCGGAATCGACGCCGAGCACACGTTCGCTCACAGTGCAGGCATTGCCGAGGCCGCATCGGTGGTCGATGGCGAGATCAAGCGTCTCGACCAATCGACCAAGCGATTTTCGGATCGTATCGCGAATTGACCCGGAACTCTGCAAAGCCGCTCAACACCCGAGGAGCGACTGAATAAAGACGTCGCGCACGCAGCTACGACGTCTTTATTCAATGATATCGCCGCTTAAAGCGTATTCGCTACCGCCTCTACAGCATGCCGCGTCGCATCAACGACTTGATCGACCTCCTCCTTCGTGATGCAGAGCGGCGGTGCGAAGCCGAGGATGTCCCCTTGTGGCATGGCGCGAGCGATGACCCCCCGTTCGAGCAAGGCGCTGGCGATCCGGGGGCCGACCTTGTCGGCAGCATCGAAGAAGACGCGATCGTCCCTGTCGCGGACGAACTCGACCGCCGCCAGCATGCCCTCCCCGCGCACCTCGCCGACAAGGGGATGGGCACCGACGGCATCCTTCAGCACCGCATTGAGATAGGCGCCGACTTCGCCTGCATTGCGCACGAGGTCGAGTTCATCGACGAGCTCGAGATTGGCGACGCCCGCCGCCGCGCAAAGGGGATGCGACGAGTATGTCCAGCCATGACCGATCGGCCCGAATTCGTCAGAGGCTTTTTCGAGGACCCGCCAGAACCGCTCCGACACGATGACGCCCGAAAGCGGCGCGTAGGCCGAGGTGAGCCCTTTTGCGATGGTGATCAGGTCCGGCTCGATCCCGTAATGGTCAGAGCCGAACATGCTTCCCAGGCGTCCGAACCCGGTAACGACCTCGTCGGTGATCAGCAGGATATCGTGCCTCTTGAGCACCGCCTGGATCTTCGGCCAGTAGCCAGCGGGCGGCGGGACGATGCCGCCGGTTCCGAGCACCGGCTCGCCAATGAAGGCCGCGATCGTCTCGGGCCCCTCGGCCTGGATCAGCTCCTCAAGTTTGTCGGCGCAATGCTGGGAGAACGCCTCCTCGCTCATGTCGCGATCGGCCCGCCGGAAATAATAGGGTGCTTCGGTATGCAGCACCGGCGCTTTCGGCAGGTCGAAGAGGTTATGGAAAGCCGCCAGGCCGGTGAGGCTTCCGGTCATGATCCCAGAGCCGTGATAGCCGCGCCAGCGCGAGATGATCTTCTTCTTCTCGGGGCGCTTCAGCGCGTTGTTGTAATACCAGACCAGTTTGAGATTGGTCTCGTTGGCGTCAGAGCCGGAGAGGCCGAAGAACACCCGGCTCATGCCTTTGGGCGCCCTGTCGATGATCATCTTGGCGAGGCGGATCGACGGCTCGGAGCCGTGCCCGGCATAGGCGTGGTAATAGGGCAGCTTTGCGGCCTGTTCGGCGATGGCATCGGTGATCGATTTGCGACCGTAGCCGACATTTACGCAGTAGAGGCCAGCGAAGGCGTCCAGGCTTTTCCTGCCGTTGCGATCAACGATGAAGACGCCCTCGCCGCCGGTGATGATGCGATTGGGGGTCTCGCCGCGGGCATGCTGGCCCATATGCGTCGACGGGTGGAAAAAATGGTCGCGGTCCCAGGCGTCCAGTTCGTTGTCGGCGCGGGGGGGCTGATCGAGCATGACGATGTGTCCTTATCTGATGCGGAAAAGGATGCCTCAGCTGAGGTCGAGGCAGACATATTTGAGGTCGGTGAAGGCCTCGAGCCCGTGTCGCGAACCCTCGCGACCAAGGCCGGACTGCTTCACGCCGCCGAACGGGACCGGCGCGCCGGTGATCTTCACGCGGTTGATCGCAACCATGCCGTAGTCGAGCGCCTTGGCCATGCGGGCGGCCCGGGCCCCGTCGCGGGTCACGACATAGGCGACGAGGCCGTATTCGGTCTCGTTGGCCCTGGCGACGACCTCATCCTCGTGGTCGAACGGCGCGATCGCGGCCACAGGCGCGAAGGTTTCCTCGCGCATGATCAGCGCTTCGTCGGGCACGTCCGCGAGCACGGTCGGACACAGGAACAGCGGGCCGGGCATGGTGCGGTCGCAGGTCAGGCGCCGGGCACCACGGGCCAGGGCGTCTGTGATCTGCGCTTCCGCTTTCTGTTTCGCCGCCGCGTGCATCAACGGGCCGATCTCGACACCATCATCGAAGCCGGGGCCGACGCGAAGGGCCGCGACCCGTTCGGCAAAGGCGCTGCAGAAGCAATCATAAAGCCCGCGCTGAACGTAGATCCGGTTCGCGGCCAGGCAATCCTGCCCGGACGTCGCGAATTTGGCGTCCATTGCGATCGCGACCGCACGCTCGAGATCGGCATCGTCAAAGACGATCAGAGGGGCGTGACCGCCCAGCTCCAGCACCACGCGCTTGACGGTCGCGGCCGCTTTGCCCGCCATGAGCCGCCCGATTTCGGTCGATCCAGTGAAACTGACGGCCCGCACGCGTGTGTCGGTGCAGTAGATCTCCGCGATCGGCCCCGCCTCGCCGGTGACGATATTGAACACACCTGCGGGCAAGCCTGCCTGGTCGGCTAGTTCGGCCAGCGCCAGCGCCGAGAGCGGCGTCTGCGAGGACGGATGGACGACCACCGTGCAGCCGGCAGCCAATGCCGCCGCCGCTTTCCGCGTCAGCATGGCGGAGGGGAAATTCCAGGGAGTCAGCAGCGCCGCGACACCCACCGGCTCCCGTGAGAGCGCCATCTGCGCGCCCGTCAGATGGCTGGTGACGCCTTCGACATTCGGACGCAGCGCTTCCTCTGCATAATAGGCGATGAACTCGGCGGCATAGGCGATCTCCCCGCGCGATTCCGCCAGCGGCTTGCCCTGTTCCAGGGTCATCAGCAGCGCGAGATCTTCAGCCGCCGCCAGCATCAACGTGTGCCAGCGCCGCAGCAGGGCCGCCCGCGCCTGTGGCAGCAGAGCCTTCCAGCCCGGGAACGCCGCGTGGGCGGCGTCGATCGCCCTCGATGCTTCGGCCGATCCCAAGGCCGCGACCTGAGCGACGACCATGCCGCTCGCGGGATCGGTGACAGGAAAGACCTCGCCGTCCCGCCCGGCGGTCCAGCGCCCATCGATATAGGCGCGGTGTTTAAGCAGCCGCCGATCAGCGAGGCGTGACAGGCCGGGGTGACAGGCCGGCGGCTCAAGCCCGCCATGGCGGGCTTGGCCGTCTTGATCGCTCAATACGTTCATGATCGCGTTCCCTCGGCTCATGACGAGCCTAGGCGGATCGAGGCCGGGACAGCTTCCGAAGAACCGGCGGTCCGCCGATGGAGTCTCGAAAGATCGATGTCCCACCGAGATAGTCTCGGCGCCGACTCATCCCAGCACCGAGGCGAGGAATTCACGCGTCCGCGGCTGTTCCGGCGCGCTGAAGATGCGTTCCGGATCGCCTTGTTCGCAGATGCGGCCCTTTTCGAAGAAGCAGACCCGATCCGACACCTCGCGCGCGAAGCGCATCTCATGCGTCACCAGCAGCATGGTCAGGTCGTGCTCGCTGGCGAGCCCGCGGATGACGGAGAGCACCTCGCCGACGAGTTGCGGGTCGAGCGCCGAGGTCGGTTCGTCGAAGAGCAGCACGCGTGGTCGCATGGCGAGAGCGCGCGCGATGGCCACGCGTTGCTGCTGGCCACCCGAGAGCTGCGAGGGGAAATGATCCTTCTTATCGGCGAGCCCGACCATGGCGAGCAGATCGATGGCCCGGCATTCGGCCTCGCCGCGCGGCAGGCCGAGAACCCGTATCGGCGCCTCGGCGACGTTGCGCAGTACGCTCATATGCGGAAACAGGTTGAAGCTCTGGAAGACCATACCGACATGGCTGCGGATCTGGCGCAGATGCCGGTCCGACGCCTTGAAGGGACCGCGCCCGGCAGGCTCCTGATAGGACATGCCGGCGAGCGTCAGGCGGCCCTCCTGGAACGGCTCCAGTGTCATCAGAATTCGCAACACCGTCGATTTGCCCGATCCGGACGGGCCGATCAGCGTCACCTTCTCGCCCTGAGCGACCGAGAAGTTGAAATCGTCGAGCACCGTCAGCGCGCCGAAACGCTTGGTCACGCCGGCAAACTCGATGATAGGCGCCTGGGCCATGTCGGTCATCGCAGCGGTATCCCGGCTTTCGGCAAGATCTTTTGCAGGCGGTGCAGGCCGGCCGAACAGATCAGCGTCAGGAGAAGGAAGATTACGCCGACCAATGTCAGCGGGACGAGGTACTCGAATGTGCGCTCGCCGATCATGCTGGCGAGCCCCATCATCTCCAGCACCGTGACGACCGAGAGCACGGGCGTTTCCTTGATCATTGCTACGAGATAATTGCCCATCGCGGGCAGGATGCGGGGGACGATCTGCGGCACGACGATGTCGCGATAGATCTGGGCTCGCGAGAGGTTCAGCGCCGTCGCCGCCTCCCACTGCCCGCGCGGCACGGCTTCGATGCCGCCGCGATAGACCTCGGAGGTGTAGGCCGAATATTGTAGCCCGAGCGCGAGCGCGCCACTCAGGAAGGCCGGCAGGGTGATGCCATAATCCGGGAGCACGTAATAAAGCACGAAGAGCTGCACGAGCAGCGGCGTGTCCCTCAGGAACTCGACCACGGCGACCGTGGCCCATGATACCGTCCGGTAGCGGCTGCGTCGCAGCAGCGCGAAGACGAGCCCCAATGTCAGCGCAATCGCGAAGCCGGCTGCGGCCGCCTGAAGCGTCACGGTGAGACCGATCAGGATGATCGGCAGGATCGACGTGAGGTAAGTCAGCGTCGTCGTCGTATCCCACGCGAAGCCGTACATCATGCGACGGCTCTCACGAATGTGCCGCGCGTGGGAAGGCGGCGCCGCGACGGGCCAGCCGCTCGATCAGCTTCATGATCAGCATCAGCACCAGCGACATCGCGAAATAGCCGATGAGCGTCAGCGAGTAGACCCCGGCGCTGTCGAGGGTCAGATTGCGGATTGACTGGGCGCGGAAGGTCAGGTCGGCGATCGAGATCAGCGACACGAGCGACGAGAGTTTCAGCGTCTCGATCGCGAGATTGCCGAAAGCCGGCATCATCTCGACCAGCGCTTGCGGGAGGGTGATGCGAACGAGCGTTTGCGCGCGGCCGAAATTCAGGGCCCGAGCCGCCTCGTGCTGCTGCAGCGCAACCGACTGCAGCGCACCGCGCACGATCTCCGACCCATAGGCACCGGTATGCAGCGCAAGCGCCAGAATGCCGGTCGTCACAGGCTCCAGGCTCAGGCCGACCAGCGGAAGCGCATAGTAGAACCAGAACAGCTGGACAAACAGCGAGGTGCCCCGGAAAATCTCGGTGTAGCAAAGCGCCAGCAGCGAGATGAAGCGCCCACCCTCCACGCGCGCAATGCCCGCCAGGAAGGCGATGGCGGCCCCGATAAGGATCGCCGCCGCCGTGATCGATGCCGTCACCAGCGCGCCGCGCGATAGCGCGGGCAGATAGCCTAGCCATTCCATCCCGGGCTCCCTTTTATCGTGCCGCGATGGCCCCGCCCCCCGCGAGGGCGGGCGGAGCCGGCTATCGATGTCTTACTTACCGGCGCAGAGATCCTCGACTTTGCGCTCTGCCGCGGCCTTGGTGCTGGCCTCGGACAGTCCGTAGGTCCCAAGGGTCTTCTTGTATTCGTCGGTCTTGCGGTACTCGACCAGCGCCGTATTAAACGCGTCGCGCAGCTCCTTGTCCTCGGGCCGGAAGGCGAAACCGCCGAAATTGCGCACCGGCTTGCCGTTCACCACCGGATCGGTAAAGGGCGCGACCTGCTCGACATTGGCCTGACCCTTGGCAAGCGAGGCGACGGTGAGTTCGGTCGCCGCATAGGCGTCCGCGCGGCTCTGGACGGTCGCCAGCGCATCGGCATTGGCGGTGATGAAGATCACCTGGCTGTCCTTGACCCCGACGGCGCGCAGGAAATCGATATTGTTGGCGCCGGAAACGACGGCGACCTTCAGCGACGGGTCCTTGGCGATGTCGGCATAGGTGGTGAGCTTCTTCGGGTTGCCCTTCTTCACCAGCAGGCCCTCGCCATAGGACGAATTCGGTTCCGTGAAGGACACCTGCTTGCAGCGCTCGGCGGAAATATTCTGCTCGGCGGCTGCGAAGTCGAAGCGCCTGGCCTTGAGCCCGGGGATCAGCGTGCCGAACGGCGTAACCGTCCAGTTGACCTCGTTCACGCCCATCTTCTTGAGCACTGCATTGGCGACATCGGGCCCGATGCCGGCCGAAGTGCCATCGTCCTTCATGTAGGAATAGGGCACCTCGTTGGCGGTCGCGGCGCGGATATAGCCCTGATCCTTGACATCCTTGAGCGTGGTAGCGCCGGCGGCTGCGAGGCCGGCGGCGAAGGCGAGAGCGGACAATCCGGCGATTTTCAGGAACGGCATGGTCATTCTCCTCTGATGATGATGTGTCCGCGTGCCGATTGGCTCGGGTCTCTGGCGTTGGCCGCCGGCGGATGGGAGTTGGGCCGTTCCCGGCCGAGGCTCTTCAGGGCGCCTCCGTCAGGACGGTTAGAACCGACAGGCAATCGCCGGCCTTGATCAAACCGGGCACATGGCGAGCTGCGAGAACGCCATCCATCGCGGCGCGGTAGTCTGCCGGCGCCGACCCGGTGCGACCGATCGGATAGATCTGCGCGATGAGATCGCCGGCGCGCACCGCCTCGCCGAGATTGCGCGCGAACACGACCAGCCCATCATCCTGCGCAAAGGCGAAGCAGTCGCCTGATGGCATGTCGAGCCACTTCGTTGGCGAGGGCTCCAGCGGACCCGCGAGGATTCCAGCATGCTTGAGGAGGTTCGTGGCGCCGCGTCGGGCGATGGCGATGCTGCTCGCACTGGCTGTCCCGGCGCCGCCAAGCTCGGTCGTAACGAAGACCTTGCCCATCCCTTCGACGGTGGTGTCCAGCATGCCGACGGCGTCGATCTCGAGCATCTTCATCGAATACGGAGCCGCAAAGGCCGCGACAGCCGCGAAGCAGCGCTCTTCCTGCCGTTTGTCGGGCAGCTCGTGGGCTGCGGCATAGGGCAGGAAGTCGAGCGTCCGGCCGCCAGAATGAAAATCGAGCACGATATCTGCCAGCGGCAGGAGGTGGCGCGTAACGTAGTCGGCAATCTTCTCCGTCACCGTGCCATCCGGACGGCCCGGAAAGCTGCGGTTGAGATTGCCTTTGTCGATCGGCGAAGTCCGCGTCCCGGCCCTGAAGGCCGGATAGTTCAGCGCCGGCACGATGATGACGCGGCCCGAGACCTGGCTTGCGTCCAGCGTATTCGCCAGTTCGAACAGCGCCGCCGGCCCCTCGTACTCGTCGCCATGGTTGGCGCCGGTCAGGAGCGCCGTCGGCCCCTCACCGTTCGCGATGATGCAGATCGGGATCATCACCGAGCCCCAGGCGCTGTCGTCGCGGCTGTAGGGCAGGCGCAGATGGCCGTGCTGGACGCCCCGGCCGGCGAAATCGACCGTCGCGGCGATGGGTGAGGGACGAAGCGCCGCGCTCGACATCGTGGGTCAGTCCTTCACGAAGAGCTGGCGGGGCACGTTCGACAGGCACTCCACGCCCGTCCGCGTGATCGCAATGCTCTCGGTGATCTCGAGGCCCATGTCCTCCAGCCAGAGCCCCGTCATGAAATGGAAGGTCATGCCGGGCTTCAACTCCGTCCGGTCTCCGGGTCTCAGGCTCATCGTGCGCTCGCCCCAATCGGGCGGATAGGACAGCCCGATCGGATAGCCGGTCCGGTTGTCCTTGATGATGCCGTAGCGCTTCAGCACGGCGAAGAAGGCGTTTGCGATGTCCTCGCAGGTGTTGCCGGGTTTCGCCGCGGCAAGGCCTGCCTCCATCCCTTCCAATGTCGCTTTTTCGGCGTCGAGGAAGGCCTGGGTCGGCTTGCCCAGGAAGACCGTGCGCGAGAGCGGGCAATGATAGCGTTTGTAGGCGCCGGCGATCTCGAAGAACGTGCCCTCGCCCAGCCGCATCGGCTTGTCGTCCCAGGTGAGATGCGGTGCGGAGGCGTCGGCGCCCGAGGGCAGCAGCGGCACGATCGCCGGATAATCGCCGCCAAACTCGGCCGTTCCACGAATTCCGGCGTCGTAGATCTCGGCGACGAGATCGCATTTGCGCATGCCGGGCTCGATGACCTCGACGATGCGCTCATGCATCAACTCGACGATGCGCCCGGCCTTGCGCATGTAATCGAGTTCGGTTGCGCTCTTGACCGCGCGCTGCCAGTTCACCAGCCCGCCCGCATCCTTGAAACGGGCATTCGGCAGGTGCTTCTGCAACGAGGCGAAGGCCGCCGCGGAGAAATAGTAATTGTCCATCTCGACGGCGATGGAGAGCCTGTCCCAGCCGCGTTCGGCGATGATCTGCGCCAGCAGGTCCATCGGGTGGCGCTCGGTCGACTGAACGTAATGATCGGGATAGCCCATGATGTTGTCATGGCCGAGATAGGCCGTGCGCTTGGCGCCGTTCGCGTCCTGCTTGCGCCCGTACCAGATCGGCTCGCCGCTCGGCGGCACGAGCACGCATTGGTGGACGTAAAACGACCAGCCATCGTAGCCCGTCAGCCAGTGCATGTTGGATGGGTCGGTGACGACCATCAGCTCGATGCCCGCCCGCTCCATCGCGGCCCGGGTCTTGGCGAGGCGCTCGGCATACTCCTCGCGCGAAAAATTCAGCGTCACGGTCACGCAGCGTCTCCCGCTTCAGCGTTGGTGTCGATGAAGGGGACGTCACCAAGGGCGCGCGCTCGACCCACCCGGCAATTCGCGCGGCGGCGGCTTGGACCTCGATGAGTCCGACGAAGACCGGCCGAGGCCTGCGGCACGGCAAGGCGATCAATGACGGTGATAGCAAGGTGCGGTTGGGTCACTGGCATTCCCCTCTCGCTTGTCATGCTGCGAGAGCGGTTATTTCATGTCAATTATTATATTGTCATGATTCAATTCGGGCTTGTCTTGACCTGTAGTGCCGCGCGGCTTTCTAGCCGATTGCGCCGATGTCGAAGACCGGCGGCAGCTGCTCGAATGTCTGCCGGACCGTCGCCAGCGTCAGTTCCAGCAATGCATGACTTATCCGCCCGCCCAGGCAGATCCGAATCCCGCCGCCATGACCCGCGCCAGCGACAAATGGGTCGGACGGCGTCACGGCGATGCGCCGATCGGCGAGCGAGCGCGTGAGGCTGTCTTCGGTCCAATGCGCGGGAACCTTGAGCCATGCGCAAAGTGACAGCGGGTGGCTCGATGCGACATGCTGACCAAGCGTCTCCGTGACGATGTGCTGGCGCGCCCTCGCCTCCTCGCGCTGGACGACGAGCAGCCTTTGCGCGGTCCCATCCTCGACCCAGCGCGTCGCGATCTCGGCCGGCAAATAGGTGCCGCTCCAGCTGGTCACGCGCAGGATCGAGGCCGCGCGGATCGAATATTGTGGCGGCACCACGAGATAGCCGACACGCAGGCCGGTCAGCACCGTTTTGGTAAAGCTCGTGAGGAAGAAGCCAAGATTGGGCAGCATGCCGGTGATCGACGGCAGCGGCTCGGGAATCAACGGCTTGTAGACTTCGTCCTCGACGACAAACACGCCATGGCGCTGCGCGACATCCGCGAGAGCGCGTCGGCGCTCGGGACCGGCAACGTGGCTGGTCGGATTGTTGAGTGTCGGGATGAGGACAAGCGCGCGGACGCCGCCAGCCCGGCAAGCCGCCTCAAATGCATCGGGGAGAATACCTTCCTCGTCCGTGGCCAAGCCCCTGAGGCTGAAGCCGAGGATGGTGGCGAGGCCGATGATGCCGTGATCGGTCAAGTTCTCGGTGAGAACGAGGTCGCCGGCGCGAACCACGCAGGCGAGCGCCAGAAAGAGGGCATGCGCCGCGCCATTGGTAATCAGGATGCGTTCTGCGGAGGTCTCGACACCAAGGGGAGCCAACCAGAGCCGCGCCGTGTCTCGATGGCGGTCAAGACCCGCGATCGGCCGGCATGGCCGCATGAAGGCACCGGTATCGCCCGCGGCCATATCCGCCAACGCTTGGCGCGATGCAGCCTCATGAGCTTCGAGATAAACGCCTCGCACGATCGAGAGATCGATAACCTCGGTCGGGCTGCGGTCCAGCATCAGCCGTCCGGCCTGCTCGGTGACGCGGCGCTTCACAAAAGTCCCGCGCCCGACCTCGCCGCTGAGATAGCCAAGGCGCTCGGCCTCCTTGTAGCTCAGGCTGACGGTCTGGACGGAAATCCCGATCTCGCGGGCAAGATCGCGATGCGTCGGCATCCGGTCCATCGGCTTCAGGATACCGGCCTCGATATCGCCGATGATGCGCTCGGTCAGCGCGGCATGCTTGGTCGCGCCTTTTTCCCTCTTCAGGGTCGGGCGCCATTCGACAGGCTTCTCGACACTGGGAGGGGGCGTGTTGCCGAAGGGCCGCTCGGCTTGACGGGCCATGGAATTGTCTCGTTCTTAGAGGATGGAATTCATGACATTATGCACCCCCGGTCCCCGAAGATGAAGCTCGATAGTATCGATCTCAAGATCGTCGCCGCCCTGCAGCGCGACGGCCGCATGACCAAGCTCAAGCTTGCCGAAACGGTGGCGCTGTCGCCGGCCGCCTGCTGGGAGCGGCTGCGCCGGATAGAAAAGGCCGGCGTGATCCGAGGCTATACCGCGATCGTCGAGCTGAATCCGGAGGCACCGCGAACGACTGTGATCGTCGAGATCAGCTTGAAGAGCCACCAACAGGCGGATTTCCGCCGCTTCGAAGAGGCGGTATCGCGGGAGCCTTCCATCGTCGCCTGCGACGCGACCGGCGGCGGCATCGACTACATCATGCGCGTCGTCACGCCCGACATCGGCAACTACCAGCGGCTCATGGATCGGTTGCTGGAATTGGCGATCGGTATCGAGCGCTACTACTCTTATGTCGTGACCAAGAGCGTCCCGACCGGAATAAAGTTGATGCCGGGTAGCACCACACCGGCTGAGGGACGTCGCATATGAATATCTGCTTGCGGGCAAAATCTGGGTCTTTCATCCTTGATAGGTCGCCGCGCCGCCATTGGCTTGAAAGCGGAGAACGCGTCATGGCTGAATTTCTTCAATCGTGAGTACCTCCCTTTAAGTTGCGGGATTTGAATTGAGGTGGCGCGGCTCACCGAGACTCCTCGGCGAAAACGCGTGATGTTAGGACTGCGGGCTGGATGAAGACACTCATCGACACGACGGATGCCCTGGTCGGAGGGCTGGCTGCGATCCGCCAGCAGTTCGCCGTACCCGATGGGTTCCCGCCGGCTGTTCTCGCGGCCGCGGAGGCCGCGACCCGCAAGGCTCCGGCCGATCACGTCGATCGCACGGAGGTCCCCTTCGTCACGCTCGACCCCGCGACATCGATGGATCTCGACCAGGCGTTTGCGATCGAGCGCAGCGGCAATGATCTCCTGCTGCACTACGCCATCGCGGACGTCGCCTGGTTCGTCGAGGACGGCGATCCTGTCGATCGCGAAGCCTGGCAGCGCGGGACCACACTCTATCTGCCGGACGGCAAGGCCGGGCTGTATCCGCCTGTGCTGTCGGAGGGCGCTGCGAGCCTGCTTCCGGGCGTGCCGCGCCCTTCGATCATCCTGACGACGCGCGTCGATGCCGATGGCTACGTTCGTCTCGAAAGTGCCGAACGCGCGCTCATCAGCAGCCGGGCGAAGCTAGCCTATGACAAGGTTCTTGCTACCGAACTGCCGCCCGATTTCGACGAGTTCGCGAGGCGCATCGAGGCAGCCGAGATCAGGCGTGGCGCAGCCCGCGTCGATCCGCCCGAACAAGATGTCGAACCTGTTGGGGACGGTCGCTATGAGCTGATGTTTCGTCCCCGGCTGCGTGCCGAAGATCGGAACGCCGCATTGTCGCTGGCGGCCAATCTCGCCGTTGCCGACGCGCTGCTGGCCGCTCGTACAGGCCTCTTCCGTGTCATGCCCGAGCCGGATTCGAAGGCGGTCCAGCGCCTGCGGCAGACAGCGAAGGCCTTGGGGCTGACATGGCCAGACGCGGAAACGCTCGTTGCCTTCGACAAGACACTCGATCCAGCCGACAGCCGCCATGCCGCTTTTATGCTCGCCGTGCGGCGGGCGAGCGGCGGCGCGGGTTATGTCCCCTATCGCGAGGGCATCGTGCCCTGGCATGCGCCGATGGCGGCGACTTACGTCCATGCCACCGCGCCGCTGCGCCGCCTGGCTGATCGCTATGTCCTGCGCGCCGTGCTCGCGGTCGCGAACGGCCAGCCAGTCCCGACTCCTGTTTCCGATGCCTTCGAGCGGCTTTCTCCGGTGATGGCAAAAGCCGACGCGCGCGACGGGCAGATCGACCGCACCGTCGTTGCGCTGGCTGAATCGGTCATGCTTAGGGGTCAGGAAGGCACTGTGTTCGAGGCGGTCGTCACCGATATGGACGAGCACGGCCTGCGCATTCAGCTGCGTGACTGGCCGATCGTCGCGCGCGTTCGGGGCTTGGGTGCGGAACCGGGCGACGCCATCAAGGTCAGCTTGACCGCCGTCGATCCCCAACGCCGCACGATTGACTTCGAACGGATAAGCTGACGGACGGCAGCTCGACACTGTCCTTCGTATGGCCCGCCCTATCAAGCACCCCGCCAGCGGCGCCTATCTCTTTCAGGCGTATTCGGGTCTTTTCGGGGTGAACACGTCAAGATTGATCACCGGCTCGTCTCCGACGACCTCGCCCCAGTGTTCGACATTGGAGGGGATCAGGACCAGCCCGCCGGGCCCGATCAGGTGCTCCTCCCCGTCGATGAAGAAGCGGATCGTGCCGCTGACGATATAGGCGATCTGCTCATGGGGGTGGCTGTGAGGTTTGGGCTCGTGGCCGGGCATCAGCCGATGCAGCGCCACCGTCGCGGCATTGCCGGAAAAGCCCTTGCGATCCACCCCCGGACGCACCGGCGTCCATGGAATTTGGCTCCAATCGATCTTGTGAATGTCCATGGCGGTTCTCCCCGATGATGGTGGGTTATTTGGCTGTGCCGAGGATTCCCGACGGCCGGATGAACAGGAAGAGCAGCAGCACCGAAAGCGCTGCGACGTTCTTCAGCCCAGCACCGAAGCCGACGATGGCGAGCGCCTGCAGCAGGCCCAGCATCAATCCGCCGAGGAAGGCCCCGAAGGGCCGCCCGAAGCCGCCGACGATTGCCGCAATGAAGCCGCTGATCGCGAAGGGCACGCCGACATTGAAGGCGGTATACTGCGTCGGCGTGATCAGGATGCCTGCAATGGCGCCGAGCGCCGCGCTGAGCGCGAAGGCCAGCGCCAGCATGCGCGAGACCGGGATGCCCTGCAGGGCCGCAGCCTCGCGGTTGATCGAGCAAGCCCGCATCGCCTTGCCGGTTCGCGTCAGGCCGAAGAAGGCCGCGAGCGCCGCGACGATCGCCAAGGACCCGCCGACGATCCAGATCAGCTGGTAGCCGATCGCGACGGACCCGAACATCAGCGGCGGCCTGTCGGTGAAGACAGGCAGCGTCTTGGGCTGGTCGCCGACCGCGATCAGGGTCAGGCGCTCGATCACGATCTGGGTGGCGAGCGTCGCCAGGATCATCACGAACATCGTCGCCTTGCGGTTCCACAAG
This sequence comes from Allobosea sp. P5_A5, assembly GCF_056400625.1. NCBI lineage: Bacteria > Pseudomonadati > Pseudomonadota > Alphaproteobacteria > Hyphomicrobiales > Alloboseaceae > Allobosea > Allobosea sp. P5_A5. The sequence goes on from NZ_JBFUKY010000005.1 coordinate 160,686, forward strand.
GGCCGGACGACGACGCGCTCGATCATGACGCCCAGCACCGCAACCGCCGCGATCGCGATCAGGGCCGCAAGCGGTAAAGGCATGCCGCTGCGCGCAAACAAGACCTGGGTGATCATGCCGCCGAGCATCACGAATGCGCCCTGCGCAAAGTTCACGATGCCGCTCGCGTTGTAGATCACGCAGAAGCCGATCCCGATCAGCCCGTAGACGCAGCCGATGCCGAGCCCGCTTACGAGCACCTGCGGGATGTAGGACAAGTCAGCCATGGGCCGCCTCCTGCGTGGCGGAATCAGTCGCGGAAGGCTTGCCGGTGCCGAGATAGGCTGCGATTACGGCAGGGTTTGCGCGCACCTCGGCGGGTGTGCCCTGGGCGATCTTGCGGCCGAAATCGACCACGACGACGCGGTCCGCGGTGGTCATCACCAGCGTCATGTCGTGTTCGATCAGGAGTACGCTTGTCCCGTCCTGGGCGATGCGGCGGATGATGCGCGACAGGGCCGCAGATTCCTCGGTGTTGAGGCCAGCAGCCGGCTCGTCGAGCAGGATGAGCTTCGGCCCTGCCGCCATGGCGCGCGCCAGTTCGAGCATGCGCTGGCGGCCATAAGGCAGGCCCGAGGCCGGCTCGTCGGCAAAGGTTTCCAGCCCGGCGAAAGCCAGTAACGCGCGTGCTCTCGCATCGACGTCGGCCTCCTCGCGGCGTGACGAGGCCGGCTGCAGCAGCGCTGCAAACAGTCCGGCCTTGCCTTGCAGGTGGCAGCCGACCTTGACGTTGTCGAGCACGCTCAGATCCTCGAACAGCTTGACCAACTGGAATGTCCGCACCAGGCCGCCAGCCGCGACCTTATGAGCAGGCAGGCCCGTGATGTCGCGCCCTTCGAACAGGATCCGCCCCGCACTCGGGGGCAGCGCGCCGGAGATCAGATTGAAGAGCGTTGTCTTGCCGGCGCCGTTGGGGCCGATCACGGCGGTGACGCCCTCGGCCGGCACTTCGAACGAGATGTCGTCGACCGCGACAAGCCCGCCGAAACGGCGCGTCACGCCTTCCAGTTTGAGGCGGCTCATGAGCGGCCTCGCGGGGCAAACAGGCCGGCGAGACCACGTGGCGCGTAGATCAGCAGCAGGATCAGCGCCACGCCATAAGCAAGGTCCTGATAGTCCTTGAAGGGGCGAAAGGTCTCTGGCAGCAGGCTGACGATCAGCGCCCCAACCAGCGGCCCCGCGACGGTGCCGATACCGCCGACATAGAGCATCGTGAAGGTGAGGATCACCATGTGCAGCCCGAAGACCTCGGGGCTGACATAGCCGACGACATGGACGAAGAGCGAGCCGGCAAGCGCCGCGAACCCCGCCGAGAGCAGGAAAGCCATCAGCTTGTAACGGGAGACGTCGATGCCGAGTGCGGTCGCCGCCTCCTCGCTGCCCGCGACCGCCGAGAGCGCGCGACCGAAGCGCGAGCGGCGGATACGCGATGCGGCGAAGGCAGAGGCCGCGACGACGAGCGAGAGCATGACGAGCTGGCYCCTGTCGGACGTGACCTCATAGGCGCCGATGCCGAAGGGCGGGATGCCGGAGATGCCAAGATAGCCTTGCGTCAACGACTGCCATTCGACCGTGATCTCATAGGTGATCAGCCCGATGGCGAGCGTGCCCATGGCGAGATAATGACCCTTCAGCCGCAGCGCCGGAAAGCCGACGATCGCGGCGGCGAGTACGGCGGCCGTGATACCCACCGCCATGGCAGGCAACGGACTCCAGCCATAGGTCGCGGTCAGCACGGCCGAGCCATAGCCGCCGATCGCGGCAAAGGCGTTCTGGCCGAAGGAGACCTGAGCGGCAAAACCCATGAACAGGTTCAGGCCGGTGACGAAGACGGCGTAGATCAGCGCGAACGAGACCACGGTCGCGGCATAGCCGCCTACGACCATCGCGTAGCCGACCACGACCGCCGCGAACAGCCAGGGCAGCAGCCCCGCAAGTCGCGGCACACCGGTGCGCCGTTCAGGCGAAATAATGCTGGGCGAGATCGTCATGGGATGTGATGTCACGCGGATCGAGTTCGGCGACAATGCGCCCGAGCGAAAGCAGGTAGACGCGGCTTGCGAGTTCGAGCGCGAGAGGCGCCTTCTGCTCGACCAGCACGATCGCCAGGCCTTCGCGGTTCAGGAGGCCGAGCGTCTCCAGAATTTCTCCGGTAACGCGCGGCGCCAGGCCGAGCGAGGGCTCGTCCAGCAGCAGGAGCTTTGGGCCGGCCATCAGCGCGCGCCCGAGCGCGAGCATCTGCTGCTCGCCGCCCGACATCGAGCCGGCGGCCTGGCCGAGTCGTTCCTTCAGACGCGGGAACAGCGTCAGCACGCGCTCGCGGCGACGGTTGAACTCGGCCTTGTCGCGCAGGCGATAGGCACCGAGTTCAAGATTGTCGGAGACGCTCATCGGTGCGAACAGGCCACGCCCCTCCGGCACCAGCACGATGCCGCGCGAGGCAACCGCGACCGCGTCGCTCCGTGGCAAGAGGTCGCCCCGGAAACGAACCTCACCGCTATTTACCGAGAGCCCCATGATGGCGCGAAGCAGGGTCGACTTGCCGGCCCCGTTGGGGCCGAGCACCGCGACGAGTTCGCCCTCGCCAATGCGAATGTCGACCCCATGCAGCGCCTCGACATGGCCGTATCGCGCCGAAAGGTCGGTCGCGGCCAGGATCGGACGAGCAGGGCTCGACGCAGCAGCGCTCGTTTCGGTCCTGGCCGCGACCGCAGGGCTCACTGCACCACCTTGACCTTGCCGGCTTCGATGGTCGCCAGCACGAAGGGGTTCTCGGTGATGCCCTGATGCAGGTCGGGGCGGAAGTTGTAGAGGCCGGTCGTGCCCTGGAAGCCGCTCAGCGTCTCATAGGCGTCGCGCACCTTCTCGCCTTCGAAAGACTTCGCCTTCTCGATCGCCGCGACGGTCAGCATGACGCCGTCCCAGCCGCGCGAGGCCCAGTTCGGGTCGCGGTCCTTGTACTTCTCGCGCCAGGGATCGAGGAACGCCTTGATGCCGGTCTTGAGCGCGCCCTCGGGCAGCGCCTCGTAGACTTGCGAGGGCGAGGCAACGAAGAAGAACTTGTCGCCCAGCACCTCGGAAACCGGGCCGAACACGGCGAGGTCCTCGAGGCTGGTGAGCAGCAGCATGTCGGCGCCGAGCTGCTTGATGTTCTTGGCGGCGGTGAGCGTCGTGCCGCCGAGGCCTATCTTCAGGATCGCGCCGGCACCCGCCGCGCGCGCCTTGCTGATCTGCACGCTGAGATCGGCATCGTCCTGCTTGTACTGTTCGACCGAGACGACCTGGAGGCCGAACTTGGCGGCGTTGCGCTCGGCCACGCCCTTCTGAAGGTTCGCATAGGGCGTCGGGTCGTACAGCACCGCGATCTTGCGAATTTGAGTCTTTTCCTTGAGGTATTCCAGGCGCTTGTCGACCTCGAAGCCGGCGGGCGGCAAAGTGGTAAAGGCCCAGGGCAGGTGCTCGGCCTGCTGCGGCAGGATGGAGCACAGCATCATCGGCACCTTGGCACGCAGCAGCAGGCCCGCCGCCGCGAAATTACCCGCCGAGACGCAGCCGCTGACGAAGACGTCGACCTTGTCGGAGCTCAGCATCTTCCGATAGACAGTCACCGCCTCCTGAGGCTCGGAGCGGTTGTCCTCGACGATGACCTGGATCTTGCGGCCCATGACGCCGCCCTTGGCGTTGACCGCCGCCGCCGCCAGCTCGACACCGTCACGCCAGGCGCGGTCGACGGTGGCGGCATAGCCGGTCAGGCCGGCCGAGACGCCGATCTTGTAAGGCTCCTGCGCGCTGGCGGGCAACGCGCCGATCAAGGCCATGCCCACGGCCAATGCGGCCGCAACAAGGGTCTGCTTCATCATCTGTCCTCCCGGTTTCCTTTGGGTCCGGCTGGTCACCCGCGAAGGGGCCGCCGTTTTCTTTTTCTTGTCCTGCGCGATGGTTTCAGGCGAGCGGCTTGCCGTAGCCGCCGCCGCCCGGCGTCTCAAGCAGCACGATGTCGCCGGCCTGCATGGTCAGTTTCTTGGCCTCGCTGACGGACTTGCCGTTGACGAGGAAGCGCCCCGGCGCGCCCGACAGGCCGCCATTGATGCCATCGGGGCCACGCTCGAGCCGGCTCGGCACGGCGTTGAGCAGCCAGGCATGGTCGGTCCGCATGTGGAACTGGATGATCTGGCCATCGCCGCCCTGCATCCGGCCCTTGCCGCCGGACCCCGGGCGCAATTCCTTGCGATCGAAGACGACCGGCATGGCCGCCTCGAGGATTTCGATCGGCACGGCCGCGACGCCGGTCGGATAGCAGGTCGCACTCGGGCCGGGCTTGCCGGCGCGCGCGCCCATGCCGCCGGAATAGTTGAACATCGACGAGGTGAAGGGCTCGCCGTCCGGACGCCGGCCCTGAATCTGGATCGTCCAGACCGCGCCGGAGCCTTCGGCGAGGACCCGCTCCGGCATGACCTGATGAAGCGCCTTCAGGATCGGCATCGGCACGTACATGCCTACGACATGGCGTGCGTTCACCGGCGCCGGGTAGGCACAGTTGATGATCGAGCCCACCGGCGCGCGCACCACGATCGGTGCCAGTGACCCGGTGTTGTTGGGCAGGTCCGGGTTGAGGCAAGAGCGCACGGCAAAGGTCGAATAGGCGTGGGTGTAGTTCAGCACGACGTTGATACCCGTCGTCGTCTGCGGAGAGGAACCCGCGAAGTCGATGATGATCGTGCCGGCCTCGACATCCACCGTCAGCGCCGTCTTCAGCGTGATGATCTCGCCGCCCGGCACGTCGAACGAGGTCTCGCCGTGATAGGTGCCGGGCTTGAGCTTGCGGATGGCGTTCCGGGTCGCCTCCTCGGAGCGGTCGATGATCTCGTCCGACAAGGCCTCGATGTCGTCGATGCCGTAACGCTCGCACAGCGTGATCAGGTGCTCGGCCGCAGCCTCGCCCGAGGAGACCTGCGCAGAAAGGTCGCCGAACACCGCGTCGGGCGTGCGGACGTTGCGGCGGATGATGTCGTGCAGCATCTCGCTCGGCTTGCCGCGCTCATAGAGCTTGAGCGGCGGGATCCAAAGCCCCTCCTCATGCACGTCGCGGGCGCCGGCACCGATACCGTAGCCGCCAATGTCGGTGTGGTGGATGGTCGAGCCGATATAGGCGAGCAGCTTCTGCCCGTCGAAGATCGGCGTCAGGATAGTGATGTCGAAGAAGTGCCCGGCCGAGAGCCAGGGGTCGTTGGTGATCAGCACGTCGCCGGGCTCGCAGCGCCCTTCGAACAGGCGCACCAGATGGGCGCCGGCGATGGCGAGCGAGTTGATATGGCCCGGCGTACCGGTGTTGGCCTGGGCCACCATGCGCCCGCGCTGGTCGAAGAGCGCGCAGGCGAGGTCGCCGGCCTCGCGCACAATCGGGCTAAAGGCGATGCGCTGCAGCGCCTTGGCGCGCTCGTTGACGATGCCGATCAGGTTCGACCAGAGAATCTCGAGTTCGACGCCATCCATCGGGAGCGCCTTTGCCATGGGCTGTGACTTTGCCATCGGAGTTCAGCCTTTCGTGGCGACGATGCAGCCGAGCGCGTCGATCGTCGCACTCCAGCCGGGCGGAAGCGCGGTCGTGGTCTCGCGCTCCTCGATGATGGCGGGCCCGGTGATAGTCTGCCCGGCAGCAAGCGCTGAGCGCTCGTAGACGGGGACGGACTGGCCATCTTCCCAGGCATGGACCGGGCGGCGGCGCTTGGGCGCGCCGGCTTCGATCTGCGGCCGCTCCTGACCGTCGAAATGCGGCAAGGGACCGCGCGCGACGACGCGCCAGGTCACAAGCTCGATCGGCACATGCGAGGGATTGACCCCGTAAAGCGTGCGATAGACGCCCTCGAACTGCGCGGTCAGCGCTGCCGTGTCGCGGCTTTTGCGCGGGTCGGTCTCGAAGATGATCGTGACCTCGTGCTGCTGGCCGACATAGCGCATATCGGCGCCGACGAGGATGGTAACGTCGGCAGCCGCGCAGCCGGATTCGCCCAGTGCCGTCAGGCCCTCGCTCTCGAGATCGCCGAGCACGCGGTCGACGCGGCTCCAGTCGAGATGGTCGACCCGCGTCAGGTCGCTGCGGACGAGATCGAGACGGACCGGGGTGACCAGCGTGCCGAAGGCGGACAACACGCTCGATTGCGGCGGCACGATCACGCTCGTGCTCTGCAGCAGATCCGCAACGCCGCAGGCATGCAAGGGGCCGGCACCGCCGAAGGCGAAAAGCGGCAAGCCGCGATAATCGACGCCGCGATCGGTGGCGTGCGTGCGCGCCGCCGAGGCCATGGCCTCCGTGACGATCCGATAGATACCGCGCGCCGCCTGCACCGCATTGAGCCCGAGCGCATCTCCCAACCGCATCAGGGCGGCGTCGCAGGCCGGTTTGTCGAGCGACATGTCGCCGCCGAGGAAGTTCTCGGCATCGATTAGCCCGAGCACTAGGTCGGCATCGGTGACGGTCGCGCTTTGGCCACCCTTGCCATAGCAGGCCGGCCCCGGATTGGAGCCGGCGCTCTCGGGACCGACCTTGAGCAGGCCGAGGTCGTCGACATGGGCGATACTGCCGCCGCCGGCGCCGATCTCGATCAGGTCGATCGACGGTACGGTGACGGGCAGGCCACTGCCCTCGCGGAAGCGGTAGCGCCTGTCGACCTCGAACAGGCCGGTGATCAGCGGCGTGCGGTTCTCGATCAGGCAGGCCTTGGCGGTGGTGCCGCCCATGTCGAAGGACATCAGCCGGTCGATGCCGAGCAGTTCGGCATAATGACAGGCGGCGAGTGCACCGGCGGCGGGGCCGCTCTCGATCATCCGCACGGGGTTCTTGCCGGCCGTCTCGGCCCCGACGACGCCGCCGGAGGACAGCATGATCAGGGGCGTGTTGGCGAAGCCCTCGACGCGCAACCTGTCGCTCAGGCGCTTGAGATAGGGCTGCGAGATCGGCATCGCATAGGCGTTGACCGTCGCGGTCGATGCCCGCTGGTATTCGCGAATCTGTGGCGCGACCTCGGCCGAGGTGCAGATGAAGACGTCGTTCAGTTCGCGCGAGAGCGCGGCTGCGACGATCGCCTCATTTTCCGGATTGGCGAAGCTGTTGAGGAAGCAGATCGCGATGGCGCGCGCGCCGCTGGCGCGCAGATCTTCTGCAAGCGCGGCGATGTCTTCCGGCGTCGGTGCAAGCGCCACCGTTCCGTCCGCCAGCACGCGCTCCTTGATGCCGAAGGTCAGGTCACGGGTCACCAGCGGCTCGGGGAACTCGATCTGCGGATCGTACATGTCGTAGCGGTGCTCGTTGCGGATCGAGAGCACGTCGCGGAAACCCTCGGTGACGACGAGTGCGGTGGGCAGTCCCTTGCGCTCGATCAGCGCGTTGGTGACGACCGTGGTAGCATGGACGACGACGCCGTCGATCGCATCGGCAGCGATACCCGCCTTGCCCATGACGGAATCGACACCCCGGAAGAAGCCTTCCAGCAGGTCGTGATGGGTGGTCAGCGTCTTGTCGACGCTCAAGGCTCCTCGCGAGTCGCGCAAGACGATGTCGGTGAAGGTCCCGCCTATGTCGACGGCTAGCGAATAGCTCATGCTCTCAGTCTTTCCGTGTCTTGCTGTCTTGCCGTGTCTGTCAGTCTTGCCAGTTCAAACCGCGCGAGATGCGTGCGGCGGCGCCGACGACCTCACGGATCTGTTCGGGATCGGGGACAGGTGTGATGAACTGCGTCGAGCCGACGATGGCGATCGAGCCGACGAGCGCATGGCGATGGTCGAAGACGGGAGCCGCCAGCGTGTTGACGCCAGTGATGACCTCGTCGGGAGCGGTCGCCCAGCCCCGTTCGCGAACGCTGTCGAGATCGGCAAGCAGGGCGTCTTTCGTGACGATTGTCGCCGGCGTCCAGGCCTGGAGCGGGCCGCTGGCGATCGCTGCCATGCGCTCCTGCGAGCCGAAGGCGAGCCAGATCTTGCCGTGCGCGCTGGCATGAAACGCGAGCCGCGTACCTGGCCGTGTCGCGAACTCGATCAGCGTTCGGCCCTGGATAAGTTCGAGGACGATCAGTTCGGCGTCGATCGCTGCGCAAACCGTGACCGCTTGTCCTGTGCGGTCGCGCAGGATCATGAGCTCTTCGCGGGCCGCGCTGACGATGTCGAAACGCTGCCGCAGCGACTCGCCCAGCACGAGCAGCTTAATGCCCGCCTCGTAGCGGCCGGTCTCCGCGTCCTGCCGCACGAAGCCGTGCTTCTGGAGCGTCACCAGATGCCGATAGATCGTGGCCTTCGAAGCCGACAGAGCCTCCGCGATCTGCGCGAGCGAGGACGCGCGGCTCTGCTGCACCAGATACTCGACCGCGCGAAGCGCGAGATCGAGCGTGCTGGTGCCGGCAGGCGCGGATTTACCCGCAGCGATGTCCGGATCGGTCGACAAGAGCGTTTCCTCGTGCGTTCCATTTCATATAATGAAACGTCATTTTGTTATTTGATACGCTATCGGTTTCCTAAGTGGCATGTCAAGCTGCTGTGGAGCCAGTTGGTCGCGTCAAGATCGCGCGACACGGTGGACACGTTTGATGGCGGCATCATCGTTGAGCATCGGAGACCAAATTCGAAATTGAAGGGATGCCAATTTCGCTTGCAGTCAGCTGTTCAATGTCGGCTGATGGCGCAGCTCTCCCGTGTTACGAACCATCGATCATGGTGCGCCCATCGCGGGCCGTCTCAACACGGCAGGAGGCAGGATAATGGCCACAATGGACACGCAATCACCGAAGACGGTCAAGATTCCGGGACCTGATCATCCAGTCAGCATCGCGCACAATCCCAAGCGTGTTGTGGTGACGGTCGCAGGCCGCGTCGTCGCCGACACGCGCCGAGCCCTGACGCTAAGAGAGGCGGCCTATGCTCCGGTCCAGTACGTTCCGCGCGAGGATGTCGACATGTCGCTTCTGGCAGCGAACTCGCACGCGACCTACTGCCCCTACAAAGGTGACTGCACGTATTTCAGCGTCCCAAACGGAGGCGGGCGCTCGATCAACGCCGCGTGGAGCTATCAGGCGCCCTTTGCCGCAGTCTCAGCCATCGCGGGCCTTATCGCGTTCTACCCCGACCGGGTCGACGCGATCGAGGAACGAACCGTCGACTGAAGGATGCCGCCGGCCTGTCCAGCTCCACGTTACGTCTTCAGAACGCGTCCCAGCGCCTTCGCCGCCTCGGTGATGTCGTCCTGCAGCGCCTGGCGCGCCGCCACGGGATCACCGTGTAGCAGCGCCGCATGGATCGCCTTGTGATCGCGGTTGGCGCTGGTCCAGTTGTCGGTTTCCTTGAGCAGATTGATGTAGGGGCCGATCTGCAGCCACAGCGACTCGATGATCGCGATCAGCGCCGGCGAGGCGGCCGCCTTGTAGATGGTGAAGTGAAAGTCGCGATTTGCCGGCACGAAGCGTGGCCGGTCCTTCACCGCTTTAGCCGCCTCCATGACCTCGATCAGTTCGTCGAGGTGGCGAAGATCGGACGGCGTGATCGCAGCGGCTGCCCATTGGGTTGCCATGCCCTCGATCTCGCACCGGACCCGCCTGAGGTCCTCCAGCCGCGCGGCACTCAGCGGCGGAATGCCGACGGAGCGGCCCGCCACCACCTTCAAGGCCTTTTCGGCCACCAGCCGGTGTATCGCCTCGCGCACCGGCATGGCGCTGACACCGAAGGCCTCCGATAGGCTGCTGACGGTCACGGTGCGGCCGGGCTCGATGTCGCCGTTCAGGATCATCTCCCGGATCCGGCCATAGACATTCTCCTGGATGGTTGCGCGGGAGATCGGCGAATAGGGCAGCTCCTGCGGGCGCGCGAGGCTCATTGTCTTGAAATCCGAGGTGTTCATCTGCCCGGACCATAGCGACGACCGCGGCGACATCAAATCGGCATTGCCTTGATATCTGATTTGTGATCTTTGATCAAAAATAATGAGGCATCGAAAGAGATGCCCTGCCGGTTGAACAGCGCAGCGTCTGGGAGGACGTCCATCATGAAGAAGAAGCACCTTGTCGCGGCAGCTGCCGCGCTGGCGTTGTCTGCGACCGCAGGCATCACGACCGCCCAGACGCCCGCCAAGCACAAGATCTTCCTGTCGATGAGCTTCATCGGCAACGATTGGCAGGGCGAGGCCGCCAACATGATCAAGGCCATGGCCGCGTCGAAGACGATGGCCGACAAGGTCGACCTGCAGGTCCAGGTGGCCGGTCCCAACGCCCAGCGCCAGATCCAGCAGATCAACGCTATGGTCCAGGCCGGCGCCAAGGCGATCATTGTCTTCCCGATCTCCCCGACCGCCCTCAATTCGGCCGTCAAGAACGCCTGCGAGAAGGGCGTGACCGTCATCGCCTATGATGGCGAGATCACCGAGCCTTGTGCCTACAACGTCGCGATCGACCAGGAAGAGGCCGGTCGTGTCACCGCCGAATGGCTGGTCAAGAAGTTGAACGGCAAGGGCAACATCGTCGCCATCACCGGCGTGCCGGGCACATCGGTCGACACGCTGCGCACCAAGGCGGCGAAGGAGGTCTTCACCAAGCACCCCGACATCAAGATCGTCAACGAGGCGGTCGGCATGTGGAGCCAGGCGGTCGCGCGCACCGAGCTCTCCAAGATTTTGGCCACCCGCAAATGGGACCAGGTCGACGGGCTGTGGATGCAGGTCGGCTGCTACACCGCCAACACGATGCAGCTCGAGGCCGGCATCCCCGAGGACAAGCTGAAGCCTTGCGCCGGCGAGGGCTCGAATGGCGGGCGCGTGCAGATGCTGCCGACCGGCACCGAGGTGGAAGGCGCCAACGGCACCTACAAGCCGATGGCCGCGCCGCGCATCTCCTACGCGTCCCCGCCCTATTCCGGCGCATTGGCGCTGAAGCTCGCCATCGCCAAGCTGGAAGGCAAGGAGGTCGCGAAGAAGACGGTCCTGCCGCTACCCGTCGTCACCAACGAGACGATCAAGCTCTGCCAGGAAGGCACCTGGGAGGAGATGAAAGCCGGCTGCAACGCCTTCAAGCCCTCGATCGTGACCAATCCGGGCTGGTTCGCCTCGATCTTCTCGAGCGAGACCCCTGAGATCGGCCTCAACGCCGCCCTTGTCGGGCAGCCCGAGAACTGATCGCCGCGCCGGGCGGCCCCCGCGCCGTCCGGGCTTCCGAACCTCGACAAAGCAGGAAGGACGGCCGCCCGTGCTTCAGCGCGAGATTTCCAGCGCCGCGCGCATCGCGGTCTCGGCCCGTGACCTGCGCAAGGTCTATGGCGCGACGATCGCCCTCAACGATGTCGGCTTCGATATCGTCGAGGGCGATACTCATGCGCTGCTGGGCGAGAACGGCGCCGGCAAGTCGACGCTGGTCAAGCTGCTCTCGGGGCTGGTGCGGCCGACCACTGGCGGCTTCGACATCTTCGGCACGCGTGCCGAGCTGCATTCTCCGGCCGCCTCCCATGGCCACGGCATCCGGACTGCCTTTCAGGAACTCAGCCTCGTCCGCGATCTCAGCGTGCTCGACAACATGCTGCTGCCGACGCCGCCATGCGGGCCGCTCGGCCTGATCCGGCGCCGGGAGGCGCGCCACGCAGTCGAGGCCCATCTCGACACGCTGGGTCTGGGGGCGATCGATCCGCGCTCGGAAATTCGCGACCTCGATCTCAACGAGCGGCAGAAGATCGAGATCGCGCGCGCCCTTTTCCGAAAGCCGCGCATTCTCCTGCTCGACGAGCCGACCTCGACATTGTCAGGCAGCGACATCGACTGGCTCGGCGAGATCATCGCCCGCTGCAAGGCCGAAGGCGTCACCACCGTTTTCATCTCACACCGCATGCGCGAGGTGCGCGCCTTTTGCGACCGCGTCACGGTTCTTCGCGGCGGCAAGCACATCGCGACGCGTCCGCTTGCCGAGGTCGGGGACGAGGAGTTGATCGGGCTGATCGCGGGTGGCAGCGGCGGCCACTCCTTCCCCCCGCGCCCGCCGCGCAGCCTCCTGTCCGACGATGCCGTGCTGGCGACGAGCGGGCTTTCGGTCGGCAACCGGCTCGACACGCTGGACCTGAACCTCCGCCAAGGCGAAATTCTCGGAGTCGCGGGGCTCCAGGGCATGGGCCAGCTCGAACTGTTCTCGGCGCTCTTCGGCACGGCCGAGAGCCGGGGCGAAATCCGGATCGACGGGCGCCCGGTCAGCCTGACCTCTCCGCGCGACGCGCTCGATGCCGGCGTCGGCATCGGCCTCGTTCCAGAGGACCGCAAGACCGAGGCTCTCTTTCTCAAGCTCGACGGCCGCTGCAACGTCTCTCTGCCGGTGATCGAGCGCTATAGCCGCTTCGGCCTCGTCGACCTCCGACAGGAGGAAACAGCGGTCGCCCGTGTGATGGCCCGTCTCAACGTTCAGATGCGGGCACTGTGGACGCCGGTAAAGGCCTTCTCCGGCGGCAACCAGCAGAAGATCGCCGTGGCGAAATGGCTCTTCGCCGAAAGCCGCATCCTGCTGCTATTCGACCCGACGCGCGGCATCGATGTCGGCACCAAGAACGATATCTATGCGCTGATGCGTGAATTCGCAGCGGCCGGCGGCTCGATCCTGTTCCATTCGACCGAGACGGCCGAGCTCGACCATCTCTGCGACCGGGTACTGGTGCTCTATCGCGGCAGGCTGGCAGCCAATCTCGAAGGCGATGCCATCACCGAGGATGCGATCCTGCGCGCCATGCTTGGGAGCGGTTCAATCGTGGTTGCCGACGAGCCGGCTCCCGCTCTGGAGGCCGCACGATGAGCGCCCTTGCCGCCACGGCACCGCAGATCCTTGCTTCGTCCCGCGTTCGGAACTGGCCGGATCGACTGCGCGGGCCGCTGATCGCGGTTGGCGTCTTCCTGATCTGCCTCGGGCTCGTGCGCTGGCTCAGCGGCGGCACGCTCGGCTATTACGAGCTCGGCACGCTGGCCGCCGGCGGCGCGACGCTCGCCATCGCCGCGAGCGGCCAGACCCTCGTCGTCCTGACGGGCGGCTTCGATCTGTCGGCTGCCGCCGTGATCTCGCTGGTCAACGTCACGCTCGCGGGCCAGATGCAGGACAGCCCCGGCTCGATCGCGCTGTGGGTCGTGCTCGGGATCGGGATCGGTGCCGCTACGGGCGCCTTCAACGGGCTCTTCATTGCGGGCCTGAGGCTCCAGCCGATCGTGGTGACGCTCGCCACCATGTTCATCCTGCAGGGCGTGACGCTGCTGGTGATGGACAAGCCCGGCGGGCAGATCCCGTCCGGCTTCGCCCAAGTGCTGACGGGGGACGCCATCCCTGGCCTGCTGCCTACGCCGGTGCTGCTGCTCGCGCTTCTCATCGCGCTCTGGCTCGCGTTGAAGAACACGCTGTTCGGCAAGGCCCTGCCGGCGTTGGGCTCGGATCGGGAGGCCGCGCGGGCTGCGGGTCTCAGTATCCGGCTGCACGAGTTCTTCGCCTATGTGCTGGCGGGCGGGCTCTATGGGCTGGCGGGCGTTTTCATCAGCGCCCAGACCGGCTCGGGCGATCCCCTGGTCGGCAATCCGATGCTGCTGCAGATGTTCGCGGCGGTCGTGCTCGGCGGCACGGTGCTGGGCGGCGGGCGCGGCGGCATCGTCGGCACGATCTTCGGCGCCTATGTGCTGATGCTGGTCGTCAACATCCTGCTCGTGCTCAACGTGCCGGCCTTTTACTCCTCCGTGGTCGAGGGGCTCATCCTCGTGCTGGCGGTGCTCGCCTCCTCTCTCGCCCGGGAGTCCGTCCTGCTGCGGACGTTAAGGCAGTCCGTCGCCCGCGCCGGAGCTCGGCGAGCCGGCCTGCTGCCGCGGCAGCTCGACCTGCCGCCAGCGCGCATTTCGCTGCCGATGAGCAACCCGGCCGTCGAGCGACCCGCCTGGTGGCGCCGCCACGGCGAAGCGCTGCGCAACGGGCTGCCGGCTTATCTCTGCTTCGTCGCGGTGCTGGTGGTGACCCAGTTCGTCCTTGGCAACACCATCCTGGCGTGGCCCTATTACGACTCGCTGATCGTGCTCGGCTGTTTCCTCGCGATCCTCGCTCTCGGCCAGGGCGCGGTGATCCTCACCGGCGGGCTCGACCTCTCTCTCCCCTGGACGATCGGGCTGTCGGGTATCCTCTGCGCCGGGCTGCTTTCAGGGTCGGATGCGGCACTGGTCTATGCCGTGCCTGCGGTGCTCGCGCTGGGTGCGCTGATCGGGCTGGTCAACGGGCTCGGCATCGTGGCGCTGGGCCTTTCGCCGATCGTGATGACGCTGGCGATGAACGGAATCCTGCAAGGAGCGGCGCTGGTCTATTCGGGCGGCACGCCGAGCGGCTTCGCGTCCCCCGCCCTGCGCTGGCTTATGACGGCTAAAGTCCATGGCCTCACGCCGATCGTGCCCTTCGTCGCGCTTTTCGCCGCCGGCGCGGCGATCCTGCTCGGTCGCACGGTTTTCGGACGGCGCGTCTATGCCATCGGCAATGGCGAGCGGCCGGCCGAACTCTCCGGAGTCCCCGTCAAGGCCACGCTGGTCAAGGTCTACATGCTGTCGGGCCTGTGCGCGGCGCTGGTCGGCATCCTGCTCTCCGGCTTTTCCGGACAGGCTAGTCTGGGCATGGGCGACGACTATCTGCTGCCCTCCATCGCGGTCGTGGTGGTCGGCGGCGCGCTCATCACCGGCGGGCGCGGCTCGTATCTCGGCATGCTCGGCGGCGTTCTGCTGCTCACCGCGCTCCAGACGCTGCTCGCCGGAACCACCCTTCCCTATGCCATCCGCGCCATTCTTTACGGCGTGGTGGTGCTCGGCGCCGTCGTGGCGCTGCGCGAACGCTCGCACTAAGGAGACGACCGAGGATGTCCGCACTCGCGCTCAAGCCCGGCCTTCGCGTCGTCGTCACCGCCGGCGCCTCCGGCATCGGCCGCGCCATCGCCGACCTGTTGATCGAGAACGGGGCGCGGGTCCATATCTGCGATATCGACGAGGGCCACCTCGCCGACTTCCGCGCCGCGCATCCCGGCCACGGCGCGACGCGGTGCGACGTCGCTGATGACGCCGATGTCGCCCGGCTTTTCGACGAAGCGCAGACGGCTCTGGGCGGCCTTGATGCGTTGATCAACAATGCCGGCATCGCCGGTCCGACCTGTGGCGTCGACGAGATCGACCCGGCCGAGTGGCGGCGCACCATCGACATCTGCCTCACCGGCCAGTTCCTTTGCACTCGGCTCGCCGTGCCGATGCTGAAGACGGCGGGCGGCGGCGCCATCGTCAACATGTCCTCATCGGCCGGGCGCTTCGGCTATGCTTTCCGTACCCCCTATTCGGCGGCGAAATGGGGTATCATCGGACTGACGCAGTCTCTCGCCAAGGAGCTGGGCCCGTCCAACATTCGCGTCAACGCGATCCTGCCCGGCATCATCAAGGGGCCGCGCATGGACGGTGTCATCCAGGCGCGGGCCGAGCAGGTCGGCGTCTCATTCGAGGCCATGCGCGAACAGTATCTCCAGCGCATCTCGCTGCGTCGCATGACAGAGGCCGAGGACGTCGCGGCGATGGCGCTGTTCCTGTTGACGCCGGCGGGCGAGAACCTTTCCGGCCAGTCCTTCCCCGTCGACGGCAATCTGGAGTCGCTATGAAGACGTGTATCGTCGGATCGGGCCTGATCGGCCGCTCCTGGGCGATCAGCTTCGCTCGCGCCGGGTACGAAGTCGCCCTGTGGGATCGTGATCGGCGCGCGCCCCAGGCGGCCCTGGAATTCGCCGCCTCTATGCTCCCGGAACTCGCGACCAACGACCTTCTCGCCGGCCAGGAGCCGGCCACGGTTCTGGCCCGGATGCGGCCGGTCACGAACCTCACTAATGCTGTCGCGGATGCGATTCATGTGCAGGAAAGCACGGCCGAAATCGTTGAAAGCAAACGGGAGATCTTCGCCGAGCTCGACCGGGTGGCGCCGGCCGGCGCCGTGATCGCCAGCTCGACCTCGGCGATCCTGCCCTCGCGGTTCATGGAGCAGGTTGCAAGCCGCGCGCGCTGCCTGGTCTGCCACCCGATCAATCCGCCCTATCTCGTGCCGGCCGTCGAGATCTGCCCCTCGCCCTGGACGGCGCCTGATACCGTCGAGCGCGCGGCAGCCTTCATGCGAGACTGCGGTCAGCAGCCGCTGGTGATGAAGCGCGAAATCGACGGCTTCATCATGAACCGGATGCAGGGCGCGCTCCTCGACGAAGCCTTCAGGCTCGTGGCAGACGGCATCGCCGATGTCGAGGATGTCGACATCGGCATTCGCGAGGGGCTGGCGCTGCGCTGGTCCTTCATCGGGCCGTTCGAGACGATCGACCTCAATGCGCCCGGCGGCGTGCGCGATTACGCCCAGCGCTACCAGCACATCTACAGCGGCATCGCCGACGAGCTCGCCGGCCGCCGCGCCGACTGGACCGGGCCGCTGATGGACACCGTCGAGGGTCAGCGTGCCGCACGCCTCTCCCGCGACGAACTCGACAAGCGCCAGATCTGGCGGGACCGGCGCCTGATGGCGCTTGCTGCCCACAAGCGCGCCGCCGCGCGCGACATCGGAGAATAGGAGCCCATCATGGCGAAGCCCCGCAAGGTCATCATCTCCTGCGCCGTCACCGGCGCGATCCATACGCCCTCGATGTCGCCTTTTCTGCCGGTAACGCCGGAGGAGATCGCGGACGCCGCGATCGGCGCGGCCGAGGCCGGCGCCGCGATCGTCCACCTCCATGCGCGCGACCCGCAGACTGGCGCGCCGGACCAGACGCCGGAGGCCTTCGCACGCTTCCTGCCGATCATTCGCCAGCGCAGCGACTGCGTCGTCAACATCACCACCGGTGGCGCACCGACCATGACGATTGAGGAGCGGGTCAAGCCGGCCGCGACCTTCAAGCCGGAACTCGCCTCGCTCAATCTCGGTTCGATGAATTTCGGGCTGTTTGGCATGCTCGACCGGTTCAAGGACCTGAAGCACGAGTGGGAGCGGACCTATCTCGCCAACAAGGAAATCATCTTCCGCAACACCTTCGGCCAGATCGAGCACATCCTGACGACCTGCGCCGGCAGCGGCACGCGCTTCGAGTTCGAGTGCTACGACACCGCCCATCTCTACAACCTGAAATACTTCCTCGATCGTGGACTGGTGCAGGGGCCGCTCTTCATCCAGACCGTGTTCGGCCTGCAGGGCGGCATCGGAAACCACCCCGACGATATCGCCCATATGAAGCGCACGGCCGACCGGCTGTTCGGCGACGATTACCGCTGGTCCGTGCTCGGCGCGGGCCGCAACCAGATGAACATCGCCGCCATCGCCGCAGCCCAGGGCGGCCATGTCCGCGTCGGGCTGGAGGACAGTCTCTGGCTCGGACCGGGACGGCTGGCCGAGACCAATGCCGCCCAGGTGCGCCGGGTGCGGATGATCCTGGAAGGGCTGGGGCTGGAGATCGCGACGCCCGACGAGGCGCGCGAGATGCTGAACCTCAAGGGCGGCGACAAGGTCGCGTTCTGAACGCATCGACCCGAAGCGCGGAGCGCGGTTTTCGGGACAGGTCGATGCAGGACAAGGGATAGGACAGGAGACGGATATGCGCATCGAAGTGCTGGTCGACGTCAAGACGACGCTCGGCGAAGGCCCGCTTTGGGATGTCGAGCAGGAGCGGCTCTACTGGATCGATTCCTTCGATGGCCGGGTCTTCCGCTCGACCGTCGATGGGCGGGAGGTCCGCGCATGGGACGTGCCGCAGAAGATCGGCTCGATGGCGCTGCGCAAGGACGGGCAAGGCGCGATCGTCTCGCTGCAACGCGGCTTCCATACGCTGGATTTCAAGTCCGGCGAGGTCACGCCGATCCACGACCCGGAGCCGGACCAGCCCGCGAACCGCCTGAACGACGGCAAGGTCGACAGGCGGGGCCGCTTCGTTGCGGGGTCAATGGACACGCAGGAGGAAGGCGCCAACGGCGCGCTCTACAGCCTCTCGACCGACTTCAAGGTTACGAAGCTCGACACCGGCATCGTCTGCTCGAACGGCCCGTGCTGGAGCCCGAACGGCGCGACCTTCTATTTCCAAGACACATGGTCGGGCGAAATCTGGGCCTATGACTACGATCTTGAGACGGGCGCGGCGACAAACCGCCGGGTCTTCGCCAAGGTCGATACCTCAAAGGGCGGCGCGGCGGACGGCTCGACCGTTGATGCCGAGGGCTTTCTTTGGAACGCTCTGGTCTATGACGGGCGCCTCTTCCGCTACGCGCCGGACGGCAGCGTCGACCGCATCATCGACATGCCGGTCAAGAAAGTGACGAGCGTCATGTTCGGCGGCCCGAACCTCGATATCCTCTTCGTCACATCGATGGCCAAGCCGCCCTTGCCGCGTTTCCCCGGCGACGGCGCGCAGCGTGGCTCGCTGTTCGCGATCTATGACCTCGGCATCAGCGGCCTGCCGGAGATGCGGTTCGGCGCCTAGGCGAGCCGGCGAGATCGTCTGACCGGCGTCGCCTTGCTCAGGCCGCTCTACGAGTAAACATATAGACGATCACCGCTTGCGGAAGCGCCCCGCGCGCTTCCGCCGTCACAGGGATCCATTCGCTGCCGGTGACAGGCACCTGTACCCGGCGCTTCGAACATCATCGTGATTTTTTGTAGAGCTTCTGCGCGATCTCGAACATTTCTTCGGGGGCATAATCCGGTGTGAACGCCGACGGAATGCCGGTCAGGTCGTGTATTTTGCCGCCATCGGGCATGCCTTCCACGATCTCCAGTTCGCCGGGCGGGTCGGTCGGCAGCGCAACTTCACCGTTGCCCCAGATACCGGCCATCTCCTGATAGTCGTCCTGGCTGAAGGTGTAGAGCCTGCGGTGCGAGCCCTCGGCCAGGTACTTCTGGCACTCGGGTATCTTGTCGAGAGGGATGTTCGGGGTCGGAAGAAACTTGTCGAGATCGACACCGGTTATTTTCTTCAAAGCCAGCGCGTAGGCGTGCGCGTGAACAGAACCCCTCACCAGCAGATAACCGCAGACCTCGCGGCCTGTCGGGTCGGTCAGGCTCTCATAGACCCGCAGCTTGTGCAGCCGCGCTCCACATTCGAGATGAAAATTATGTAGGAGATCGACGACCACATTTCCGGTTGTTGTCACCATGTCGGCATTCCAAGACATGCCGTTGCTGTTGACCGGCATGGCGCCGCCGCCATTCGAGTAGAAGGCGCCGGCCAGCCGCATATCGGTCATGGCCTCAAACGGGGCATCGGAGATGTCGCCGCCATCCCCTTCATCGCCGTCCGGCACGTCCGGTCCATTGGCCAGCATGGCGACGCCGTTGCTCACCAGCTCGACATGTCCAAGCTCTTCTGCCGTGATGGCCGCCACGAGGCTGTAGAAGGGCCGCAGCTTGCTCTTGGAGCGAAAATTGAAACTCTGAAACATGTAGTTTCCGAGCGTCGACATCTCGCCGTATTTGCCGCCGAGCAACTCCTGCAGGGCGGCTGCGGCATTGGGGTCCGGCTTCAGCGGAGCTGGCAGTTCAATCTGAAGTCTGTCGACACGTAGGAACATGCTCGATCTCCCGAAGCGATGGCAGCAGGCCGATGGCCTAGCCGCAGGAATGGTTGTCGCAGGCCCCACATCAGGGCCGCCACCCGGCGCAAGAACCGGCGGGTCAATGGTGCAACCTGCTCCGACCGAACGACGTTGCACGCCTCGTGCACTGCGTGCGTCATCGTACGATCAGCAGCGCTGGTCGGAAGCACCGCCGAATACGTCGTACCCTGCAGACGGCGCGTACTCGCGATCGAATGCTTGAAACGCGGGCGGTCAGGACCACAGCTTGCCATTTTTAGCCGGCGACATTCATTTCCTCGGAACAGAATCAGCCGCAAGCCCGTTTTCTGATCACTGCGGCAACACCGCATCTGCTCAGGAGACATCGATGAAAAAGCTCATTATCGCCACGCTGATCGCCTCTGCGACGTCCTTTGGCGCCTTGGCCCAGACATCGACGACGGCTCCGACGCCCGCACCGAAGGCTGACGCCGACAAGAATGCGCCGCTTCCCGGTGCCAACAGCTTTACCGAGGGCCAGGCGAAAAGCCGGCTCGAAGCGAATGGCTATTCCGACGTCAGCGCCTTGAAGAAGGACGACAACGGCATCTGGAAAGGGATGGCCATGCATTCCGGGGCCAAGGTCAACGTCTCCGTCGATTACCGCGGCAACATTGTCCGCAACTGACCCGTGCCGCTCGCACCCCGAAAATTGGAGACTGACATGACCCGGACCATCACCCGTTCCTACGATAACCATGAAACCGCTCGCGCCGTTGTCGAGCAGTTGGAGGCCGCAGGCATCTCCAGCAGCGACATCAGCGTGGTCGGCCGCAATGGCGAGGCTGACGAAACCAATGCTTCGGAGGGCGCCGGGATCGGTGCGGGGGTCGGCGGCGCGGCAGGCCTGCTTGCCGGCCTCGGAATGCTCGCCATTCCCGGTATAGGACCGGTCGTCGCTGCCGGCTGGCTCGCCTCGACCGCGGTAGGCGCTGTCGCTGGCGCCGCCGCCGGTGGGCTCGTGGGCTCGTTCGTCAAGGAAGGGCACGACAAGGACGAGGCCGAATATTACGCCGAGACGGTTCGCCGTGGCGGCTCGGTCGTGTCCGTCCGCACCGCGCCCGAGCACGAAGCCACGGTCGAAGCCATCCTCGATGGCGCAACGCCGATCGACCGGACGACGCGCGAAGCCGACTATCGCGCCGGCGGCTGGGACCGCTTCGACGAAAACGCAGGTCCCTATCGTCCGCCTGTCGTCTAAAGGCTGCGGATAATCGACAAGGCCCCGGTGGCGACACCGGGGCCTTTTTCATGCGTTCGGCTCAAGCTGCTTCGCCCGCCACTATGTTCGGCCCAGTCTGCGAGGCGCTGCATGCCTCGCGCGCTGCTAGAATCTGGCGCCGGGCTTGCCGGCGGCCTTGGCCCGGTCTTCCGCAGTCGGTGGCCTGAGGATCTCGATCCTCGCTTCATTCCAGACGATCAGGCCCTGGTCGCGAAACTGATTGAGCCAGCCTTCCATCGGCCAGACGTCCCATTTCCGATGAAAGATCGTGGCGTTGCGGATGATGTCGGCAAAATGCTGAAGCGGCGGGTCGACGACCCCATGATACTGGTGAAAGACCGGCACGCCGCCAAGGAAGAGCAGATCGACCCCCGCTTTTCGCGCCGCAAAACCGAAGTCGGTATCCTCGGCACCATAGCCCGAGAACGCCTCGTCGAAGCCGCCTAGCCGGCAAAAGGTGTCTGCGCTCACACCGAAAGCCAGCGACCAGAACAGGCCTGGATTGTCTTCGCGGGCCAGTCCCCGCGCCGGGAAGGCGCGTATGGGATGGCGCACGCCGGCTTGAACCAGTGCCTCTTCGTTCCAAGGCCCGTCTCCGAGATCGTCGGGGCCGAGATAGAGGATTTCGGCACAGATCAGCGCATCCTGTTGCGAGAGCGCGTCGTCCATGACGCCCGACAAGCTTCTGGAGGGAATGCAATCGACATCGAGGAACAGCAAACGCGGCGAGGTCGCCCGTCTGGCCGCAAGGTTGCGCGCTTGCGCCAGCGGCAGGCCGCTGGTTTCGTGACGGATCATAACGGTTGGAAAGCCGGTGACGGGACAGGCGATCGGGGTGTCGCTCATATCGACGATGACCAGCTCGGCCGGACGCTCCACACTGCGTTCCAATCCTTCGACCAGGCGCCGCAGATGGGATTCACGGTTCTTGACCAGAGTGAGAACGCTGATCATTCCGGGCGCCGGCGCCAGACATCGAGCCTGTATTGGGTCGTTCGCTCGCTGATGATCGCGTCGACCCGGCCATCGAGCGATCGCCCCAATGCCTGGACCGCGTCATCTCCGGTCACAGGATAGTCCGTCTCGCCCGTCCAGTGCACGAGAACCAGATCACCGCCGGGCTCGAGGATACGGGCGATCTGCTGCCCGGCGAGCGCCAGATCCGGCTGGTCCCAGTAATACGCAACCTCCGACAGCACTGTCAGATCAAACCCTCCTGTACCGGGTGCCTCGCGCGGAAACATCATCCGGGCGAAGGCGACATGATGGCTCGATGCGCAGCGCGTCTGTGCGCGGGCGAGCGCAGTCTCGCTGACATCGACCGCCAGAAGCCTGTCGCAATGCGCCGCCAGGCGTTCGGTCAGGACGCCCGTGGCGCAGCCGATCTCGAAAGCGTTTTGGTAACGGCGGCCTCCTAGCGAGGCGATCGTATGGGCATATTTGGCCTGCTCATAAGGGCTCGTCTCGAACCGCCAGGGGTCGATATCGCCGGCGAACATGGTCTCGAAATAGCTCGGCGGCAGGCTAGTCGGCGCGCGCATATCGTCCGATCCTTTGATACAGCAGGTCGAAGGCGGGCATCCGCAGCTTCTCGGCGGAGAGGCGGAAGCCCTCTCCGAACAGCGGCGTGATCTGGCTGCGATGGGCGGCCAAGGCGCGATTTCGCTGGCCGAGCGGCATCGGCGCCGTGCGAATCGTGCGATAGCCGGCGCCCGGCGGCGTGCTCGCCCAGACGATGTACTCGACGATCGAGACCGGCCGTCTCGCCGTCTGCGCGACAGCCCTCGCCAATTCTAAGGCTGCCTCGTGATCGCAATGCGGCTCGTGACGAGCCGTGACGGCAATGGCGTCGACGCGATGGCGCCGGCAGAACCCCACCAGCGTCCGGCGTGTCCTTTCGAAGTCGGGCGAGCCAGGCGTAAAGGGCCGCGCATCCGGCCAGTCGAGAAACACCGGCTGCGGCGCCTGTGACCCTGCCAGATGCCGGACGGCGAGCGAAGCCTCATGGCGTCGTGCCGCGATCAACCTTGCGCGCGAGGCCTGATCGTCATGGCTGTGCGATCCCGCGCCATTCGTCAGGACCACCACGCCCGCCAGCGTGTTGCGGCTCGCCGCTTGCGCGATCAAGGCGCCGCAGCCTAGCGTCTCATCGTCGGCATGCGGCGCGATCACGAGCCAGCGCACGCGCGCCATCGAGCACGCGTCGAGGCGGCGAGCGGAGAGAGCCGGCATCACCACAAGCGGTCATCCTCTCCCCAGACGTCGTGATCGAGCCAGGCGATCGCCGCTTGATCGCGGGCGTAATCGGGCCCGGCCTGACGAAGGTACAGGCTGAGATCGCGAATGATCTTGTCGATGCGCTGGCCGTCGAACGCGCTGCGCGTGCCGACGATCCGGGCCGCCAGTTCCATCACGTCCAGCGCCGCGCGTTCGACGACGCCGCGCGTCATGCGAACGAACTCCGGGGCATCAGGCGCGTCGTCCGCCGCGCGCTGTGCCGCCTCGCGGACCCAGAGATAGGCCGTGCGCGCCGCCACCACGGCCTCGGCGAACTTGACCCGCTGTAGCGGATCGGCGCGCGCCGGATCGGACATCGCCGCCCGCGTCTCGGCCAACAAAGCCTCGACGCCGCCGAGCTGGACTGCCAAAAAGCGCCACGCGCCTGCGGTAAAGCGCGGCTCCCGGCCATAATCGCCTTCCCCGCCCAGAAGCTCGCTGTCACCGGGTCTGAAGCCGGTGAGATCGTAGCTGCCGCTGCCGGTTGCGCGCATACCCCGCACGCGCCACCGCGTCAGATCGGCCCGGTCGGGCTGATCGGCCGGCACGACGACCAGGCGCGTTGCGCCGCTTGCGGTGCGCGTGGTGACGATGGCATGAGCGAGGCCGCCTGCCCCTGTGGCGAAGGCTTTCGAGCCTGAAAGCAGCCAGCCCTCGGCGTCTCGTGCCAAGGCGACGCCGGGCGGCGGCTCGGTTGCCCAGACGCCGTAGAAGGCGCCTGCCTGGAGGCTTCGCGCCAGCTGCGTCTTCTGATGCGGGGATCCGAACCAGGCAAAGAGCTTCATCGCATTGATGTGGCCTTCGAAAATCCGGCCAAGGCTGAGATCGGCGCGCCCGACCAAACGAAGCGCGTTCATCATCGCGGTGTTTTCGGCGCGGGCATCGACAAAAGTCTCGCCGCCGCTCTCGGGAGGCGCAAAAATTTGGTGCAGTTTCGCGGACCGCAACGCCTCGACGCTTTCAAGCGGGAAGAGCGGCGCAGCGTCATAGCGCGCGCCAGACTCAATGAGACGCGGAAACAGGGCACGTATTCGTGGCATGAAGTCATGCACCGGGGTCGATGAGCCCGCATGGGACTGAGATCGGCCGTGTTCAGTGATCGCCATGAACGGTCTCTCCTGCGGCTGTCGCGACCAGAAATCGCGCTGCTTTGGCCGGCCCATCCGGATCGCGCAGGCGCTGCCGGGATTGCGGGTCAAGCGCCTGCGCTGCGGCGATCAGCTCCGGCCATCGCGAGGGCTGCGGCCAGTCATCGAGCACGATGGCCGAACCCAGCGCCTTCAAACGACGCGCCTTCGAGCGCTGCTCGTCGAAGGGGCGCGACTGCGGCAGGCAAATGAAGGGACGGTCGTGCGCCAGCACGGCGTTGACAAGACCGTCCCCCGCCGCACCCACGACCACGCTCGCTGCGGCGATCTCCGATGCCGGGTCATCCACCCAGCCGAGCAGGGTCAAATTGTCTGGAGTGTCGGACGGCGGCGTGATCGGGCCCATCGCGCGCCATCGCCATTTCGGCGTCGCGCGGGCGGCCTTAGCCAAATCCTCGCCGCTGCCGTCCGGCCCGCCCTTGCCGTAAACCACGAGGATGGTTCGAAGCTGGGGATGCGACACCGCGGGGACCCTGCCGCCCAAACCTGAAGCATAGATGGTCTTCCGACGGACCCAATCGGGTGTGGCGGGCTCGTCCAGATCGCGATGAAACGGCGCCAACAGCGCGCGGGCGCCGCGAAAGGCTTCCAGATGCGCGGCGTCGTCCCTCAACCCGCTCAGCCGGACATACACCGTCGGGGTGGCCGCGAGACGCGCCAGCATCGCGATCTCGACGGACACGTCGACGATCAGAAGAGCGGGCTTCTCGCGCTCGATCCAGGCTGCGACCAGCGCCGTACGTCGGCGAACGCCGTCATGGTCGAGCGGCGCGTAATGCAAGGCCAAGGGCCGGTCGGGCGCATCGTCCCGCCCATCAAACGCGCGGCTGCCGACGGGCCGATCGTCCGGCAGATCGATAGACGCGACGTCCTGAGTTCGCCCCGCCAGGCCAGTGCCGATCAGCGTCAGCAGGCCCGGTGCGGCACGCGCGATCGCGAGCGCACGCTGGCGATGACCATCGCCGTGGTGATGCACATAATAGCCGATCGGGCGCGTCATGGCCGCAGTCCGATCAGAGCGAGATCGCAGTCATGCGGCATCGGCGGCAATGTCCGCTCTGCCGCTATGATCGTCGCCGGATCGGCGAGCGCGTCGCGCAGGCCGCGACGCCACTGCGCTCGCTGCCGCCAATGGTCGAGCGAAGGCGCTCTCAACGGCTCGCCGCGCAACAGCGACGCTTCCATTTCGCTCATCATCAAGGCCATGCCGCCGGCGGCCCGCCCCTGAGAGCGCGCCGAAACACGGGTCCAGACCGACATCGGATGGACAAGCCGGCCTCCTGCAGCGATCGCGGCCTCGACAAGCGCGCGATCCTCGCCGCTCGCCAGCAACGGAACGCCGCCGGCTTTCCGATAGAGCTCGCCCGTCATGGCGAGGCTGCCTCCCGTATGGTCTCCGTGACGCGGCGACGGATCCCAAGGCACGGGATCGAACTCGTCCTCGATCGCTCGCACCGCGGCCCAGTAACGGTCCCACAAGGCGCGGCCGGCCACGATCCCGGCAGGGATCGCGTCCTGTTCGTCCAGTTGAAGCCGGCCTCCGACGATCTCATCCCCGGCTCGGATTGCCGCGAGATTGGCCGCAAGCCAGTCGGATGGTGGCCGCGCATCGGCATCCGTCGTCACCAGAACACCGCCGGATTCGCCAAGCTGGTCGAGCCCGACCGCCATCGCGGCATTTCGTGCCGAGCCGGCATGAGCGAGTTCCGGCGGAAATTCGCGGATATCGAGCGTGATCTTCAAACGGGAGTGGCGGGCCACCGCCGCGCCGACCGCCCCCGCCGAGCCGTCGCGGGTGTTGTTGAGGCAGATCGCGACGGCAATCGGCCCCTTGAGGCTCTGCTTGGCCAACGCATCGAGAAGAAGCGGTAGCCGCTGCTCTTCGTTCCGCGCCGGGACACACACGCAAAATGGGCGCGTGGGCTTTCTTGGGTCAGCGCACTTCATACGGGGCTGGTCGCGGGTGTGGTCATGAGGTTCGCCCTTCCGGAAACGTGTCAGGCGGCAAACTGGGTCTCGACACTTGCGACGGCGGCTTTGCCGATTACTCTGGCGTAGAGGGCTTCATATTCGTCGATCATTCGTTCGGCGTCGCAGCGCTGCTCCGCACGCTGGCGACAGGCTTCCCGGTCCAGTTGTTGCGCCGACAAGGCGGCCGCTGCCAGCGACGCTGCGTCGTCGGGAATGGCAAGCACCCCACAATGGCGGTCGAGCAATTCAGGGATGGCGCCCCGTGCGAACGCCGCAACCGGGACGCCGCAAGCCAAGGCCTCCGCCACGACGAGCCCATAGGGCTCTTCCCAGCAGGGCGTACACAAAAAGGCGCGAGCCCCGGCGATCACCCCGGCGAGCTCCGCATGCGGCAGGTGACCGAGATAGCGCACCCGGTCACTGAGACGGGGCGACACCTCGCGGTCGAAATAATCCTGGTCGGAGACAGGCCCGGCTATCAACAAAGTCGCGCCGATCAAGTCCGCGGCCGCTATCGCATGATGCAGACCCTTTTCGGGGACAATGCGGCCGTACCAGACAAGGTAGGGCTCGCTTGCTGGAACCCGTTGGAACGCAAACCGACCGAGGTCGATGCCGTTCATCACCACATGGTCGATAGGCGCGACCCGGCTCCAGGAGCGCCGGATCGACTCGGAGACGGCGACAAAGGTCGCATTCGGGGCCTTGCAAAGTCTTACGCCGCTTTCGAGCCAGGCGAAGGGCGGCGTATGCAGGGTCGTCACCATCGGCATCGGCAAGGCATCAGCCATCGCGACAGGCAAGTAATGCAGAGAGTTGTTATGGATCAGGTCAAAGGCCCGGTGACGCAAGCCGTTCATCAAAGACAGATAGGCGTGGTGTTCCTGAAAGAACGCCTTGTCGGGCGCCTCGTCGCACCCGACCTCCAGGAGCGAGGTTTCGTCGCAGATCGCTTCGACGCATTCCGCAGGCTCGGAACGCAATGAGGCGAAAACCGTGACCTCGTGACCACGCCTCTGCAGCATACGCTGCAGCATAGAGGTGTGCATTTCGAGACCGCCCGCAAACGGCTCGCGGATGGCATGCTTCAGGTGAGCGACGATACCGATACGCAACTGTCGCTCCGTTCCATTCATCGACGCGCCGAACGGCGATTGGCATCGAAGCTATCGACGACAATCCCGCGAACGCTGGTCATTTTTAAAAAAGATACGAGGTGGGCCGCAAAAGCGTCGGTTGTTCAACGGCGTGGGTCTACTTTAAGTTCCACCGTTGTTATTTGGATTGCCAAGAGAGAGGTTCGCCTCTTTGAAATTGCTTCCATTGCATCAAATGGCATCGATCGAATATATCCGATGTTGTTGACAGCTATAAGCGGCAAGTATTTCCAGATGCACGGCGCAACTTTGCCAAAATCGAATATTAATCGAGCCTCGAACCGTCACAATGCGCAGCGAGCCTTCATCGTGATGTCTGCGGCCCTCGCTCCGATGACGAACTGAGCGGCCAATTCGTCATCAACTCCGCGCCTCGAAGCCGAGAGATCAGGCAATCCGGCCCCGAGACCGGACTGGTCGGCATTTACTCGCTGAGGATCAGAGGCCCATATGTTCCGCAAACGGAGAAGGACGATCGATGAATAACGACAGGACGACACGCCGCCCAACCAGCGCCCGCGACAATGCGGAAGCCTTGTTCAAGCCTTCCGCGCCCAAGATATCCGCGCCAGCTGCCGAGAAGCGGATCGTGGTCCCCGGCGCGAAGGAAATGGTGACCCTTCGGATCGACAGCGAGGTGCTCGCGCATTTCCAGGATGGTGGCCCCGGGTGGCAGGACCGCATCAATCAGGTCCTGCGCCAGGCCATGCCGACTGTCGGCGAGGGCCTGAAGCCGGGGGAGCTCAACTCGTCGAACGATGATTGAGCGAAGCCGTGCCCAGGCTGAGGCTCACCCGCGAAATGCTTGCCGAAGGCACGCTTTGATGGCCGCATCCCGGTGCCAGCTCCGATGACGGCGGTTTGACAGTCAGTGGCGATCCGCTTGCGGGTCCAGCCAGTCGCGCAGCCAGTCGCCTAGGAGATTGATGCTGAACACGGTCAGCATCAGGGCAATGCCCGGCAGGGTGATGATCCACCAGGCACTGGCGATATAGGTTCGCCCGTCGGCGAGCATCCGTCCCCAGCTTGGCGACGGCGGCTGGATGCCGAGGCCGAGGAAGCTCAGCCCGGCCTCCAGGACGATCGTTCGCGCCAGTTCGAGCGTCGCCACCACCAGGGCCGGCGTCAGGACGTTGGGCAGGATATGACGCAGCATCACGCGGGTGTGCCCGGCCCCCATCGCCAGTGCGGCCTGAACGAATTCCCGCTCGCGAACGGTCAGGACTTGCGCCCGGATGATGCGCGCATAGCGGACCCAGCTCGTCAGGGCGAGCACCGCGATCAGGTTATGCAGATCGGGGCCAAGCGCGGCGACCACCAGCAGAGCCAGCAGCATCAAGGGAAAGGCCAGCTGGATATCGACCAAGCGCATCAGCACGCGGTCGTACCAGCCGCCGAAATACCCCGCGATAAGCCCCAGCAGCACGCCGACGACGCCGCCGAGGATCACGGCGGAACCCGCGATCGTCAGCGTGACCCGGCTGCCCGCGATGATACGGCTCAGGATGTCGCGACCAAGCTGGTCGGTGCCGAAAGGGTGGGCACCGAGCCCGGCCCAGGAGATCGTCGGCGCCAGCATTCGCGCGCGCAGATCGCCGCGCGTCGGATCGGGCAAGCCGAGCCAGGGACCCGCAAGAGCCAGCGCCAACAGAACCACCAGCAACGTCGCGCCGAGGAGGCCGAGCCGGTTCGCTTTCTGCCGCCGCAAGAACGAGAGCAAGCTCATGATGCCTGCCGAATGCGCGGATCGATCAGGGTATAAAGCAGATCGACGAGGAGATTGACGACGACGAAGATCGTCGAGATCATGGCGACGCCGGCCTGAACGACCGGGAAGTCCTTGGTCTCGATCGCCTGCACGATCAGCCGCCCGACGCCCGGCCAGGAGAAGACGGTCTCGGTCACGGCGGCGCCGCCGAGAAGCTCGCCGGCCAGGATGCCTGTCATGGTGATGACCGGGATCAGCGAGTTGCGGCCGACATGCCAGATATAGACGCGGCGGGGGCTGAGACCCTTCGCATAGGCCGTGCGGACATAGTCGTCGCGCATCACGTCGAGCATGGAGGAGCGCAGCAGGCGGGCGATGCTGGCCGTGGTGAAGCAGGCCAACGTCACGGAGGGCAGGACAAGGTTCTGCCATTCGCCGTACCCGCCCGTCGGGAACCAGCCGAGTTGTACCGCGAAGAGCAGGATCAGCATGATGCCGAGCCAGAACGAGGGCGTGGCCTGGCCGAGCAATGCCACCAGAAGCACCAGCCCCTCGATCGCGGAGCCGCGATAGATCGCGGCCAGCGCTCCGGCCATGCCACCGACCAGTACGCCGATCGCCAGCGCGCAGCCGGCAAGCAGCGCCGTCGCCGGCAGCCTTTCGAGCACGACCTCGAGCGCCGGGCGGGCAAACTGGAAGGACTGGCCGAAATCGCCCTTCAGCGCATGGAGCAGGAAGGTCAGATATTGCTGAAGCAGCGGCTGATCGAGCCCAAGCTGCGTGCGCAGCTCTTGCATTTGCGCTTCGGTCGCGCCGATCGGCAGCAGCAATACGGCGGGATCGCCGAGGAGCCGGGAAACGACGAAGACGATCGTGACCACGCCCCAGATCGCGATCAGGCCTTCGCCGAGGCGGGTCGTCAGGTGGCGCGGCATCCGGCGGCCTCCATGGTCACGCGATCCTCAGAGCTTGAGCCCATAGATTTCCACGGCTGCCTCGCGCGAAATCCGCTCTTCGCGGAGGTCGCGCTCGACGAGCGCGCGGTCGCGCTGCTTGGGGTCGCCGAACCCGCCGCCGCCGGCCGCCACCATGCCGACCCATTCGCCCGGCTGCAGGATGCCCGCGCGGCGGTCGAGCGGCTTGGCACCGGGCGAAAGCTCGACGCGCGCGGTCAGGCCATCCTGGCCGCCCTTGAGCCCGAAGGGTGGCACAATGCTGTTGGTCCCGCCGGCCGAGATGCGCGCGGTATGGTCGAGCATCTCGACGCGTCGCCGCAAGGTCATGCCGCCGCGATATTGCCCGGCCCCGCCGGAATCCTGCACCAGCTCGTAGCATTTCACCATGACGGGGTGCTCGATCTCAAGCGCCTCGATCGGCAGGTTGGCGGTGTTGGTCGTGTTCACCTGGACGCCATCGAGCCCGTCCTTGTCGGCGCGCGCGCCCATGCCCCCGCCATGCATCTCGTTATAAACGTAGAAGCGGCCGGTCCGCGGATGAATGCCGCTGGTGGTCAAAAGCGTACCGCCGGTCGAGGCGGCCGCGATCCGCTCGGGAACGACATCGGCGAGCGCGGCGAAGATCATGTCGACGAGGCGCTGGCCGATATCGGTGCGGCTGTAGACGGCAGCTGGGGGCGTCGCATTGAGCACGGAGCCGAGCGGTGCCGAGACATGGATCGGCCGGTGGAAGCCGGCATTGGCCGGCAGATCGGGATCGACGATCGCCTTCACGGCGAAATACACGGTCGCCAGCAGCGCCGTATAGACCATGTTGATCGGCGCGCGGACCTGCTCGGGCGCATCGGGGAAGTCGATGAAGATCTCATCGCCCTTGATCTCGATCACCACCTTCAAATCCATCACGCCATCGATCAGGTTGCTGTCGAAGTCGTGGCGGAAGCTGTAGGTGCCGTCCGGGATCTGCGAGATACCGGCCCGTGTGCGCCGCTCGGTATAGTCGAGCACCTGGGCGCCGGCTGCGCGCACCGTCTCGGCCCCGTATTTGTCGCAGAGCGCCTGGTAGCGCTGCACGCCGAGGCGGTTGGCCGCCATCTGGGCCCGGA
This sequence comes from Allobosea sp. P5_A5, assembly GCF_056400625.1. Classification (NCBI taxonomy): domain Bacteria; kingdom Pseudomonadati; phylum Pseudomonadota; class Alphaproteobacteria; order Hyphomicrobiales; family Alloboseaceae; genus Allobosea; species Allobosea sp. P5_A5. The sequence goes on from NZ_JBFUKY010000005.1 coordinate 191,885, forward strand.
AGTCATTGATGCGCTCGCGCGGGACCTGGCAGTTCAGCAGGATAAGCTGCATCAGATCGTCCTGCAGCACGCCTTCGCGATAGAGCCGGACCGGCGGGATGCGCAGGCCTTCCTGAAAGATATGGGCGTGGCCGCGGTCGACGAAGTCGGAATGGTGGGCGAGGTTCGTCACCCAGGCGACGAGCGTGTCGCCATGGAAGATCGGCTCCAGGAAGACGATGTCGTTGAGATGGGTGCCGCCACCGGTATAGGCATCGTTGCCGACGAAGACGTCTCCCGGCCGCACAGTCGAGAGATCATGCTTCTTGAAGACGTGCTCGGCGATGCCGAGCAGCGAGCCGAGATGCACCGGGATATGCTCGGCCTGGGCGATGGTGCGCCCGGCTGCGTCGAACAGCGCGGTCGAGCAGTCCTGCCGCTCCTTGATATTGGTCGAATAGGCGGCGCGGATGAGCGCCTTGCCCATTTCTTCGACGATGGTGGTGAGCGCGCTGCCGATGACCTCGACAGTGATCGGGTCGAGCTTCGTCTTGACTTTGTCCAGCATGGTCAGCCCTCGATAATGAGGTTGAGATAGGCATCGACCGTCGCGACCTGTCCCGGCAGGACCAGCGTGGTCGAGTCCATCTGGTCGATGATGGCGGGACCCGCGACCGCATGGCCGGGACCGAGCAAAGCGCGGTCGTAGATCGGGCACTGGGTGAGGCCACCGCTTTCCGGCAGCCAAACCTCGCGATGGGCTGTGACAGCGGCCTCGGCCGGGCCCGTCGCTGGCGGGTAGGCCTTCAGGTCGGCTTTCGGTACGAGACCGACCGCCTCGATGCGCAACGTCGTCACCTGCACTGGCTCCTCGGCGGCGATATAGCCGTAAACCTGCTGATGAATGCGCTCGAACTCCGCCCGCAGCGTGACGAGAGCCTCGGCGTCGATCCGGCCGGTGGAACAGGGTACGGTAAGCTCGTAGCCTTGGCCGCCATAACGCATGTCGACCGAGCGCAGCAGCGAGCGCCGCTCTTGCGGGATCGCTTCCTGGGTGAACCAGTCCTGCCCGCGCGCTTCCAGTCCCGCGAAGCCGCTTTCCATGCCCGGCGCGCCATCGGGGCTGAGAGGCAGGAGGCGGGTCAGCGAGAGATTGGTCCGCAAATCGGTCAGCAACAGGCCAAGCGCGCACATGATGCCCGGATATTTCGGGACGACGAGGCGAGGTATTTCCAGCTCGCGAGCGAGCCTGGAGGCATGGATCGGGCCGGCACCGCCGAAGCCGAGCATGACATAATCGCGCGGATCATAGCCGCGCTCGACCGAGATCACGCGGATCGCCTTGGCCATGTTGGCGATGACGACGCTGATGATCCCTTGTGCCGTCTCCATCACGCCCAGGCCGAGCGTGTCGGCCAGGCGGCCGATCGCGGCCTTGGCGCGGGCCTGGTCGATCTTCATACGGCCGTTCAGGAGATGCGTCGGGTTCAGAACCTGTAGCACGACGTTCGCGTCGGTGACCGTCGGCTCCTCGTTGCCGCGACCGTAGCAGACCGGGCCGGGATCGGCGGCAGCCGAGCGCGGGCCGACCTTAAGCAGGCCGCCGGCATCGATGTGGGCGATCGAGCCGCCGCCAGCGCCAACCGTATGGATATCGAGCATCGGCAGCTTCAGCGGATAGCCATGCACGACGGCGTCGTTCGACATTTGCGGCCGGCCGCGATCGATCAGCGACACGTCCGTGGAGGTTCCGCCCATGTCGAAGGTGATGACATTGTCGAAGCCCGCGAGCCCGCCGACCGACAAGGCGCCGATGACGCCGGCGGCCGGGCCGGAGAGCACGGTGCGGGCGGGAAAGTTCTGCGCGACCTCCGATGAGATGACGCCGCCATTGGACTGCGTCAGGTGCGGATGGGCGTGGATGCCGATCTCGGCCAGCCGCGGCTGCAGCTTTGAGAGATAGGACTTCATGATCGGACCGAGATAGGCGTTCACGACCGTGGTCGAGAGCCGCTCATATTCGCGGAACTCGGGCGCGACCTCGTGCGAGATCGAGAAGAAGACGCCGGGCATCTCCTCCGCCAGGATCTCCTTGACGCGCTTTTCATGCGCCGGCTCGACGAAAGAAAACAGGAAGCAGACTGCGACTGTCGTGATGCCGTCCGCCTTGAGCTTGCGGGCGGCGGCACGAACCTCATCCTCGTCGAGCGCGGTGTGGATGCTGCCGTCGAAGCGGACCCGCTCGCTGACCTCGAGCCGCTTGTCGCGGGACACCAGGATACGAGGCTTCTGCGTCTGGATGTCATAGAGCGAGTCGCGCTTCTGCCGGCGCAGCTCCAGCACGTCGCGAAAGCCCTTGGTGGTGATCAGCCCCGTCTCGGCCCCGCGCCCCACGATCAGCGCGTTGGTCGCGACGGTAGTGCCATGACCGAAATAGACGACCTCGACCTGCCGCCCCGTTGCCTTGGCGACCTCGGCAACGCCCTGTTCGATGCCGCCGGCGATGCCGAGCGAAGGGTCCTGCGGTGTGCTCGACACCTTCCAGACATGGATTTCGCCATGCGTCTCGTCGAACATGCAGACATCGGTGAAGGTGCCGCCTGAATCGACGCCGATGCGCAGCTTCAGGGCGGTTTGGTCTTGAGCGGTCATGACGTGATGGCGATCCGGTTGATCGTAAGGTCAGACAAAGCCGCCCCGTCGGCAGGCGGTTAAGCCTGCCATCGAGGTCGCCGTATCGGGGGTATCAGCGCGTCTTGATGTCGATCGCGCGGACCCAGTCGTCGCCGCGCGCCTGCCAGGCGATGCCCTTCGACTGGGCGTAGGTGATCGGCGTGAAGAACATGAAGATCGAGGGAGATTCCTCGCAGAGCTGCCTGGTCAGCTTGCGGTAGAGTTCGGTGCGTCTGGCGGCGTCGTTGGTCGAGCGCGCGGCCTTGGCGTCCTCGTTGAAGCGCGCATTGTCCCAATAGGATTGCGGGTTCTCCTTCTCCCAGAAATTCAGGAGCCCGCCGGCATCGAGTGTCGGCCATCCCAGGCCGAAATAGGCGGAATCGCCGAGGTTCTTGGCGACGATGTATTTGTTCATGAAGGCGCCGAATTCCATCTCGCGCAGCTTCACGGTGACGCCGATGTCGGCGAGCTGGGAGGCGACGACCTGCGCGATGTCGGAGGCCTGGATGTATCGCCCCGTCGGCACCTCCAGATCCATCGTCAGGCCGCCACCGAGGCCGGCCTCGGCCAGCAGCTTCTTTGCCTGGGCCGGATCATAGGGCGCCGGCTTCAGCTCGGGATTATAGCCGAAATACACGGGCGAGAGCGGCTGACAGGCGCTCACCTCGGCGAGGCCGTCGAGGAGACCGTCATTGATCGCCTTGCGGTCGATGCCGAGATTGAGCGCGCGCCAGAGCTTAGGGTTGTCCTTGAAGGGGGCCTTGAGCGCGTTGAGCTTGATGAACATGCCGCGGGTGCCGGCCACGGAGCTGGCGTCGGCCTTGCCGCCGGCTCTGATGCGGGCGATCTCGGATGTCGGGAAGCCGGTGATCAGGTCGACGTCGCCCGCCTGCAGTGCCGCGATGCGCGAGGAATCTTCCGGGACGATGCGGAAAGTGACGTTCTCGAAAGCGGGCTTCTCGCCCCAGTAATCCTGACGCGCCTTCAGCACGACGCGGTCGCCGCTGGCGAAGCGCACCAGCTCGTAGGGACCGCTGCCGAGCGCCGTGACGGAGGGGTTGTTCTCCGCCGTCCATTTCGGCGGCATCAGCAAAAACATCGACATCTGGTCGGGCAAGTCGGGATAAGCGCCCTTGGTGGCGAATTCGACTGATGTCGGCGAGATGACCTTGACCTCGCCGATGGCTGCAAACCACGGCTTGTTACGCGCGCCGGTCTTGGGGTCGAGAACGCGCTCGACATTCCACTTCACCGCCTCCGCATCGAGCTTTTCGCCGTTGGAGAAGGTCACGCCCTCGCGCAGCGTGAAGCGCCAGGCCGTGTCACCGATCGCCTCCCATTTCGTTGCAAGGCCCGGGCGAAGCTTGAGGTCCGGGCCGCGGTCGACGAAGGGCGTGTAGATATGCGCGGCGACGCTAAGATCGGTGCCAACGGTCGTCGACTTGTCGGGATCGAGCGTGTTGACGTTGCTCGACAGGGCGATGGTCAGATCGCGCGCCGACGCCGGCATGAGCAGGGCAGCGGAACCGACACCGAACGCGATGGCGGCGAAGAGCGGGTGAGCGAAGGCCTTGGCTCGCATGACAATCCCCTGTTCCTGACTTTGGCGCCAATGTTGCGTTCGTGATTGGCTTCTGTCAATCGTTGGTCGGAGGATGCTTTGCTCAATGAAGGTGCAGCTCAGGAGAATTCATCTCCGCCGTGCTCAATGAGGCGGCCGACGAATTGCAGACCAACGGCAAAGCAGGTGAAGATGGCCGCGAAATGCAGGGATCCGTCTGCGGAAACATGGCGCTGATGACTTTGGATACGGGACAAGGCGGCGGGACCGGCACTGAGGCGCGCAGCGCACGGATGGCGGGAGGCAGCGCGTCGCGCGCCCGGGACCTCGCCAGGCTGATCGAGAAGGACATCAGCACCGGCCGGCTCAGCGCCGGCTCCTGGCTGAAGCAGGTCGATCTCGAAGCGCAGTACAACGCCTCACGGCTTGATATCCGGCAGGCGCTGGACCGGCTCGAAGAAAAAGGCTTCGTCAAGCTGGAGGCCAATCGCGGTTACCGTGTCGAGACTTTCGACAAGGAGCGCTTCCGCAACGTCGTGACCATTCGCGCGATCCTCGAGGTCGCGGCCGCCGCGGAGGTGTTGAGGCATATCGACGAAGCCGGGCTGGTTCGGTTGCGGCAGCGGGCGGACGACTTCGCCGAGGCCGTCAGCACGGGGACCGTGGTCGCGCAGGAAGAGGCAAACTCCGCTTTCCATGCGGCGATGCTCGCATTCTGTCCGAACGGCGATCTCGTTTCGATGATCTTCGATTTGCGCAGCCGCGTTCCCGTCACGCTGACGCGTGAAAAGAACACCGCGGCGCTGCTCGCGAACACGGTGCGCGAGCATTATGAGATCGTGGAGCGCCTGCGCGAGCGCGACGGGCCCGGTCTACAGGCCATCGTGCGCAAGCATGTGCTCGGCGGCCTCGAAACCGTCTGATCGCAAGGAAACCACCCATGCGTGTTGCCATCATCGGCTTCGGCGGAATCGGGCGTGGCTATACCGCCTACCTGACGGCTCAGGGGCACGAGCCGGTCATCTGGTCGCCCAGCGGCGCGGCGGCTGACGATTTTGGCGATGATGCGCCGTTGACCGCCACTGGCAAGCTCGAAGCCGTGGTGCCGTTGCACATCGTCCCCGATTGCGCAGAGGCCATCGATGGCGCGGACGCGGTCATCGTCGCGGTGCAGGCCAATGGCTTCAAGATGGTGCTCGATGCGATCGCCCCGTGCCTGACCGCCGGGCAGATCGTCATCGTCAGCGCCCACTGCTCGTTTGCGGCGCTTTATCTGCACCGCCTGCTGCGGCAACGCGACATCGACGTCCCGATCGCGGTCTGGGCGACGACCGCGCTGACCGCGCGCAAAAGCGGGCGTCGCAGCGTCCATATCTCAGGTCTGCGGGCGAAGCTCGATGTCGCCACCCTGCCCGTCCGCCACGCGCAAACCGGCCTCGAGACCTGTCGCACGCTGTTCGGGGATCGCTTCGAGCCGCGCGAGGATGTGCTCGCGATCATGCTCAGCAATCTCAACCCCCCGGCCCATGTCGCCAACATGCTCGGCAACCTGACGCGCGCCGAACGCGGGGAGGATTGGCCGAACTACGGCTCGATCACCACCGGCGTCGGCCGCATCGTCGATGCCATGGATGTCGAGCGCCTGATGCTGGCAGACGCCTTCGGCCTTTCGGTCCGCAGCGTGCAGGACCACTATGTCCATTCCTTCGGCGTCGCCCCCGGCCCCGTCGGCGAAATGGCTGCGGCGGTCTACGAGAACCGCCCGGAACTTCTCGGCCCCAAGACGCTGGAGACGCGCTTCATCACCGAGGACGTGCCTTTCGGGCTGGTCCCTCTGGAGGTGCTGGGGCGAGTGACGGGCGTCGCGCTGCCCTTGCACGAGGCCGGCATCGCGCTGTTCGACGCCATCTGTGCCCGTAGATTCCGCATGGACAATGATCTGCTGCCAGCGCTCGATCTGGGCCGCCTCTCCGCCGTCGAACTCCATCAGGAATTGCGGGGCGAAGGGACAGGTCACCGCTAACGGGATCGATCACACTCAGGCTCGATTGGCTCGATGCCAACGGACATGTCAGTCCGTTGAAGCGCATTCATGAGATTCGAAACGCTCCCAGTAAGGGGGTTGGCCGAAAGCTTGACGGAGGCAATCGGCAAACGCCCGGAGCTTGGCTGATGGCCTTCGGCCCTCGGGGTGCGCCAGGTAGATGGCTTCCATCTCCGGCTGCACGCCGATATCGATGAGGTCGAGCCGGCCGCTGCGGATCTCGGCTCCGACGATGAACAGCGGCAGCAGGGCGATGCCTAACCCCGCCAGGGCGGCATCCCGCATCATGTCCCCATTGTTGACCCGCAGGCTGGAGCGCCCGCGCACGCTGACCATCCCCTTCGGGCTTTGGAAGCGCCAGTCGCCGCTGCCCCGGTTCGTATAGAAGATGCCGTCATGCCGATCGAGTTCCGCCACGGAGGCCGGGCTGCCGCGCCGCTTCAGATAGTCCGGAGCGGCGACCAGCACTCGGCGGCTTGGGGCCAGCGTCCAGGCGACAAGGCGGGAATCCGCAATCGGGCCATGGCGCAGCACAGCATCATAGCTGTCCGCGCCGGCCTCGACGCGCCGATCGTCGAGATCGAGCGTCAGCTCGATGTCAGGATGCCGTGCGAGGAAAGGGTAGATCGCGGGGCCGAGATGCATGCGGCCGAAGGTGACGGGCGCCGAGATCAGCAGCGGCCCGGCCAGCGTGCCACGGCGCTCGGTCATGTCGGCCGAAGCTTCCTCGACCTCGCGGGTGATGCGCACGGCGCGTTCAAGAAAGGCCGTGCCGTCTTCGGTCAGCGTCAGCCTGCGGGCACTGCGATGAAGAAGCGCGGCACCGAGGCTGCGCTCCAGTTCGGCCAGGCGATCGCTGACGACCGATTTCGACAGGCGCAATCGACGAGCGGCCTCGCTCAACGAGCCGGCATCCGCGATGGCGACGAAGGTCGCGATGCCGTCGAGCTTCAACATCGTTCGGTTTTTCCGGACTTCATTTTCGTCCGCACGATGCTAATCCGAACGAAAGGCGAATGCTACGTTGCCTCAAGCCAACGGGGCTGACAGCGACGGTCATGAGCGACCGCCCTCCCGGTGGAGGGGGATAGATTATGTTTAAAATCGTTTTGACGCTTGGTGCTCTTGTCTTTGCAGGGCCTGCGGTCGCGCAGGTTCCCGATTTTCCGGCCGCGTTCACGACGCAGGAGATCGCCACCAACGGCGCCACCCTTCATGTCCGCGTCGGCGGCCAAGGTCCGGCGGTGGTGCTGCTGCACGGTTATGGCGAGACCGGCGACATGTGGGCGCCGATGGCGGCCGATTTGGCGCGGGACCACATGGTGGTGGTGCCGGATCTGCGCGGGCTTGGCCTCTCGTCCAAACCGGCTTCCGGCTTCGACAAGAAGACCCAGGCCGGGGATGTCGCCGGCGTGCTCGATGCGCTCAAGATCGAACGCGCCGATCTGGTGACGCATGACATCGGCAATATGGTCGGCTTCGCCTTCGCGGCGCAGCATTCGCAGCGCGTCGGACGTTTCGTCCTGATCGACGCGCCGGTGCCCGGCGTCGGGCCCTGGGAGGAGATCCTGAAGAACCCGCTGCTCTGGCATTTCCGCTTCGGTGGGCCGGACATGGAGCGGCTGGTCGCAGGGCGCGAGCGCATCTATCTCGACCGCTTCTGGAACGAGTTCTCGGCGACTCCCGCCCGCTTCAGCGAGGCCTCGCGCGAGCATTATGCCAAGCTTTATGCCCTGCCCGGCGCGATGCATTCCGGGTTTGCCCAGTTCGCTGCCTTCGACCAGGACGCGATCGACAACCGCGCCTATCTCGCCGCCGGCGGGAAGCTGACCATGCCGGTGCTGGCGGTCGGTGGTGAGAAGTCCTTCGGCACGATGATGGCGGTGGTGATGCGGGCCGCGGCAACGGACGTCACCGAAGGCGTCATCCCGAATTCAGGACACTGGATCATGGAGGAAAATCCGAACGCAACGGTCGCCATGGTCCGCGCCTTCTTCGACAAGAGGCGATAGTCCAGCCAGCCGGTCCGGGGCGGTTGGACGGGCACCGCCCCGGTGTCCATCAGCGAAGCTGACGGACACCGGGGCTGACGTTCAATCAGCTCGGAATTCCGTGTGGAGCGCGCAGATCGCGTCCGGGCCGATGCCGCAGCATCCGCCGATGATGCTGGCGCCACGGCGGCGCCAATCCCGTCCGAAGTCGCGATAGCGTCGCGGCCCGACATCGTCTCGCAGGTCGCTCAGTCCCTCATTCGCCGCGGCGTCCCCGGTCTTTTCCGGGAAGGCGTTGGCGTAGACGCCGATCGGAATGCCGTTTTCGCCGAGCACAAGGCGGGCGATATCGACGGCCGGACCCATGACCTCCGGCTGGCTGCAGTTGAAGAGCACGGCAGCAGCGCCGGCATCCCGAACGGCAGCGACGGCGTCTGCGACGCTTTCACCGGAGCGCAACGCAGGCGAGCCCGTGGCCGCGTCCTGATCCAGCAGCGTGAAGGAAATCCAGATCGGCTTGCCTGTCGGGCGCACGGCCGCGCAGGCCGCCAGCGCCTCGGCGATGCAGCTCTGGGTCTCGGCCAGGAAATGATCGACGGATGGCAGCAGCGCCGCGACCAGCACCGCCAGCATGGACGGCGCGCGGGCAGCATCGAACAGATCGGGGCGATAGGAGCCGAACAAAGGCGGCAACGAACCCGCGACCGAAATTGTGCGGCCGCTGCGCAGCCTTTCCTCATCGGCGGCACGCCGCGCGAGTTCGCCCGAAAGAGCGGCCAGCCGCGCCCCGTCCCGCACGAAGCGCTCTTCGCCGATATGGAAGGGCACGACCGCATAGCTGTTCGTGGTGATGATCTCCGCGCCGGCTTCGATGAAGGCGCGGTGGGCGGCGATGACGGTTTCAGGCGCTTCCATCAGCGCGAGCGCCGACCATTCCGGCTGGCGGAACGGGGCGCCCATGCGCTTCAGTTCACGGCCCATGCCGCCATCGAGAACGACCACCTTGTCCGTCATTGCCGCTCGCTTTTTCCGACTGCTGCTTCAAGGTTCTGACTGCGCGCCGCAACGAGCCCCCGATATCCATCGAGATCGGCCGCCAGGCTGGGATCGATATGGGCTCGTACCGCGCGTTGGGCCTCGTCGGACGTGCCGCGCGTCACACCCTCGAACAAGGCGCGATGATCGGCTTCGAGCGGGAAGCGCGCGGGCCAATGCGTCTCCGACCAGCGATAGAGCCATTCCATCTTGGCGGAGAGGGCGCCGTAGCGCTTGATCAGATGGCGATGATGGGTGGCCTCGACGATCGCCCGGTGGAAGCCGAGATCGGCCGCGAGGCGCTCGTCGATGGAGCCTGTCTCCGCCGGTGCCAGCCGCACGAAGGCGGCAGCGACCAGGCTGAGCCCGCGCTCCTCGCCTCGCTCGGCAAGGATGCGGGCCGCCAGCCCCTCCATCGCCTCTCGCAGGGTATAGATTTCCCAGATGACCTGGCCGTCGAGGCTCGCCACACGCCAGTTCGAATAGGGCGCGCGCACGACGAGTTCATCGGCCTCCAGCGCGAACAAGGCGGTCCGCACTGTGCCGCGCCCAACACCGAGCCGGCCCGCCAGCGCGATCTCGGTCAGAACCTCATCCGGTGGGAGCCGGCCATGCACGATCTCGTCCCGCAAACGGCGCATGGCCACATCGGCCAGGCTCAGGCGCTCGATCGGCTGCTGATCCTCGGTCAGTGGCAAGGTCCCGCCCTCAGCCTCCGCGCTGCATACCGACGAAGCGGCGGGTCCGTTCGGAGCGCGGATCGAGGAAGACCTGCTCCGGCGGGCCTTCTTCCTCGACGTGCCCATCCTGCAGATAGATCGCGTGGTTGGAGACCTCGCGGGCGAAGGCCATCTCGTGGGTGACGATCAGCATCGTGCGCCCTTCCTCGGCCAGCGCCCGGATGACGCGCAGCACCTCGCCGACCAGCTCCGGGTCGAGCGCCGAGGTCGGCTCGTCGAAGAGCAGGGCGCGGGGCCGCATCGCGAGTGCGCGGGCGATGGCAACGCGCTGCTGCTGGCCGCCGGACAGATGCGCCGGCCAGGCGTCGAACTTGTCGGCGAGCCCGACCTTGGCGAGCATGGCCTCAGCCTCCTCGCGACATTCCGCGCGCGGGCGCCCCTGCACGTGCAGCGGCACTTCCATGACGTTCTGCAGCGCCGTCATGTGCGGCCAGAGATTGAAGCTCTGGAAGACGAAACCGAGCTGGCTTCTTACCCTGCGGACCATCTGCCGTTCGGCACGCGAGAAACGGTGGCCCGCATCCTTGATGCGAATCTGCGCATCGCCGACGCTGACCTCCCCCTGATCCGGGATTTCGAGCAGCGGAATGCAGCGCAGCAACGTGCTTTTGCCGGAGCCGCTGGCACCGATGATCGCGATGACATCGCCGTCGCGGGCGGCGAGATCGATTCCGCGCAGCACTTCCTGCCCGCCGAAGCTCTTACGGATCTGGCTCAGCTTGACCGTGATCGGCTTCATGCCACGCTCCGGGCGCTTGTCGGGCGGCGATAGGGTGTGAGGCGCTGTTCCAGCAGGTCGATCGCCCGCGCGATCACCGTCACCAGCACGAGATAGATCGCCGCCGCGCAGAGAAAGATTTCGATGGCGCGATAGGTCTCGGATACCTCGGCGCGCGCGATGCCGGTGATCTCCATCAGGGTCACCACGCTGGCGAGCGAGGTGGCCTTGACCATGCTGGTGACCTCCGCGCCATAGGCCGGCAAAGCCTGGCGGAAGGCCAGCGGCAGAATGATCCGGCGCAGCATCGTGAGGCGTGTCATCCCGGCGACGCGGGCGGCCTCGATCGCGCCTGCCGGCACCGCCCGAAGCCCGCCCCGCAGGATTTCGGAGGTGTAGGCCGCATCGTTCAGCATCAGCGAGAGCAAGGCGCAGACATAGGGCTCCCGCAGCAGGGGCCACAGCACGGAATGGCGCACTGCCGGGAATTGGGCCAGCCCGTAATAGATCAGGAAAATCTGGATCAGCAGCGGCGTGCCGCGAAAGATGTAGACATAGAAATCGGTGATGCGCGCGCCGACCCAGGACGAGGCCCGTAAACCGGAAAGTCCGAGCGCGATCAGGCCGCCGCCGAGCAGGGACAGCACCGCCAGCAGCAGCGTTAGCGGCAGGCCGGCAAGCAGCTTGGGGAAAACCTGGGCGATGAAGGCGATGTCCATCGCTCAGCCCCGGCCGGTCGCGGCGGGCTGCCCGCGCATGGAGCGCCATTCGGCGATGCGGAAGACAAAGCCGGAGATGGTGGTGATGACGAGATAGATCGCGCCCCCGGCGAGGAAGAACAGGAAGGGCAGTTCGGTGGAATTCGCGGCCACCGTTACCGCCCGCAGCGTCTCGACCAGCCCGGTCACCGAAACCAGCGCCGATTCCTTGATGACCGATTGCCACTGATTGCCGAGGCCGGGCAGCGCGGTGCGCAGGGCCAGGGGCGCGATGATGCGCCGGAACATGGTCCAGCGCCCCATGCCGGTGACCCGCGCGGCCTCGAGCGTACCCGGCGCGATGGCATGGAAGGCGCCGCGGAGGACCTCCGCCTGCGCGGCGCCCGACAGAAGGCCGATGGCGAGGCAGCCGGCGGCGAAGCCACTGATCTCGACCGGGCCGACGTGCCCGAACTGCCTGGCGACGACCGAGGCGATCTGCCGGCCGCCGAAGTAGAACAGATAGATGACCAGCAGATCCGGGATGCCGCGCATCACCACGCCGTAGCCTTGGGCGAGACGCTGCACCGGGGCCGCACCGGCGAGACGGGCCCAGGCGAGAAGCGTGCCGAGCCCGAGCCCGATCGCAAAGGCGCAGGCCGAGACGGCGAGCGTCATCAACCCGCCGTTCAGCAGCGCCTGGCCCCAGCCCTCCGGGCCGAAGCCGAGCAATGTCAGGCTGTCGTCCATCCCGTCCCGCCCGTCTTCGTCAGCTCGCGGGCGTGATGTCCATCTCGAACCACTTCAGCGCCAGCTTCTTCAGCGTGCCGTCGTCGATGGTCGACTTCAGCGCCTTGTCGAACATCTCCTTCAGCTCCGGGTCGTCCTTGCGCAAGCCGACCGCCGACCCGACGCCGAGCAGGCCGCCGGTGAAGAGATAACCGGACTGGATCATCTCGCCGTTCGACTTCTTGGCGTTGGCCTGCATGTTGATCTGCGAGGCCATCACCGCGTCGACCCGACCGCTCTTGAGATCGAGGAAGGTGTCCGGTCCGGACGAATAGGTGCGGATGGTCACGACGTCCTTGAAATAACGGTTGAGGACGTCGTTCTGGATGGTGGAGACCTGCACGGCGACGGTCTTGCCGGCCAGTCCCTTCGCGAGCTCGTCAATCGCCTTCTTGGCGGCGGCCTCATCCGCGAAGGGAACACGCGGGGCGCCCGTCCCAGGCAGCGACTTGATGCTGCCTTCCTTCATGATCGCGAAGCCGGAACCGGCCGAGGCGTAGGGGCGAGAAAAGGCGATGACCTCCTCGCGCTTCGGCGTGATCGAAACAGCGTCCATGATGGCATCGTATTTGCCGTCGGTCAGGCCGGGGATCATGCCGTCCCAAGCCTGTGCGATCATCTCGCATTTGATGCCCATGCGGGTCGACAGCTCCTGCAGCAGTTCAGGCTCGAAGCCGATCAGGCGGCCGTCCGGGGCATGCATGTTGTAGGGAGGAAATGCGCCCTCGGTGGCGACGCGGATCACCTTCCACTCCTTGGCGGCGGCGGATCGGGGGGTCGCGCCCAAAGCAAGACCGGCGGCGGCGCCGAGGCCGAGCTTGAGGAAATCGGAGCGGTTGATCGTCATGGCGAGCTCTCCAGGGCTTTGTCGCAAGGGCGCGGAATCAGGACAGGAGGTCGAGCGCGGTGCGGGCAAGTGCCGCGACGCCCAGCCCGATGCAGCGCTCATCCGGTTGGTAGTTAGAATTGTGGACGCGGTCGTCTCGGCCGGGCTGCGATGAGCCGACCAGCAATTGGCAGGACGGGATGCGTTCCGAAAAATAGGAGAAATCCTCGGCGCCGAAGCGGCCCTCGAGCTGGTCGATCCTGTCGGCTCCGAACTGCGCCGCGAGCGAGCCGATCACCGCATCGACCACGCCGTCGTCGTTGACCAGAGCTGGAGCGCCGCGCTTGTAGTCGATATCGCAGGTGACGCCCATGGCGGCGGCGACACCCTCGCAGATGCGGCGAAAGGCGGCTTCCATCGCATCGCGGCTCTCGGGCGAGCGGCAGCGCACGGTGCCCTGAAAGAGGCAATCGTCCGGGATGATGTTATGCGTCGAGCCGCCCTGGACATGGCCGATCGTCAGCACCGCCGAGCGGGTGGGATCCATGACGCGCGAGATCGCGGTCTGCAGCTGCATGATCATCGCAGCCGTTGCCACGATCGGGTCGAGCGCCGAATGCGGGCGGGCGGCATGACCGGACTTGCCGCGCACGACGACATCGAACTCGTCGCTGGACGCGGTCGAGGCGCCCCGGACATAGCCGAAGCGGCCGACCGGGATTTCCGGACGGTTGTGGAAGGCGAGTGCAAAGGTCGCGCCATCGGCGGCCCCGTCGGCGACCATGGCCGCGGCTCCGCTTTCCACCGTCTCCTCCGCCGGCTGGAAGACCAGCCGGATGCTGCCGCGAAACTGCGGCGCCATCGTCTGCAGGACGGACGCGACGCCGAGCAGCGTCGCGGTATGGAGATCATGACCGCAGGCGTGCATCTTGCCGGGTATGGTGCTGGCGAAAGGGAGCCCCGTGAGTTCTTCCATCGGCAGCGCGTCCATGTCCGCCCTGATCAGAAGGCAGGGCCCGGGCGCCCCGCCCGCGATCTCCGCGACGACGCCGGTGCGCCCGACGCCACGCCGCGGGGAAAGGCCGATCCGTTCCAGCTCCTGCGCGACAACCTCGGCCGTCCGCACCGTCTCGAATCCGATTTCGGGATGGGCGTGAATATCGCGACGGATGGCGATCAACCGCGGCTCTATAGCCGCCACATGCCGTTGGATATCGGCGGCGGGATCGTTTGGGCGCTCGGTGGACATCGTAGCCTTGACGGATGGTAATGACGTCAAAACTTCGCACAGATCCTTAGCCGTCGCAATCTGACCGAGGATCGACAATCGACAATTGCTTGCTAAAATTGAGCGTCATCAGAGCAGGCTGTTCCAACCTTTGCCCGCTGCCCTGTCCTCCCGCGTCAAGAGATCCCGCTGGCCTGGGACATAGCGCCTCGGCATCAGACCGCCAGCGCCGCCAGGAGTCGTTCTCGATCAGCCTCGTCCTCTGCGTCACCGGCGAGCACGATCCGCCCGCGCTCCATCACGACGAAGCGGTCGGTCACCGACAAGGCCTCATGCACATTCTGCTCCACGAGCAGCACGATGCAACCGCGCTCGCGCAATTCGCGCACGATGGCGAAAACCTCGGCGACGATCATCGGGGCCAGCCCCTCGCTGGGTTCGTCGACGAGCACGAGCCGAGGCTCGCCGACCAGAACGCGCGCCATGGCGAGCATCTGCTGCTCGCCGCCCGACAGCGTCGTGCCGAACTGGCGGCGCCTTTCGCCGAGACGGGGAAAGCGGTCGTAGATCAGCTCGACCGCGGCTCGCTCGGCTTTGGCCGACCGGCCTCGCACCTGCAGCAGACCGAGCTGAAGGTTTTCCTCGACGGTGAGCCCGGGGAAGATGCGCCTGTCCTCGGGCACCAGCCCGACGCCCAGGAGGCAAATCCGGTCGGGCGACAGCCCGGTGAGGGGCTTGCCGCCCAGCGTGATCGCGCCTTGGCTAGGCTTGACCCAGCCGGCGATGGTCTTGAGCAGCGTCGTCTTGCCGACGCCGTTGCGGCCGAAGATGCCGATAACCTCGCCCGGCGCGGCCGACAGGTCGATGCCCTGAATGACGTGGCTCAGGCCGTAATGGCTGTGCAGTCCGTTGATCGCGAGCATGTCAGGGATGTCCGAAATAAGCGGCCTGCACGGCCGGGTCGGCGCGCACCGTGGCGGGGGGGCCCTCGGCGAGCTTGCGGCCCTGATGCATGACGACGACATGGTCCGAAAGGTTCATGACGAGGCCGATATCGTGCTCGATCAGCAGCACGCTGACGTCGCGGCTGAGTTCGCGCACGAGCTTGGCCGTGTCAGTCGTGTCGGCATGGCTCATGCCCTGCGTCGGTTCGTCGAGCAGCAGGATCTTCGGCTCCGAGGCCAGGCAGACCGCGATCTCGAGGCGTCGCTGGTCGCCATGCGAAAGATTGCCGGCGAGTTCGTCGCGCTTGTGGCCGAGCTGGAAGCGTTGGAGCATCTCGCTCACCTTGGCGAGCGCCCGTGTCGAGCGGCCGATCGGCAGGAAGGCGCGCGCCTTTGGCTCCAGCACCTGTGCTGCCATCCGCAGGTTCTCGGCCACCGTCAGCTCGGGGAACAGATTGGTTATCTGGAACGAGCGCGACAGCCCGGCTGCCTTGGTGCGGGCGGGCGAGGCGCCGGTCATGTCGACGCCGTCGATCAGGAGCCGCCCCGATTTCGGCTTGAGCGCGCCGCTGATCAGGTTGAACAGCGTCGATTTCCCCGCACCATTGGGTCCGATCACGGTGGTGATGCGGTTGCGCTCGGCGCTGAAGCTGACGCCGTCGACCGCCTTCAACCCGCCGAAGGCGATGCCGAGGTCGCGGATTTCCAGCACCGGCTGACTCATGGTGGGGTTTGTCATGGCGTGGTGCTCTCGGGCTCCAGCGTGTCGGTTGCGGCGAGACCGGGTTCGGGTGCCCCGCCGACCAGGCGCGCCTCGATGCGCGGACGAACGAAGCCGACGATCCCCTTGGGCAGGAACATCACGCAGACCATGAACAGCAGGCCGATCACGATGAGGTGGTGTTCGGTCCAGCTGCCGATGATCGATTTCAGCACGACGAGCAGGACCGAGCCGTAGATCGGGCCGATCAGCGTGCCGACGCCGCCGAGGATCACCGAGATCACGGCATTGCCGGAGGTGGCGAAGAACATCAGCTCGGGTGAGACGAAGCCGCGCAGCATCGGATAGAGCGCCCCCGAGAGCCCTGCAATCAGTCCGGCCCACACATAGGAGAACATCCGCGCCCGCCAGACCGAATAGCCGAGGAAAGGCACCCGCTTTTCATTGGCTTTGAGCGCGGTCAAAACCCGCCCGAACGGGGTGCCAAGCAGATAGGCGGTCAGCCCGTAAAGTCCCATGATGATCGCCAGCACGATCAGGAAGAACCCGACGGGGTTGCCGGCCGAAACCGAGACCGGGCCGAAGCCGATGTCGATCACCGGGATGCCGATCATCCCGTCGGAGGCGCCGAGATCGCGGGTGTTGTAGACGACCTTGGCGACGACCTGCGCCAAGCCGAAGGTGATCAGCGCGAAATACACGCCGCGGACCCGGTTGGCGATCAGCCCGCCGATGATCGAGGCCGCGAGCGTGACGCCGCCCGCCGCAGACATCGCCAGCCAGAATGACGGCACCTTCAGCAAGGTCAGCGCCGAGACATAGGCGCCGATGCCGAAATACAGCGCCTGACCCAGCGAGAGTGCCCCGGAATAGCCGAGCAGCAAATCCACCGACAGCGCCAGCCCCGCGAAGATCAGCGCCTCCGTGCCGAGCCGGAGATAGAAGGTGTCCCCCGTCGCGGCGCCGATGGCGGCGAGCGCCACCGCGCCGACGACGAAGGCAAGCGCCAGCACATGGCTCGCGCGCATCGATTGCGTCAGCCGGTCACGCATGTCCGAGCCTCCCGAACAGCCCCTGCGGGCGGAAAACGAGGAAGGCGACCATGGTCCCGAACACGATCGGGTCGGTCCAGACCGGCGAGATGACGAGGCTCGCCAGCGCCTGGACTTGCGTCAGCAGCAGGCCTGCGACGACCGCCCCCCAGATCGAGCCCATGCCGCCGACGATCACCACGGTGAAGGCGAGCAGGATGAAATCGCGCCCCATGGTCGGGAAGACGGAGTAGATCGGCGCGAGAAGCACGCCTGCGAGCCCCGCCAGCGCTACGCCGAAAGCAAAGGTGCCGGCATAGACCAGGGCCACCGGCACGCCGAGCGAGGCCGCCATATTGCGGTCAAAGGCGGCGGCGCGCACCATCGCGCCGAGGCGGGTGCGGTAGACGACATAAGCGACGCCCGCGACGATCGCCGCGCCGACCACGATCAGGAAGAGCCGGTAGTTCGGCACGATGATGCCGGCGAGCTCGGTTGCCCCCGGGATCGGGGTCCGCGGGCGCAGGGTGTTCGGGCCGAAGACCACTTTGAGCAGGTCCTCCACGATGAGCGAGAGGCCGAAGGTGACAAGCAGCGTGGTGACATGCCGGTCCTGGCTGTCGAAGACCGGCCTGATCAGCAGACGCTCGGTCGCCATCCCGAGCGGCACCATGAGAACCGGCACCAGCACGAGCAGAAACCAAAAATTGATCCCGGCCGCGCCCAGCGCCAGCGCCGCATAGGCGCCGATGGCGTAGAACTCGCCATGGCTCATGTTGATGACGTCGAGCATGCCGAAGATGATCGTCAGCCCGAGCGCGACCAGCACGACGGCGACCCCGAGCGAGAGGCCGTTGACGACCTGCGGCGCCAGCACGAATTGGAAGTAGTCAACGGCATTCATGGCAAGTGCTTTCGCGAGGGGCGGCCGGACCCCTCCCGTGTGAAGGGAGGGGCCGGCGCCTGTCTTGAGAACCGGGATGCGGACGTCAGAACCGGGTGCAGGTGTCGGGGCCGATCGCCTTGTCGGCATCGACCCGGTCGATGATGTCGAACTTGCCCTTGGTGACGCGCACCACATACATCGGCTGCATCGCCTGATGGTCGCCGGCGCGGATGGTCTTGGTGCCCTGCGGGGTCTGCCAGCTCAGCCCGCGCAGCGCTTCGCGGACCTTGTCGGTCTCGGTCGAGTTGGCTTTCTCGACAGCGGCCTTGTAGGCGAAAAGCAGGCCGTAGCTGTCGGCCCCGTAGAGGTCGGGATCGGCCTTGTTGGCCTCGCGAAAGGCCGCGACGAAGGCCTTGTTCTCCGGCGTGTCGATCTGCGGTGAATAGCCGACGCCGGTGGCGAAGCCTTCAGCCGCATCGCCGATCGCGCCGATGTTCTGCGAAGTCACCGTCCCGGAAGCGCCGACGACCTGCAGGTTTGTCAGAAGGCCGAAATCCTGGAGCTGGGTCAGCAGCCGGACCGTGTCGTTGCCGGCCACGGAGGTGTAGAGCACCTGCGGGCGCGAGGCGCGGATCTGGCCGAAATACTGGGTGTAATCCTTGGAATCGAGCGGTGCGAACACCTCGCCACCGCTCGGCGCGCCCGATTTCTCGGCGCTGCTCTTGAACGCCGCGACCGTCGAGCGGCCCATCTCATAGTCGGGGCCGAGATAATAGACCTTAGCCTTCGGCTTTTCCTTGGCGAGCCAGGCGGCGAGCGCGACCGATTGCTGTTCGGCGCGCGCGTTGACGCGGAACATGTTCGGCGAGCATTTGTCGGTGGTGATCGAGTCCGCGAAGGAGACGGTCGTCGCCGCAAGCTTGGCGTTGCGCTCGGCCAACTGCGCGACGGCGAGCGTCGAGCCGGAATTGACCGTCCCGGTCAGAAAATCGACCTTTTCGACCTGGAACAGCTTTTCGGCCTTCTGCACGGCGACGGAAGGGTTGGCCTCCTCGTCCTCGAACAGCAGGTTGACCTGCCGGCCGGCGATGCCGCCGGCGGCGTTGATCTGCTTGGCGGCGAGCTCCAGGCCCCAGCGCACCTGCTGGCCGATCGGGGTGTAGGTTCCCGACAGCGGCGTAACGACGCCGACCTTGATCGGGCTGCCCTGAGCGAGTGCCCCACTGGTGACTGTCGTCGCGGCGAGCAGGCCAACGGCAGCAGCGAGATATCCGTTTGTCTTCATGGTCGTTTCCCTCGGTTTTGATTATTGTTTTGCAGTGTCGGTTCGGATGACCCGCGCGATGTCGCCCGTGCGGGTCATCGCGGGATCAGCGCCCGGTGAAGTTCGGTGCGCGCTTGGCGTGGAAGGCCTCGACGCCCTCGCGGAAGTCGTCGGACTGGCGCAGGCGGCTATAGCAATGCCCTTCCAGCTCGATCGCGATCGCCAGCGTCGAATCCTCGGTATCGTTGAGCAGCTTCTTGGCGGTGCGCTGGGCGATCGGCGAGAAGGAGCGCAGCTCGTCGACGAGCCGATCGGTCGCGGCTTCGAGGTCGGCGTCCGGCACGCATTCGGTGGCGATGCCCCAGTCGAGCGCCTGCCGGCCCGGAATGCGCCTGGAACGCATCACGATGTCCTTGGTCCGGGTGATGCCGACGATCTTCTGCAGGCGGGCCGAGCCGCCCGAACCGGGGATTTGCCCGAGCTTCTGCTCCGGCAGCGCGTATTGGCAGGTCTCCGAGACGATGCGGAAGTCGCAGGCGAGCGAGATCTCGAAGCCGACGCCGAAGGCATAGCCGCGATTGGCGACGATGACCGGCTTGGAGCAGCGCGCGGGCGCGGCGATGTTCCAGGCGAGCTTCGAGACATGCTCCGGGGAAGCCTCGAGGAAGCCCTTGATATAACCGCCGGAGGAGAAATGCTCACCGATGGCGCGCAACACGATGACGCGGACGCGGTCGTCTTCGTCCAGCGCCTCGAATGCCTTCCGCAGTTGGTCGCGCTGCGGCATCGAGACGGTGTTCATCGGGGCGCGGTCGAGGATGATGTCGGCGCGCTCGCGGGCAGGATCGATCTCCACGCGGAAACCGTCGAGGCCGGAGAGATCGGGGTGGGTCGGGCTGGCTGGGTTCATGCTGGTCGTTCTCGATTGCTGGGAGTGAGGGTCATTCGGCCGCAAGATCGGGCCGTTCGGGCTCGTATTCGCCGGCGACGAGCTGGCGGCGCAGCAGCTTGCCGACCGGCGATTTCGGGATCGCCGTGACGAATTCGTAGCGGCGCGGGCGCTTGAAATTGGCGAGGCCGGAGACCTTGCAGTGCTGGTCGAGCTGCTCGGCCGTGACGGCGGCGGAGCGCTGCACGAAGGCGACGACGATCTTGCCCCAGCGCTCGTCCGGCAGCCCGACCACGGCCACCTCCGAGACGGCGGGGTGCAGCGACAGGCAGCTCTCGATATCGACCGGCGAGACGTTCTCGCCGCCGGTGATGATCATGTCGTCGACGCGGCCGCTAACGTAGAGATCGCCGTCACCATCGAAATATCCGGTGTCGCCGGTGAAGTACCAGCCGTCGCGCAGCGACTTGGCGTCGGAATCAGGCCTCAGCCAATAGCCTTCGAAAGCCTCGTCGCTTGCGGCGAGCGCGATGATCTCACCCTCTTCGCCGGGTCTGGCGAGATCGTCTGGGCCGTCGGCGCCGAGTTTCACCACGCGGATCAGCTGGTTGAGCCCGGCTTTGCCGGCGCAGCCCGGCTTTGCCGCGGCCTTCTGGTTGACGGTGAAGGTGTAGATCTCGGACGAGCCGTAATGGTTGACGAAGAGCTCCGGCCGGAAGGCATCGGTCAGCTTGCCGAGCAGCCCGTCGGTCATCGGCGCACCGGCGAAGCCGAGCTTGCGCACGGACGAGACGTCGCTGGCGGTGAAGCGCGGATGGTGGACGACGTCGTGATAAAGCGTCGGCACGAGATAGAGGTTGCTGACCCGCTCGGCCTCGATCAGCTCCAGCGCGCGCGCCGCATCGAAGCGCGGCAGGCAGACGAAGGTGCCGCCGATCAGAGACATCGCCAGCAGCGAGCGCACCCCCATCGTGTGATAGAGCGGCATGACGCCGAGCGTGCATTCGCCATTGCCGTAGAGGTTCTGCGCGACATGGGCGAGCGCGGCCATGCGCTCGGCCCGGTGGCGCCGCGGCACACCTTTCGGCTTGCCGGTGGTGCCCGAAGTATAGAGCATCAGCGACCAGCCTTCGGCCGAAGCGCGTGGCGTCGCGATCGGTGCGAGCGCGGCCGTCATTTCGGCGAAGGTCAGCTCGGAGGGGCCGGCGTCGGCGTCCACCGCGATGCGCGGCATCGTGCCCGCAAGCGCGCTCCCGGTCATGGCAGGGGCCGCGACGGACTCGAAGGCGACCGCTCTCGCGCCGGCATTCTCCAGCACGAAATCGATTTCGTCCGGCTTCGCCCGCCAGTTGATCGGCGCGATGATGATACCGGCGAACTGGCAGGCCCAATGCAGTGTCGCCGCTTCCCAGCGATTCTGGAGCACGGTAACGAGATGGTCGCCGGGCTTCAGACCCATATCGTCGAAGGCGGCGACGAGCGAAGAGATGCGCGCCAGCCATTGCGCATAGCTCAGACGGACATCGCCATCGACGATCGCGAGCGCGTCGGGCTCGCGCGCCACGCTTGCGGTGAAGCTTGTCCCGAGATCAAACATGGGCGGATTCCGGGTCTATCGATGGGGTGGCGGGCTGGCGCAGGATGGCGGCGGCTTCGAGCGCGGCAGCGATGATCGGGGTGTAACCGGTGCAACGGCAGAGGTGGCCGCCGACGACCTCGCGCAGCTCCCGCTCGCTCGGATCCGGCCGCTCGCGGAGGAAGGCCTCGAGCGAAATCAGGATACCGGCGGTGCAGAAGCCGCATTGCAGCGCATGGTGGCGCCGGAAGGCGGCCTGCAAAACCGAAAGGCGGTCCTGCGCCGGGGCCAGCCCTTCGACCGTGGTGACGTCGCAGCCTTCGAGCTGAACTGCCAGCGTCAGGCACGCACGGGCAGGTTGGCCGTCGATCAGGATGGTGCAGGCGCCGCAGACGCCATGCTCGCAGCCGACATGGGTGCCGGTGGCGCCGATGCCATGACGCAGGGCATCGGTGGCGAGCAGACGCGGCTCGGCCTCAACCGAGACAGGCTTGCCGTTCAGCGTGAAGCCGATGGGATGCCGGGTGGCGGCGGTCAGGCGAGGCATCGCGCGGCCTCCTCGATCGTGCTCCGCCCGAGGCTGCGGACGAGGTCGCGCCGCAGCCGCGCCGTCGCGTGCAGGTCCTCTCGTGCGTCGAGCTCCCAGGCAAAGGCATTGAGCGCGTCGTCGAGCGCCGAACCTTCGAGAGACGGCCAGGTGCGACGCTCCGGCTTGTCAGCGACCCCTGCGACGGCGAGATGGATTTGCCCGGCTTCGACCAAGGCCGCGCAGCCGACGATGGCAAAATCTCCGTGGCGGCGCGCCACCTCGTTGAAGGCCGCGCCGGTGCCAGGCCGGGCGGTAGGAAAGGCGACCGCCTCGATCAGTTCGTCATCGGCCTTGTCGGTCACCATCATGCCGGAGAAGAAATCAACGGCCTTCACCGTCCGGCGCTTGCGCCGAGAGCGCAGGCGGATTTCCCCATCAAGCGCGACGAGGCAAAGCGGAATCTCCGCGCTCGGATCGGCATGGGCGGCCGAGCCGCAGACGGTGCCGCGCGCACGGGTCTGGTAATGGCCAAGCCAAGGCAGGGCGGCGGCAAGCAGCGGCTGATCGCGGCCAAGTCCGGGCCGCCTGAGCAACGCGGCCTGGCGCATGCCGGCGGGCACGACGAGCATCTCGCCCTCGCGGCGGACCTGATCGAGCCCGGCAATGCCCATGATGTCGATCAGCACGGCGGGCTTGGCGAGCCGCATGTTCAGCATCGGCAGCAACGACTGTCCGCCTGCGATGATACGCGCCTCGGAGCCGTGCTCGGCCAGCGCAGCCAGGGCTTCGTCGAGGTCACCAGCTCGGATATAGTCGAAGGGCGCGGGCTTCATGCGCGCCTCCCGAGCAGGCGGGCCAGACGTCCTGCGAAGAAGCCGGGCTTTGCCGGCGACGCCTTGCGCGCCAGCGCCGCGAAGAATTGGCCGATGATCGCCTTGGCCGCGCCATCGAGCAGGCGCCCGCCGATGGCCGCGACCTTGCCGCCGACCGCAGCCTCGTAGGTGTATCCGATCACGGTGCCGCCTGCCCCGTCCGGCGTCAGGGTCACGCGGCCGGCCCCGCCGCCCGTGCCGAGCGCCCCCGAGACCGAGCCGGTCAGCGTCACGGCGCTCGGCTCGTCCAGGTCCGACAGCTTGATCTCGGCCTTGTAGCGCCCCTTCACCGGGCCCACGCCGAGCGTAACCTCGGCCTTGAAATGCGTGTCGGAAAGCTTCCGCACCC
Source organism: Allobosea sp. P5_A5 (assembly GCF_056400625.1). Lineage (NCBI taxonomy): Bacteria > Pseudomonadati > Pseudomonadota > Alphaproteobacteria > Hyphomicrobiales > Alloboseaceae > Allobosea > Allobosea sp. P5_A5. The sequence continues at coordinate 215,228 of NZ_JBFUKY010000005.1, forward strand.
CGTGGCAGCCCGGGATGATCGAAGCGAGCGCGTCGACGTCGAGCAGCATCGTCCAGATCGTTTCCGGTGCTGCCGCGACCTTGGCCTGACCTTCACCGCGCAAAGCGCGGTCGCCGGCCTTGGCCGCTGGGGCTGCGGAGCCGCTCGTCTTCGGTTGGACGGGTTCCGGTCCGGCGACGAGCGCGGCGAGCTTGGCAGGCGTCAGCGGCAGGTTGATCTCGGCGATGCCGAGTGCATCGGCGACCGCATTCGCCAGGCAAACCGGCGTCGACATGCAGTTGCCCTCGCCGACGCCCTTGGCGCCGAGCGGCGTGAAGGGTGATGGCGTCTCGATGTGCAGGATCTCGACATCTGGCGTTTCGGTCGCGGTCGGCAGCAGGTAATCGGCGAAGGTTCCGGTCAGGAAGGCGCCGTCCTCCGCATAGGCGAGTTCCTCGAAAAAGGTCGCGCCGAGCGCCTGGGCGAAACCGCCCCTGATCTGGCCCTCGACCATGCCCGGATGCAGGATCCGCCCGCAATCATGCATGGTGACGTAACGATCGATCCGCGCCTTGCCGCTGACGGGATCGACCTCGACGCCAGCCATGTCGAAGATGAAGCCGTGGCAAAGCGAGGAATTGACCTCGTCGCTGTCGCTGGGCGCGGTCAGCTCCGGCGGCGTCCAGAAGGCGGTCTCGCGAATGGTCTGGTCGACGCCGTTCGGCAGGAGCGCCGGAGACCAATGGCTCAACCCGGCGATGCGGCCAAACGGGATGGCCTTCTCCGGCGTGCCCCTGGCAAATATTGCCCCGGCGGCAAAGCCGATCTCCTCGGGCTCGACCTCGAACTGTCGGGCTGCGATCTGTGCCAGCTTGTCGCGCAGCCTTGTCGCCGCGAGATGCGCCGCACCCGCCACCGCCGCGGCGAAGCGGCTGGAATAATTGCCCGACGCGATCGACCAGGCGTCCTTGCCGGTGTCGAGATCGGCGACGACCCTGATCTCGCGATGCTGCAAGCCGAATATGTCGGCGACGACTTGCGCCAGCACGGTGCGGTGCCCCTGGCCTTGCGGCGTCGAGGCGACATGGACGCTGACCGAGCCGGTCGGATCGATCGAGATCGTCGCCGTCGCCTGCGCGCCGTTCTTCGGCCCGGCCTTGCGCCGCTCCCCGGCGGTCAGCACCGTGGTGATATAGCCCATATTGGAGACGCTGGGCTCGACCGCTGCGGCAAAGCCGATGCCGTAACGCCTGCCGGCCGCTCGCGCCTCGTCGCGGCGCCGTTCGAGATCGGCGAGATGGCCGGCAACGGCCCCGTCGACCGCCGCCTGGTAGTTGCCGGAATCGTAGAGCGCACCGGTCGCGGTGCGATAGGGAAAGGCGCCGGCCGGGATCAGGTTTTGCCGGATGACATCGAGCGGATCGAGCTGTAATTCGATGGCGATGCGCTGCATCAGCCGTTCCAGGGCGAAATAGACCTGAGGGCCGCCGAAGCCCCGCACCAGCCCGGTCGGGGCCTTGTTCGTCAGCACGACACGGTTGCGCATCACGACATGCCGGATGTCGTAGGCGCCGGTCATGTTGCCATGCATCCGGTAGAGCGTCGCCGGCTCCGGGGCACGCGGATAGGCGCCGCAATCCTCGACCTGGTCCCAGTCGAGTGCGCTGATGCGTCCCTCGGTGGAGACGGCGGCCTTGAGCGTGGTAACGCGGTTGGTCGCTGCGACCGCGGCACCAAGATGCTCGAGCCGGTCCTCGATCCATTTCACGGGGCGGCCGGTGATCCGGGCCGCGACGCCGATCAGCACCGCATAGGGCGCGACGCCCTGCTTGACGCCGAAGCTGCCGCCGGATTCGGGGGGCATGCGCAGTCGCAGCCGATTACCGGGCACCTTCAGCGCCCGCGCCAGCACGGTATGGATGCTGAAGGGTCCCTGGAAATTGGCGAGGATGTCATAGACGTCCTCATGGGGATCATATTCGGCGACCACCCCGAAGGTCTCGATCGGCGCGCCCGTATTGCGCGGATAGGCGATGCTGACCGAGACGGTCCGGGCGGCATCAGCGAACGCTGCCTCGGGATCGCCGTAGCGGAAATGCCGGTCACTGACGAGATTGGTGCCGACCGTCTGATGCAGCACCGGCGCGTCGTCGCGCAGGCTCGCCATCGGGTCGACCACGGCTTTCAGAGGCCCGTATTCGACCTCGATGGCGTCGAGCGCGTCCTCGGCGAGGTAGCGGTTTTCGGCGATGGCGATGGCCACGGGCTCGCCGACATAGCGCACCCGCTCGACTGCCATCGGCCAGTTTTCGGCCGCGATCTTCAGGCCCGCCAGCATCGGCGTGGTCAGCCTGGCGAGGTCGCGCCCGGTGACGATCGCGGCGACGCCTGGCAAAGCCGCTGCCGCTTTTGTTTCGATCGAAAGGATATCGGCATGCGCGTGGGGCGAGCGCAGGATCGCGGCATGAAGCGTGCCCGGCTTGACGCCGAGATCGTCGATAAACCGTCCGCGACCCGTCAGCAGGGCGGCGTCCTCGACGCGCTCCACGGACTGCCCCGTCCACGAGATGGTTTCGGCCTTCACCGGCGTTCTGCTCCCAAGGCGCTCTTGAGAGGCGCCTGAGGGCAAGCCTCAGTCATCAGGCGGCCGGGTTCGATCCCGCGTGGTCTCGCGACTTACCGAAAAGTCTCAAATAACGGAGCGGCGTCAGCGCCCGAGGCGGGCCGTGCTGCGAAACTCGCTTGGCGCCACGGAGCAGTGGTCCCGGAAGAACCGCGTGAAATGGGCCGGCGCGCTGAAGCCGAGCCGGTCGCCGATCGCGCTGAAGCTCTCGTCGCCGTCGACGATGGCGCCGACGGCGAGTTCTACCTTGAGCACGTTGAGGAAGACATGCGGCGTCACCCCGGTCGAAGCCTCGAACATCCGGAAGAAATGCGCTCGCGACAGACCGGCCTCGCTGGCAAGCCTCTCGATCGAAAGCGAGGCGGCCGGGTTAGCGCGCATCAGCGCGATGGCGCGGCGCACCCGGAAATCGACGGCGTTGGACCGTGCGACCTCCCGCAAGGTCGCACCGACCGAGCGCCACGGTGTGAAACGCTCGATCACCGCGATCATCAGCGCGGAGAGCAGCTCTTCCTGCCTTCGCGATGCGCCAGGCGCATGCACCATCTCGGCGGCGAGATCGAGGGCCGTCTGGCGAATATGGGCGGTGACCTCGCCTGCCGAATGCTCGAAGAAACCGGGAGTGCCGCTCGCGGCCCAGTTCGGCCGAAAACCGCGCAGCCAGTCCGGCTCGATATAAAGCGCAAGGATCAACGCATTTTTGCGGCGCGGATCATGAATGTAGGCATGCGTCTCCCAGGCGTTGACCAGCACCGCGAGGTCGTTCGACAGCGGCGCGACATGGTCCCCGACCAAAAACTGCGTGTCGTCGCCATCGACCTTCAACAGCACATGGCAATGCGGGTGCGCATGCCGAACGAGGCTGCGATCCATGTCGAGCAGCGCCACTCGGCCGAAAGCTCCGTGCGCAATGCGCAGGGCGTCCGACATTCGGTTTCCTCACTGAATTCGATAGGTGGCCAAGCTTAGCATCGCGATATTGGGCCGCTATCCATGGTATTTCAAGACAGTCGAGCCTGTCGTGCATTTTACGGAAGTGCGCCGAGGACCAATTCCTTCGGCACGATGAACTCACTCATCCGACGGACTCTTCTATTCGTACAGAAGGCGAGATCGTTCTGATTTCGCTTTTATAATGCACCGGTCCCATCCAGCCCTCGCACCTGCCCCTGCAGCCATTCCAGCAGCGACCGTGCTCGTCCGGTCAATGGCTGCTCGCCCATCCAGATGAGGCCATAATCGCTGCCGTCGAAGTCGAAACCTTCCGGTGCGACCAGCCTTTCGCGCGCGATGTCGTCGATCGCCAGGATGCGGGGGCATAACGCAACGCCGAGACCGGCAGCGGCGGCCTCGGTGATCAGGAAATGATGGTCGTAATACCGTATCTCGCTGGGATGCGGCGCTGAAGGATGGGCCGAGAGCCAGTGATGCCAGGCGTCCGGGCGGGTGCGCGACGCGAGCGCGATGTAATTGCCCGCGGAAAAGCCACTGATGGAGCGTGGGCTCATGACCGGACCAACCTGTTCGGCGAAGAGCTTTTGCACGTGCCATGGCTCGGGCACGGCGAAATCCAGCCTGCGAATGGCAAGGTCGATGCGCTCGCGCCGGAAATCGACCGGGCCGCCGCCGACCGAGAGATGCACCGCGATGCCAGGATGGCCCTCATGGAAGCTCGGCAGCCGGGGAATGAGCCAGCGCATCGCGACCGATGGCTCGCAGGAGAGGACCAGCGTGTTGGAGGGCTGATGCGTCGCGCGCAACCCTTCGACGGTCGCGGCGATCTCGCCGAAACAACGCCCGACCGTCAGGTGAAGCATCTCTCCCGCCGCGGTCAGCCTGATGCCCCGCCCGTCCCTGTCGAACAGCGGAAAGCCGAGATCGTCCGAGAGCTTCGAGACCCGCCTGCTGACGGCCCCATGCGTCAGCGCCAGCGCATCCGCCGCTTTCCGAACGGAGCCCAGCCGAGCCACCGTTTCGAAAGCCCTGAGGTCGTCCAGCGACGGAATATCGGAACGCTTCATTGGTGACTTCATATCACCAATAAAGCTCTGAAACTATCGCTTTTCCGCTTGGCTCCGGGCCGTCATCATCGAGCCATGCGGAACGGACGACAGGCGACGGTCGGCATTCTTGCCGACGATCTCACCAGCGCCGCGGACGGCGCCGGCCCCTTCGTCATGCGAGGCTTGGCGGCGTCGATCGGATGCGGTCAGCTGCCGACGCTGGAACGGGCGATCTGCGCCGTCGACAGCGGCGCCCGCTCCGTTTGCGCATCGCAGGCTGCGGCGCGCGTTTCAGCGCTGACCGCGCAGCTCGCCTCGCGCGACATTCTCTACAAGACGGTCGACTCGACCTTGCGCGGCCATGTCGCGGTCGAGTTGGAAGCGGCCTTCAAGGCCAGCAGGCGCGAGACGCTGGTGTTTGCTCCCGCGTTTCCGGCAGCCGGCCGCACCACTGTCGGTGGCATTCAGCTGGTTGACGGCGTCCCCGTGGCGGAGACGGTCTATGGGCGCGACCCCCTTCATCCTGCCCGCCGGTCCGCACTCGCCGATCTAATCCTACCCTCTATCGGGCGCGTCGTGATGCTCGATGCCTCGACGCAGGACGAACTCGACGCGAAGATTGCCGCCCAGCGAGATCCCGAGACGATCCTCTGGGTCGGCTCTCCCGGCATGGCCGGCGCGCTGTCCCGGCTGCTGGCTCCGGGGGAGAGGCCGGCAGGGGCGGTCGGTCTCGGCACGGCGGAAATCCTCGTCGTCATCGGCTCGGCCAATCCGCGCAGCCACCGCCAGGCCGCCGCCTTACGCGGCATGGCCGGCGTCTCCGTCCTGCAGGGCCCCGGCGAGCGGGAGGATGACCCCGCCGCTCTCCTGAATCGGATCGCCGACGAAGCCGTCAGGCGGATTCGCGCGGGCTCGATCGGCGCGGTCATGGCCACGGGCGGCGACACGATGGAAGCCATCATGCAGCGCCTGGGCATCCGGGAATTCGAGGTGCTGCGGGAGCTGGAGCCCGGCTTCCCGCTCGGCCGGGCCGTGCTCGGCGCGACACCGCTGCTGCTCGGCATGAAGGCCGGCGGCTTCGGCGACGACGGAACCCTGCGGCGTGCCATCGTACAGTTACGCCAGCCCCCGTCATCAGGACGAGAGCCATCATGACCAGACCCGCACCGCTCGGGATCACCATGGGCGATGCTTCCGGCATCGGCCCCGAGATCGTCGCCAAAATCCTCGCCACGCGAGATGAACAGGCCGTCGTCTACGGCAGCCATGCCGTGATGACCGACATCGTGCGTCGTCTCGACCTCGCGGTCGACATTCGCCGGGTCGACGGTCCGATGACCGACGCGCCCAAAAGCGGATGCATCGACGTGATCGAGGTCACTGAGATCGCCGAGCCACCCCCGCTGGGCACGATCAGCGCCATTTCCGGGCAGGCCGCCTTCGATGCCATCGTGGCCGCGATCGCCGCCGCCAAGGCCGGCGAGATCGCCGGCATCGTCACCGCGCCAATCCACAAGGAGGCGATGTCGCGCGCCGGGATCAAATATCCCGGCCACACCGAGATCCTGGCGGATTACGGCGGCGCCGAGCGCGTCGCGATGATGCTCGCCAATGACGACATCCGGACCGTGCTAGTGACGATCCACACCTCCCTCAGAACCGCGATCGAGCAGGCCGATTTCGCCGCGCAGATGTCGGCGATCCGGCTGGCCCATGAGGGTGGCATCGCGCTCGGGATCGCCTCCCCCCGCATCGCGGTCGCGGGTCTCAACCCGCATGCCGGCGAAGGAGGGCTTTTCGGCGACGAGGAAATCAGGATCATCGCACCCGCCATCGAAGCCGCACGCGCCGAGGGCATCGACGCCAGCGGGCCCTGGCCAGGCGACACCGTGTTCATGCAGGCGCGCAACGGCCGCTTCGATGTCGTGGTCGCGCAATATCACGACCAGGGCCTGATCCCGGTCAAGTATCTCGGCCTGGATAAGGGGGTGAACATCACCTTGGGCCTGCCCTTCGTCCGCACCAGCCCGGACCACGGCACCGCCTTCGACATCGCCGGGCGCGGCATTGCCGACCCCGCCTCGCTTCAAACCGCTCTGGCCTATGCGCGCCGCCTCGTCGCCGCACGGGCCGCAATCGCCACGACCTGAAAGGCCGCGCCATGGGACTTCGTTTCATCTTCATGCTGACGCGCAACGACCGCACCGTCGAGGACGCCGCGCAACAGTTGCAGACCGCACTCGGGCTCGGTGTCCGGCATATCGGTTTCAAGGATATCGGCCTGCCGATCCCGCAGCTGAAAGCGCTGAACGGCGCGATCAAGGCGGGCGGGGCCACCTCCTATCTCGAGGTCGTCTCGCTCGACCGCCAGAGCGAGATCGCCTCGGCCAGCGCCGCGATCGAGATCGGGGTGGACGTGCTGCTCGGCGGCACCCGCGCCGAGGACGTGCTGCCGGTCATCGCCGGCTCGCCGCTCCAGTACTGCCCCTTCCCCGGCCGGATCGTCGGTCATCCCAGCGTGCTGGAAGGCAGCATCGAAGAGATCGTGGAAAGCGCCAAAGCACTGGCCGCGCGCGACGGTGTCCATGGCCTCGACCTTTTGGCCTATCGCTCGACAGGCGACGTGCCGGCGCTGATGAAAGCGGTCTGCGCCGCCGTCTCGAAACCCGTCTATATCGCCGGTTCGATCGATACGCCGGAACGCATCACTATCGTCAAGCAGGCGGGCGCCGCCGGCTTCACCATCGGCACCGCAGCGCTGGACGGGAAGTATCCGGCCGACAGCAAGAGCGTGCCGGACCAGCTTTCGGCGATCATCCGCGACGTCGCGAAGCTGAACAACCACCTCTCGCCGTTCAGCAAGAACAACCTCGCCGCCTCCTTCGCAGGTCTGCCGGCTTCCGGCGAGGCGACAGTCCCCGGCAGCGTCAACGGCATGGCGATCACGCTCGTGCGCTTCGACGGACCTTCCGCCTGGCGGTTCGAACTAAACGACGACAAGCTCGTCTTCGTTCACAGGGGCGAGCTGGTCGTCGAGTTCCGGGATCGCGAGGAGACCGTTCAGGAAGGCGAGTTCATCGTCGTCCCGCATGGCGTCGAACACCGGCCGGCCGCGCCCGGCGGCGTGTGCGAGGCCGTGGTCATCGCGCCGGTCCAAGCCCGCTGAGGCCTTCGTGAGCAGGCGACATCATCGACCTCGTCGAAAGCGCCACTTTTGGAGGCAAGTCGCATGAGCCGTCAGATCCGCATCTCCCCTGACACCCGATGACGGGGCGGGACATCATCGATGCCCCCGCTGCAACCCGGCGAGGTCTGCAGCGTTGATGTAACTCTGTTCTCGCAAATCGCTTGGGATCATCATGGCGGATCAGCTCCTCAAGAGTTCCCAGCCGGGCCAGGCCGAGATCACGAGATTCGAGCGATTCTCGAGCCTGCATGATTGGCGTCGGCGGATCGCCGATCTCTATGCGGCGGTGCGGGCCATGCCGGGTCCCGAAGGGTGGCTGCACTGGCGAAGTGCTCGCGACGAGTTGTTCTGCGGCCATGCGCAATCGCCGCTGGCGCCCACGCGCCGCGCGCAATTTCAGGGGATCGATTGTTTTCCTTACGATCCCGCGCTCCGCTTTACTGTCGAACTGGCGGCCCCTGTCGATCGGGAGGCGATCAGTGTCGATCTGGGCAGAGACGGACTGATGTCGCTATCGCCCTTCGCACTCACCCGGGGGCTCGAGACGGCGCTCGGGAAGGAGCTCACCCTGTACTGGATCGAAGGCTATGGCGGCGGGGTGTTCCTCCCGTTCGGCGATGCGACGAATGGCCGAGAAAGCTTCGCAGGCGGGCGTTATCTGCTCGACACGATCAAGAGCGCCGATCTCGGTTGCGCCGATGACGGCCGCCTGATCCTGGACTTCAATTTCTCCTACTATCCTTCTTGCGCCTATTCGGAAGCGTGGGTCTGCCCGCTGTCTCCGACCGAGAACCGTCTCCCGCTTCCGATCAGGGGCGGCGAACGAGATGCCCTGACTTAAGCCCCGCGAAGAACAAGGTTTGCCTGCTGGTCGGCCGTCCGGGACATCACTATTCTTTGTCTCGCACGCGACTTGCATCGGACGCTCCGCTTGCTAGCCTGCCGCCATCTGCCACCGAGGGACCACAGCCATGCGCCTTTTCAAAACCGTCCTTGCGGCTGCGGCGATGATGGCGGCAGGCCTCTCAGCGGCCTCCGCCCAGACGATCAAGATCGGATCGAAGAACTTTACCGAGCAGTTCATCGTGGCGGAGCTGTACGGTGCCGCCCTGGAGGCCGCCGGCTTCAAGGTCGAGCGCAAGATCAATCTCGGCGGCACGCTTGTCGCCCATGAGGCGCTGAAGAGCGGCGCCATCGATCTTTATCCCGAATATACCGGAACAGGCCTCAACGCCGTGATGAAGGCGCAAGGGGTGACCGAGACCGATCCGGAAAAGGTGCGCGGCCTTGTCAAAGCCTTCTACGAGAAGGAGTTCAACCTCACCTGGCTGAAACCATCCGGCATCAACAACGGCTATGCGATCGTCGTGCGGCCCGAGACCGCCAAGGAGTTCAACCTCAAAACGCTGAGCGATCTCGGCAAGGCCTCGTCGAAGCTCCGCCTTGGAGCCGGCACGGAGTTCGTCGACCGCCGCGATGGCATCGCCGGGCTGAAGGAGGTCTATGGCGCCGAGTTCGCTGAGTTCAAGCAGTTCGCCGCGTTGCGGCTTCGCTACGAGGCACTGAACCAGAAGCAGATCGAAGTCGCCAACGGCTTCTCGACCGACTGGCAGATCGCGGCGGAAAAGTTCGTCGCGCTCGACGACGATAAGGCTCTGTTTCCCCCCTACTATCTGTGCCCGGTCGTGCGGCCCGAGATCGCCAAGGACGCCAAAATCGTCGGTATCCTGGAAAAGGTCGGCGCCGCGCTCGACAACCCGACGATGCAGGAGCTGAACCGCCAGGTCGAGGTCGACAAGAAAGAGCCGCGCGTGGTCGCCGCTGCCTTCCTCAAGGCCAAGGGGCTAGCCAACTGAACAAGGTTCCCTCGGCTGGTGCCGGCGACTGCTTTAAAACCATCGTTCTTGGTGATGGCCCGGTCGGCATCGACGTCATTCTGGCGATCGCTCTGGATCAGGCGCCTGTGTGCCTGCATCCGGGCGTTGCCGCGCGTCTCGAAGCGGCGCGGGCGGTGGTCATGCGTGTGCTCGATCGCGGCGAGCGCGTCTACGGGCTGACCACCGGCCTGGGCGCGGCCGTCGATACCCGGCTTTCTGTCGATGCCATACCGGCGTTCCAAGCCCGGGCGATCCGCGCGCGGGCCGTGGGTGTCGGGGATGCCCTTTCGACTTGCGAAGTGCGCGCCATGCTGGCCGCGCGGCTCGTCGCCATCTGCCACGGCGCGTCGGGACTGTCGCCGGCGCTGGCCGGGACGATCGCCGACATGCTCAATGCCGGCGTCCATCCCGTCGTCCGCAAGATAGGGTCTCTCGGCGAGGCCGATCTCAGCCCGCTCGCACAGGCCTTCCTGCCTTTGACGGGCGAGGGTGAAGCCGAATTCAACGGGGTCGTCTTGCCGGGCGGCGAGGCCATGGCGGCAGCCGGCATCGCGCTCCCTGCGCTCGGCCCCAAGGACGGGCTGGCTTTGCTCAATGCCAACGCGCAATGCGTCGGGCTGGCCGCGCTGGCCGCTGATGCGTTGAACAAGGCGCTTCATGCCGGCGTCCTGGCCGGGGCACTGTCGCTCGAAGCCTTCCGAGCCAATCTCTCCCCGCTCGACGAGGGACTGAGCGGGCTGCGGGCCGTGAAAAGCCACCGCGCGGGAGCGGAATGGCTGCGCAACGTTCTGGATGGCAGCGACCTGTTCGAGCCGGCGGCAGCGCGACGGGTTCAGGACCCCCTGTCGTTTCGCTGCCTTGCCCCCGTCGGCGGCCACGCAGCCAACGCCGTTACGGCTGCGGGCTTGGCGGTGGCAGATGAACTCGCCAGCGCGCCCGACAGCCCCGCCGTGCTGATCGGGCGCGACGCCATGCTCTCGAGCGTCAATTTCGATACCACGGAACTGGCTCTGACATTTGAAGCCGCCGGGCTCGCACTCTCGCATCTGGCGGCGACCTCGGCCGCGCGCATCGTCAAGCTGATGTCATGTTCGATGAGCGACCTGCCTCGGTTCCTGACGCGGCATGGCGGGTCGCATTCGGGCTTTGCAACCTCGCAGAAGACGGTCTCGGCCCTGGAGGCCGAAATCCGCCACCTCGCTTTGCCCCTCGGCGCGATGACCTTGCCCGTCGCCGATGGCGTCGAGGATTATGCGCCGATGACCCCGGCCGTCGTGGAAAAGACCCATGCCATCGCGAGACGCCTGACCAGGCTGGCCGCCATCGAACTCGTGGTTGCAGCGGAGGCTGTCGATCTGCGCGGTGCGATCGCTTTGGGGCGCGGCACTAAGGCCGCGCACGCCTTCGTGCGCCGTCACGTCGCCCGCCTCGATGACGACCGGCCGATGGGGCGCGAATACGAGGCGCTGGCGCTGGCGCTCGAAGCCGGCGATCTCATCGCGGCCGAGCGGGCCAGCAGCGGCGGATCGATGCCGTGAGCTGGACCATCGAAAACTGGGACCGTCTGCTGATCGCGCTGTGGGAGCACATCCAGCTCGTCGGCGTCGGCCTTCTGATCGCGCTCACTATTGGCTTGCCGCTCGGCGTCCTCTCCGCGCGCAGGCCGGGCTTTGCCCTCGTCGTGCTGCTGGTTTCGGGCGCACTTTACACCGTGCCGGCGCTGGCGATTTTCGCGCTGCTGATCCCTTATCTGGGCTTGGGGTTCTGGCCTGCGATTGTGGCCCTCGTGGCCTATGCGCTGCTGATCATCATCCGCAATGTCGCGACGGGTCTGCAGCAGATCTCTCCCGACATCCTCGATGCCGCCGACGGGATGGGTTACGGACGGTGGCGGCGCCTGTTCGCGATCGAGCTGCCGCTGGCGCTCCCGGTGATCATCGCCGGCATCCGTGTCACCGTCGTCACGCAGGTTTCGGTCGCGACCGTGGCCGCCTTCATCAATGCAGGAGGGCTGGGTGACATCATTTTCCAGGGCATCACGCAGGATTTTGGCGAGAAGGTCGTCGCCGGCGCGGTGGTGACCTCGGCACTCGCCATCGTCTGTGACGAAACGCTGCGCCGCGTCGAGCTGCACCTGCGCGTCAACCAGGCGGAGAGCGCCTGATGGCCGGCTGGATCGCCACCAATCCGCGCATCTTCTGGACGGCGGTGGAGGACCATCTTTGGCTGACGGGCGTGGCGCTGGCCGCGGTGCTGCTGATGGCGCTGCCGCTCGGGCTCCTGCTGACGCGCCATCGTGGCTATGCCAACAGCGCCATCGCACTGGTCAACATCCTGCGGACCGTGCCGTCGCTCGCGCTTCTGGTGATCATGCTGCCACTGCTCGGCACGGGCTTCCTGCCCTCGGTCGTGGCGCTGACGCTCTACGGCCTGCCGGCCCTGCTGCTGAACACCTATACCGGGCTGACCGAAGTCGATGCCGACATCGTCGACGCCGCGCGCGGACAGGGCTTCTCCGATGCGCAAGTGATGACGCGGATCGAGATTCCGTTGGCCGTGCCGGTCATCTTCGCCGGCATCCGCACCGCCGCTGTGCAGATCGTGTCGGCGGCGACGTTGGCGGCCTTCATCGGCGGGGGCGGCCTTGGCGAGTTGATCACCGCCGGCATGGCCAATTTCAATTTTCCGCAACTGATCGCGGGGGCCGTCGCGGTCGCCCTGCTCGCGCTCGCGGTCGAGATCATCTTTGCCGGCATCGAACGGCTGTTGACGCGCCAGCTGCGGATGGGAGCCTCATGACGATCCGGCTGGAGAAGGTCACCAAGCTGTTTCCCGGCGCCGCACGGCCTTCGGTCGATGCGCTCGATCTCATCATCGAGAAGGGGCAGGTCTGCGTGCTGATCGGCCCCTCCGGCTGCGGCAAGACCACGATGATGCGGATGGTCAACCGGCTGATCGAGCCGAGTTCGGGCCGCATCATCGTCGGCGACAGGGATGTGACCCAGGCGGACCCGGTCGAGCTACGGCGCCATATCGGTTACGTCATCCAGCAGATCGGCCTGTTTCCGCACATGACGATCGCACAGAACATCGCGACCGTGCCGAGGCTGCTGGGCTGGGACACCGCGCGGATCAAGGCGCGCAGCGAGGAGATGCTTGCTCTCGTCGGCCTTGACCCGGCCCACGACATGTCACGCTATCCGCGCCATCTCTCGGGCGGCCAACGCCAGCGCGTCGGCGTGGCCCGCGCACTCGCCGCCGATCCACCGGTGATGCTGATGGACGAGCCTTTCGGTGCCGTCGACCCGGTCGTGCGCGGACGGTTGCAGGAGGAGTTCCTCGCCATCCTCAAACGGCTGAAGAAGACCGTCATTCTGGTGACGCACGACATCGACGAGGCGATCCGCATGGGCGACAAGGTCGCGATCATGAAGGATGGACGGCTGGTGCAGTACGATACACCCGATCGGCTGCTCGCCGCCCCGGCGGACGACTTCGTCGCCGATTTCGTGGGCGCCGACCGCGCTCTGCGGCGGCTTTCGCTGATCCCCGCATCGGCGATGGTGGAGCCGGGACATGCCGGGGCTGGCCCGGAGTTGCGCGACACCGCGGATATCCGCGAGGTCCTCTCGGCCCTGTTGGGGTCGGGGCACGACGCCGCGACCATCACCGACGCGCAAGGCCGGCCTCTCGGCGTGGTCACGCTCGCGGCGATCCGGGCTCGCGGATTGGAATTGCCGTCAGCCTAGGCAGGCACCGGGTACTCGGCTGCATCGGCTGCCTCGGCCCGTCGAAGCAAAACGTGGTAATTCTCAGCCTCGACCTTGGCGAAGCCGGCGAGGCGAAGGCCTGCCAGAATCGATTGGCCTGCACGCTCCTGTGCCATGCCGAGCAAAGCATGCGAGAGCCGGCCGACCGTCGCTTCGTCCACCGTTCGCGACGCGACCAGCAGCGGCACGGGGCTCGGTGCCGTGGTATCGACGATGCGCAGCATCGCTGCCGTCTCCGGCTCATGCGCGAGCAGCAGGTCGTAGAAATAGGAGTCGAGCGGGCCGAGGTCGATTGTTCCGTCCAGCACGGCCTCGATCACGCGTCGCGGCGTCAGCAGCGGCCCGACGCTCTCGGCATAAAGCGGCGTTTCCTTGCGCCGGTACGGCAAAAGATGCGTGCGCATGGCGTTGAAGCCGGACTGCGAATGTTCGACCGTCCAGCCGATGCGGGTGCCGAAGCTGTCGGAGAGTGTCCGTATCGGCCCATCGGCACGGGTGACCAGATGGGTTGCGTAGACCGGCCGGCCATCGCCTGAAAGGGGGATGGGCGCGGCAACTGGCTCGACCGCGAAACGGCCACCCGCAAAGGGAAAGCCGCAGATGAAGGCCAGGCCGAGATCGTCCCGCTGCCACAGATCTTCCAGCGGCGCGGGCGCCCCATGCGGAATGACGGTCAAGTCAACGCCGCTCACCCGCGAGACCTGCGCGAAGAATTCGCCCCAAAGCGCCGCTACGGCTGGAGAGACGGCATACATCCGCGCATTTGCGACCAGGCTCACGCGTAGCGCAGCCGCTGGCCGAGCCCCATGCCCTTCGCCTTCTCGAGCATGAAATGCCCGAGGGCAATATCGGACAGTGACAGCCCGCGATGCCAGAACAGGATGGTCTCGTCCTCGTTTTCGCGACCGGGCTTGAGGCCCGCGACGATCTCACCCATCTCGGCATAAAGCGTCTGCTCCGAGAGCTTGCCGGCCTCGACATGCGCGCGCAGCGAGCCGAAGGGGCCACCCTTGCACTGGCCCCAGTCGTCGACGACAAGCTTGCTCATGATGTCCGTCAGCGAGAGCTCGACCGCGCTCATCGTGCCGTAAGGCACAACGAATGCGCCGGGCTTGATCCATTCGGTCTTCAAAAGAGGCTCCGGCGCGTCAAGCCGCGAGGCCTCGACCACGATATCGGCACCCTCGACGCAGGAGCGCCAATCCTCCGTGACGGTAATCTTCTTGCCGAGATCGGCGGAAAGTCGGGCGGCGAAGGCATCGCGACTTTCGGGCCGCCGCGAGTGGACGCGGATCTCATCGAAGTCGAACAGCGCGTCGAGCAGGCGCACATTCCAGTAGGCCGTGCCGCGCGCGCCGATATGGCCGAGAATTTTCGAGCCCTTGCGGGCGAGATGCTTGGCGCCGATCGCGGTGATGGCGCCGGTGCGCATGTCCGTGAGATGGCTTCCGTCGACGATCGCGGTGGGTACGCCGGTGAGCGGGTCCATCAGGAACAGAAGTCCCATCTCGGAGGGCAGGCCCTGCTTGTAGTTGTCGACGAAGTCGCCGATCACCTTGACGCCGGCACGGTTGATCGGCGCGCGGAAAGCACCACGCAGCACGTTGAAATGGCCGTTCGCCCCCGCCTTGGGCATGAGATGCACACGCGGCTCGATCTCGGTCGCCTTTTGCCCCTGGGCGGCAAGGCCCATCTCCACAGCCGCGATGATCTCGGCATCGGTCAGCCGCAAGGCTTCGACGTCAAGCGCATTGAGAAAGTCGATGTAAAGCGGAGCATGGGTGGTTTGGGTCATGGTCCGCTTTCTGCGCTGGGCACCGGAATAGGCCCATTGTGATAGCGGTGGTCGCATACAGCCGGCAAGCTCACAGCCGGTCGCGCTTCTGCTATATCCGCTTGAATGGCCGTGATGTCCGAGAGAAAGGAACAGGATCGTGACCGACCGATTTGAACGGCACCGCCAACCCTGGACGAGTGAAGAACTCGCGAAGCTGAAGTTGCTCGCAAGTAAGGGCATGGCGCTGAAAGCGATCTCGAAGGCGATGACGCGCAGCGAGGAGTCGATCAAAGATCGCGCCAAACTCGATGGCATCGGGATCGCCAAGCTGCGTTGAGCGTACTGACGAGACCGCCCGGGCCGTCGCGCTTCGCAGGCGGCTGAGGGCCTCGGCGATTGCCACCGACGCCCTCAGCCTTGGCGCCGTCAGCGCCTTTAGACTTGCGCCAGACCGCCGTCGACGAAGACTTCGCCGCCCGTCATGAAGCTGCTATCCGATGAGGCGAGGAACGCAGCGACTGCGCCCGTCTCTGAGGCGTCGCCCATGCGGCCAAGCACAGTCGTCGCTCCGATCGCCTCCATCCCGTCTTCGCCGAGCACCTGCAACGCGAGTTCCGTCGTGATCGGCCCGGGAGACAGCACGTTGACCCGGATCCCAGTGCCGCGCAGGTCCAGCGCCCAGCTTCGCGCAAGGTTGCGCACGGCCGCCTTGGTTGCACTGTAGACGCTGAACGCCGGGGTCCCCATCGCTCCCGCGCTCGAGCCGGTCAGAATGATCGACGAGCCGGCCGCCATCAACGGCAGAGCCTTCTGGACCGTGAAGATCAGCCCTTTCACGTTGATGTCGAAGATCTGGTCATAGTGCTCGGGTGTGATCTCGCCGAGCGGTGCGAACGCGCCGGTGCCGGCATTGGCGAACAGGATGTCGAGCCCGCCGCGCTCTGCCTTGACCGTCTCATAGAGCCTGTCGAGGTCGGCCAGCTCGGTCACCGAGCCGTTCACCGCATGGGCCGAGGGGCCCAGCTCGGCCACGGCTTTGGCAAGCGCGTCCTGACGCCGTCCGAAGAGGTAAACGGTTGCGCCTTCTTCGATGAAGCGTCTGGCTGCGCCAAATCCGATGCCGCTCGCGCCGCCGGTGACCACTGCGGTCTTGCCTTGAAGTCTGTTCATGATGTGCTTCCTTGACTGAGGTTGCACTGAACTGGCGGCTAACCTACTTATCGACAAGTATGCACCATTTGGTAAGTGTCCCGGAAATGTCGCCCCATCATTCTGTCCCTTCGACGATGCCCTCAGCGCCTCCGGCCCAGAACTGCACGCCGACGCTACCGGGCTTCACCTGCGGTCTCGACGCGACGCTTCGGCTGATCGCCGGCAAGTGGAAACCGTTGATCCTGTATTTCCTCGCCCAGGGCGGCCCCACCCGCTATGGCGAGCTGCGGCGAGCCGTACGCGACGTCAGCGACAAGATGCTCATCCAGCAGCTCAAGGAGCTGGTGACAGACGATCTCGTGAAGCGGACGGACTACCACGAGGTGCCGCCCCGGGTGGACTACGCTCTCACACCGTTGGGCCATAGCCTGGCGCAGGCGATGGTGCCTCTCTGCACCTGGGGCACGGCCAACATGGTCGAGGTCACCCGCCTGTTCGCCCAGCGCGAAGCGGCGAGTGAAGGACGGTAGGAGGACATTGGCGAGGCCGGCGTCTCGCCTTGTCGCGGACCGGGTTGCGCTGCGGCGTCACCACATCTGGCTCAATACATCGCCTCGTAACCGCAGTTCACGATCAGCTCGGAGATCGAAGCGGTGTTCGGTAGCCCGACGATCAGGGCGACGAGACGGGCGATGTCCTCCGGCTGGGTCATGTCCGCTCGCGGCAAAGCCCCTTCGGCCATGTCGGTCGCGACATAGCTCGGACAGAGCGCAAGCGAGCGGACGCCGGACCCGAATGCCGTCTGACGCACAGCGTGCGAGAGCGCCATCATCGCGAATTTGCTCATTTGGTAACCGGCATTGCCGTTGCGCACGCGTTTGCCCGACAGCGAGGCGATATTGATCACCCTGCCCTCCCCGGCAGCCTTAAGGTGCGGAAGTGCCGCCTGGATCAGACGAAACGGCGCCTTGACGTTGATTGCCAGGAGGTCGTCGAGGTCGGTCGGATCACCGCTTTCCAACGAGACGTCGCGCAGGATGCCGGCGGCATTGACCAGGACATCGATCCGGCCGAAGCGCGCGATCGTTTCGGCGGTCCAAGCCTGCTCGTCACCGAGGCCCGCGGCCTCATAGGGAAAGCAAGCAAGGCCGCTCGGCGCGAAATCATCGCCCGGCATGGCGCGCTGATCGCGAATGCCCAGGCTGAGCGCGTATCCCTGCCGCCCGAGCTCCGCCGCGATCGCCCGGCCGATACCGCGGCTCGCACCCGATATCATCGCAACCTTTGCCATCACCCTCTCCCGCCTACAGCCCGGCCGATCGACGCGCGAGCGCATCCTGAAAGTGGTACCAGCCGCTGACGATCGGCAGGAACCAGGGGCGCCCGTCATAGAACGGCACCGGAATATCGGGGAAAGCCGGGTCGTCGAAGGCGCTTTTGCGGTTCAATTTGCCGAGAAGCTTCAGGGCGGACTGGTGTCCGAGATAGGTCATCAACGCCACGCCGTTGCCATTGCAGCCGACCGCGAAATCGATGCCGCTCATCTGGCCCATATGGGCGATCTTGTCGGCCGTCATGCCGACCTTGCCGCTCCAGCAATGCGTGACTTGGTAGCCCGCAAGCTGAGGCCAGACCTTCAGCATCAGGGCGTGAAGACGCGGCGCGGCGTCGCGCTCGGGCAGATTGAACATACCCGGCCGGCTGCCGAAGAGGATGCGCGTGCCATCGGGCGAGGGGCGCGAATAGATCAGCTCGCGCTTGGAGTCGGTGATCATGCGCTTGCCGGGGTTGATCTCGGCCATCAGCTCCGGCGGAAGCGGTTCGGTCGCGATCTGGTAGCTGCGAACGCCGACGATCTTCCTGTGCAGGAAGCCGCTCGCCTTGTCGCTGTACCCGTTGGTGCCGAAGAAAACATGCTTGGCGCGGATGCGGCCGCGACCGGTCTCGACCTCGTGGAAGCCGTTCGCTAGTTCTCTGACTTTGAGAACGGGAGCGTGGGACCGCAAAGTCGCGCCGTGGCTCTCGGCAAGACGGCGCAGCGCGCGATGATATTTGGCGGGGTGCAGCCCGCCATACTCGTCGATCACGATGCCGCCATGGTAGAAATCGGTCTTCGTGACTTCGTGCTGGCGCGATTTCGGGATGTCATGCACCGTGACGCCGGTGTGCTGGGCCAGAAGCTCGCCCTGCCGCCGCAGCCGGTCGTAATGCTTTGGGACATGGGCGCCGAAATAGCGCCCGAGGACGGCGAGGTCGGCATCCAGCTTCCGATCCTCGATCAATGTCTTGAGATGATCGTAGGAGGACAGCGAATCCTCGAGCAGTCGCTGCATACGCGCCGCATCGACGCCCTTGATCGCACCGCCGATCACGAGTTTCTGGCCGCTGGACACCATGCCGCCGGAGCGGGTCGAGGCGCCGGCGCCTAGCTCCTCCGCATCGACGACGGTCACGTCGACGCCATTGCGGGCCAGTTCTGCTGCGGCAGAAAGCCCGCAATAGCCGGAGCCGACGACAAGAACATCGGTGGTCTCGGGCAACGGCTCGCGCGCAGTCTCGGGCGCCGCGGCATCCCACCAATACGGGTTCGTGGTGAAGTTCGATGCCAGGACGCCGGCTGCGTCAGCCATGGGCTGTTTCTCCGAAAGATCTGATGTTGGACAGGAAGGCGCGGGTCCGCTCGTGGCGTGGCCCTGCGAAAAACGGCGCCGGCGCGCCCTCCTCGAGGATCTGGCCCTCCGCCATAAAGACGACCCGGTCGGCGACCTCGCGAGCGAAGCCCATCTCATGGGTGACGACGACCATCGTCGTGCCGTCCCGCGCGAGGTCTTTCATCACGTCGAGCACGCTGCCGATCGTTTCGGGATCGAGCGCCGATGTCGGTTCGTCGAAGAGGATGGCCTTGGGCTTCATCGCGAGAGCGCGCACGATCGCGACACGCTGCTGCTGCCCGCCCGAGAGCGCGGCAGGATAATCCTCGGCCTTGTCGGCGAGGCCTACGCGGGCCAGCAATTCGCGAGCTTCGCGTTCGGCCTGCGCACGCGGCACCTTGCGGCGACGTTGCGGCGTCAGCGTCATGTTGCGGAGCACGCTGAGATGGGGAAACAGGGCATAGTCCTGAAACACCATTCCGACCTCGGTCCGCATCCGCTGCCAGGCGCTCTCATGCCGGATATCGACGGGCTGGCCGGCGATGTGAAGCGTGCCCTCGTCGGGCCTGACAAGCCCGTTGATGCAGCGGATCAGCGTGCTCTTGCCGGACCCACTGGGGCCGATCAGAACGACGACGCTGCCGGCCGCGACATCGAGATCGATGCCGCGCAAAGCCTGGTGCGCGCCGAAGCGCTTGCCGATGCCGCGCAGGCTGATCAGCGGCGCCCCGCTCATGCGGCGAGGTCCTTCAGGTCGCGCTTGAGGGTGTCGCGCGTGCTTTGCAGCCTGCCGCGCTTCTCTGCCAGGGCAGCGCGCCGCGCTTCCAGGCGAGATTGCGCCGCTTCGACAGCGCGGGCGACGGCATCGGGCGCAGGTCCGCCGGGAAGTGTCCGCGCGGCGACGCTGGCTGAAGGATCAAGACTGGTCCGGACGGCATCGGCCGACAGGCCGAGCGGACGGCCGAGCTGCTCGCGCGCGGCGTCGTCGACCATCTCGGTCGTGATGCTGTCTGCCGCCATCCCGGCATCCATCGCCGCGCGGACGACGCCGCCGACGACATGATGCGCCTCGCGGAACGAGAGATCGGCCTCGCGCACCATCAGATCGGCCAAGTCGGTCGCGGAGGCGAAATCGTCGGTGACGCGGCGCTTCATCAAGGCCGCGTTCGGCCTCGCGCTGGCGACGACGAGGTCCAGCAGCGCAAGGCAGCGCAAGGTTTCCTCGCCGCCCTCCCAGACGCCGCGCATCGCTTCGCGATTGCCGTCGATGGTGTTGGTGAAATGCGTGCCCTTCACCGCCGTGGCCGAAGCCACGTAAAGGCCGAGCAGATGGCCGGCCTTGCCCTTGAGATGCTCCAGCACCACCGGGTTCTTCTTCTGCGGCATGATGCTGGAGGTTCCCGTGACACGGTCGGGAAACTCGATCGTCTGGAATTCATGGCTGACCATGACGTGGTAGTCCTGCGCGACGCGGCTCCAGACGAGCGCGATCTGTGTCAGGCCCGAGAGGATCTCCAGGCCGAAATCGCGGGTCGCCACCGCGTCGAGCGCGTTCTCGACCAGTCCTTCGAAGCCAAGCGAGCGCGCCACGCCGTCCCGGTCGATGGCGAAGGTCGTGCCGGCGAGCGCGCCGGCGCCGAGCGGGCTGATATTGGTGCGCGCCCAGGCATCGGTGAGGCGGCCATGATCCCGCTCCAGCGACTGCGCGACGCCGGCGAGGTAGAAGCCGTAAGTCACCGGCTGGGCCGGTTGCAGATGGGTGTAGCCCGGCATCACCACGTCCCGGAAGCGGAAGGCGCCATCCAGCGCATGCTCTTCGACCGACAGCAGAGCCTGGCCCGCATCCAGCAGGAGGTCGCGAGCCCTCAGCCGATCCAGCGCCGCCGTCAGGTCATTGCGGCTGCGGGCGATATGCATCCGGCCGCCTGCCTCGGTGCCTATCAATTTGATGAGGTGCGCCTCGTAATTGAAATAGGCGTCCTCGCGCTCCGGATCGAGCTCTACGACCTCCGGCCCCTCTTCCTCCATCCGCAACAGGCCACCGGCCAGGGACTTCGCGGCCTCCGGCGAGATCAGCCCGCAACGGGCCAGCATCAGGACATGCGCCTGGTTGAGGTCGCTCATGTAGCCGAAAACGGTACGGAAATCCCGGGCGAGACGCGGCGCGTAGATATGCTCGCAGACTTCCTTGGCAACAGATTCGGTCAAGCGACGGCTGACTTTGGATTCCATGGCGATGTCCTTCGCGGCAAGGCGATGTTGATCAGGGAAGCTGTGGGAGTGGGGCGGCCGGTCTGACTGACGCCAGCCGCCGGTCGCGTTTCAGGCGTCGTTCGAGCCAACGGCCGAACCAAGTCAGGGCCGAGCAGATCACGAAGTAGGTCAGCAGCACCGCGGCATAGACGGTGAAGGCCGGGTTCCAGCCTTCCATCATGGTCGTGCGCTCGACGATGATCTGGCCGACCTTGAAGAACTCGTTCACGCCGACGAGCGCGCCGAGCGACGTCGCCTGGACGAGCAGCGTCAGCAGGCCAACGAAGGGCGGAAGGATCGCACGCAGCGCCTGCGGGCCGGTGACGAAGACATAGACTTCCCAGGTCTTCAGCCCGAGCGCTGCGGCGCTCTGCCATTGATGCTTCGCGACGGCGTTGAAGCCACCGCGCACGATCTCGATGCCGTTGGCGCTGCCCCAAAGCGAGAGCCCGACCGTTACGGCGGCGAAAGGCGACAGGTTCAGCCCAAACAGCGGCGCGACGAAGAAGATGAAGAAGATATTCACGACGAGCGGGATGTCGCGAAACAGCTCGACATAGACCCGCACCACGACGCGAAGCCAGCCGAAGCGCAACGTCGCAAGCGTGCCCAGCGCAAACGAGATGATCGTCGCGAAGAACAGCGTCGCAAGCGCCAGCCCGAGCGTCATCGCCAGGCCCTGCAGGATGAAGGGGAGGTTCCGGATCAAGAGTTCCATCGCGCCCTCCTCAATGCCGGAATGGCGCGTTCAGCCGGTATTCGAGCCGGCTGGCGAGAAAGGACAGGAACAGGACCAGCACGAGATAGATCACGCAGATCGCGGCGAACGTCTCGATGGTCCGGAAATCCATCGAGATCCGGTCGATGGCGACATAGGTCAGCTCCGCCAGCCCGATCGCCTGGAGATAGGACGAGTTCTTCAGGAGCGAGATCGAGGTGTTGAGCATCGAGGGCAGGCCGACGCGAATGGCCATCGGCGCGGCGATCAGCCGGAAATAGCGCCACGGCGAAAGGCCCAGCGAGAATGCCGCCTCGCGCAGCCCCTTGCCGACCGTCTCGAGCCCGCCGCGAATGTTCTCGATCTGGTAGGCGCCGGCCCAGACCGTGAGGCAAAGCACGCCCGACCAGAACAGCGACAGCTTGAGCCCGATGCCCGGCAGCCCGTAGAAGATGAAG
Source organism: Allobosea sp. P5_A5 (assembly GCF_056400625.1). Taxonomy (NCBI): domain Bacteria; kingdom Pseudomonadati; phylum Pseudomonadota; class Alphaproteobacteria; order Hyphomicrobiales; family Alloboseaceae; genus Allobosea; species Allobosea sp. P5_A5. The sequence continues at coordinate 237,676 of NZ_JBFUKY010000005.1, forward strand.
AAGAGCTGCGCGAGCAGCGGCGTGTTGCGGATGAACTCGACATAGCCGACCACGACCTTGTCGAGGACCGGGACGTGCAGCGTCCGCACCGCCGCGCCCGCCACGCCGACCAGCAGCGACAGCACGATCGAAATCGCGCTGATCTGTACGGTCAGCCACAGGCCGCGCAGCAGTGCGGGCCATTGCGCCATGAGATAGACGACGTCGAATTCCATGGCGCGCGCTCCTCCGCTGCCTGTCGGCCGGGAGCCCTGGAGGCTCCCGGCCCTTGCAAGGGATCAGCGCGCGGTCGGCTTCGGCTTGGTGAAGGCGTCGATGTAGAAGGGGCGGATCTCGGCCGGGATCCACTTGTCTACCCATTTTGCGTAAAGGCCCTCGGCCTTCATGCGATCGAGCGACGCATCGACGTAAGCCAGCCATTCCGCCTCGTTCTTTCGTACGCCGGCAGCGGCATCCGAGACGGCGAAGGGCTCGCCGACGAGACGCAGGCTCGGGTCCTTGGCGGCGATGACAACGAGCGTCGCGGCATCGTGGGTATAGGCATCGCCGCGGCCTTGCTTCAGGGCCTGCAGCGCATCGGAGGCGGTGTTGAGCCGCAGGTTGTCGACCTTGGGCATGTTGTCCTCGAACCACTTCGCCTGGGTCGAGCCCTTGAGCATGATCACGGTCTTGCCGGCGACGTCGTCTAGCTTTTTGATCGGGCTGTCCTTGGCGACGAGCATGTCCGAACCGCCCCAGCGATAGGGCTTGGAGAAGTCGATCACTCGCGCCCGCTCCGGCGTGATGCCCAAAGTCGCGATGAGGATGTCGACCTTCTTGCCGGCAAGCTGCGGGATGCGGTTCTCGGCCGTGACGCAGGTCAGCTCGACCTTGTCGGGCGCGCCGAAGGCCCATATGGCGATCTGGATTGCCATGTCGGTCTCGACGCCAGCGAACTTGCCGGTCTCGTCCTTGTAGCCATAGGGCGGCTGGTCGCAGCGGACACCGGCCCGCAGAACACCGGCCGACTTGATCGCCTCTGGCACCGGAGGCAGAGCCTGTGCCCACGCGCCCTGGGCGGCAAAGGCGAATGTCAGGGCAAGAGCCGACAGTGCCGGCAGGCAGGAATGTGTTTTGGTCATCCGTTTTCCCTCTGTTGGACCGATCGATCGGTTCTCGGTGATGAAGCGCCGGTCGTTGCCGGCTGCGCGGGCGCCTCTCGGGAGGCTGCCTCGTCTGGGGCCCTTGCGGCCATCTCGCTCTCGCCCGGGTCACGAAATCCCGAGCCGGTCAGCACAAGGACGGCGTGGCAGCCGGCAAGGGCGCCCTCTCCCGCAAGCATGATCAATGCCGCCAACGCCGAAGCGGCCGACAATTCGACATGCAGTCCGTGGTGGGCGAGCCGCGTCTGGGCTGCGCGCGCGCCCTCGTCGTCGACAGGAACGGCCCGGCCAGCCGAGACGCGCAGCGCCTCGACGGCCTGCCACGTCACGGTGCTGCCGGCGATCGAGGACTGCCGGGTTTCGCCCGGAAAGCTGGCGCGATAATCCGCGCCTGCCAGGACGCGCTCGAGGCGCGGGAAGGGTTCCGCCGCGATGAGCGTCGGCATGCCCAGCCCTAGCTCCTCGAAACCGAGACGCAGGCCGGAAAGAAGATCCCCGCGCGCGGTCGGCACCACGACAAGATCGGGCAGGGCTTCCTTGGCCAACTCGCCCGCAAGGGCCTTGTAGCCTTCGATGCCAAAGGGATTGGTTCCGATCGCCGGAACCTTGTAGTTGGTCGCGGCGAAGGCCCCCTCACCGACGCGGCGCGCCAGATGCGCCCACCGCGACATGCTGTCGGCGCAGATGACGAGCGTCGCGCCGTGGGCCTCGATGGCGCGGCGGTAGGACGGCGCCAGCGCTTCGGTCGAGGCGACCTCGCAGGCGAGCCCCGCACGGGCCGCATAGGCCGCGATCGAGAGGCCGCCATTGCCGCTGGACGCCGCCGCGATGCAGAGGGCGCCGCGATCGAGCGCGCGCGCGACAAGCTGCGCGCTCATCCGGTCCTTGTGAGAGCCGGTCGGGTTGCACCATTCGAGCTTGGCCGAAAGCCGACCGACATTGAGCTCGGCCGCCAGCTTCGGGAGTTCGATGGAAGGTGTGTGCCCCTCGCCGAGGGAGAGGGCATCCGGATAAGGCAGCGAGATCGCGCGCCCGTCCCCGGTATAGGTCAGGCGCAGATTGGAGGCGTGGCCTGCCGAGGCGCAACGCGGGCAGCCGACGTCATATTCGTCGACCGGCCAAGGCTCGCCACAGCGCAAGCAAGCCATCCCGGTGAGGCGAGGCGTCGCTGCGATGGGCGGGCGCGCTGACATGGGCAAAACTATTGCGGTCAGCAGGCATCTGGTCAAATCTCAGATTTTCGGGTCGCCATTCAAATCTGATATGGGCATCGCACCATGAATCTCCGCCAGATCGAGGCGTTCCGACGGGTGATGATGCGCGGATCGATGACGATTGCGGCGCAGGAGCTGCGAACCTCCCAGCCCAGCATCAGCCGCCTGATCGCCGAGCTCGAAGCTTCGATCGATCTGCGCCTGTTCGAACGCAAGGCCGGCCGTATCCTCCCCACGCCTGCGGGACTGTCCTTCTATCGCGAGGTCGAACGCAGCTTTCTGGGTCTCGAAAACCTTGCCCATGCGGCGCGGGACATTCGCGCGCTGGGTACGGGGCGCCTGCGGATCGCCGCCATGCCGGTCGTCGCGCTCGGCTTCATTCCCCGCTGCATCAAGCGGTTCAAGGATCGTTTTCCGAACGCGGCCGTCTCGCTGCAGATGGGAAATGACGGCACGATCACGCGTTGGATGTCGACTTCGCATTGCGATATCGGCTTCGTCGCCAATCTGATCGACTTGCCCATGGTCGAGCACACCCCGCTCTACGCGATACCAGGCGTCTGCGTGCTGCCGCCCGGCCATCGTCTATCGGAGCGGGCGTCCCTGAGGCCGCAAGATGTGGAAGGCGAGCCGTTCATTTCGCTCTCGCTCGAAGACGGCGCCCGAACGCGGGTCGACAGGATCTTCGACGATGCGAATGTGAAACGCCATCATGTCATGGAAACGCCTTTCAGCGCGGCGATCTGCGCCCTGGTCGCGCAAGGGCTGGGCGTCGGCATCTGCAATCCGATCGCTGCCGATGACTACCGCCATCTGGGCATCGCCATCCGCCCCTTCGAGCCGGAAATCCTGTTTTATGGCCACGCCATGTTTCCGAGCCTCCATCGCGAAGAGGTTCTGCTCGCCGGCTTCCTCGAGATCGTGCGCGAGGAACTGACGCGCTATCGCGCGGACGCGCAAAACGTTCGGGCGGATGGACCTAAAAGTGCCCGTCGTAGCCCCCGCCGATGACTTCATCAGGAAGCGCGGCGCCGCGTCGTGCCTTCGTCAGCTCCGGCGGCGACGCAGCTGGTCGAAGAAGACGATCAGGATGATCAGCACGCCGGTGATGATGCGCTGCCAGAATGAGTTGATATTGAGCAGGTTGGCGCCGTTATTGATGGTGGCGAGGATGAAGGCGCCGATCAGCGGGCCCTGAATCGAGCCGACCGCGCCGAACAGCGAGGTGCCGCCGATGACGCTGGAGGCGATCGCCTGGAGCTCCCAGCCTTCGGCCTGGGTCGCGTTGCCGACACCGATCCGCGCCGCGAGAAGAACGCCGACAAAGGCCGAAAGGACGGCGGAGAGCGCATAGGCGAGGTAGATCATGCGCGGCACGTTGACGCCGGACAGACGGGTCGCCTCGGGGTTCGAGCCCACGGCGAAGAGGTAACGCCCCCAGCGGCTCATATGCAGAAACACGAAGGACGGCACCGCGACGAGGATCACCATCCAGAACAGGTTGGGGAGACCGAAGAGGTTGCCGATCGAGAAGCCGGTGAAGCTCGTATCGGCGATGTTGATAGTCGAGCCGTTGGTGATGACGAGGCCGATGCCACGCAGCGCCGTCAACGTCGCAAGCGTGATGATGAACGGCGGCAGGCCCATGCGGACAATGCCGAAGCCGTGGAACAGGCCGATCGCGAGGCCCATCAGCAGCGTCAACGGGATCGCGGCGAAGGAGGGCACGCCGTGAGACAGGAGCCAGGCAACCACCGTCGTCGAAAAGCCGACGACCGCACCCGAAGACAGGTCGATCCCGGCGGTGATGATCACGAAGGTCTGCCCAATCGCGAGGATCGCGATCATGGAGCCCTGACGCAGCAGGTTCGTGACGTTGAGCGGCGTCGCGAAATTGGGCGTCGCGATCGACAATGCGATGCACAGCAACAGCAGAAGCCCGAGCAACGTCAGGGCGAACAGGAAGCCGAAGTTCCGCTTGGGTTTCACGGCGGCGGCCGCGACGTTGGCATTCTCGCTCGGCAGGGACATGGAGAGTGGTCTCCCGGTTGAGGGGTCAGACGCCGATCGCCTCGGCCAGGATGTCTTCGTGGCTTGCCGCCCGGTAGTCATGCGTGCCGACGAGCTTGCCGCCTCGAAAGACGTGCAGCGTGTCGGCGAGCTCATACACCTCGGGCAGATAGGACGAGATCAGCAGGATGCCGGCACCGCGCTTCAGCAACGCGCCGAACAGCCGGTAGATCTCGGCTTTCGTGCCGACATCGACGCCGACCGTCGGCTCGTCGAAGATGAAGAGCTCGGCGCCGTGGTTCAGCCATTTGCCGATCACGATCTTCTGCTGGTTGCCGCCGGACATCGAGGAGGCCAGCGAGCGCGGGCCGGGCGTCTTGATCTGCAGGTCGCGGATCTGCCGTTCCGCCGCCGCCCTCTCCTCGCTCCGGGAAATGAGGAGGCCCTTGGTCAGGCGGTCGTAAACGGGAAGGTTGAGATTGAGGCCGATCGGCAGGTTCAGCGCGAGGCCCTGGTCGCGCCGGCTCTCGGGGGCGAGCGCCATGCCGAGATCGATCGCGCGGCGCTCGCTAGTGATGTCGACGCTTTTGCCCTTCCACGCGATCTCGCCCGCCATCTTCGGGTTGCGCCCGAAGAGCGAGAGCGCGAACTCCGAGCGTCCCGCGCCGATCAACCCGTAGAGCCCGACGATCTCGCCGCGCCGGACGGTGAGCGAGACATCGGCGAAGCCCTGGCCGGAGAGGTGTCGCGCCTCGATCAGCGGCTCGCCCCGCGCGATGGTCTCCTTGTGATAGATCTGCTCCAGCGAGCGGTTGATCATCATGGAGACCAGTTCGGCGTCGTTCGTCTCGCCGATCTGGCGCGTGCCGACCAGCAGGCCGTCGCGCAGCACCGAGACGCGGTCGGCCAGCTCGAAGATCTCTTCCATGCGATGCGAGATGTAGACGATCGTCACACCCTCGGCCTTCAGGCGGCGGATCAGGGCGAAGAGCTGGGCGGCCTCCTGGCGCGTGAGATAGGCCGTCGGCTCGTCGAAGATGATGAAGCGCGTGCCACGCAGCGAAGCTCGCGCCGTCGCGACGAGTTGCTGCTGGCCGATGGTGAGCGAGCCCAGCTCGGCATGGGCAGGCAGCTGGAAGCCCATATCATCGAGGATTCGCTGCGCGGCGCGATTCATCTCGCGTTTTCGCAGAAGGCCGAAGCGGGCATCCTCGTCGCCGAGGAAGATGTTGGCGGCCACCGAAAGATGGCGGCAAAGCACCACCTCCTGGTGCACGGCGTTGATGCCGTGGTCGATCGCCTCCTGCGGCGTGGCCAGCGCGACAGGGTTCCCTCGCCAGAGGATTTCGCCTCCGGAGCGACGAATGACGCCGGTGAGGAGCTTGATCAGCGTCGATTTGCCGGCGCCGTTCTCACCGACGATGGCGTGAATTTCACCAGCTTCGAACGCCAGCGTCGATGGCCGCAGGGCCAGCACCGGGCCGTAACTTTTTTCGAGTGCTCTCAGCTCGAGGATGGGCCCGCCCCGCGGCGGCAGCGTGTCGCTGGTCGGATGGGGAAGCACGTCGAGCGCTGCCGGCATGAATAGCCTTGTTGTCGCGAGTGCAGGGAGGTCCGAGGACACACGCCGAAGGGCAGGCGCTCGGCCCGAACTTCGCTTTCGAGAGGCAGCGCGCCGAGGAGCGGAGCGATGCGGCGAACCGCTCGATCTGCGTTTGCGGGGACTGACGGCCTTTCTCGGGCAGATCAGGCGAGCGCCGCCACAGCGGCGCCCGCTGACCCGACGGAGCGCCCCCTGCCGAGCCTTACTTGACCTTCGGGTTCAGGAGTTCCTGCGCGCGTGCTTCGTTCATCGTCGCGGAGGTGATCAGGTTGGCGCCGGTATCGACATCCTTCTCGACCTTTTCCTTCTTGGAGGCGGCCAGCGCAGTCTTGATGCCGTCATAGCCCATCCGGAACGGGTCCTGTACCACGAGGGCCGCGATGACGCCGTCCTTGAGGAAGCCGACCGTCCGCTCGTCGCTGTCGAAGCCAATCAACGCGACCTTGCCCTTGATGCCGTTCTCCGCGATCGCCTGACCGGCGCCCTGCGCCATGATGAGGTTCGACGCGAAGATACCGACGAGGTTGGGATTCGCCGTCAGCAGATCGGTGGTGATGTTGAGGCCGGTCGCCGCCTGCCCGTCCGCATAGCGGTCGGCGACGAGCTTCAGACCCGGATATTTCTTGAGCTGCTCGATGAAGCCCTGCTTGCGCTGCTCGAGGGAGCCGGCGTTCGGCAGGGAGGTGATGAGCACGACATCGCCCTGCTCCTTGCCGGTCTTGGCCTTGATCGCGGCGGCGAGACCGTCGGCGGCGATGCGGCCGCCCTGGACGTTGTCGGTCGTAAGGAAGGAGGTGAAGGCCGTGGAGTCCGCCGCCGAGTCGATGCCGATGATGGGCACCGATTTCGCCGCCGCCGTGATCGGCGCGCCGAGCGCGGATTTTTCGGTCGCCGCGATTACGATGGCGGCGGGCTTGCCCGCCACGGAATTCTCGAGGATCGAGATCTGGCCGTTCACATCCGCCTCGCTCTGCGCGCCCAGTTCGGGGACGTTGACGCCGAGGTCCTTGCCGGCCTTCCGCGCACCGGCGAGCACGATTTGCCAATAGAAGGACGTGGTGTCCTTGACGATGATGGGGATGGTGACATCGGCCCGGGCCGGGGCGGACATCGCAGATGCACCCAGTGCGAAAGCGGCGCCGGCGAGCAGGGAACAGACGCGCGAGCGCGTGACAGTGATCATGACGGGGCTCCTCCCAGAGAATAAGGCTCTTTGCTGAGCTCTTGTACCTTATTGATTAGATACAGATGAAGCGTAACGGCAGTTCCGGAGGTTGGCAAGGCACTTGATGGCAGCCTGTGCCTGATTCTGCGCTGCATCGCAGCGAAGATTGGCCTTATTTAGTTTGCATTGCGGTGACGCGGCCCATTACGGTTCCCCGCAGACCTTCGAGCGTCGCCGCTTCTACCGCAGGCTCTCTGCTCCCGATGTTTCTCATCGACAAAAAACGTTGCTGAGAGCTATAGCTGCGCCCGCCGGCTCTGCGGCGCAAGACGAGTCAGCTGGATGGCCAAGCCTAAAACGCTCTTCAAGGAGGCTTATAACGCGGCCCTGCGCGGTATCTGCAAGCGCGACGAGCTGCCCTCGGAGGCGGAGCTGGTCGCGCAACTCGGCGTCAGCCGCACGACCGTGCGCTCGATCCTGACCCAATTATCCGAGGCAGGGATCATCGGCTGGACCGGCCGCGAGAAAACGGTTCTTCGCAAGCCCGTTGCGGCCGATTTCTTCCCCGACAACGAGACCGACCCGCTCGCCGCCATTATCGAGCGTGGATTCATGCAGCGTATCCTGGCCGGCGGCGTCAAACCCGGCGACCTGATCAGCGAAGCGGATATCGCCCGCGACCTTCAGGTCGGGGTGTCGGCGGTCCGCGAATTCCTGATCCGCTTCTCGCGGTTCGGCCTGATCGAGAAACGGCGCCACAGTCAGTGGGTGCTGAAGGGGTTCACGCATGAATTCGCGCTCGAACTCATGGATGTGCGCGAAATGTTCGAACTGCGATCGGCGCTGCATTTCGCCGGCCTCGCCCCGGATCATTCCGCCTGGGCCGCGCTGACGGAGCTTGAGGCCGAGCATCACGCCCTGCTGAAGCGGGTCGAAGAAAACCCGGCCGAATTCTCGCCGCTCGACGAGCGTTTTCACCGGCTCATCCACCTCGCATCGCGCAATCGCTTCGTGATCGACTTCTACGACGTCATCTCGATGATCTTCCACTATCACTACCAGTGGAATAAAACCGGTGAACGCGAGCGCAACCGCGCGGCCCTCTCTGAGCATCTAGATTATATCGCGGCGTTGAAATCTCGAAATCCGATGGATATCGAGTTCTACTGTCGACGCCATCTGCATTCGGCGCGGAAGACCTTGCTGCAATCCCTGCCGGCTCTTGGCGACGCCGCCTAGCGCAACATCATCATGGCCTTCTCTGCCTTCAGCCGACACGCTCGCGACGAGGTGATCGTATCTGCCGCCAAGCGCTGCCCGCGAGCGGCATCAGCAGCAGGACGAGGCCGATGGCCATGAGCGTGGCAACCAGCGCGTTCGACCAGAAGATCGACAGCGAGCCCTGGCTGAAGATCATCGACTGGCGGAAAGCGTCCTCGGCCTTGTCGCCGATCACCATGGCGAGCACGAGCGGCGCGATCGGATAATCCAGTTTCTTGAACAGGTACCCCACGAGCCCGAAGACAAGCGCGAGCCAGATATCGAATTCGCGGCTGGCCGCCGTATAGGCGCCGATGAAACAGATCACGACGATGACCGGGCCGATGATCGAGAAGGGGATGCGCAGGATCGAGGCAAAAAGCGGCACCGTCGCCAGCACGATCACGACCGCCACGACATTGCCGAGATACATCGAGGCGATCAGCCCCCAGACGAAATCCGGCCGGTCTGTGAACAGCGTCGGGCCCGGATTGAGGCCCCAGATCATCAGCCCGCCCATCATTACGGCGGCGGTGGCCGAGCCGGGAATGCCGAGCGCCAGCATCGGCAGCATCGCGGCTGAGCCGGCGGCATGGTCGGCCGTCTCAGGCGCGATCACGCCTTCGGGCTCACCTTTTCCGAATTTCGACGGGTTGCGCGACGAGCGCTTCGCCATGGCGTAGCTCATGAAGGAAGCGGCCGTGGGCCCCCCCGGCGTGATGCCCATCCAGATGCCGATCAGCGATGAGCGCAACAGAGCGAGCCAGTAGTGCGGCAGCTTGGCGGCGGTCGTCACCACGTCGCGGATGCGGACCTTGGCGGCAACGCCCTCGAACTTCAGCCCCTCTTCCATGGTCAGGAGCAGCTCGCCGATGCCGAAGAGCCCGATGACCGCGATCAGGAAGCTGACGCCCGCGAGCAGCACGTCGTAATCGAAGGTGAGCCTCACATTGCCGGAGACCGAATCCATCCCGATGGTGGCCATGGCGAAGCCCATGCCCATCGACACGATGGTCTTGAAGGGGGACGCCCCGCCAAGCCCAATGAAGCTCGCGAAGGTCATGAAATAGACCGCGAAATATTCCGGCGACGAGAAGCGCAGCGCGAAGCTTGCGACCCAGCCGGACAGCAATGTGATGAGAATGACGCCGCAAAGCGCCCCGAAGCCGGCCGAGAGGAAGGCGAAGGACAGCGCCTCCGTGGCGCGTCCCTGCTTGGCCATCGGGTGACCGTCGAAGGTCGTTGCCACCGAGGACGGCTCGCCGGGGATATTGAACAGGATCGAGGTCGTGGACCCGCCAAACAGCGCGCCCCAATACAGTGAAGTCAGCAGGATGATCGCCGAGACGGGGTCCATCGAGAAGGTCAGCGGCAGCAGCAGCGAGACGCCGTTGGGCGCGCCGAGGCCGGGCAGGACGCCCACGAGCACGCCCAGCAGCACACCCGCCACCATCAGCAGAAGATGATGCGTCGTGAGCGCGACCGAGAAGCCGTGCATCAGGTTGGCGATGTTCTCCATGCCGGAAGCCGTGCTCTCTCTAGAGGCCAAGGAGGGGCTCGAGCGGCCCCTTCAGCAGCGCGATCTGGAAGAATTTTTCCAGCGACAGGTAGAAGAAGGCGGCGGTGATCAGAGCCGTCGAAAGGCTGGCGATCCAGCCATAGCCGCCCTGGAAGCGCATCGTGAAAACGAGATAGAGGATCGTCGCGACATACATGCCGAGCGTCACGCTCAGCAGCACGAACGCGGTAAGCGGCAACAGGAATGACAGGACGCGCCTGCCGCGCTCCGCGTCGAGGAAAGCCTCAGTCAGGGCTGCTCCGTCCGTCATCCGCTTGCCGGCGGTCAGCCCGAGCGTGCCGAGGCTCGCCAGCGCGATCAGCGACCCCGCATAAAAGGGAAAGGTGCCCGGCTGCGGCCCGGACGAATCCCAGCCGATGCCGAATTCCAGCGAGCCCTTCACGATGACGAGGCCAAAGACGAGCGTCAGAACCGCCATCGCGATCTCGGCCCAGAACCGGGTGATCATGGGGAGTTGGCTCCTTGCGGAAACGGCTAGAAACGCAGGGTTGTCAGGATAGGAGCGTCATCCCGGGCCAAGCCGGGATGACGCGTGTTTTCCGAAATGAACCGGAAAACCGGTCCCGCAATCCTACTTCGCGACCCAGCCTTCCTTCTCGAAGACCGTCCTGTTGGCGGCGTCGTCCTTGGCGATGAACTCGGCCAACTCGCTGCCCTTCATGAACTTCGCGGTCTGCGCCGTGCGCTGGACGAATTCGGTCCATTCCGGCGTCTTGCTGACCTTCTCCATCAGGTTGGCATAGTAGGTCACCGCATCGTCCGGCACGCCGGCCGGCAGCCAGACGGTGCGGGGCATGCGGAAGGATTCGATCGGGATCCCGGAAGCCTTGCAGGTAGGGATATCGCCCCAGCCCTTGCCCTCGAAGACGGCGTCGCTCTTGGCGAGCTTTTCCGGCGAGAACACGCAAAGCGGCTTCACCTGTCCGGCCTTCCACTGCCCGACATTCTCGTTGGGGTTGTTGACGTTGGAGTCGATATGCCCGCCGGCCAGTTGCACCGCCGCGGCGCTGCCGCCCTGGAACGGCACGTAGATCCATTTCACGCCGTTGGCGTCCTGGATCATCGAGGTCAGCGTCTGGTCGGTATCCTTGGACTGGCTGCCGCCCATCTTGAAGCCCATCGGCTTGGCCTTGACCGCCTCGACATAGCTCTTGGCGTCGGCATAGGGCGCATCGCCCTTGACCCAGAGCAGGAACTCGTCGAACGCCATTGCGGCGACGGGTGTGAGGTCGCTGACCTTGTAGCCGAGCTTAGCGACATAAGGCAGCAGATAGGCGTTATTGGTGCCGAAGATGACATGGGTCGGGTCGCCCTTGGCGCCCTTGCCGTAGACGAAGCCTTCCGCGCCCGAGCCACCGCCCTTGTTGACGACGACGATGGGCTGCTCCGCGAGCTTATGCTTGGTGATGATCGCCTGCACGAGACGGGCGAAATTGTCGGTGCCACCGCCTGCGCCGGACGTCACGATGAACTCGATCGGCTTGGTCGGCTCCCAGGCCTTGGCCACGGTCGCCCCGCAAAGCGCCACGCCCGCGATCACGGCTGATAGAATGGTGGTTTTCATTGTTTTCTCCCTGATTTTGATTTGAAAAGGGCCGCTCTTGCCGGCGGCTCCCAAATGAATGGCCTTGCTCAGGCCGCGGCGCGGGTCCCGGCCTTTCCGTCCTGTGTCATCTTGATGGCGAGCGAGAGCGCAGCCCGCGTCGCGCCGAGGTTCGCGATACCCTTGCCGGCGATCTCGTAGGCTGTGCCATGCGCCGGCGTGCAGATCGGGAAGGGGAAGCCGCCGATCAGCGTGACGCCGCGGTCGAAGCCGATCAGCTTCATCGCGATCTGTCCCTGGTCGTGATACATCGTCAGAACGGCGTCGAAATCGCCGTTCTTCGCCCGCAAGAACACAGTGTCGGAGGGGAAAGGCCCCTCGACCGTGAAGCCCTTGGCCTTGGCGGCCTGGACGGCGGGCTCGATCGTGTCGATCTCGTCACGTCCGAAATTGCCGCCGTCGCCCGCATGAGGATTGATGCCGGCGACCGCGATGCGCGGCGGCGAAAATCCGGCCGCGCGTAGATTGGCGTCGGCCAGCGTCAGTGCCCGCAGGATGCGCTCCTGCGTGATGTTCTGTGCCACTTCCGACAACGGAATATGCGATGTGACACGCGCATTCCAGAGCTTGTCGAGCACGTTGAATTCGCTTGCGGGGCCCTCAAAACCGATGGCATCGCGCACAAAACGGATCTCGTCGTCGTAACCGGGATAGGCGAAGCGCATCGCCGCCTTGTTGAAGGGCGTGAAGAACACGGCATCGGCCTGTCCTGACGCGGCGAACTGCAAAGCCCGTCGGAAATTCTGCGTGGCGGCCTTGCCGCCGGCAAGCGTCGCCTTGCCGCGCTGAAGGTCGGCGGGGTCGTGATTGGCGAGGTCGATGAAGACCGGGCGATCCGAGGCGACCGGAAGAGCGCCGCCATCCTGCACGAGCATGACATCCGGATCGACCCCTGAATCCGCGCTTCCGAGGTCCAGTAGGCGCTTGTCCCCGAACACGACGTAGCGGGCAGCATCGCGAAGATCGGCTTCGGCCAGAATCCGCGCCGTGAGCTCCGGGCTGATCCCGGACGGGTCGCCCATTGCGACCGCTATGACGGGTTTCACGGCCTTGTTCGGGTCGTTCATCGGCCGTGCTCCGTTGTCATTCCTGCCCTTTCGACTAGCACAGGCTTCGAAACGCGACAAGTATGCTGTATGCAGCATAACGAGAGACGCCCGATGTCCGATGGGGCAGCGGGTCGAACGGGAGACGCCGATGAATTTCCATGCGCATTACGCCGGCATCAAACAGCCGATCGAAACCTGCCTGATCGGTAGCGGGAGTTTCGGCCGGAGCTATCTGGCGCAGTCTCGTCGGACGGCTCTGATCGAGGCCCGCATCGCCGTCGATGTGACCGCCGACGCGGCTGTCGCCGCTTTCCTCGCCGCCGGATACGAGCCGGCGCTGGTGATGGCCTGCGAAACACCCGAGGCGGCGAAACGCGCCTGGGATGCGGGGCTTTGCGTGGCGGCCGGCAGGCTTGACAGCGTGATCGGCCTGCCATTCGCGCTGCTGGTCGAGGCGACCGGCAGCCCCGAGGCCGCAACCCGTCACAGCCTCGCGGCGATCGAGGCGAAGCGGCATGTCGCGCTGGTCTCGAAGGAGGCCGACAGCGTGGTCGGTCCAGGCCTCGCCCATCTCGCCCGCGAGCGCGGCGTCGTGGTCACACCCGTCGACGGCGACCAGCCGAGCCTGCTGATCGGGCTTGCGAGCTGGGCCGAGGTCTTGGGGCTCGACATCGTCGCTGTCGGCAAATCCAGCGAATACGACTTCGTATTCGACCCCGCTTCAGGCGCGGTCGCTTGCAACGGGGAGACGCGGCATCTGCCGGCGCTCGCCGATTGCTGGCTCCCCGGCGAGCGCTCAGTCGTCGAAGCTGCCGCCGAGCGCGCCCGTATCCTCGGCAGCGCCTTCCCGTTGCGCGCCGTTCCGGATCTTTGCGAGATGGTCCTTGTCGCCAATGCGCTCGGCTTCACGGTCGATGTCGCCGGCTTTCACGCTCCACCTGCGCGTATCCCGGAAATCGCCGACCTGTTCTCGCAGGCGGGCGAAGGCGGCCTTCTGGCGGGACCTCGCCGGATCGATGTCTTTCATCATCTGCGGCTCGCGGAGGAGGCAAGCTTCGCCGGCGGCGTCTTCATCGTCGTGCGCTGCGACAATGCCGAGAGCTGGGAGATGCTGGCCGGCAAGGGACATGTCGTCAGCCGCGACGCCCGCCATGCCGCGCTTTATCTTCCGCGCCATCTCCTGGGTGTCGAGGTCGCGACGTCTCTGCTCGACGCCGCCGGTCTAGGCCGCTCGGGCTATGGCGAGGATTACCGCCCGCGACAGGAGCTCGTAGCCGTCCCCACCCGCGACCTCAACGCCGGGACGACCTTGTCCATGGGCGGTCACCACCACAGCATCGCCGATGTCGGCGCCGAAATTCGTCCGGCCGGACCGCTTTCGGCGGAAGCGCCGGCTCCGTTCTACCTCGTCGCCAACCGAAATCTGGTCCGGCCGGTGGCGGCGGGCGAGGCGATCCGGCTGGCCGATGTCGAAATCCCCGCGGATTCGGACTTGCTGGCGATGCGCCGCCGGCAGGACTCGCTGTTCTTCCCGGTTTGACAGGGCAGCGATGACCTGACGTAAAACAGACCCGTAGGCTGGAGCGACGATGTGACCATGACCGAGGCGCTCGGAGACATCATCCGCATCACGCCGCGACGCACCCTTCACGAAGAGGTGCTGGAGCGTCTGCGCGACATGATCATCGAAGGCCGGCTCGAGCCGGGGCAGCGCATCAACGAGGGCCTGGTGGGCGCGCAGCTCGGCGTCTCCCGCACGCCGTTGCGGGAGGCGATCAAGTCGCTCGCCAGCGAGGGGCTGGTCGAGATGCAGCCGACCAAGGGCGCGGTGGTGCGAAAGCTGAGGGCGAGCGATCTCCGTCAGATCCTCGAGGTGCTGACCTCGCTGGAGCAGCTCGGCGGGCGGCTGGCCTGCGCGCAGGCCTCCGACGAGACGATCCAGGCTCTCGCTGCCCTTCATGCGCAAATGATGGAGCTTTACGCGCAGCGCAACCGGCTGGAATATTTCAAGCTCAACCAGGCGATCCATACCGCGATCGTCGCTGCATCCGGAAACACGGTGCTGACCGAGATGCACGAGACGCTGCAGGCCCGCATCAAGCGCCTGCGCTTCGTCGGGAACGAGGGGCCGGTGAAATGGGCCGGTGCTGTCGCCGAGCACGAGGAGATGATGGCGGCGCTCGCAAAACGGGACGGCGATGCGCTGGCGGAGGCGATCGGGCGCCATATGGCCCATACGCTGACGCGCGTGGCCGACAGCGTCAGCCCCTGACCTGGCCGGCTTCGCCGTGAGCGGCGATCCCAGAGCAGTGAAGACCGCCCGCGCGCGCCGCCTTGTTCGACGTCAGCTCAGCGGATTTCGTTGACGTAGGCGTGGGCCGACGTCGTGGCGCGATGGACGCCGAGAATGGTGGGGGTCCCCGCCTGATCGTAAGCGACCTCGTCGATGGCGAGAACCGCCTCGCGGCCGGGCAGATGGAGCAAGGCGATGTCCTCCTCCGTGGCGAGGTCGGCGGTAATCTGCTCGCGGACAGCCGAAATGCGGATGCCGTAGCGCTCCAGCAGATGGAGATAAAGCAACGGGGGCAGCTCAGTGGCTTCGCTCGGCCAGCCGGGTAACCGATCCGCAGACAGCACCAGCCTGTCGTGCATCACAGGCCGGCCGTCGGCATGCCGGATGCGGTGAATCAGGATCACGTTGCCGGTCTTGAGCTGCAGGGCCAGTGCCTGTGCTGGCGTCGGCGACGAGACGGTCATGCTCAAAAATTGACTGGTCGAGCGGACCAGACTGCCATCCGCCCGATGCAAGCGAAAATACTGGAAGAAGAAGCGCAGGCTGTGATGGGGCGTGCGGCCGGTCACCACCGTGCCCGTCTTTCGGCGCCGCGTCAGCAGCCCTTCCGCGACCAGATCGCTCATCGCCCGGCGCACGGTCCCGACAGCGATTCCGAAGCCGCCGGCGAGAACCGTTTCGTTTGGCAGCACCATCCCCGGCGGCCATTCGCCGACCAAGATCGCCTCCGACATGTGCCGCTTGACCCGCTCGTAAAGCGGGGACGTTTCGCCGGCACCAAACCGTGGCAGCACGGGCGCGCCAGCCGCCATGCCTTTTCCATCGGCAACGGGCGTCGCTTTTTTGGCATTGACAGGCAGCATGCGGTCCAGTCCTATTTCTATATAGTTTATATGAATGTTGGAGGATGGCCAGATGGCCCGCCCGGTCGCTGCAAATTCAGTGCTCCATTGCAGATCGACCCTGCGCGCGACAAGCGCGGCGACGTCGCGATGACGACGACGCACATGTCTCTCGGTCATGCGGACCTGCTGACGCGAAGCGATGAATGGATCGCGGCGCAGGTCGAAGACGCCGTTATCGATCTTGGCCGGATGATCGCGATCGACACGTCGTTTCCGCCGGGCCGGGGCTATGACGGTTTCGCAGGCCTGATGGAAGAACTGGTCGCGCCGCTTGGACTGCAGACCGAACGGGTGACGGTGCCCGAAGCTTTGTGGCGCGTCCCCCACTCTCCCGCGGACGGTGCGCGCACCAATCTGATCGCCGCGCGACGCACCGGCAAGCCCGTCTGCGGCCTGTATTTCCACGTCGACACCGTGCCGCCCGCCGAGGGCTGGACAACCGACCCGTTCCGCCTCGGACGCGACGGCGAGAGCCTGACCGGGCTCGGCGCCGCCGATATGAAAGGCTGCATCGCCGCCGTCCTGCTGGCCCTGCGTGCGGCGGATGCCTGCGGCATCCCCCTCGCCTACGATCCGATGCTGCTGCTGTGCACCGACGAGGAGGGCGGGCTTTATCCCGGCATCCGGTATCTTGCCGAGCAGAACCGTCTCGAAGGCCATATCCTCAATTTCAACGGCAGCGCGGAGCCGCGCATCTGGGCCGGCTGCTTCGGCCTGTTCAACCTGCTCGTGCGCGTTCATGGGCAGGCGGTTCATGCCGGCGAGGGCAATCGTCTCGGCCTCGGCCATAGCGCGATCGACGGCTCGCTGCCGCTGCTCAATGCGCTGGCGGCTTTGAAGGCCCGCGTCAGCTCGCGTGCCTCGGCCTTGCCGCCGCCGCCCGGCAAGGCCGTGCTGACCGCACAGCTCAACATCGCCACGATCAAGGGCGGCACCGCCGGCGGGCAGGTCCCGGCCCTGCTCGAGCTGACGCTCAACCGGCGCTATACGCCGGAAGAGACTTTCGAGCAGGCGCTGTCGGAAATCGAGGATACGGTGCGGCGCGCCGTCTCGTCCGTCACCGGGTTGATCGTCGAGATCGCGCTGGTCGGGCATCTGGCGCCGACCGATGATCCAGGCGGGCCGCATTGGCCGCGCTGGCAGGCCGCCGTCGGCGCAGGCTTCGGCTACGCGCCGGAGGAGTTCCGCCGCTGGGGCGCGGCAAGCTGTTCCGATTTCGGCTGGGTCCAGCGTGCGACCGGCCGCAGCGAGGTTCTGCTCGGGGGTCTCGGGCGGCCGTCGCGCAACATCCATGCCCCGGGCGAACACACGACGATCAGCGACATCGCCTCGCTGGCGCAATCCGTCCTGAGATATCTCGCCGCCGATTTCCGGCCCGACATCAATCCCGACCTGAACCCGTCCTGAGCCGAAGGAGCGTCCCATGCCGAGCAGCATCCATCGCCGCGATTTCCTCGCCGCTTCCGCCGCTCTGAGCGGTCTTGCCCTGTCGGGCGTCCCGGCCTTCGGGCAAGCGCCCCGCCGTGGCGGCACGCTGCGCGTCAGCGTCGACCAAGCCGTTTCGAAGCTGAACCCGCTCCAGAGCCGGGTGAACCCGGAATACCTCGTGGCGGAGCTGCTTTATTCCAACCTGACCCGCGTCAAGGTCGATATGAGCGCCGAGCCAGACCTAGCCGAATCCTGGACGAGCTCGCCCGATCTGACGGAGTGGACCTTCATCCTGCGCAAGGGGCTGAGCTTCCATGACGGCTCGAGCTGCACGGCAGCGGATGTGGTCGCAACGTTCGAGGCCATCCTCGACGCCAAGACGGCCTCGCCCGCGCGCCAGAATGTCGGGCCGATCAGCAAGGTCGTGGCCAAGGACGATTCCACCATCGTCTTCACGCTCTCGGCGCCCTTCGCCGACCTGCCGGTGACCCTGGCCTACAACAACGCCAAGATCATCCCGGCTGCCGTCATCAAGGGCGGGCTGGAGAAGCTCGACCGGCAGGCCATTGGCACCGGGCCCTTCAAGCTCGTCTCGTTCGAGCCGGAGCGGCAGGTCGTGGTCGCGCGCAACGAGGCTTATTACGACAAGGGGCGCCCCTATCTCGACCGCATCGAGGTGCTGGTCTTCCCGGACGTCAGCGCCGAGGCTTCCGCGCTGATCGCGGGCGATACCGACCTGCTCAGCACCACGCCGCCAACGGAGTTCGGCCGGCTTCAGAAGGCTTCGGGCGTCAAGCCGCTGCGGCTACCTTCCGGGCAGTTCTGCAACGTCAATTTCGGCTGCGACCAGAAGCCGTTCAACGATGTTCGCGTTCGTCAGGCGCTGGCGCTCACGGTCGACCGCGAAGCGATGGTCGATTTCGTGACGGAAGGCTTCGGCTCGCCCGGCAACGACACTCCGCTGAACCCTGCCTATCGCTTCTATACCGACCAGCCGGCCAAGAAGGCCGATATCGCCAAGGCCAAGGCTTTGCTCACCGAGGCCGGCTATCCGAGGGGGCTGGAGGCGACCCTGATCGCTTCGGACCGTCCGGGCCAGCGCACGCAGCTCGCCGTCGCGCTGCGTGAGATGGCCAAGCCGGCCGGCTTCGACATCAAGGTCGAGACCATGCCGCATGCGACCTATCTCGACCAGGTCTGGAAGAAGGGCTCCTTCTATGTCGGCTTCTACAACATGCAGGCGACCGCCGACGCCATCTTCTCGCTGCTCTACACCTCCAACGCCGCCTGGAACGAGACGCGCTGGAACAACGCCGCCTTCGACAAGGTCGTCTTCGAGGCGCGCTCCACGGTCGACGAAACCAAGCGGCGTGCGCTCTACGCGCAGGCGCAGAAGCTGATGTATGACGAGGTGCCCTCGATCATCCCGGCCTTCTTCGATCTGCKGGCCGGCCAGCGCGACTGGGTCGAAGGCTACCAGCTCCACCCGCGCGGCTCGATCTACCGGCTAGACTACGTCTCGCTCGGCGCCAACGCGCCGAAGCGCGGCTGAGCGAAAAGCGGGCAAGCCAGCATGTCGCCGGCCTATCTCCTCAAGCGCGTCCTGCTGATCGGCTACACGCTGCTCGTCGTGTCGCTGATCGTCTTCGCGATCACCCAGGTCCTGCCGGCGGACGCCGCCGTCATGATGCTGGGCGAGAACGCGACGCCGGACGCGCTGGCGGCCGTGCGGGCCAGAATGGGGCTGAACGACCCGATCTGGATGCAATATCTGCATTGGTTGGGCGGTGTCCTCCACGGCGATTTCGGCGTCTCGATGCGGACGGGACAACCGGTGGCACCGGCCATGCTGGAGGCGCTCGGCCGCTCGCTGCTGCTCGCTTTGTTCTCGATCGTGCTGATGCTGACGGTGGCGATCCCGCTCGGCATCGTCGGGGCGGTGCGCCGGGGCAAGGCGGCCGACCTCGGGGTCAGCTTCCTGTCCTATATCGGCGTTTCGCTGCCGGAATTCGTCACAGCGACAGTGTTCGTGCTGGTGTTCGCAGACTGGCTGCAATGGCTCCCGGCGACAGGCTATGTCCCGTTGACCGAGGACCCCATGCAGGGGCTGAAGCACCTTGTCCTGCCGGTGCTGACCGTCTCGATGATCCTGATCGCGCATGTCTCCCGCATGGTGCGCTCGGAACTCGTCGATGTGCTGCATTCGGATTACATCCGCGCCGCCCGGCTCAAGGGCCTCTCGAAGCGGCAGGTGCAGTTCAAGCATGCCCTGCGCAACGCGCTGCTGCCGACCATCACCATCGTCGCGCTCGATGTCGGCTACCTGCTCGGCGGCGTCATCGTGGTGGAGGAGATCTTCGCCCTGCCCGGCATCGGCCGCCAGCTCATCGTGGCGATCCAGGCGCGCGACCTGCCCTCGATCCAGGCCGGCGCGCTCATCATGGCGACGACCTATGCCGTCGCCAATTTCCTCGCCGACATCTGTTATGCCTGGCTCGACCGGAGGATCCAGTATGACTGAGATCCTCAAGCGGATGCTGCGCTCGCCCCAAGGCGCGCTTGGCCTGGTCATCGTCGGCTTGATCCTGCTCGTCGTGGTCGCCGGGCCATGGTTCGCGCCTTATGATCCCGAGAAGATGGCGCCGCTGATGCGCTACAAGACTCCGAGCGCGCAGTTCTGGCTCGGGACGGACCAGTATGGCCGCGACATCCTGAGCCGGCTGCTGCACGGCGCCCGGGCCACCGTCGTCCTGGCCATTCTGGCGACGGCGCTCGGCACGCTGGTCGGCGCCGTCATCGGCACCGTCTCGGCCTTTCTCGGCGGTCGCAGCGATGAGGCGATCATGCGCACGGTCGACGCGATCATGTCGATCCCCAGCCTGTTGCTAGCGCTGCTGATCGTGAACCTGCTCGGCAAGAGCAGCCTGAACGCTTTGCTCGCCATCGCGCTCGCCTTTGCGCCGGGCATGGCGCGGGTGACGCGCTCGGTCGCGCTTGCCGTGCGCAAGCAGGACTACGTCAATGCCGCGATCGCGCGCGGCGAGGGCGCCGGCTTCATCGTGCTGCGCGAGATGCTGCCGAACGTGATCGCGCCGATCGTCGTCGAGATGACGATCCGCGTCGCCTTTGCTGTGATGCTGTTCGCGACGCTCTCCTTCCTCGGTTTGGGCGCGCAGCCGCCGGCTTCCGAATGGGGGCTCATGGTCGCCGAAGCGCGCCGCTTCATGCATCTGAGCCCCTGGATGATCTTGTGGCCGAGCCTCGCGGTCGCGCTCGTCGCCATCGGGTTCAACCTGCTCGGCGACGGCTTGCGCGACGCGCTCAATCCGAGGACCTGAGCGATGAGCACGATCCTCGATATCGCCAGCTACAGCCTGGATTACGCGACACCGACGGGTTTCACGCGCGCGCTCGACAATGTCAGCCTGCCGATCGCGAAAGGCGAGGTGCTCGGCCTGGTCGGCGAGTCCGGCTCCGGCAAAACCTCGCTCGCCTGGGCGATCATGCGGTCGCTGCCGACGACTGCCCGGGAAACGGGCAGCATCGGGCTGACGGGGCATGATCTGCTCAAAGCCTTGCCGGCCGAGATCGACGCGATCCGCGGCCGGCGTATCGGCATGGTCTTCCAGGATCCGAGCACCTCGCTCAACCCGACCCTGCCGCTTGGCGAGCAGCTCGCGGAGGTCCTTGTCCGGCATCGCGGCCTGACGAGAAAGCAGGCCTGGGCCGAGGGCGAGGCGCGGCTTGCCCTCGTCGGGCTGAAGTTGCCCCGAGAGATGATGCGGCGCTATCCGCACGAAGCGTCCGGCGGCGAAAAGCAGCGCGTCGTCATCGCCACCGCCTTCGCCTGCCAGCCCGAATGCATCATCTTCGATGAGCCGACCACGGCGCTCGATGTCATCACCGCGCGGCAGATCCTCGAACTGTTCAAGGAACTGCAGGAAGAAACCGGCGTCGCCTCGCTTTATATCTCGCATGACCTCGCGCTGGTCTCGCAGATCGCGACCAGGGTCGCTGTCATCCATCGCGGTCGGATCGTCGAGCAGGGTGCCGTAGGCGAGGTCTTCGCCAGGCCTCGTGACAGCTACACCCGGACGCTGCTGGCCGCCGTACCGCGGCCGGACCACAGGCTGGTCGAGACGCAGGCTCCCGAAAAGGGGCCGGCTCTGGTCGAGGTCGAGAAGGTTAGCGTCCGCTACGGACGCAAGCCCTTTCTCGGCGGCCTGCTCGGCCGCGCGGACACCCAGTTCACCGGCAATCGCGAGGTCAGCCTTTCGGTGATGCCGGGCGAGATTCTCGGCATCGTCGGCGAATCCGGCTCCGGCAAATCGACCCTCGCCAAAGCGATGACGGGGCTGAACTCGTTCGAGGGCGAGATCCGCTTCGCCGGCCGGTGCATTACAGGGCTCGGTGACATGGACCGCGCCTATCGCCGCGACGTGCAGATCATCTTCCAGCACCCGGATTCCTCGCTCAATCCGCGCCATCGCATTCGCGAGATCCTGTCGCGGCCGCTGGCGCTCTATGGCGAGCCGGGCGCGCGCAAGGACGCCGCACGGATTGGCGAGCTGCTGGAACAGGTGCGCCTGCCGGCCGCCTATGCCGAGCGCTACCCGCACCAGCTTTCCGGCGGTGAAAAGCAACGCGTCGCCATCGCACGGGCCTTCGCCTCGAAGCCGAAGCTGGTGATCTGCGACGAGATCACCTCGGCGCTCGACGTCTCCGTGCAGGCGTCCGTGGTCGAGCTGCTGGTCGATCTCCAGAGGCGCTTCGGAACGGCCTATCTCTTCATCACCCATGATCTGAACCTGGTGCGCCAGATCGCCCACCGGGTCGCGGTGATGTATCGCGGCGACCTCGTCGATCTCGTCGATGTCGCGACGCTCTCGACCGGCCCCCTCCATCCCTACACCCAATCCCTGCTTGCTGCCGTGCCCGCCCCGGCGACGGCTGCCGCTTGATGCCAGAGGCCATACGCATGAACCCGCGCGACCTGATCCATTCGCTCGACGAGACCGCCTGCCTCGCGCTCCTTTCGGACTGGGCCAAGCACAAGAGCTATTCGGAGACCGAGGGCGAGAAGGTGCTCGTCCATCATGTCGTGGATCAGATGCAGGCGATGGGCCTCGAGGCCGAGGCGCAATCCTTCGACGAAGGCCGCCGCGCCAATGCCATCGGCCGCTGGAAGGGCATGGGCGGCGGCAAAAGCCTGCTGTTCAACGGCCATCTCGACACCAACCCGGCGACCGAGGGCTGGACCGTCGATCCCTGGGGCGGATTGGTCGACGACGACTTCATCTACGGCATCGGCGTCTCCAACATGAAGGCGGGCGACGCGGCTTATTATTGCGCGGTCA
Organism: Allobosea sp. P5_A5; assembly: GCF_056400625.1. NCBI lineage: Bacteria > Pseudomonadati > Pseudomonadota > Alphaproteobacteria > Hyphomicrobiales > Alloboseaceae > Allobosea > Allobosea sp. P5_A5. The sequence goes on from NZ_JBFUKY010000005.1 coordinate 260,284, forward strand.
AGACGCTGATCGATGCCGGCGTGACACTAAAGGGCGACGTGATCCTGACATTCGTCGTCGGCGAGCTGCAAGGCGGCGTCGGCACCGTTGCCGCGATCCGAAACGGCATCCGCGCCGATTATTTCGTCAACAGCGAACCCACGGACCTGCAGGCCGTGACCATGCATGCCTGCGCCTTTTCCTTCGTCATCGAACTTATCGGCAATACCCGCCATCTCTCCAAGCGCGAGCAGGCCACCGACGCCATCATGGCCGCCTGCGATCTCGTTCCGCGGCTCAATGCGATGACTTTTTCGGGCGCCCGCTCGCCCGAGCATGAATCGATCAACCGCGTCCATGTCGGCGTCGTCCACGGCGCGCTCGGCAAGGAGCTTCACGAATGGCGCGCCCCGCAGGTCGCCGATTACTGCAAGCTCAAGGGCTCCGGCCGTTATGCGCCCGGACAGACGCAAGAAGGGGCGCTTGCCGACATGAAGCGGGAGCTTGCCGCGCTGGAAGAGCGTTTCCCCGGGCTGAAGACGTCGATCCGTATCGAGAAGAAGGAAGGCCACCAGTCGATGCCGGCCTTCGAGGTCGCCAAGGACGCCCGCATCGTGAAGACCGTCAACGCGGCCTACCAAGCCGTGCGCGGCGAGACGCAGCCGACCGGCGCGATCACGCCTCCGGGCTTTTTCGGCACCGATGCCGGACATCTCTACGCCGAAGCCGGCATGGAGGGCATCGTCTGCGGGCCGGGCGGGCGCTACAACACCATGCCCGACGAGCGCGTCGAGATCCGCGATTTCCTCGATATGATTCGGATCTACATGCTGACGATCCTGGACATCTGCGAAGTCGCTTGAATTCGCTTGCAGGGTTCGGCGCTATGCCGAGCGGGTCGCCAGCTGCCGGCCTTGCAAGCCGGCGGCGGGCTTGCGCCGGCCGGCTTCAGCCCTGCGGTTTCCAGCCGGCCGACGGCATCGTATTGATCATCCAGGGGATGCCGAACTTGTCGACCAAAGACCCGAAACCGGGTGACCAGAAGGTCTCCCCGAACGGCATCGACGCCTTGCCCCCTTCCGACAAGGCATCGAACCAGCGCTGGCCCTGAGCCTTGTCCGTGCTGTGCAAGGTGACGTCGAAGCCGTTCTTCGGCTTTTCGATATTCGGCGCCCAGCCCGAATCCATATCGGCACCCATGAGAGCCTGATCGCCGACCTCGAGCCAGCAATGCATCAGCCAGCCGGCGTATTTCTCGCCGCTGACCGGCATGCCTGGCGGGGCGTTGGCATAGGAAATCGCTGTCGTGATCTTGCCGCCGAGAACCTGCGCGTAGAACTCGAACGCCTCGCGGCACTGTCCCTGAAAGCTAAGGCTGGTCACGATCTTCATGGTCGTCTCCCCTTCGTCAGCAGCCATTTCAGCGGCAACGTCGCTGCGGTCACCCGTTGTTTACAGTTGATATCAACATATATCCTGGCGTGATTGTCAATCGGTCGATCCGGTGCGCATGCCGTGCCATCTTGCGCGTCGCTGGCGTTGGCCGGCATTCGTGATCCGCTCAAGAGACGTTCAGGAGCTTCGGGAAGTTGACACCGACTGGACCCAAAGACATCGACGCCCTCGATCTCGCACAGCGCCTGATCGGCGCGCTCCTGCTCGTCGATGGCGTCGGCGGGACGATCGTCGAGACGGAAGCCTATCTGCGCGACGACCCCGCCTCTCACAGCTTTCGCGGGATGACGCCCGCCAACGCGGCGATGTTCGGCCCGGCCTGGCAGAGTTACGTCTATCGCTCCTATGGCCTGCACTGGTGCTTCAACATCGTGGCCGCCCATCAAGGCGCGGTGTTGATCCGAGCGCTGGTGCCGGGTTTCGGACTGGACGACATGATTGCGCGCCGAGGCAGGAGCGAGGATTTATGCTCCGGCCCCGGCCGCCTCGCACAGGCGTTGGGCCTCAGCGCGGCGCATAACGGCATGAGCCTTTTCCAGCCCCCTTTCACTTTGGCTTTGCCTGAGACCGCGCCGATGATTATTCGCGGACCCCGGATCGGCATTTCCAAAGCCAAGGACCAGCCTTGGCGCTTCGGACTGGCCGGCTCGCCGCATGTGAGCCGGCCTTTCGCGCGAAGCGAGGCATCGCCGAACGAGCAGCGCTTCGACTGACCGTCGCGCCATCGTCATCGCCGGGTCATGAGCGGAGGGGAACATCGACGGGCCGGGGGAGGTTATGTCGGCAGTTTCTCCCATCAGGATCCTTCATGACCTTCAGTCTCCGTACAGCTTCGCTCGCCCTTATGCTGGCCACCAGCGCGATGACGCCCGCTTTTGCACAAACCCAGCCCGCACCGGCAGCGGCCGCTCAGGCGACCGCGCCCAAGCCCGACGCCGACATGGCCGAGGTGCTCGCCGTACTTGCGGGACTGGGCGGCAAGCCGATCGAGACGCTGGAGCCGAGCGAGGCGCGCAAACAGCCGACGCCGACCGACGCGGTCATGAAGATCATCAAGGACAAGAACATCAAGGCCGACCCGCATGCCGGCCTGAAGGTTTCGAACCAGCATTTCGCCGACATGGGCAATCTGCGCCTGCGCTGGTATGTGCCGGAGAACGCGACGAAGGACTCCAAGCTCCCGATCGTGGTCTATTTTCGCGGCGGCGGCTGGGTGATCGCCGATCTCGACGTGTACGATGCTTCGCCGTCGGCGCTTGCCCGCAAAACAGGCGCCGCCGTCGTGTCCGTCGATTATCCGCTCGCCCCGGAGAAGAAGTTTCCGGCCGCGCATGACGAGGCGATCGAGGCCTACAAATATGTCCTGAAGAACGCGGAAGGGTGGGGCTACGATCCGAGCAAGATCGCGATCGTCGGCGAGAGCGCCGGCGGCAATCTCGCGATCAATACCGCAATCGCCGCGCGCGACCAGAACCTGACCAAGCCTCTGACGGTCGTCGCGGTTTACCCCGTCGCCAGCAACGATCTCAACACGCCGTCGGAGAAGCAGAACGCCGATGCGAAGCCGCTGAACCGGGCGATGATGGAGTGGTTCTTCAAATACGTGCCGAACAGCGACGCCGACAAGAACGACCCCCGGCTCAATCTCGTCGCGGCCAATCTGAAGGGCCTGCCGCCGACGACCGTGATCAACGCCGAGATCGATCCGCTGAAATCGGATGGTGACATGATCGTCGAAAAGCTGAAGGCTGCGGGCGTCGACACCACGCATCAGCTCTATACCGGCGTCACCCACGAGTTCTTCGGCATGGACGCCGTCGTTGCCAAGGCAAAGGAAGCTCAGGACTTCGCCGCAGCCCAGATCAAGAAGGGCTTCGGCTCTTAATCATCACCAACTCAATTTTCAGCCAGGGAGCAAACACATGGGCATTTTCGATTCCATCAAGAAGGCAATCTTCGGTGAGGCCAAGGCGCAGACACCGGCCGGCGGCGCGTCCGCGCCGTCCGGCGGGGCGCCGGATGGTGCTCCGGCTTCGGCCGGCAGCACGTCTGGTACCGCGACCCAATCGGTCGATGTCGCGCCGATCCTCGACAAGGCGGTGCAGGATAGCGGGCAGCAGCTGAACTGGAAGACCTCGATCGTCGATCTGCTCAAGGCGCTGAAGCTCGACAGCAGCATGACCGCGCGCAAGGAGCTCGCTCACGAGCTCGGCTACACCGGGGACACCAACGACTCGACGACCATGAACGTCTGGCTGCACAAGGCGGTCATCAAGAAGCTGTCGGAGAACGGCGGCAAGGTGCCGGCCGATTTGCTCGATTGAGCACTTCGCATCGGTAGGCGATCTGAAACCCGGCAGCTTCGCTGCCGGGTTTTTTGTTTTCGCAGGCCGTCAGAGCTCGGCGAGAATGCGGGCGTTCGACCGCAAGGAGTGATCCGAGACGCGGATTCCCAGGCCCGGACCATCGGGCACCACGACCTCGCCGTTGCGGTTGGCGATCTTCTCTTCCAGCACATCTTCGGTGAGGACATGGTGAGGCATGTAGAACTCGCAGCCGAGCGAAATTCCTGGCGTCGCCGCGATGAACTGGGTCCCGGCAGCAAGCGCGATGCCGCCCTCGTAGAGCGTGCCGCCATAGCCGGGCAGGCTCGCGAGATCGGCAAGCGCCATCAGCGCCTGCGCGTTCAGCATGCCGCCGGTCTTCATCAGCTTGACCGAAATCGCGTCCGCGGCCCCGAGCCGGATGATCTCCTGCAGATCGCGCGCATCGAAACAGCTTTCATCGGCAAGGATCGGGGTATCGAGATCGGCGGCGAAAGAGGCCATCGCGGCGAGACAATCGCGCGGCACCGGCTGCTCGATGAAGGTCGGCTTGAACTGGTCCACGTCGCGCAGAATCTTGATCGCCCCGAAGGGCTGGAGCGCCTGATTATAGTCGATGCGCAGATCGATCCCGTCGTCGAAAGCGTTCCGCATGGCCTCGAGATGCGCGACATCCTCGCGGTGGGATTTCACGCCGGTCTTGACCTTGAAGATGCGGTTGCCGGCCGGCACCATCTCCTCCATGCGGCGCATATCGGCATCGAAGTCGGGATCGGCGATGGAAAATGACAGGGGAATCGTATCGCGGACCCGCCCGCCGAGTAGATCGGCGACGGACAGGCCGGACGATTGGCCGAGGATGTCGAACATCGCGGTTTCGATCGCGAGCTTGGCCTCGCCGTGCCCGACGAGCGCCTTCTTCATCTTCAGCGTGAGCGCGCGGATGCGGTCGATCGGCGCGCCGATCACGATAGGCCGCAGATAGATGTCGAGCGCGGCAACCGCGGCCTCGGCCGTGCCGGTGAAGACTTCCCAGGGCGCAGCCTCCCCCCAGCCGACGATGCCTGAGGCCGAAGTCAGCTCGACCAGCACACGCTTGACCGTGCCCTTGACGTCGCCGACGCCCTGCTGGCGCTGCATCTTGATCGGGCTTTCGATCAGGAAGACGCGGAGATTGCGGATCGTGTCCATCGGTCGGGCTTTCAGGCAGCGGTCAGCGCGGCAAGGCGCCTTTGTGGAAATGGCTCAGGAAGGCCCTCGTCGCCTCGACCTTCGGGGTGTCGATCACCTCGCGGGCCGGCCCCTCCTCGACGACGTAGCCGTCGCGCATGAAGACCACGCGGTCGGCGACCTCGCGCGCAAAGGCGATCTCGTGCGTCACGATCACCATGGTCATGCCATCGGCCGCGAGCTTCTGCATCGCCTGGAGCACCTCGCCGACGAGTTCGGGGTCGAGTGACGAGGTCACCTCGTCGAAAAGCATGACCTCGGGTTCCATCGCCAGCGCCCTGGCGATGGCGACGCGCTGCTTCTGGCCGCCCGAAAGGGTGTCGGGCATCTGGTTGGCGCGCTCGGCGAGGCCGACCTTTTCGAGCTGCACCATCGCGCGTTCGGTGGCGGTCTTCCGGTCCAGGCCCTTCACATGGATCGGCGCCTCGATGACGTTGCCCAGAACCGACATGTGAGGGAACAGATTGAAGCTTTGGAACACCATGCCGGTGCGGGAGCGGAAGGCGGCCAGCGCCCTCGCCGGAGGCGGCTTGTCCGCCTGGCCGAACCGGAACGTCTCCGTCCCGACGCGGATGAGGCCATCATCCGGCGTGACCAGAAGATTGATGCAGCGGAGCAATGTGGACTTGCCGGAGCCCGAAGGCCCCAGTAGCGCGACGACGCCGCCTTGTTCGACCCGAAGGGCGATGTCCTTCAGGACTTCGAGCTGTCCGAAACGCTTCCGCAGCCGGCTGATCTCGATCATCGGGGCCGCCGTCATCGCAATGCGCTCATGCGGCGTTCGCGGTGGCGCACATAGAGCGTCAGCGGGAACAGGATCATGAAATAGGCGACCGCGACCGCGGTGTAGGCTTCGAGCGGGCGGAAGCTGTCATGCGCCGCGATCTGGCTCTGATAGACCAGATCCGGAACCGCGAGCACCGAGACCAGCGAGGTGTTCTTGAACTGAAGGATCGACTGATTCATCAGCGCGGGCAGCATGCGACGCAGCGCCTGGGGCAGGATGATGCGGCGCATCGCCAGCGCCGGCATCATCCCCAGCGCCGCGGCGGCCTCCGACTGGCCGGGGTCGATCGAGACGATGCCGCCGCGGATGATCTCCGCGTAGAACGAACCGCCATAGCAGGACAAAGCCAGGAGCGAGGCCGTGAACGGCGTCATCTCGATCCCGGCGATCATCGGCAGCGCGTAGTAGCACCAGATCAACTGGACGAGGACCGGCGTGCACCGGAAGATCTCGATGAAACCGAGCGCGAACCCGCGCAGGAGCTTGAAGCGCGACAGCAGGCAGATCGAGGCGGTCATGCCGATGGTCAGCCCACCGATGACCGTCGCGATCGTGAACCCCACGGTGACGCCGAGCCCCTGCAGGAACAACCAGCGGTAGTTCCACAGGATCGAGAAATCCCACTCATACATCGCGGCAAGGCCCCGTCAGCGCAATCGCGCGGAGGGCGAGGGTAACCCCCGCCCTCCGGATGATCAGATTTCGAAACCAGGCGGGAAATCGCTCTCCTTGACGCCGACGAGCTCCATGTTCTTGACGATGGCCGTCTTGACGAAGCCGCCATCGCGCTCCTTGCTGATCCAGCCATCGACGAATTCGCGCCAGGATTGGTCCGCCTCGCGCTTGAAGCCCGCGTTGGAGGTGGTGAAATCGCCCGGCGTCGGCATGACGACCTCGCCGATGGCGGCGTTCTTGGCCCGCAGCGACAGCGAGAGGATCAGCACCAGGCATTGCGCGTCGACCCGGCCGGCCTGCAGGGCGGCGGTCGCGTCGCTTGCGGTCTTCAGGCGCGTGATCTCGGCCAGCGGCGCCAGCCGGGTCACGGCAGCGTCGTGCGACGAGCCGATATCGACCGCGATCCGCATCTCGGGCTTGTTGAAGTCGGCCCAGCTCTTGGCGCCGAGGCCCTTCTTCGTCACCATGGTGAAGGCGTTCTTGAAGACGGGGCCGGAGAAATCGATGACCTTCTGCCGCTCTGGAGTGGGGTTCAGGCCGAAGAACACGTCGATCTTGTCGGCCTGGAGGTCGAGCACCGAGTTGCCCCAGGTGGTCTCCAGGATGCTCAGCTTGACGCCGAGATCGTCCGCGAGCTTTTTGCAGATATCGACGTAGAAGCCGCGCCAGCTGCCGTCCGTCACCACCTTCTGGTAATAGGGCGCCCCGTCGGCGACCGCGCCGATCCGCAACGTGCCCGAAGACTTGACCCGCTCGAGCGAGCCGGCCGCCCAAGCGCCGGTCGAGGTCAGGAGACCTGCAGCAGCGGAGCCCGCTCCGACCGCGACCAGCTTGTTGAATTGACGCCTGTCCATGCTCTTCCCCTACGGTTCATCTGCCGCTGATCGCTTCTAAGCGCCCGCGAGAATTCCGTCTGCCCCGAATCCGTCCTGCGCCGCCTATATTTCTGCCGACCGGGCCTGCGCCTTGATCGAAATCGAGCCAGGGGCTTCACCGATGGGGCGAAGCAGGGGTCAGCTCGGCTCGGCCTGCCGGCGTTTCCGGAATGCTTGCGCGAGCGAGGCGCCCTTCACGGCCAGCAGCAGCACGAAGGTCAGGATCATGATGATGAGGGCGGCTGCCGCGATCGCGGGGCTGATGTTCTCGCGCAGGGAGGAAAACATCCGGCGAGCGAGCGTCGTCTGGTTGGGTCCGGCGACGAACAGCGTGATCACGACTTCGTCCAGCGAGGTCGCAAAGGCGAAGACCGCGCCGGTCAGGATGCCGGGCATGGCGAGGGGCAGGGTCACGTTCCGAAACGTGTGCACCGGCGAGGCGCCGAGGCTCGCCGCCGCCCGTTCCAGCGCCGGGTCCATCGCCGCCAGCGAACTCGCGACGTTGACAAGCACGAAAGGCACGCACAGCACGGCGTGGGCGATGATCACGCCGAGATAGCTCGAAGCCAACCCCATGCGCGCGTAGAGGATCTGCATGCCGACACCGAGCACCACCGCCGGCACGACCATCGGCAGCAGGAAGACCGAGCGCAGGAGCCCGGAAAAAGGGAGAAGCTCGCGCCTGAGACCGAGCGCCGCCAGCGTTCCGATCACCGTCGCCAGCAACGTCGCGCCCGTACCGATGATCACCGAATTGACGATCGCGCGCGTCCAGGCCTGGCTCTCCGCCAATGCCCCGAACCAGCGCAGCGAAGGCCCGCTGATCGGATAGACGAGGAAGACGCTGTCAGTGAAGGCCAGTGGCAGGATCGCGACCAGCGGCAGCAGCAGGAAGCCGACGACCAGAGTGCCGAAAGCCAGGCGCAGCGCATTGAAGGCCGTGCCGCCCGTGCGAACCGACACCGCGCTCATGTCTGCACCAGCGGAGTGCGCGAAAGCCGGCTGTAGACGACATAGAGCACCGTCGTGGGCAGCAGCAGGAACAGGCCGAGCGCGCCCGCCATGCCCCAGTTCGCGGTTCCGGTCGCGTAAAAGGCGATGATCGAGCTGATCATCTGGTCGCCCGCCCCGCCCGTCAGAGCCGGCGTGATATAATACCCCAGCGCCACCATGAAGACGAGTAGCGAGCCCGAGAGCAGTCCCGGCATCGCGAGCGGCAACAGGACATGCCTGAACGCCTGCAGCGGCGCGGCGCCGAGCGCGGCCGCCGCCGGCATCAGGTTGCGCGGAATCGCGATCAGGCTGGCATAGATCGGCAGCACCATCAGCGGCAGCAGCACATGCGTCATCGCGATCAGCACGCCGGTGCGATTGTAGATCAGCGAAAGCGGCGCATCGATCAGCCCGATCGCGCGCAGCGTCTGGTTGATGAGCCCGCCATCCTGCAGCAGGATCAGCCAGGCTGCGGTGCGCACCAGCAGCGACGTCCAGAGCGGCAGCAGCACGGCGACGAGCAGCGCATTGCGCTTCCAGCCGCTCAGGCTCGCCGCCAGCATGGCGAAGGGCAGGCCGATCGCGGCACAGAGCAGCGTGACCTGCGCCGCGATGGTGAAGGTCCGCAGCATGATCGCGCGATTAACGGCGAAATCGGGCGCGACCGGCTCGATCTGCGCAGCATCGTTGCGCTTCAGGTCGACGGCGGCGAGTAGATTGGCGTCCGTATAGGCCGGCATGCTGCTTTTCAGAGCGAGCCAGTAACCCTGATCGCTCCAGCGCGGATCAATGGTCGCGAGGTCGTCGGCGGCGCCCGCGCCGGCCTCGCGCAGGACACGCGCGGTGCGCGGCAGCAAGGTCCGGAAGCCGGCCTGCTGGCTGTTCAGCGTGCGCACGGCATCGCCGAAGCGTTCCTGCGGCTGTTCCGCCTTGAGGTCGCGGATGAGAGCGTTCTGGAGCACTGTCGGGGGAGCGCTGGTCCCGTCCCATGTCGCGATCGCGGTCGCGGTTTCCGGGAATGCGAGCCGCACCGTGCCTCCCTGCACAGCCGTCGCGATCATCATCCAAAGCGGCCAGAGAAAGAAAAATCCGAGAAAGACAAGCAAAGGCGTGACGAGCAGCAGGGCCTTGAGGCGCGCGCTCATGGCGCCACCAGCGCGCAGTCGCCGGAAGCGAAACTCGCGAAGGCATGGCTGCCGATCGGCGGGGCGGCGTCGCGGCGACCGGCACGCGCGACCAGCGTGTTGCCGCCATGGGCGAGGTGCAGGCGAATATGGTCGCCGTGATAGACATGGTCCTGGACCGTCACGGGCAGCGCATTCTGCGCGCTCTGGTCCTGGACGAGGTGGAGCATTTCGGGCCGGACCGAGACCATGACGTCGCGCCCGGTCTCGAACGCGCCTGGCCTGTCGCAACTTACGTTGCCGCCAGCGGTCAGCATCACGGTCGCCGCCTCACCAGCACGCTGCGAGACACGGCCCGCCAGCAAATTGGTTTCCCCGATGAACTCCGCAACGAAGCGGGTTTTCGGGCGATCGTAGAGGTCGGACGGCGTGTCGAACTGCTCGATCTTGCCGTGGTTCAGCACCGCGACGCGATCCGACATCGTCAGCGCCTCGCCCTGGTCGTGCGTGACGAAGATCACGGTCAGGCCGAGGTCGCGATGCAGGGCGCGGATTTCGAGCTGCATGTGCTCGCGCAATTGCTTGTCGAGCGCGCTCAAAGGCTCGTCCATCAGGACCACCTTGGGCTCGTAGACGAGCGCGCGGGAGAGCGCGATGCGCTGCTGCTGGCCGCCGGAGAGCTGAGAGGGCTTGCGATCGGCGAGGTGGCTGAGCCGCACGAGATCGAGCGCGCGCTTCACCCTGGCGTCACGCTCGGCACGACCGACGCCGCGCATCCTGAGCGGAAAGCCGACATTCTCGGCGATCGTCATATGCGGAAACAGCGCGTAGTTTTGGAAGACCACGCCCATCTCGCGCTTGTGCGGCGGCAGGTGCTCCACGCGACGGCCGTCGACATGGATGCTCCCGCCCGATGGCGTCTCGAAGCCGGCCAGCATCATCAAGAGCGTCGTCTTGCCCGAGCCGGACGGCCCGAGAAGGCTGACGAACTCGCCCCGCGCGACGTGGAAGTCGAGCGCATCGACGACGGTAACGGCCCCGAAGACCTTGCTGATCGCCTTGAAATGAATGAACGGATTCGGATCTTGCAAGGCGGTGGGCTTTCGATATCTGGCAGAGCGGCGCTCATGCGCTTGCGGCGAAGCAAGATCCGGGCAATCCGCGCTGGACCAGCCGCTCTTTGCATCGCGGGGCTTGGAGCCGAACGAGGATGAAGTCCGCATGCGGCAAGAGCCGACGGCTTTCGCCGCCGGCCCTTGCCGATGTTTGCGGCTTACTTGCCGACCCAGGCGTTGAAGCGCTTGGTCAGGTCCTCGATGTTGTCGTTCCAGTAGTCGACGTCGATCGCGATCGCGTTTTCGAGGTTCTTCGGCGCGGTCGGCAGATCGGCGGCCAGATCCGCCGGCACGGCGGCGGCGGCGGCGTTGTTGGGCAGGCCATAGGCGATGTCCTGCGGCAGCTTCGACTGGTTTTCCGGCAGGCTGGCGAAGGCGATGAAGTCCATCGCCTGGTCCTTGTTGGGGCTGCCCTTCAGGATCACCCAGCTGTCGACCGCGTAGACGCTGCCCGGCCACACCGTCTTGAACTTGGTGCCCTCGGTCTTGTTGATGCCGCTGATGCGGCCGTTATAGGCCGAGGTCATCACGACCTGGCCGGACTTCAGCAGCTGCAGCGGCTGCGCTCCGGATTCCCACCAGACGATGTCGCCCTTGATCTCGTCCAGCTTCTTGAAGGCGCGATCGACGCCACCCTTGTCGCGCAGCGTCTTGTAGACGTCCTTGGGAGCCACGCCGTCAGCCATCAGGGCGAATTCGAGCGCGTATTTCGGGCCCCGGCGCAGAGCGCGCTTGCCGGGAAACTTCTTGGTGTCCCAGAAGTCGGCCCAAGAGGTCGGCGCGGTCTTCAGCTTGTCGGAATCATAGGACAGCATCGTCGACCAGACGATGGCGCCGACGCCGCAATCGCTCACGGCGCTCGGAAGGTACTTGTCCTTGCCGCCGAGCTTGGTCCAGTCGAGCTTCTCGTAAAGGCCATCGGCGCAGCCGATCGCAAGTTCGTCCGCCTCGACCTGAACAGCGTCCCAGTTCGGCGTCCCCGCCTTGACCTTGGCCTGGAGCACGCCGACGCCGCCATCCCAGGATTCGTCCAGCACCGGCTTGCCGGTCTTGTCGGCGAAGGGCTTGAAATAGATCTTGCGCTGCGCGTCCTGGTAGTTGCCGCCCCAGGACACGACGGTTAGGTCACGGGCAGCCGCCGCGCCCAGTCCCGCCAGCGTCAAGCCGGCGGCGAGCGCGGTGCTCGCGAAAAGAGTCTTCAAAGACATCGTCATATTCTCCCGTGCCGATCCGGCTGCTCCGCCCCTCGCGGAATGCCGGTCCCTTGTCCTTATTGGACCTCGCTTCGCAGCCTCACGCTACGGAAATCTTATTGCCGATCAGGCCCCGATCTCGCTCAACAATTGCGCGGGCGCCAAGCGAAGCGCAGCGGCGCGGCGATGGCCCTCCAGGCCCTCGCTGGCACTCTGGCGCATGGCCGGCGGGGCGACCGCCGCGACGCCACGCTCATCAAGCCATTGATGGGTGCAGGTCTTGAGATAGGAGCCCACCCAGAGGCCGCCGGTATAGCGGCCGGCAGCCATGGTCGGCAGAGTGTGGTTCGTGCCGCAGCATTTGTCGGAATAGACCACGCTCGCGGCGACGCCGATGAAGATCGAACCGTAGTTGCGCAGCTTGGCGGCCGTCGCCTTGGCATCCCGGGTGTGAACCTCGAGATGCTCGGCCGCGATATGATCGGAATAGGCCAGCATCGTCGCCTCGTCGGCGCAGACGACGATCTCGCCGTAATCGCGCCAGGCAGCGGCGGCCACCGGTGCCGTCGAGAGATTGCCGAGCTGGCGCTCGACCTCGACGAGCACCTTTTCCGCAAGGTCGCGATCCGTCGTGATCAGCCCGACGCGGGTGCGGACATCGTGCTCTGCCTGCGCCAGCAGGTCGACCGCGATCGTGACGGCATCACCGGTCTCGTCCGCGACGACGAAAATCTCGCTCGGCCCGGCGAGCTGGTCGATGCCGACCAGTCCGAAGACCTGCCGCTTGGCCTCGTTTACATAGGCATTGCCCGGGCCGACGATCTTGTCGACGGCCGGAACGGTTTCCGTACCGAACGCCATTGCGGCGATCGCCTGCGCGCCGCCGATGCGGAAGATGCGGTCGGCGCCCGAGAGGTGGCAGCCGGCGATCATCGCGGGATGGGCTCCGGGCGGCAGGCAGGCCACGACCTCGTCGCAGCCGGCGACCTTGGCGGGCACGATGGTCATGATCGGCGCCGACAGCAGCGGATACCGCCCGCCGGGAACATAGGCGCCGATGCGCGCGATCGGGATGATGCGATGCCCGAGATGCAGCCCCGGCAACGCTTCGATCTCGAGCGGCAGCAGGGTCTGGCGTTGCGCGTCGGCAAAGGCCCGGACCCGCTCGATGGCGAATTCGGTGTCGGCGCGTGTCTGATGGTCCATGCCGTCGAGGGCTGCGGTCCGCTCGGCGGCCGTCACCTCGAACGCATCGATGTCGAGCTTGTCGAACTCCCGGGCGTAGCGCCTCACGGCGGCATCGCCCTCCTGCCGGACCGCGTCCAGCACGGTCTTGACCGTCGCCTCGACCGGGCTGTTGTCGCTCCAGGCGCTGCGGCCAGGCGCCTTGATGCGCGTGATGCCGGCTTCCAGGGCGGGGGCGAAATTGGACATGAGGCTCTTCCGGTCGACAGAATGGACCCAGAGCTTCCCGTTCGCGACGACTTGGCGCAAGCGGCCCAGCGTCGCTGTTGAAGATAATCACCAGCCGCGCTTTGATGGCAGCCGGGCGGTGCGCGAGGAGACGGGATGAAGATCGGCGATCGCATGAAGGAGTTACGGCAGCGCCGGAAGCTGACGGTCCGCGCCGTGGCGCTTCGCTCGGGCGTGTCGCATTCCTCGATCTCGCTGATCGAGCGCGACATGATCAGCCCGTCGCTCGACACGCTGCATGCGGTGCTCGACGCTCTCGGCACCACGTTATCCGGCTTTTTCCTCGATCTCCATGCCGTTTCACCGCCTATCCCGTTCTGCCGCGCGGCGGATATGGCGGAAATCGGTCGGCCGGACGCGATCTCCTACCGCGTCATCGGGACGGGTTTCCCCAGCCGCTCGATGCTGATGCTCCACGAGACCTATGCGCCGGGCGCCGATACCGGCGAGGCGTTTTCACATTCGGCGCAGGAAGGCGGGCTGGTCATCCGCGGCTCGGTCGAGGTCACGGTGGCCGGCCGAACGGCCGTGCTGCAGCCCGGCGATGGTTATTATTTCGACAGCCGCGAGCCGCACCGCTTCCGCAACGTCTCGCAGGAGCAAAGCGAGATCGTGAGCGCCATTACGCCGCCGACCTATTGAGGCGGCCGGGACGCGGCGCAGCGTATCCGGCGCGAACGCAACGCGATCAATCCGCTCCGTTACGGAGCGCAAAGCCACAAATCCGCAAGCGCCTACTGCCATGACGCAAAGCGTCAGAGCCGTGATCGCGGCCGAGAGCTTCGTCTTGATGCTGAGCTGCATGGCAAATCTCGAACTGGAGTGACTTCTGGCAGGAGCCTCGGCCTCGAAAACCTCGGACAGACGCGCGCCAACTTGCGCCGCCTTCATCGAAGGTCCTCCCGGCTGTCGCGCCGCATGTTCGGCGATCAACATATCAAGGCTAACCGAAGGTTACCTGCCGGACGGAGGCGGCCCGGTGCCTGGCAACGCTCCCCGTCCAGCCTGCCCGAGCGGAATGCAAGTGGCTACCAAACGCAGCCTGAAGCTGGCCGCGATCCCTCCCCTCACCCTCGTCATACGTCAAATCTGCGAGCGGGTCAGGCTTGCGAGCCAGTCCGAAAAGGTTTCGCTGGCTGAGCGGTTCTGCCAATCCTGCAGGCTGTAGGGCCGAGAGGCCGCGACATCCCTATCGAAGACCGTGATCTGGGCTCTGGCGAAGCGCTGGTCGAACAGATTAACATTGGCCTCATCGTTCAAGCGCAAAGCCCGATCGTCGATGTTGGTGGAACCGACAGAGGTCCAGACATCGTCGATCACCACGAGCTTGCCGTGGAAGAATGTTGGCTGGTAATCGCTGATCTTCACACCGGCCTGAAGCAATTCGCCCCAGAGATGCCGGGATGCCTTCCGCACGACGCGGGCATCGGTCTGGGCACCGGGAACCAGAATCTGGACTTCGACACCCCGGCTGCGCGCATCGAGAAGCTGCCGTCTGGTGAGTTCGTCGGGAACGAAATACGGCGTCGCGATGCGGACGTTCTTCTGCGCCGATGCGAGCGCCGTCATCAGCATCAGGTGCATGACATTGCGCTGGTGCGTGGAACTGATGACGATTTGCGCCGCATAGTCGCCCGCTGCGGCGATATCTGGAAAGAAGCGATCGCCCAGCAGCAATTCGCCGGTCGCCTCGATCCAATGCTCGGCGAAGGCGGCTTGCAACTCGGCGACTGCCGGACCCTCCAGGCGATAATGATTATCCCGCCATTCGTGGGGAGAACGGGCATCGCCGTTCCATTCGTCGGCAATACCGACGCCGCCGATAAAGCCGATGCGCCCGTCGACGACCAGAATCTTCCTATGGGTGCGATTGTTGAGGCGATCGAGCGTATACCAAGTGACCGGGCGGAACCGGACGATCTCGACCCCGGCATCCTGCATCCGCTTGATCAGGCCCTCGTCCATCGGGATGCTGCCGACCCAGTCGAGCAGCACTTTCACGCTCTTTCCTTCACGGGCTTTCGCGGCCAGCGCTTCAGCGAATTCGGCGGCGACATCGCCGCGCCAGTAGATGTAGGTCTCGAAGGTGATCGTTTGCCGCGCCTCCCGGATCGCGCGCAGCATCGAAGGGAAAATCCTCATGCCGTTGACCAGCGTCTCAACGCGGTTTCCGGCGATATAACCGGAGCCGAAGAGCGCTCCCATCGATGTCCTGAGCTGCCCATCGGAGGATGCGAGGTGATGCGGCAGCGGCTCTCGCAACTCCTGCCGTTCCGGCAGGAGATTGCCGACCACAAGGCAGCCGACGACACCAAGGGTGGCCGACAGCAGGCCAATCACAAGGGGGTGGCGTCGGAGGTTCATCGGCAGGGAAACTCGAAGCTGCAGCGTCGGAAAGGCGTCGCCACGCGGCTTACGCGTCGCCAACCGGACCTACAAGGTCCTCGCAGCGTTCCGTTTCAAAGCCTCAGAACATTGGACAAGGAGAAGAGCAAGCGGGCGCCTCTGCGCGGTTCGAAGGGCGAATTTACCATGACGGGCTTGGCGATGCCGACGGCGAGGTTGAGGTCCTCGGTGATGAAGAGACGCACCCCTGCGCCGACCGATGCGAAGCTCTGATCAAGGTCATGCCCTGGCAGCTTGATGCGCGCCGCGCCCCCCTCGACGAACGTAAACAGCTGATAGCCTTTCAGGAACGGCAGCGACAGCGAGCGGTCGTAACGCAGCTCGGCGGATCCCGCGAGCGCATCGTCGCCCGAAATCCAGCCGGCATCGAAACCGCGGCCGAAAGAGAGGCCGCCCAACGCATATTGCTGCGAGCTCAGCAGGGGTCCGGAGGCCAACTGACCGCCGGCTGCCAGCTTGATCGACCAGTTGTCGGTGATGTTTTCGTAATGAGTCAACGAGCCGTTGATCAGCGAGAAATGCGGAGAAGCGCCGTAGCGGGAGAGCCAGTCCTGGCTGTCATCCTGCTTGTCGATGAGGCCAAGCCCCTTGCGCACCGTCACCGACGCATAGGTCCAGCTGCTGGCGCGCAGATGCAGCTTGTAGTCGGCAGCGAGGCTCGCGATGCCGATCCTGTCAGCGAAAAGCGGGCCGAAGAAATCCCGCTCCGAAGCACGCGTGATCCCTAGCGAGGCCGTCAGCCACAGCGATTGCATCTGGCTCAGCACAGGCGCGAAAGCGAGCCTGGCCTCGACCGTGTCCGCGACCGAGCGATCTCGGAGATAGCGCCTCAGATCGCCCGGCCAGATCTCGCTGTGCGACGCCGCGACGCCGATGCGCCAGCTGTCGGAACCAAGCGGCAGGTCGTAGGCGATGCGGCCATAGCGCATCTCGCGCGGCGAGCCGGGAACGAAGGACCCGCTGATCGTCAGGCTGTCGCCCGGCAGCAGCATCGAATTCAGCGCCGCGCTGGCGGAGGTCTGCCAGGGCCCGGAAGAAGCCGAGCCCATATTGTCGATGCCGGCCGCGCCATAGAGCCGCCACGTCTCCGTCTTCACGCCGAGCCGGAAGCGGCCCGAGCCCGGCGAAGTCTCGTCGAGCGTCGTGTCGACGACTTTGACGCCAGGGCGCTCGTTGATCAAAAGCAGCTGGCGCTCCAGCGTCGCGAGCCGCGATGGGTGCTCCCTCGTCAGCGGATCGAGCAAGCCTTCCAGCCCGAAGGCGGCGCCGGCGCCCGAGATGGAGACCTGCTCTATCACGCCTTCGACGACCGTGACCCGCAAGGTCCCAGAGCGCATGTCTTGCGGCTGGATCAGGGCGCGGCTGAGGTGAAAGCCGGCGGCGCGATATTGCGCCGTGATCGCGGCCGCGACCGCCGCAAGGTCCTGCGCCGACAGGTCACGGTCGAGATAGGGGACATAAGCGTCCGAGAGTTGCGCAGCGGTCAGCGCAGAGGCGCCTTCAATCTGCACTTGTTTCAGCCGGAACAGCGGCTTCTCGTCCTGCGGCCCCGCCGAGGAACCGACCGCCGGAAGTCCGAGCGGCTGGCGCCGTTCGTCGATCTCGCGGCGCTCCGCCTGGCTATCGACGCTTGACGGCGCAGGGTGCAACGGCGTCGCGGGCGGCTGCGATTGCGCAGAGGCCGGACCCGCGAGCACCGGCGGCGCGCAGAGCAGCGCGATGGCGCAACCTCGGACAAGAAAGCCTTTAAACATTCGAAAGTCGCACGCCCCGTTGAATTCTTTACGAGGAGTGAAGAGGAAGGGTTAACGAAGTGTAAGTCCGAAACGCCGTTCGACGCAGGCGGGCTAAGTTTCTCTTCATTGCTTGATGCTTAGGTGCGACCAACGGGCTCCAGCATGGAGCCTTTCGGACTCAAGGAATGAGTGCATGAGTGGTCGCTTTTCGCTCTGGCTTGCCGCTGCGGTCGCTCTGTTGAGCGTCCATGTCACATCGGTTGTGGCGCAGGATGCGGCCTGGACCGTCTCGAAAAGCTCTGGCGAAGCCTGGGTCGGCTCGGCGTCTCAGCAAGCCTCGCTGAGCCAGCAGACGCAGTTGCGCCCCGGAGACTCGGTTCGGACAGGGCGGAACGGACGTGTCCTTCTGGTGCGCGGCCAGGAGACGATCCTCGTCTCGCCGAACTCCGCCATCAGCCTGCCGGAAGAGGGTCGGTCCGGCCTGTCCACCGTCATCCAGCAGGCCGGCAGCATCATGCTCGATGTCGAGAAGCGGAACGTCCAGCATTTCGAGGTCGAGACGCCCTATCTGGCAGCGGTCGTGAAGGGCACCCGCTTCCAGGTTACCATCGTGGGCGGCCAGACGAAGGTCGATGTCGTGCGCGGCCAGGTTCAGGTCACCGATTTTCGGTCGGGCGACCATGCGCTGGTCAATCCGCAGCAATTCGCTCGCTCCTCGGCTGGAGCTTCGAGCGGCTTGCGGCTGGGAGGCAGTGGCCAGCTCGATTCGGTGCTGCGAGGTACGCCCCAGAATCCCCGTGTCCAACCCTTGCGCGTTCCCGCCGGCGGCTTGCGGCCGGACAGTAATTCGGTGCCGCTGCGCAGCGCCCCGTCGACGACTTCGGCAAGCGCGTCGGGCTCCGGACAGCCGGTCATCGAACGGTCTTCGAACGGAGGCGCACGCATCGTCGCGCCGATTGGCGAGTTGCGGCTCGACATCCGGCAGGTCACGAATGGCATGGCCCGCAGCGACAGCGGTAGCAATGGCAACCCGAAGGACTGGGCTGGGCGGCTTCAACCGAGCAATGGCGGTAACACGGCGAAAAGCGAAAACAGCGGCGCCTCCTCGTCGATCGGCGCGGCAAGCGGCTCGGCTGCCGGTGCAGGAACGACCGGCACAAGCGCGCCTTCTCCTGCGACGGGCGTTATCATTCTTTCCAACGCAGCTGTGAACGCGGTCGGACCGATGGGAGGCTCCGGCAATGCGGTCGGTCCCGGCGGAAACCCGGCAGGCCCTTCCAGTAATGGACCCGCGGCGCCTGGTCGGAGCCCTGCTGCCGGTCCCGGCGCTGCTGGCCCTGCCGCGGGTCCCGGCGCTGCTGCTGGTGCTGGTCGTGGCCCGGGGACTGGCAATGGATTATTGGGCGTGATCGCCCAATTTGCGGATGACCTCGGGCTCGGCGGCCTGGTGGACAATCGGGGGCGAGGCAATGCCTACGGCCTGAACGGCGGCAATGGCGTCGGCAAGGCCTTGGGCCTCGGCAAAAAACACTGACGTGGCCAGTCGGCCCTCCTATGCATCAGTGAGGCGCGCCACTTGGGCCGCCGCGCTGCTGTTTGCATCGCGGCCCTATTTCTTTGCTGTCCTCGCCGTGGCGGCGGTTATCCTGGCCGGGATCCATCCGCGCTTGCGGGAGACGGTGCTGGACGCGCGCTTTCATCTCGTGAAGCGCGCCCCGACCGGCACCATCGCCTTGGTCGAGATCGATCCGCGTTCGATCGCCGCGATCGGGCGGTGGCCTTGGCCCCGTTCGCTCCATGCCGAGCTCGTCCGCAAGCTCGGCGCGATCGGCGTCACGGATATCGCCTTCGACGTCGATTTCAGCGCTCGCTCGACCGAGGCCGAAGACGGCGTTTTCGCCGAGGCGCTCAAGCAGGCCGGCGGCAGTGTTATCCTGCCGATCTTTCGCCAGGTCGCCGCCGAGGCGGGCGGCGTGAAGCAGGGCTACGTCAACCGACCTCTCGCGGCTTTTGAGGCGGATTCTTGGCTCGGCCTCGTCAACGTTACCCCCGACGCAGACGGCGTCGCCCGGGATTTCGATTTCGGAGCGATGATCGACGGACCCTTCATTCCCTCCATCGCCGCGCTGCTGGCTGGTGCGCACGAACCCAAGGCTCACGCGTTCCGGATCGATTTCGGCATCGATGAGACGGCGATACGCGGCGTATCCTATATCGACATCCTGCGGGGCGACCCCGCAGCAGCTTCGATGCTGCAAGAGAAGAAGATCATCGTCGCGGGAACGGCCGCCGAGCTTGGCGACCGTTTCGTGGTGCCGGGCGGCAAGATCATTCCCGGCGCGCTGCTGCAGGTCCTCGCAGCAGAATCGATGCTGCAAGGGCGTATCCTGCAGACGACATCGCGGACGCTTTCGGCCGCGCTTGCTGTGGTGCCGTTGTTTGCGGCGCTGTTGTTGAGGCGGCGCCGGGCGCGGGCTCGGATCATGGCGGCCGTGGCGCTGGCCTTTGTGGCGGAGGCTGGAGCGATCGCGCTGCAGGCGGTCTATCCCGTCGCCATCGACACCTCGCTTCTGCATGTGGCGGCGCTCGGCTATGCGCTGATCGCCCTCGTCGAGGAGGTCGACATTCGCGGCCTTCTCGGGCTCGCGGCAGAAAAGCGCTTCCACAACGTCGCGATGTCGTTGTCCGACGGCCTCGTCTGCCTCGACGACGAAGGCCGGATCACCATGTCGAACGACGCCGCAAGCCGGATCTTCGGCTTCGGGGCAGTGGAGCTGAAGGGCCGGCCTTTCGTGGACTTGCTGAGCGGCCCGGCAAGCCTTGCCGCCGCGCATCGGCTTGCTCCGCTGAACGGCGAGGTCGTCGAGGAGACTGGGCGACGCGCCAACGGCGAAACCTTCCCGCTGGAATGCAGCTGGTCGGTCTGGGAGACACCCTCGGGCCGCCAGCATGGCGCTGTCTTGCGCGACATTTCGGAACGCCGCCGCCAGCAAGCCCGCATCCGCTATCTCGCGGAGAACGACACCGTGGCCGATCTGCCCAATGGCAACAGCCTGATCGCCGCCCTCAGTGAGGCCATCCGGGACGGTCGGTCCCACCGGCTCATCCTCGCCAGCCTGTCGCAGTTTCGCCGCATGCGCGACCTCGAAGGCCAAGGCTTCGCCGACGCGCTTATCCGCTCGGCGACCGCGCGGCTGCGGACACGGCTCGACAATCGGATCTTCCTGTCGCGCAGCGAAAGCGATGAGTTCGCGATCCTTATCCCGACAGAGGCGGATGGGGAGCCGTTCGCGACCGGGATCATCGAAGAGTTTCGCGCCATGCCTCTGGCCGCCGAAGACCGGGCCGTCCGCATGCCGCTTTTCCTCGGCCATGCCGACTCGCAAGACGCCACTGATGCGGAAACCTGGCTGGGCAATGCCCGCTTCGCGCTCGCCGCCGCTCAGCGGCAGGAAGCGGATGCGCCTGTGGCGTTCGTGGCAGCCATGCGGGCAGACGTCGAAACGCGCGTCAGCCTCGAAGCGAGATTGCGCCAGGCGCTGGCAGCCGACGAGTTCGAACTGTTCTATCAGCCACAGGTCGATCTGCGGACGCGCGCCATCGTCGGGGCCGAAGCGCTGATCCGATGGCGCCATCCTGAACGCGGCTATGTTTCGCCGGGCGAGTTCATGCCTGTGATCAATGCCAGCTCGCTCTCCGACGGTGTTTCGGCCTGGGTGTTGGAGACCGCTATCCGGCAGGCGGCCGTCTGGCAACACCAGGGAACGCCGCTGCGAGTCGGCGTCAATCTCTCTCAGTCGCAATTTGGCACGGGTTCGCTCGCGCCGGATGTGGCGCGACTGCTGGCCGCCACAGGGCTGCACCCCCGATGGCTCGAAATGGAAGTGACGGAGGACATCATTCTCGACGATGTAAGCAGGGTCCGTGCGATCCTCGCATCGCTGAAGGTCATCGGGGTGCACATCGCCTTCGACGATTTCGGGACGGGCTATGGCAGCCTGACCTCGCTCCGCGATTTTCCGCTGGATACGATCAAGATCGACCAGACTTTCGTGAGAACACTGGAGCCCGGCAGCGGTAATGCAGCCATCGTCGCGGCGACGATCGAACTTGGAAAGGCTCTCGGCCACTCGCTGATCGCCGAGGGGATCGAAACCGAACCGGTGGCCGCCCTGCTGGCATCCATCGGCTGTCAGGAGGGACAGGGCTACCTTTTCGGCAGGCCGGTGCCCACCGCCGAATTCGAAGGAGCTTGGCTACGCAAAGCCGCATAATAGTCTTGTCGCGATACTGCAGGCGATCAAACAAATATTCCAAGATTAAGTCGGTGGCAGCACCGCTTTTCTTGAGATCACGCGCCAATCCGCGTGGATGATATCGCCTGTTCCGGCCGATTTTGTATCGCTGATCCCCGCTACATCATTCCGCCGGCCCTTTCGCGGAAGCCACATTTATAAGCAGTCTCCGGCGGAACCGGTCAGCGCTGCGGAGGTTCTTCCCTCGAATGGGAGAACAGGTGCTCGCCGTGACGACAGGTTTTCCGAATCCAGACCATCCGACCGGCAGTCCGTCGGCGAAGAGCCCGCCGCGTGTCTATTATCTGCACCCGTGGATCGCCGAGGCCGAAGGCTGGGATAACGCGGCCCAAGACGCCGCGGACCTTGGCTTTTCCGTTCTGCTTCTGGGATGGCCTTTCGGATCACCCAAAGACCTGTTCCTGACGCAGAGCATCACGGAGATCGCTGGGCTACCGGCCGATGAGCGGCTCCAGCAATTATCGGACGCATGCCGTAAGGCCGGGCTCGAACTGTGGATCGACGTCGCTGTTGGGCGCGCTGCCACTGAGGGGCAGCTCGCCCACTCAACCCCGACCATCTGGACAAAAAGCGGCACGGACGCGCTCGACCCTCGGTTTATCGACCAGGCCGGCAGTTTGAGGCCGGCGCTGGAGCAGGACGAGACCTCTCGGGCCTTTGCCGGCTTCTGGTCCGCTCAGATCCTGGAATGGCAAAAACTCGGCATTTCGGGCGTGCATTGTCCCGAGGCAACGTCGATTCCGGTCAGCGTTTGGGAACAGATCCTCGGCCCGGCCTGCAAGGCAGAGCCTGGACTTCAATCCTTGGCGTGGATGCCGGGCGCTCCGCGCGAAGCGGTGGCTGAAGCCAGTGCGGTCTTCGACTTCGTCACCTCTTCCGTCGCCTGGTGGGATGGGGCAGCGCCTTGGCTCGCCACCGAGTATAATTCGCTCGCCCGGCATGTTCGCCTTCTCGGCTTTCCGGAGAACCCGTTCGCGGCGCGCCGGCCGGCCCGTCTCCCGGGCGATGCAATGCGGCGCGCTCAATCGGCTTGCGCGGCTGCCGCCCTTCTGGCCGATGGCTGGCTTTTGCCGATGGGCTTCGAATACGGGATGGAGACCCCGTTTCTGCATGCGACGGCTGAAGATTTCCGCCTCGCCCGCAGCGGCACCACCGATCTTCGCGATGCGATCCGCGAGATCAACCAACAGTGCTCGCGATTAGCTGCCGGGGATCGGCGGTCGCTTCGGCCTATCGAGCTCGGGGAGCATTCCGCTGTGATGCTGCGGCAGAGCAGTGCGGGCCCGCAACTGGCCGTGTTGAACCGCGATACCGTCAACGAGATGCCGCTGGCTGCTGCCCGCGAGGTGGCGCGGTTCGGTATCGCACTTGCGGTAGATGATGCCGATCAACAATCGCTGCCTCCAGCAAGCGGGGCGCTGATCGACCTCAAGGCGTCCAAAGCGATCCTTCCGACCCAGCACGATCTTCCCGGACGCTCTGAACTCGAGCGCGACCGTATCGCGATCGAGAATATCCAGCCGGCTGTCGATGGCGGACGTTTCCCGGTCAAACGCTCGGTCGGAGATTTGGTCGAGGTGACCGCCGACATCTTCTCCGACGGGCATGAGGTGCTTGCCGCGGAGCTGCTCTGGCAGGCTCAGGACAGCGGCGAATGGTCGAGAGCGCCGATGCGCTATTTCATCAACGATGGGTGGCGGGGCGAATTTCTGGTCGAGCGGATCGGCCGGCACGAATTTGCCCTCCAGGCCTGGTGGAGCGAATTCGGGACCTTCCGGCGCGATCTGGCGAAGAAACGCGATGCAGGTGTCGATATCCACCTTGAGATCATCGAAGGCCGGCTACTACTTGAGAAGATTGCCAGTGGCGCGGCGCCCACCGATCGCGGCGTGATCGAGGACTATCTCAGCCGCCTGGGGTCTTCGCCGGACGAGGACGCGTCCGTCCTGCTGGCAGACGAACTTGCACTGGCCTCGGAAAGGGCCGACCCGCGCATCCACGCGACGACGGTCGAGCAAACCTATCCGATCGAGGCTGATCGCGAAGCTGCAGCGTTCTCGAGCTGGTATGAGCTGTTTCCCCGCTCGATCACCGACAGCGCCTCCCGCCATGGGACGTTTCGGGACGTCATCGGCCGGTTGCCAGCCATCCAGGCGATGGGCTTCGACGTGCTGTATTTCCCGCCGATCCATCCGATCGGCCGGACCAATCGCAAGGGCCCCAACAACAGCCTTGTGGCCGGCGCCGACGATCCCGGCAGCCCCTATGCCATCGGCGCGGCCGAAGGCGGACACGACGCCATCCACCCCGAGCTTGGCAGCCTCGACGATTTCTTGGCGCTGGTGAGGGCGGCAGGTGAGCATGGGCTGGAGATCGCGCTCGATTTCGCGATCCAATGCTCGCCGGATCATCCCTGGCTCGTCCAGCATCCGGATTGGTTCAGCTGGCGGCCGGACGGGTCGATGCGCTATGCCGAAAATCCGCCGAAGAAGTACCAGGACATCGTCAATGTCGACTTCTATGGGCCAGGAGCGATCCCCGATCTGTGGGTCGCCTTGCGCGACGCCGTGCAGTTCTGGGTCGATCAGGGCGTGCGGATCTTCCGGGTCGACAATCCACACACGAAGCCCTTCCCGTTCTGGGAATGGATGATCGCGGACATCCGCTCGCGCGATCCCGGCGTGCTGTTCCTGGCCGAGGCTTTTACGCGCCCGAAGGTGATGTACAGGCTCGGCAAGGTCGGCTTCTCCCAGTCCTATACCTACTTCACCTGGCGGAATACGAAGGCCGAGCTGACGGACTATCTAATAGAGCTGAATACCGCGCCAGCGCGCGATGTGTATCGGCCGCACTTCTTCGTGAACACGCCCGATATCAATCCTGTCTTCCTGCATGAGTCCGGCCGGCCGGGATTCCTGATCCGCGCCGCTCTCGCCGCGACGCTGTCGGGGCTCTGGGGCGTCTATTCGGGCTTCGAGTTGTGCGAAGCGGCACCGGTGGTCCAGGGCAAGGAAGAGTATCTCGACAGCGAAAAATACCAGATCCGGCTTCGCGACTGGAATGCGCCCGGCAACATCGTCGCCGAGATCACGCAGCTCAATGCGATCCGGCGCGATCATCGTGCCCTGCAGAGCCATCTCGGGCTCACCTTCTACAAAGCCTCGGATGACAACATCCTGTATTTCGGAAAGCGTGCCGAACCGACGGGCGAGATGATCCTCGTCGCCGTCAACCTCGACCCGCATGCGACGCATTCGGCGCAGATCGAAGTTCCGCTCTGGGAGTTCGGCTTGACCGACGACGCCTCCATCGCGGTCGAGGATCTCATGCACGGCCACCGTTTCGCCTGGCATGGCAAGACACAGACCATCACCCTTGATCCCCACGCCCTGCCCTTCTCGATCTGGCGGATCGCGTCTTCCGAAGAGAGCCGCCTATGACTGCACAAACGGATACTGACGACGTCGCCGAGACCATCATCGCCGCGCCGCAAGCGGATGCGCATGATCCGCAATGGTACAAAGACGCGATCATCTATCAGCTGCATGTGAAGTCGTTCTTCGATGCCAATGGCGACGGCATCGGCGACTTTCCCGGCCTCATGGCGAAGCTCGACTATGTCGTCAGCCTGGGCGTCAACGTCTTGTGGCTGCTGCCGTTCTACCCTTCACCGCGACTGGACGATGGCTACGACATCTCGGCCTACAAGGCCGTTCACCCCGATTACGGCACCACTTCGGACGTCAAGCGCTTCATCAAGGCGGCGCATGATCGCGGCCTGCGCGTCATCACCGAACTTGTCATCAATCACACCTCTGACCAGCATCCCTGGTTCCAGCGCGCAAGGCTGGCGAAGCCGGGCTCGGCGCATCGCAATTTCTATGTCTGGTCCGACAACGACCAGCTCTATTCCGGCACGCGGATCATCTTCCTCGATACCGAGCGCTCGAACTGGACCTGGGACGCGACGGCCGGCGCCTATTTCTGGCACCGGTTTTATTCGCATCAACCGGATCTGAACTTCGACAATCCCGCCGTGTTGAAAGCCGTGCTCGGCGTTATGCGCTTCTGGCTCGATATGGGGGTGGATGGCCTTCGGCTCGACGCGGTGCCTTATTTGATTGAGCGGGACGGCACCTCCAACGAGAACCTGCCCGAGACACACGACATCCTGAAGCAGATCAGGGCGGAGCTGGACGCGACCTATCCCGACCGCATGCTGCTGGCCGAGGCCAATATGTGGCCGGAGGACACGCAGGCCTATTTCGGCGACGGCGACGAATGCCACATGGCGTTCCACTTCCCGCTGATGCCGCGCATGTACATGGCGATCGCGCAGGAGGACCGCTTCCCGATCACCGACATCATGCGGCAGACGCCGGATATTCCTGAGAACTGCCAGTGGGCGATCTTCCTGCGGAACCATGACGAGCTCACGCTGGAAATGGTCACCGACAAGGAGCGGGACTATCTCTGGAACTTCTACGCACGGGACAAGCGCGCGCGGATCAATCTCGGCATCCGCCGCCGGCTTGCGCCCTTGCTGGAGCGCGATCGCCGCCGCATCGAGCTGATGAACAGCCTGCTGCTCTCGATGCCCGGCACGCCCGTGATCTATTACGGCGACGAGCTCGGGATGGGCGACAACATCTTCCTGGGCGACCGCGACGGCGTGCGTACCCCGATGCAGTGGTCACACGACCGGAACGGCGGCTTCTCGAAGGCCGACCCGGCGAGCCTCGTGCTGCCGCCGGTCATGGATGCGCTCTATGGCTTCGAGGCCGTCAATGTCGAAGCGCAGACGCGAGATTCGCACTCGCTGCTGAACTGGACGCGGCGCATCCTGGCCGTGCGCAAGGAGCACAAGGCCTTCGGCCGGGGCAGTTTGCGCTTCCTCTACCCGAAGAACCGCAAGGCGTTCGCCTATCTGCGTGAATATGAGGGCGAAACGATCCTCTGCGTCGCCAACCTGTCGCGCTCGGCGCAGGCGTTCGAGCTCGATCTCTCGGAATTCGCCGGCCAGCATCCGATCGAGATGCTGGGCAACGCGATCTTCCCCGCGATCGGCCAGCTGACCTATCTGATCACCCTCCCGCCCTACGGCTTCTATTGGTTCGTCCTGGCGAAGGATGCGCAGGTGCCGTCCTGGCATACGCAGACGCCCGAGCCCTTGCCGGATTACGTCACGTTCGTGCTCAGGGGTGGCCCCGACGAGATGATCACGCCGCAATACCGGCGCGAATTCGAGACGAGCATCCTGCCGCCCTATCTTGTGAAGAGGCGATGGTTCGCGACCAAGGACCAACCTCTGGCCAGCGCGAAGGTCGCCTTCACCGCGCGCTTCGGTGCGGGGCGCGAGACGGCGCTCGTCGCCGTCGAGGCCGAGCATGGCAAGGGCAAGGATCGTTACCTTCTGCCGCTAGGCATCGGCTGGGACGATCAGGCTCCTGCAGCCCTGTCGCAGCAGCTGGCGCTGGCACGCGTCAGGCGCGGCCGCCGCATGGGCTTCCTCACCGACGCCTTTACCCTGCCGGATTTCGTCCATGAGCTGCTTGCGCTGCTCAAGGCCGGCGCCACCGTGAAAAGCACAACCGGCGAACTGGCCTTCCGGCCCACTCCGGCCTTCGACGACATCACCATCTCGCCCGACGACCCGGTGCGCTGGCTGTCCGCCGAACAGTCGAACTCGTCGGCGATCATCGACCACAAGCTCATGCTGAAGCTGTTCAGGCGGCTGGCGCCCGGTCAGCATCCCGAAGCCGAGATGACGCGCGTTCTGACAGAGCGTGGCTTCGCCAATGCGCCGGCGCTGATCGGCGAGATCGTCCACGTTCCCTCCGAGGGCGAGGAAGAGGTAATGGCCGTGGTGCAGGCCTATATCCCCGGTGAAGGCGACGCCTGGGAGTGGACCCTGTCCTATATCGGCCGCGCGCTGGACGAGATGGCCCGGGCCGATGCCGAGTTGCCGGACCTGATGGCGATTTACGAAAATTTCGCGCAGACGCTTGGCCGCCGGCTTGGCGAAATGCATCTGGTGCTGGCGCAGGACAGCCCGGACGAGGCTTTCCGTCCGCTGCCGGCAGACGGAAAGCAGGTGAAACGCTGGCTGCAGCGCATCACCGGGCGCATCGAGACGGCGTATGAAGGTCTTCGCGGCAATCGGGATGCCCTTTCGCCCGACGAACAGGCGATGGCGGACAGCGTTCTGGCACGACAGGACGAACTGATCGAGCTGGTCGGGAAGCTCTGCCGGAAGGGAGAGGGGAGCCTGCTCCACCGTGTCCATGGCGACTTCCATCTTGGACAGGTTCTGGTCGCGAGCGGTGACGTGATGATCATCGATTTCGAGGGCGAGCCGGCCCAGCCGCTCGCGGAGCGCCGGGCCAAGGATAGCGGCTGGCGCGATGTCGCCGGTATCCTGCGCTCGCTCGATTATGCGCTGGCTGCCGGCAAGAGGCTTGGCGCCGCGACCGGCCGGGAGGAACGCTACGAGCGGCTCGCCGAGAGCTTCCGCGAGACGATGCCGGCCGTTCTCGTCGAAGCCTATCGAGAAGCGACCGGTGCCGGACGCGAAGGCAACAACGATGACGAGGCGGCGTTGCTGGATCTCTTCATGATCGAAAAGGCGGCCTACGAGGTCGGCTACGAGGTCAGCAACAGGCCCGACTGGCTTGCGGTGCCGCTGGCGGGATTGACGCAGCTTCTGGACAGGTTGCTGCCGGGGAAGGATCAGGGATGACCGAGGCCGCTATCGACCGTGTCCCGCCGCTGGATGCGGACACGAGCGCCGCACTCGCATCCGGGCGGTTGGGCGATCCGTTCGCCGTGCTGGGTGCTCATCAAGGGGCGCGCGGTCGCTTTCTCCGTGTCTTCATGCCGGGCGCGGTGAACGTTGCCGTCCGTGCGGCCGGCACGACCGATGAACTGCGGCTGCGTCCGATGGAGCCCGCCGGCCTTTTCGTGGGCGATCTGGAACAAGGCCGCTACGAACTCGCCATCGATTGGCCGGGCGGCCGCCAGGTCATGGAAGACCCCTACGCGTTCGGTCCGCTGCTCGGCGATTTCGATCTGCACCTGATCGGCGAAGGCAGCCATCTCGAGCTCGCGAAGGCGCTCGGCGCGCATCTGGCGGATATCGATGACGTGCGCGGCGTGCGCTTCTCGGTCTGGGCGCCGAACGCGCGGCGCGTTTCAGTCGTCGGCAACTTCAATTCCTGGGACGGTCGGCGGCACATGATGCGCCGACGCGGCGACAGCGGCGTCTGGGAGCTGTTCATTCCACGCCTGGGCAGCGGTGAAATTTACAAATACGAGCTGGTCGACGGGCAAGGCCACCTGCTGCCGCACAAGGCCGATCCGATGGCGCGGGCGGCCGAACTGCCGCCCGGCATGGCCTCGATCGTGCCCCGTCATGCCTCGCATCAGTGGACCGACCAGGATTGGATGGCCGGGCGCGGACAGAAGCAGGGGCCTGAAGCGCCGATCTCGATCTATGAGCTGCATCCCGGCTCCTGGGTGCGGGAGGCCGAGGGCGAAATTCCGGATTGGCGCGGGCTTGCGCGCAGGCTCGTTCCCTATGCCACAACGATGGGCTTCACGCATATCGAGCTCCTGCCGGTCGCGGAGCATCCCTTCACCGGATCCTGGGGGTACCAGCCGCTCGGTCTCTTCGCCCCGACGCGGCGCTTCGGCGAACCCGAAGACTTCGCGCTTTTCGTCGATGCCTGCCATGCGGCGGGGATCGGCGTGATCGTCGACTGGGTACCGGCCCATTTCCCCTCCGACGCTCACGGGCTGGCGCGGTTCGACGGCACAGCGCTTTACGAGCATGAGGATCCCCGCGAAGGGTTCCACAAGGACTGGAACACGCTGATCTATAATCTCGGCCGGCGGGAGGTCGCGAACTTCCTGCTCGCCAGCGCGCTGCATTGGCTGGAGCATTTCCACGTCGATGGTCTGCGCGTCGATGCGGTCGCCTCGATGCTTTATCGCGACTACAGCCGCCAGCCGGGAGAGTGGGTGCCGAACATCCATGGCGGCCGCGAGAACCTGGAATCGGTCGATTTCCTGCGCCGGCTCAACAGCCTGGTCGCAGAGCGTCACCCCGGCGCGATCGTCATCGCCGAAGAATCGACCGCGTGGCCTGGCGTGACGCGGAGCATCGCGGAAGGCGGGCTTGGCTTCTCGTTCAAATGGAACATGGGCTGGATGCACGACACGCTGCAATATGTCGAACGCGATCCGATCCATCGTCGCCATCACCACCAAGAGATGACCTTCGGGCTGGTCTATGCGTTCTCGGAGCGTTTCGTGCTGCCGCTTTCGCATGACGAAGTCGTGCACGGGAAAGGCTCGCTTCTGGAAAAGATGCCAGGGGATGACTGGCAGAAATTCGCCGGGCTTCGGGCGTATCTCGGCTTCATGTGGACGCATCCCGGCAAGAAGCTGCTGTTCATGGGTGGCGAGATCGCGCAGCGCCGCGAGTGGAACCATGATGGCGAGATCGATTGGGACCTGTTGAAGGATCCGCGCCACCATGGTGTCCAGAAGCTCGTCGGAGACCTCAACCGGGCCTACCGCGATGTTCCGGCTCTGCATGCGACCGACGACCGACCGGAGGGATTCCGTTGGGTCGTGGAGGGAGATTGGCAAAACAGCGTCTATGCCTTCGTCCGCAGCCTTCCCGGCCAGAAGCCGGTTCTCGTGGTCGTCAACATGACGCCCCTTCCGCGCTGGAACTACCGGATCGGCGTGCCTCAAAGCGGTTACTGGCAGGAGATCCTGAACAGCGACGCCGCCGATTATGGCGGATCGGGCATGGGAAACAGTGGCGGTGTTGATGCGGGTGGCGCGGTCGAGGGCGATCATCCCGCCTCGGTCGAAATCGCTGTGCCGCCGCTCGCGACCCTCATTTTTGTCGGCAGCGAGCCGGTCGCCTAGAAACGGGCTTGCTGATCGGAGGCGCCCGTTTCCCAAGGCCGCGATGCGATCGGCCTAGATCTCTAGCGCCGGATCATCGGCGCTAGCTCCGTGAGCGATGTCCTCACAGCCGTTCGAGGACGGCAACCGGCAAGACGGCCAGAATATCGGCGATCTCCATGCCGTCATCGCCGATCGAGAACTCGGCGCCGGTCAGGACATCGCGCCAGTGTCCCGCTGCCTTGACGCTCAGTCCATCCCAATGACGGCCCAGGGGCATGGTCCAGCTCTGCGGCTCGGCGCCGGTCAGTCGTGCGACCAGGATCAGGCGGGACTGCGAGCCCTCGGAACGTTCGAAGGCGAGCACCTCATCGCCACGTGGTCCATCGACGGCGACCGGACTATAATCTCCTTTGGCGTAAAGTTCCGGCGAGCCGGCCCGGTCGAGAAGCAGCTTGTTGACGATGGACTGCTTGATGCGCCCATCCTTCCACGAGGCCAGCAACGCGCTAACCGAGCCTTCACCGGCGAGCGCCTGTTCCGCGATGGCATAATCGACCGGGCGGCGATTATCGGGATCGACCAGCGAAAAATCCCAGAACTCGGTGCCCTGATACAGATCCGGCACTCCGGGCAGCGTCAGCTTCAAGACGGTACGGGACAGGCTTTTCACCATGCCCCGGCTCGCCAGCTCCTGCGCCAACGGCCGGAAGCGCGAAAGAAAGCGGCTTCCCGGCTCGAGCAGGCGCGCGATCAGGTCCTTGGCGGCGGTCTCGTAGGCTTCGCGGGGATTGGTCCAGCTCGTATGACGCTTGGCCTCGCGCAAGGCCTTCTCGACCCAGCCCTGCATCCGGTCGCGGAAGGCCGTCAGTTCCTCGCGGTCGTCCTCCTCGAGCAGGGCTATCGGCCAGGACGCCAGCAACTGCTGCAGGATCATATGGCGATCATTGGCATCGGGAGCATTCGCGTCCGCGGCCCATTGCAGGCTCGACGACGGCCATAGCCGCGCTAGCTCGCTCCATCGCTCGGGGATTTCGCTCAGCGCCAGAAGGCGCGCGCGACCATCCTCGCCCCGTTTGGTGTCATGCGTCGCGGTCGCGATCATCGCATCCGGCCAGGACCTGTAGCGCTCGGCATTAGCAGCATGAAACGCGTCGGGAGAAAAACCGAAGGTGCCGGGCTCGCCGCCGACCTCGTTCAGCGCGAGCAGCGGGACATAGCGATAGAACAGCGTGTCTTCGACGCTTTTCGCAGTGACCGGCCCGGTCAATTGCTGGAAGCGGCGGCGAAAACGGGCCAGATGCTCCGGCGATACGCCGGTGGCCTCATCCGTGGCGATATCGCCGAGCAGCGCGCGCGCAATGAAGCGGTGCAGGGTCTGGTCCGGCAAGGCGCTCGCTTCGGCGGCGGCTGCGACCGTCTCTTCAATGAGCTGGCGGTCTTCCGGTGTCGCATCGCCAGCGACATAGCTGCGATAGACGGGGAAGCGTTCGATGATCTCGACCAGAACCCGGCGAATGCCGTGTGGGGTGTAGTCTCGCGTGCGGCGGTCGGCGAGCGCGATCCGCGCCAGATCGGACACCACCCCTTCGAGTTCGCTGGCGAAGCTGCCCTGCAGAACCTCGCGCTTGGCCTGCCGGAGCCGGTCCTCGTACCCCGCATCCTGCCCGGTGGCCTCGCGATAGGCGCGGACGATGGGCTTCTCCGCCGCCCGATCGACAAGCACGCCATCGATCAGGTTGAGCACATCATAGCCGGTAGTGCCCGACATCGGCCATGGCCGAAGCGTCTCGCCATGGCCAAGAATCTTCTCGGCGAGGATATAGAAACCGGGACCGAGTTCCGCCTGCAAGGCGTGGACATAGCCGTCCGGGTCGGCCAGCCCGTCGATATGGTCGATGCGCAAACCCTGCACCTTGCCTTCGCGCACGAGCGCGAAGATCAGCGCATGGGTCGCCTGAAAGATCGCGGGATCCTCGACCCTTACACCCGCCAAGGTGTTGATATCGAAAAAGCGCCGGTAGTTGATCTCGCTGGTGGCCACCCGCCAATAGGCCAGACGATAGCTTTGCATCTCGAGGATGCGATGCAGCGTGTCGAAGCTCTCGGGAATGCCGACCGCGCCGTTGATCAGGTCAATCGCGCGCGCGAGTGCTTCTTTCAGGAGATCGGAGGAGCGAACCGCTTCGGCCAGCCGTTGCTTGAGATCCTCGCAGGCTTCGAAAAGTCCGGCCGTCTGGGCGTTGGGTTCGCCTTCCGACAGCGTCCGCAGCCGCGCCGAGATGGCTAGCGCCTCGCGAAACGCCGGCTCCGAAGGCTCGGCCAGCATCAGCATCCTGTCGAGGATGACCGGGTAGCTCAGCGGGGTGATCGGGAAGCGGTGCTCGAAATGCCAGATGCTGAAGCCGCCCTGCTCCTCGTCGAAGGCCAGCTTCAACTCACCCTCTTCCAGCGCCTCGCCATAGCGCTTGCCGAGGAAAGGAAGGACGAGCTTGCCGTTCGCGGCGAGCCGTTCCCAATCGATGTCGAAAGCCGGGGCCTGAGGCGAGAGTTGCCCCCACTCGATGACGGACAGCCACCAGGCATTGTCGGCACCGCCGATCCCCATATGATTGGGGACGATATCCAGGATCAGGCCGAGATCATGCGCCTTGAGAGCTGCCGACAGGCGCTGGAAGCCTTCCGCACCGCCAAGCTCGGGATTGATCGCGGTGTGATCGACGATGTCGTAGCCATGTGTCGAGCCGGGCCGAGCCGTCTGCAGCGGCGAGGCGTAGACATGGCTGACGCCGAGCTTGGCGAGATAGGGCACGATCGCCGCGGCGTTGTCGAAGGTGAAGCCCTTGTGGAACTGCAGGCGATAGGTGGCGCGCGGCGGCGGCGCGGCAAGCGCCATCGCTTCGACCCGCGGCTCATTGGCTCCCCCCTCCTCTCGCTGGAAAGGGACGACGCGATCATTGGAAAGGCCCGACGACATGATCACTTCCAAAAGGCTTCAGGATGGGTGCCGAAATTTTCGGCCATGACCATGGATTTGCGAGCGACGGCTTTCGAGACCGAGCACGGCGAGCAACGTCTCCAAGGCCTCGACACATAAGCGCTGTGCCGGGTGTCGGGTTCCGCCAGCGAGACGAACAAAGTCTCGATCGATGCGAAGCGCCGCGCTCACGGCCGCTTCATCAGGACCGCGCCGGTCCAAGGCGACAGGTCGAGGAACCCTCCGTTCAGCGCAGCCGAAGCGTTGCTCCAGATCGACTCCCAGCCTCGCTCGAGGGCGACGTCCTGCCGCTCGTCACCGAGATCGGCCACGAAGCGCAGCGCGCCAGCCCGGAAGCGCCATTCGACATCGAGCAGATCACCGGGAGAGCGCGTCCAGCTCGCGCTTTCAAAGCCGGATGACAGCAGCGGCACCACGGTCTTGCGCCGGAGATCGAGCAAGCGTCGCGTGTCCGCCAGCACCTTGGAATGAGGCTCCCGTTCCATCTCAGCCCAATCGAGCCGCGATCGCTCCACCGTGTCGCCGCAGGTCGGATCCGGAATGCGTTCGCGCATGGATTCATCCTTGAACGCTCCAAACCCCGCGAATTCCCGCTGCCGACCTTCCCGAACCGCCTTGGAGAGATCGGTATCGGTGAAATCGACGAAATACTGGAAGGGGGCGCTGGCGGACCATTCCTCACCCATGAACAACTGCGGGATCTGCGGGCTGAGCAGCAGTCCGGCCCGGGCCAGCGCGAGCCTGCCGGGGTCGGCGATCTCGCTGAGGCGCTCGCCGAAGGCGCGATTGCCGATCTGGTCGTGGTTCTGCAAAAACCCGATGAAAGCGGTCGGCGGCAGATGGGCGGAGGGTTCCCCCCTCGGCTTTCCGTCATGCGCCGAGACCTCGCCTTGATAGGCGAAGCCTTCCGCCAGGCAGCGCCCGAGGCGGCCGACCGGATCGTCGTAGTCGCCGTAATAGCCGTCGACCTCGCCTGTCACGAGACGATGCCAGACATGATGGATGTCATCGTTCCACTGCGCGGTATGCAGAGGGGGCGAGCCGTCCGCGTCACGCTCAAGCCACTGCGCTTCGTTAGCATTGTTCTCCAGGATCAGATGGACATGCCGGCCCGGAAGCCCAGCACGGACCCGCTCGGCCAGTTCCGCGATGAAATGGTGCTCGCTGTCGTCGGCAATGGCGTGGACCGCATCAAAGCGCAGCCCGTCGAAGTGATACTCCTCCAGCCAGTACAAGGCGTTGTGAACGAAGTAGTCCCGAACGAATGCGGCATCCTCCCCGTCGAAATTCAAGCCTGCACCCCACAGGGTCTGATGCCGCTCGGTAAAGAACGGCTGCGCATAGCCGTGCAGGAAATTCCCCTGCGGACCGAAGTGGTTATAGACCACGTCGAGGAAGACCATGATCCCGAGGGCATGAGCGCGATCGACCAGCGCCTTCAATTCTTCCGGCGTGCCATAAGCGCTGTCGGGCGCATAATGCAGCACCCCATCATAGCCCCAACTGCGGGTGCCCGGAAAATCGGCGATCGGCATCAGTTCGATGGCGGTGATGCCGATGTCGCGCAGATACGGCAGGCGATGCGCCAGCGCCGCATAGGTCCCTTCACGCGTGAAAGTGCCGACATGCAACTCGTAGATCACCGCTTCTTCCCAGGGGCGGCCGGTCCAGTGCTCGTCCGACCAATTATAAGCCATCGGGTCGACCAGCATGCTGGGGCCGTCGATGTCGTCGGGTTGAAAGCGCGAGGCCGGATCGGGCACCAGCAGGTCGCCGATCTTAAAGCGGTAGAGCCCGCCGCGTCGGGCGGAGCCGAGGGTGATCCGGTGCCAGCCCTGATCGTCGCGCGCCATGGCGTGCTCGCCGTCGGGCGTCCAGAGGCGAACTTGGTCTGCGGACGGCGCCCAGAGCGAAAAGGCGGCACCGTCCGCAGAAAGGTCAGTGCCAAAGGGAAAGGAGTGAACGCGATGCATCATATGACTCTGTGAGGATACTCAAGATTCTGCGAGGGCACTCGGAATAACGTTCGATCATCTCGCGAGTTTCTTGCGAAACGCGGAGGTCACCGACGGACCATTGGAAACGACGTAACCTGACACGACAAATAAGCGGGGCATCGTTCCATGATGCCCCGCAGGGTGAGCCTCGCCGTCACGTTAATGCCAACTCCGCAAGACGCGGCCGTGGCGAAGTCTGCCAGCTGGCCGAGCGCCCCCGGCAGAACAGCGGCACCCGGTGTCTGATCCATCGCCCACGATCATTGTCGGATAGCGGACAGATAGCCCACCAGGCGGCCGCCAAGCGAACTGCATACTAGCTTGAGTGTTCAATGTGTGCGCCCATGGCCCGCTTTGCCGCAAAGTTTTCGTCCCCATGGGTTGAGAGCTTGGGCCCGGCCTACCCCTAAAAGCGCGTCCATCGTCCGTAGCGTGCGGCCATCCGAGCCGCAGGAGGCATTTTCCATGAACGCATCGATCCCGACCACAGCGCAGTCCGGTGATCTTCTGCTTTGCCTCTCCCATCTGCGCTGGAACTTCGTGTTCCAGCGGCCGCATCATCTGCTCACCCGGGCCAGCCGCAGCTTTCAGGTCGTATTTCTGGAAGAACCGGTGTTCGAGCCCAATGCCGTCCCAACGATCCGCCTAACCGCCTGCGACGGGGTGCTGGTCGCGACGCCTGTGTTGCCCGAAGGCGCGCCAGACCCTGCCGCGCTGGTCAGGGCGGAACTCGGCCGGCTGCTCGGCGGCTTCGACTATAAGCGCCTGCTGCTCTGGTATTATTCGCCGATGGCACAGGCCTTCGCGCAGGAGCTTGAGCCGGACCTTGTGGTCTATGACTGCATGGACGAATTGTCGGCTTTCCGCTTCGCGCCGCCAGACCTGGTCGCTCGCGAACAACAGTTGCTCGACCGTGCCGATATCGTCTTCACCGGCGGTGTCAGCCTCTACGAATCCAAGCGTTCGCGGCATCGCAACGTCCACTGCTTTCCCAGCAGCATCGACGCCGGCCATTTTGGTCGCGCGCGGCGGCCGATCGAGGATCCGGCCGACCAGCGCGCGATAGCCCATCCCCGGATCGGCTATTTCGGCGTCATCGACGAGCGGCTCGACCTTGGATTGCTGGACGCCCTGGCCACGACGCGACCGGACTGGCAGCTCGTGATGATCGGTCCGTTGGCCAAGATTTCGGAGAGCGATCTGCCCCACCGGGACAATATCCATTGGCTCGGGGCCAAGGATTACAAAGTGCTGCCTGATTATCTCGCCGGCTGGGATGTCGGCCTGATGCCGTTCGCGTTGAACGAGGCGACACGCTTCATCAGCCCGACGAAAACACCGGAATTCCTGGCGGCCGGCCTGCCGGTCGCATCGACCCCGATTGCCGATGTCGTCAACGGTTACGGCAAGAGCGGGCTGGTGGCGATCGCCGAAGGGGCGGAAGCCATGATCGAGGCGATCGAGCGGCTGCGGACATCGCCGCGCGACGATTTTATCGTCAAGGTCGATGCCGCCCTGAGCCGGATGTCGTGGGACAGCACCTGGGAGGCCATGCTGGACCATGTCGAACGGGGTTTCTCACGCGCGGACGAGACGTCGCGCGCCGCTATTCGGGCGAAGGACGCCGTCCATGTTTGACTGGCTTATCGTTGGTGCCGGGTTTGCCGGCTCCGTCCTCGCCGAGCGGCTGGCGTCGCAGCGCGGGGAGTCCGTTCTGATCGTGGACAAGCGGCCGCATATCGCGGGCAACGCCTACGATTATCATGATGCCGCTGGTATCTTGGTGCATCGCTACGGTCCGCATATCTTCCACACCAACGCGCCGCAGATTTCCGATTATCTGTCGAACTTCACGCAATGGCGGCCCTACGAGCATCGCGTTCTGGCGGAGGTCGATGGCAAGCGTGTGCCGATCCCGATCAACCGCACGACGATCCGGGAACTTTACGGGCTCGATCTCGATGAGGCACAGCTTGCGGCCTTCTATGCCGAGCGTGCCGAAGCGCGCGGAGAGGTTTGCACAGCCGAGGATGTCGTGGTCGGGCAGCTTGGGCGCGAGCTCTACGAGAAATTCTTCCGGCACTACACCCGCAAGCAATGGGGCTGCGAGCCTTCCGAACTCGACGCTTCGGTGACGGCGCGGATCCCGGTGCGGACCAACTCCGACGACCGTTATTTCACCGACAGCTTCCAGGCCATGCCGCTCGAAGGATACACGCGGATGTTCGAGCGAATGCTTGCCCATCCTCGCATCAAGGTGATGCTGCAGACCGACTTCGCCGAGATCGCCTCGGTCATTCCGTTCCGGCGATTGATCTATACCGGGCCGATCGACGAATATTTCGGCTACCGGCATGGCCGCCTGCCCTATCGCTCGTTGCGGTTCGAGCATGTCACGCTGGACCAGCCCCAGGTGCAGCCTGTCGCCACGGTGAACTTTCCGCAGACCGAGGCCTACACGCGCATCACCGAGTTCAAGCACCTCACCGGGCAGCGCAATGAGCGCACCAGTCTGGTGTATGAATATCCCAGCGCCGAGGGGGACCCGTATTACCCCGTGCCGGCGCCCCAAAACCGCGAACGCTTCAAGCTTTATGACGATATGGCCCGCAAGGCCGGCAATGTCTGGTTCGTCGGCCGGCTTGCCACCTATCGCTATTACAACATGGACCAGGTGGTCGGGCAGGCTCTGGCGACGTTCCGTCGGATCGAGGATTCGGTGCCTCGGGATGGGTTGGCTGCCAATGCGAATGGCAGCGCTGAACCATCT
Organism: Allobosea sp. P5_A5; assembly: GCF_056400625.1. Classification (NCBI taxonomy): domain Bacteria; kingdom Pseudomonadati; phylum Pseudomonadota; class Alphaproteobacteria; order Hyphomicrobiales; family Alloboseaceae; genus Allobosea; species Allobosea sp. P5_A5. Next base: position 298,649 of record NZ_JBFUKY010000005.1, read on the forward strand.
GCCGAGATCGCATCCGGTGTGGAAAAGCCGACGCTGGCGACCGCGCCGATCCTGGCCTGAAGCCCGTCAGGCCGGGGCCGCCATCAAGACGGTTCTGGTCGCCGGTGCCGCGATGTCCTGCTGACGCTGCAGCTCGGCGAGCAGATGCGGATCGAGGCTGCGGGCAAAGGTGGCACGGTCGTAGTCGATCAGACCATTGGGGCAGTGGCGGTCGTCGTCCCAGCCGGGATGGTTCATTACCGGATACAGGCAGATCCCCAGCAGATCGACGCCGGCGTCAGTGGCCGCTCGCGCTTCGCTGCAGACGTAACGCAGCCAGGGCGCGCGCAGATCGCCTTCGATCCCGGTTTCGGCGATCAGCACCGGCCGGTCGTAGCGGACACTGACGGCAGAAAGCAGTTTCCGCAGGGGCCGGTATCGCTCGTCGCCCTGCCAATCGAGCATTGGCCCGTCGGCAATCCATTGATTGTGCGGGTAATAGTTTACGCCGATCATATCGAGGCAGGCTTCGCTGCCACCGAGTTCCGGTGCGCTGCGTCCGGCGATCATGTCCCATCCCTCGAATTGTGCTGCCGTCAGCCGGCGCGCGACGGCCTGCGTTTGGGGCCGCTTCGGATCGGCGAGAACATGGATCACCGGGTCGATCTGGATGAAGCGGGCAAGCGGGGCGACCTCGCGGATGGCGGCGATGGCGGCGATCGTCGCCCGGACAAGCTGCCGCTTGATCTCTCGGCCACGGCGGCGGCCGAAGGGCTGAAAAATGCCCACGGTCCCCGCGGCCCATGCCATGAACGAAATTTCGTTCACGACGGACAGGACAGGCGGCGCACCGCTCTCCTGCTGGATCAAGTCCGCCGCGTGCCGGGCAAAGCGGGCGAAACGCTCCACGAAGGCAGCCGAGCCGATCTCAAGCCCATCGGGCCAGCCATAATGCATCAGATCCCAGACCACCTCGGTGCCGGAACGTCGCGCGGCGTGAAGCATGGGCAGCGCGCTCGACCAATCGTAGTGCCAGGGCAGCCGCTCGATCAGGTGCCAGCGCAGCCCTTCCCGTGCGCTGGCGATACCGGCGTGAGCCAGCAACGCGTAATCCCCGGCCGCCATACGGTCGTGCCCCGTCGCGGCCAGCACATCGAGCCGGCGCCCATCGCGGCGGCGATGCGTCGAGCATTCGAACCCGCCCATGAAAGGCGTGCGCGGTCGCCAACGCTGCATCGATCATCCTCTCTGTCGCGCCGAATTCTCAGGATTGCTGGCGGCGCCGGGCCATGCGGGACATGTCGCCTCAGGCAACCTCGAGCCCTTCGGCCTGGAGCCGCCACATCCGGTTGAACAGGCCCGGCGTCGCGCGCAGGAGGGCCGGCGGCGCGTCCTCGACGATGCGGCCATCTGCAATGACCAGGATACGATCGAAGCTGGCGAGCGTCGACAGCCGATGCGCAACCGAAATCACGGTGCGCTCGGCCATTAGAGACACCAACGCCTGCTGGATCTTCAGCTCCGTTTCGGTGTCGAGCGCGGAGGTCGCTTCGTCGAGGATGACGATCGGCGCATTTTTGAGGATGGCGCGCGCGATGCCGATGCGCTGCCGCTGCCCGCCGGAAAGCTTGGCGCCGCGTTCGCCCACCAGCGTGTCATAGCCTTCCGGCAACCGCCTGATGAAGCCTTCGCATTGCGCGGCGCGGGCGGCGGCCTCGACCTCCGCGTCGCTGGCCTGCGGCCGGGCAAAGCGGATATTGTCGGCGATGGAGCGATGAAACAGCGCAATCTCCTGCGGCACCACCGCAAGGGCCTCGCGCAGACTGTCCTGCTGCAACGCCGTCAGAGGCTTGCCGTCGATCCGGATCTCGCCTTTTCGGACGTCTGAAAGACGCTGCAGGAGATGCACGATGGTCGACTTGCCGGCGCCCGATGGACCGACGATCCCGACCTTCTGGCCTGCGGGGATCACGAGGTTGAAATCGTGGATGGCTTCGCTGTCGTCCCGGTAACCGAAGGCGACATTCTCGAACTCGATCGCGCCTTTCTCGATCGGCAGCGGTACGGCGTCCGGTGCGTCGGCCACGCCCGGCGGGCTGCCGATGACGCGCAACGTCTCCTCTATGAAGCCGAATTGCTGCACCATCTCTACTACCGAAAGCGCAAGATCGCGCGACCCATGCAGGATGCGGAAGGTCATCGTACTGACGACGACGACCTCGCCCGGCGTGATACGGCCCGCGCTCCATAGCGAAACAGCCCAGAACAACATGCCGCCGGCCAGCAGCCAGAGCGCGATGTCATGAATGAACCGCGCCTTTTCGGTATACATCCAGCTTGCGCGCTGCGCCCCAGCCTCGCGCTCGAAGACCGCGCGCAGCCTGTCATGTTCTCGCAGGCGAGCCGAGAAGGCCTTCACCGACCACATGTTCGAGATCACATCGGTGAGGTCACCGCTGGTGTCGCTCGCTTTCCGGGCATAACGCAGGTGCAGGTGCCGCCCGCGACCGCCGAAGGCGAGCAGACCGCCCATTAAAACGGCCACGGCTACCGCCAATGCCGCCATCATCGTCATATCGACCGTGGCGAAGATGATCAGTGCACCGATGAAGTCGATACAAGGCGGTATGATCCGCCAGACGAAGGTGCTGACAAGGCCGCCGAAATGTCCTGCCGTCGCCGTCAGCCGATGGCCGAGCGACCCTGCAAGATTATCGCTGAAATAGCGCATCGGATGCGCGCCGAGATGGCGAAAAAGGTCGAGCCTCACGGCGACACCGATCGAGACAGTGGTCCGGCATCCGAGCCAACCGGTTACGCGCCACAGGACGCTCTCGATGGCAATGAGGCCGATGAAGCCGGCCAAGGCCTGCCAGGCGAGCGAGCCATCCCTTGGGCCAGCCATCGCATCGACCAGGATCTTCATGACGTATTGCACCGCCACGGCACAGCCTGCGGCCAGGACGACGAGCAGCAGCAGCCCCGAGAAGGCAACGCGCCAGCCCCGCAGATAATGCAGGATGAAGCGAACCGCGCTGCCAAAGGGCGGCTGCGAATGTCGACCGGCTGCGGCGCGCAAGGATAGTCCTTCAGGATGAGACGTCTGACGGAGCTTAACGACGGCCGAGCCCAAGCGTTTACCGGTGGCGTGGCAAGGCAAGGTCCGGTAACGCACGCTCTCGACACAGGCAGCGCGTGGCGGACGCCACCGGGACGCCGAGCGGCAGCCGCGTTCGAACTCCCAACAATCCGCTAGATGAGTAGATCTGCACAGCTAAAAATGGTATATCTATTATTTGCTCGTATTACGTGCAAAACATTGGTTGGCTCATGGCGGAGTTGGCCTTGGCGCCCTGACGTAACATTTTCCTAACCGACTTCGGTAACCTTAGCTGACGTAGCGGAATTGCGTGTGTCAGGGACGGGAACCATGAGTTTTTTCAAAAGGGGCGGCGTCCAGGCCGCTGCGGAAGCGAGCTCGATCCGGCGCTGGCAGGCTGTCATCGAGTTCGACCTCGACGGCAATATTCTCGCCGCCAACGATCTGTTCCTGCAGACCGTGGGCTATGAGCGCAGCGAGGTCATCGGCCAGCACCACTCGATCTTCGTTCCGGCGGAGGAGCGCTCGACCGAAGCCTATCGCGGTTTCTGGCGAGACTTGAAGTCCGGCAAGGCCTTCCAGGCCCAGTTCGCCCGCGTCGCCAAGGACGGCAAGCGCGTCTGGCTACAGGCGACCTACACCCCGATCTGCGGCACCGACGGCAAGCACCCTTTCAAAGTCATCAAATACGCCACCGACATCACCGCGATGAAGGAGACGGTCTCGAATGCGGAAGGCCAGCTCGCCGCGATCCGCAAGGCGCAGGCCGTCATCGAATTCGACCTCTCCGGCAAAGTCCTCGACGCCAACGACAATTTTCTCGGCGCCCTCGGCTACACGCTTCCGGAAATCAAGGGACAGCATCATTCGATGTTCATCCCCCCGGCTGAACGCGGGACCGAGGCCTATTCGCAGTTCTGGAAAAAGCTGGCGCGGGGCGAATACGACGAGAACCAGTATCTGCGCATCGGCAAGGGCGGCCGGCACGTCTGGATCCAGGCAAGCTACAACCCGATCTTCGACTCTCTCGGCCAGCCCTACAAGGTCGTGAAATATGCGACCGACATCACCGCCGCCAAGCTCGTAGCCGCCGCTCTCGAAGCCGCCGTCGCGCAGACCCGCTCGGTCATCATGGCGACGCAGGCGAAGGATCTGACACAGCGCGTGCCGCTGGAGGGCAAGTCCGGCGAGATCGGCGAATTGTGCTCCGGCATCAACGCCCTGCTCGATTCCTTCTCGACCGTGATCCAGACCGTCAGCGGTATTTCGGAGCGCATCAGCGTGGGTTCGGGGCGGATCGGCTCCGACAGCAAGGACCTCGCCCAGCGTACCGAAGAGCAGGCAGCTTCGCTGGAGCAAACCGCCGCCACGACCGAAGAGCTCGCCGCATCCGTCAAGCAGAGCTTCGAGCGCGCCTGCGAGGCGGCCGACCTCGGCACCACGGCCAGCGGCGTCGCCAATCGCGGCGGCGCGATCGTCGGCGATGCCGTGATCGCGATGGAGCGCATCGAGAAGGCATCGGGCGACATTGGCGAGATCATCCGGGTGATTGACGACATCGCCTTCCAGACCAATCTGCTGGCGCTGAACGCGGCGGTGGAGGCAGCGCGTGCGGGCGACGCGGGCAAGGGTTTCGCGGTGGTGGCCTCCGAGGTGCGCACGCTGGCGCAACGCTCCAGCGATGCGGCCAACGACATCAAGAAGCTGATCACCAATTCGAGCGACCAGGTCGCCGGCGGCGTCAAGCTCGTCCAGCAGGCGGGCGCGGCGCTCTCGGAGATCGTGACGTCTTCGACCAGCGTCGCGGCGGCCCTCGACGAAATCAAGAGCGCCTCCCGCGAGCAGGCCAACGGCATCGAGGAGGTGGCCAAGGTCGTCGCGCATATGGATGAAATGACGCAACGCAATTCGTCGATGGCCGATCAGAGTGCCGGGGTTGCCTCCGAGCTCCAGATGGCGACCGATGCGCTGCAGAGCCTGGTCGAAGGCTTTGCCGTCACCAGCGCCCCTGCCAGGGTCGGCGGCGTGCCGGAGCTGCGGCAGGTCGCGGCCCAGATGGCGCGTGCGGTGCCCAAAGCAGCGTCTCGGGCGATGCCGGTACATTCCGCGCCACGTCGCGCCGTCAATGGCGGCGATGCGGGCTGGGAAGAGTTCTAAGGCGCATCGAAGTGAGACGAAGGGGCTCGGTCTCTGACCGAGCCCCTTTTCACGTCTGCTACCGGTGAGAGGGCTCAGCGGGTTTCGTTCGCGCCCGGTAGCATCTGCGCATGCATTTTCAAGGTCGGCAGCGTCTCGCGCGCGAAGGCCGAGAGCTGCTGATCGCTGCCGCGCTCGGCATAGCCGGAGAACAAGGCGATGGCCTCTTGGTGGGCATTGGCCTGCAGATCGAGATAGGCGGAATCGAATTCGCCGCGAGGAGCTGCCGCGAGTTCGTCGAGCTGCTGCTTGTGGCGCGGCTCCATCGGCATCGGCCGCGCATCCATCCCCGAGCGGCGAAGGGTCGCCTCCAGGTTTCGGCCGGCCTTGCGGTGATCGGTGATCATGTGCTGGGCGAAGCGCCGCACCTGCGGATTGCGCGAGCGTTGCAGGGCCAGGTTGCTGGATTCGATTTCGAGCCGATTGGACGACATGGCCCCGGCGACAAAGCCATCCGCGCTGTTCGTCATCGCAGACGCCGCCGAAAGCATCGGACGGTCCGGCATGCAGCCTGCCGCCGCGAGCGGAAGTAGGACAGCGAAGGCCAGGCAAGAGTTCGTGAAACGCGGCCGTAAAGCGAAAACTGTCATGGGAATGCCTTTCAAGGATCGACGAATACCTTCGCAACCAAGGCCTGGTCTTCCAGTTCCGCGTTTTGCGATCCGCTTCGTTTCAGGGGTCGATGCGTTCGCTTTTGTACCATTCAGCAAGTGCGGCTCGCGGAGGCAAACGCTCCGAACGCAGCCATGATCGCCGGCTGCCTTCTGAACTTTCAGTCGACGCACATGGCCGCCCACTTAAAAGTTTCATGGGAGATTAATCCGGGATCCCAGAGAGCGTTCCGCAAGGCGCGTCGCCGTACGCTTCATGGCCCGGCCCTATCCCGGCCATGCAATGATCGAGGTCTATCGGTTCGACAGAGCGGCATCCGACTTGCCAATCGATCGGCACCGCTCATCGCCGATAACAGGCCGCATCGGCGCCACGTTTATGCGAATGACACGCATATGCATGACATCGTCGGGGCTATGTCCCGACGCGCAGCCACGTGAGAACATCTGCCAACGCCCCTGCAATTGTCCGCTACCGTACATGCGGAAGTCGATAGCGCCGTCTGGCGCTAGTGTTTCGGCGAAAGCTATGACGGAGCTGACGTGCCTTTCTCATCCATGAAGAGCCCGGACGAAATGGCGCGGGCCCAGATGGCGATCGAAGCAGCCTGGACTCTCCTGAAGGATTCCGTGGGCGACGGCGCCTCGCTGCGTGAGAAAGCCCGACTGCATCTGGCCTACATCGTCGCCAGCCTGTTGAACACCGAGGGAAGCGACAGCGAGCTCGTGGCGCGCGCCGTCGCCCGATTCAAGGAGTCCATCGATCCAGACGCGCTGGCCTGAGCAGCCCTCGGGCATGCAAAGATTGCGACCACACGACGCGGCCCCGAACAGTTATTTCGGGTTTGATAACTCATGTTAATGTTGCACCGGCCGATACCGGTGACACATGACGCTTCCCAATGGAGGCGCGATGTGATTTGCGAAGCCCGGGGGGGTTTTCCACGTGACGAACTTGCCGAGAAGCTGGCTCCTGTCGCCAAGCGTCTGAGCCTTCGGGCCGGCAGCAATCTGGCGCTCGACGACGCGGTCTATTTCCCCGTTGACGGCGTGGCGACGCTGGTCCTGGAACGCGGCGACACCCGCTTTCAGGTCGGATTTGCGGGCAGAGGCGACGTCGTCGGTTTGCAGCGGCTGTTCACAGCCAGTTTTCCGCCGATCCGTGCCGAAGTCTTCCGATCCGGCGGTTTCATCTGCGTCGGCATGAAGGCGCTGAGCGACATCGTCGCGGCCGATCCCAAGCTGAAGGAGCGCCTTGCGGTGTATGCGCTGAAAGCCTCGGCGCATTTCCTCGAGGAGGCCGCCGAGACCGTGGCGCTGACGCTGGAGCGACGTGTCGGGCGCTGGATCGCGCGCTGCCGGAGTGTCACGGGCAGCGACATCATCGCGGTGACGCATCAGGATCTGGCTCGCGCCCTTGGGGTTCGCCGGTCCGGCGTGACGGTGGCGCTCCATGTCCTGGAAGGCGAGCATCTGATCCGCTCCAAACGCGGCCGGATCGAAGTCCTGGATGCCGCCGGCCTGATGGAATGCTCCCGGCCGAAAGCCGCAGCGACCCCGCGCTTCGACGCCATCGATCCGCCTGGACAGCGCAGCGGAGGCAACGCCCTCCATGAGGCTCCTCGCCTTTAAGGGCGCGCATAGTCTGCTTTGCCGGCGAACGGAATGAAATTTCCGGGCTTGAAGTCGGTGGGTGGTCGCCGAGCCCAGCGCACCCAAGGTTCCCCTTGGTGCGCTGACGCTCCGCTTCGTGCCTCTCGCGTGCTGGGGGAACCAGGCGTGTGGCGGTCTGTTTCCTCCATGAGCGCTGGGGGTGCTTAAAGATTGGAGATTTGAGATGGGTTGGTTTTCCAAAGACATCGTGACGATGAACGATCTTTTCGTCCATACGCTGCAGGACATTTATTACGCCGAAAACCAGATCAAGAAGGCTTTGCCGGACATGATCGCCAAGGCGACGAGCCCGGAGCTGAAGCAGAGCTTCGAGACGCATCTTCGCGAGACCGAGGGTCATATCGAGCGGCTGCGACAAGTCTTCAAGCAGCATGGCGTCGAGGAAAAGGGCGTCACCTGCCCAGCCATCAACGGCATCATCGAAGAAGCCAACGAGATCGCCGGCGAGGTCGAAGACAAGCAGGTGCTGGACGCGGCTTTGATCGCCGCGGCGCAGGCGGTCGAACACTATGAGATCACCCGCTATGGCACGCTCGTGGCCTGGGCCAAGCAGCTCGGCCGCGAAGATTGCGCGGCCCTGCTCAAGCAGAACCTCGACGAGGAGGCTGCGACGGACGAAAAGCTCACCAAACTCGCCACCAGCGGCATCAACCGCCGCGCAGCCTGATCGCCACATTGACTAAAAAACCCCGCCGGCTGCACCGGCGGGGTTTTTCTGTTTTGAAAGCAGATGACCCGCGACGTGTCGGACCGTTAAAGGATGGGCTGCCCGCCTGTCACCGCAATCGTCGCGCCTGAGACATAGCTCGACAGCGGATCAGCGAGCATCACGTAGGCCGTGGCCAGCTCGGCCGGCTGGCCGGGACGCTTCATCGGCACCTGGGTGCCGAATTCGGTCACGCTATCGCCGGTCATGGTCGAGGGGATGAGCGGCGTCCAGATCGGACCCGGCGCCACCGCGTTGGCGCGGATGCCCTTTTCCGCCAGGAGTTGAGCAAGCCCCGCTGTGAAGTTCTGGATGGCACCTTTGGTCGTGGCATAGGCCAGCAGGTTGGGGCTCGGCTTGTCGGCGTTGATCGATGCGGTGTTGATGATGCTGGAGCCAGGCTTCATCAGCGGCACGGCTGCTTTGGTCAGGTAAAACATCGCGTGGATGTTTACCGCAAAGGTGAGTTGCCACTCTTCGTCGGAGATATCGCCGATCTCCGAGAACGTCGCCTGATGGGCGGCATTGTTGACGAGGATGTCGATACCGCCGAGCTCGGAGGCCGCCTTGTCAATAATCGCGCGGCAATGCTGCGGGTCCTGAATATCGCCGGGCATGAGCACGACCTTGCGCCCGGCCTTCTCGACCCAGCTCGCAGTGTCCTGCGCATCCTCGTCCTCGTTCAGATAGGAGATCAGGATATCGGCGCCTTCCCGCGCGAAAGCGATGGCGACGGCGCGGCCGATGCCGCTGTCACCACCGGTAATGACGACGCGCTGGCCTTTCAGGCGCCCGGAGCCGACATAGCTGGTTTCGCCATGGTCAGGCCTCGGCGTCATCTTGCCGGTCAGGCCAGGCATCGCCTGCGGCTGTTCGGCGAAAGGGGGCTTGGGGCGCTCGGTCATGGCTTTCTCCTTGGACTTGGGGCGGATGCGGTTCACGAGGCTTTCGACTTGTGTTCGGGCTTGCCCTTGCGCTTGGTCGAAGCAAGCTCGTCGAGCTGACCCTCGCTCATCGACTTCTCCATCGATTTCGACGCGCCCTTGAGGTCGCCCTTTTTGATGTCCCCGCGCTTGGCGGCGAGAGCGGCACCGGCGGCTTTCTGCTGGGCGGCGGATTTGGCAGGCATGACGTCCTCCTTCTGATGGGAACATGATCACCGAGCCCAACGGGCGACCGAATGTCGGGATCCGCACCTTGCGGCGAGGCCTGGTGTGTCTGGAGAACCGGACGGCCGCCTCGCATGTTCCGATGGAGCGGGGAGATGGACCGTCATCCGCCGCTTTAGTCCGGAGGTGAACAATGATGCAGCAGGTCCTGTCAGCGGAAGTCGCTTCGCTTGATCCCGGCGGCGCGATCAGGCTCGACGGCGTGACGCTCGAGGATGCGGACAGACTGGCCGAGCGGCTCATCGGTTTCGCGCTGGCCCGACAACTCCGCCTCGCGACTGCCGAGTCCTGCACGGCCGGCCTGATCGCTCATCGATTATCACGGTCCTCCGGCTCTGCCGCCGTTCTGGCTGGCGGGATCGTCACGTATACGAAGGATGCGAAGATGCGCATGCTGGGCGTGTCACGGGAGCTGTTCGGCCCGGCCGGCGCCGTCGATGCCGAGGTCGCCAAGGCCATGGCGCGCGGCGCACTCGCCAGAAGCGGCGCCGATTGCGCCATCTCTGTCACCGGCGTGACGGGCGGCGAGCCTGACGAGGACGGCAATCCGATCGGCCGTGTCTTCACCGGTTTCGCTATGGGCGAGACCGTCAAGGTTCTGCATTGCGAACTTGGCCTCCTCAGCCCGCAAGCTCTGACGCATCTGGCGATGCAGGCGACTTTCCTGCTCGCGCTCGCGGAGCTTGGCGACGCCCATGCGGCAGAACTTCTCAGCAGCGCGCCGCGCGTGTGCGGGGGAACGAAATAGTGGGGCCGTCGCTTATCCGGGCTCAGCCGAACAAGGAGGACATGAAATGACGCTCGTTCAACGCATTCGCCAGGAGCAGGCCGTAATTGGGACCGATGACGAGGTCGTCGGAACGGTCGATGCCCTGCACGGCGAATTGCTGAAGATCAAGAGCACGGATGCTGTGAGCGGCGGGGGCGATTATGTTCTCGACCTCGACTTCGTCCTGGACATCGAGGCCGACAAGGTCAGGCTTACGATCCCGGCCGCTGAAGCGCGAGAGCGGTGGTCGCCTGCGAAGATGTGAGACCTGCCCGGCCTTTCGGGGCCGGGCGAAACCTCAGCTGCGGATCCGAACCGGCACGGCCTTCGATCCCGGGGTTTTCGACTGCACATCGTGATACCAAAGCGGCACCAACGGGTTGGCCTCCGGATAATAGGCACCGAGGCAACCGTCCGGCAAAGCAAAGGGCGTCACGCTCAGCCCCTCGACCACGCGCAAGGTTCCGTCTCCCGCATCGCTTTCCAGCGCGACGCGCTGACCTTCGGTCAGGCCCGCTCGCTGCATGTCGGCGGGACTGATCAGCAAGACGTCGCGCCGTCCTTCGATGCCGCGCAACCGGTCGCTGAAGCCATAGATCGTCGTGTTGAACTGGTCGTTGCTGCGCATCGTGATGAGGCGGAAACGGCCCGGCGCTTCCCCTACTCCGGATGCCGAGAGGAATTCGGAGGTGGTGAAGTTGGCCTTGCCGTCATCGGTCTTCCAGATGCGTTCGCGGGCTGTATTCCCCCGGTAGAAGCCGCCGGGGGTATAGAGACGCTTGTTGTAGTCCTTGAACTGGGCCGGAAAGGTCTGCTCGATCAGGTCGCGGACCTTGGCGTAGTCGCCGACCCACTCGTCCCAGTGGACTTTGGGATTGGGGGGCAGCGTCGCCTTTGCAAGGCCTGCGACGATAGCCGCCTCCGACAACAGGTGTTCGCTCGCGGGCTTATGGGTCGAGCGCGAGCCGTGAACGCAGCTCAGGCTGTCCTCCATGCTGACGGCCTGCGGGCCGGTCGCCTGGATGTCCTCTTCGGTGCGGCCGCGGCACGGCAGCAGGTAAGCCGTCTGGCCATTGAAAAGATGGCTGCGGTTGAGCTTCGTCGCGACATGGACCGTGAGCCGCATCTCGGGCCATGCCGCTTCCATCGCGGCCTGCTCGGGAATGGCACGCAGGAAATTCCCGCCCAGCCCGATGAAAGCCTTAACCTCGCCGGAGATGATCCCTTCGCAGGTCTCGACCGTTCCGCGCCCCTTCTCCATCGGCGGCTCGAAACCATAGAGCTCGGTGTACTTCGCCATCGGCGCCAGTTCCGGCTTTTCGGTGATACCGACCGTGCGCTGGCCCTGAACGTTGGAATGTCCGCGGATCGGCGAGACGCCCGCGCCCTGGCGTCCGATATTGCCTTTGAGGAGCAGGAGGTTGACCACGCTCGCGACGTTCTCGAAGCCGTGGACATGCTGCGTCAGGCCCATGCCGTAGATGGCGATGGTGTTGCGCGCGGCGATATAGACCTCCGCCGCCGCGATCAAAGCGTCGCGCTGCAAGCCCGATTCAGCCTCGATGTCCTCCCATGGGGTCGAGCGTGCCTTGGCCGCGAAGTCGTCATATCCGCTGGTATGCTGCTTGATGAAGTCGTGATCGATGATGTTGCGCTTCTCCAGCGCCCCAAGCCGGTCGTCCTCGGCGATGATGTGCTTGCAGAGCCCGAGGATGGCCGCGATGTCGCCGCCCGGCCGGACCTGATGATACTGGCACGAAATGCGCGTTTCCTTGCCCGTCAGCATCTGCTGCGGCGCCTGCGGATTGATGAAGACCTCCAGCGCTCTTTCCCGCACAGGGTTGAAGGTCACGATCTTCACACCGCGCTGGGCGCATTCCTGCAGCTCATGCAGGAAGCGCGGGCTGTTGGTGCCGGGATTCTGGCCGAAGAAGAAGATCGCGTCGCAATGCTCGAAATCATCGTGGACGACGGTTCCGACCGCTGAGCCGATCGTCTTCTTGAGCGCCACCGATGTGGTTTCGTGGCACATGTTGGAGCTGTCAGGCAGGTTGTTGTGCCCGTAAAGCCGCGCGAACAGGGCATAGAGATAGGAGGTTTCGAGGCTCGCGTGGCCCGACGCGTAGAAGGTGGTCGATTTGGGATCGAGTTCGCGCAAGACGCCACCGATCGCCGCAAAAGCGTCCTCCCATGAGCACGGAACGTATTTGTCCTGCGACGCATCGTACCGCAGCGGATGGGTCAGCCTGCCCTGCTGCTCGAGGTCGTAATCGCGCCAGCCACGCAGCTCGCTCACCGTATGCTCGGCGAAGAAATCGGGCGTGCACCGGCGCGATGTCAGCTCCCATAACGTCGCCTTGGCGCCGTTTTCGCAAAACTCGAAGGTGTGGTACTTTGCCGGCTTCGTCCAGGCGCAGGACGTGCACATGAAACCGCCCGGCTTGTTCTGGCGCCACAGCGTCTTCAGGACAGCGGGCGAGTCGCGTTCCGCAACGAGCGTTTCCACAATGCCGCGGACAGACCCCCAACCCCCGGCCGCGCCGTCATAATGCTCGGTATCGTCTTCATCGTGCATGACGCTCGTCCTCATAGCCCGCCCGAAGAGTTTTAACGTCACGTCGAAGCTTCATGTTCCGGATGTCGTCGCCATTGGTTCGGCCTCGCCGATTTGTGGAACCGCGTACCCGCCGGACCGTTCATTTTGAGGAGAGAACGCTCGCAGAAATTCGGAGGACCGCATGTCCCAACCATCCAACCCCGCCGCCGAACCGACGCGTTCACCTGTTGAAGGAAAGGTCGACGCGCCAAGGCAGGTCGATACGCCGCGTCGGCCGGGGCAGCCCGGCGAGGAAGCCGAGACACGGCCCGGACCGAGCCCACGCTCCGACCACCCCACGGGGCCGAACGCACCTTATGATCCCGCCGATCCCGACGGAATGGCGGCTCGCAAACATCGTTGACGCGGGGAAGACCGCAGGCTTCACCAGCGATTTCGCGAAGGAGACACCCATGACCGACGCCAAAAACGACAATACGAAGAACAGCACTACTGATGCCAAGCTGCGCGAGGACGCCACATCCGGCACGCCGGCTCAGCGCGACGCTCAGGGCCAGTATGGACATACCAAGGCCAAGCCGAATGCCGGCGGGCTTCACAGCGCCAACCCCGTGGTGCTGTCCGGCGATGGCGACGCGACGGTCGGCAACGGGCATGGCCGCGATCGCGATCCGAAGGGGTCGAAGTCCGGCTGAGCCGAGCAGCAAGAGCGGGGCCCGCCCCGCGCTCCACCTGGTACTCGTCAGTCCTTGGTCAGTTTTCCAAGGAATTGCGGGACGCCGGAAAACGGCAGGTCGTCGACGTTGAGATCACCTTCGGGCATCGCCGGCTTCGAGCCGGACTTGGACGCCATATCCTCCGCTGCATTGGCGATATGTGGCGGAGGCTCCATTTCCTCCTGCAGATGCCATTCGACCTTGTCGCGCGTCTCGCCCGTTCGGCGCGCCAGCTCGGCCATCCAATCCTCGTCTGGATAGCGGGCATTCAACTCCAGCGCCCATTCCCGTCCGTTCATGTTTCGCTCCATCGCTGAGGGCCGGCAGGTGCCGGCCTTTCCGAGTGAACGAGGCCAGCACCGTGGCAGCGGCCACAAGGTACGCCGCCGCACCCAGGCGCCCGGTTTCAGAACAGCGGCGGAAGCCGTCCCGTTGATGCTGCGAGATCGATTATCGCCATAGGGCGAAACAGCACAGGGAACGTCCGTTCATGAGAGCATTGCGCTGGCACGGCAAAAGCGACATTCGCTGCGACACGGTTCCCGATCCGCAGATCGAGGATGCCCGCGATGTTGTGATCAAGGTGAGCTCCTGCGCGATCTGCGGCTCCGACCTGCATTTGTACGACGGTTACACCCCGACCATGGAAGCGGGCGATATCGTCGGCCACGAGACGATGGGAGAGGTCGTCGAGGTCGGCAGCGCGGTCAGCAAGCTCAAGGTCGGCGATCGGGTGGTCATCCCGTTCAACATCGCCTGCGGGGAATGCTTTTTCTGCCAAAAGCAGCTGTTTTCGCTCTGCGACCGCTCCAATCCGAACGCCGAGATCGCCCGCGAGATGATGGGCCAGTCGCCCTCCGGGCTGTTCGGCTATTCCCATATGCTGGGTGGCTTCGCCGGTGGGCAGGCGGAATATATGCGGGTGCCCTATGCCGATGTCGGCCATATCAAGATCCCCGACGGCGTCCCGGACGAGCAGGTGCTGTTCCTCTCCGATATCTTCCCGACCGGCTACATGGCTGCGGAAAACGCGCAGATCGAGCCCGGCGATACGGTGGCCATCTGGGGCTGCGGGCCGGTGGGCCAGTTCGCGATCCAGTCGGCCTGGATGCTGGGCGCCGGGCGCGTGATCGCGATCGACAACGTGCCGGAACGCCTAGCGCTGGCGGCTGGAATCGGGCGGGCGGAGATCATCAACTTCGACGACGTGAAGGTCTATGACCGGCTCATGGAGATGACGGCCGGGCGCGGGCCGGACCGTTGCATCGATGCGGTCGGCGCGGAGTCCCATGCCACCGCCTCGCTCGATGCCGTCGTCGACAAGGTCAAGGCCAGCCTCTACCTCGGCACCGATCGGCCCCATGTGCTGCGCGAAGCCATCATGTGCTGCCGCAAGGGCGGCACGATCTCGATGCCTGGCGTTTACCTCGGTTTCCTCGACAAGGTGCCGATGGGGGCGTTCATGAACAAGGGGCTGACCCTCAAGACCGGGCAGACCCATACGCATCGCTATCTCGCGCCGCTCCTGGAAAAGGTGCTGAACGGCGAGATCGACCCCTCCTTCGTCATCACCCACCGAGCAACGCTCGAGGACGGCCCGGATCTCTACAAAAAGTTCCGGGACAAGGAGGATGGCTGCATCAAGGTCGTGATGAACCCGTGAGGAGGACCGCGTGATGCAAAGCGCAAGAAAGCTCGCGGTCGTCACCGGCGCATCGAGCGGCATCGGAATGGAGCTGGCGCGGCTGGCTGCGAACGACAGCTACGACCTGATCATCGCCGCCGATGAGCAGGCGATCGAACTCGCGGCTGAGGAGCTGCGGCTGATCGGGGTCGAGGTTGAGGCCATCGTCGTCGACTTGTCGACAGCGGAAGGCGTCGGTGCCTTGGTCGAACGGATCGAGGCGGATCCGCGACCGGTCGAGCTGCTCTTCGCCAATGCCGGGCGTGGCCTCGGCAATGGCTTCCTCGACCAGGAGCCCGAGCGCTGGCGTCATGTCGTCGACACAAACATCACCGGTTCGCTCCTCGTGATCCAATCGGTGGCGCGGCTCATGCGCGAGCACGGGGCCGGCCGCATCCTGATCACCGGATCGATCGCGGGGTTCATGCCGGGCTCGTTTCAGGCGGTCTACAACGGCACGAAGGCTTTCATGGATTCGTTCTCCTTCGCGCTACGGGACGAGTTGCGGGACAGCGGCGTCAGCGTGACCTGCCTCATGCCGGGGCCGACCGAGACCCGGTTCTTCGAGCGGGCCGACCTGCTCGACACCCAGATCGGCCAAGACAAGAAAGACGATCCGGCCGTGGTCGCGCGGGCCGGCTACAAGGCCCTGATGAACGGAGACGGCGACGTGGTCAGTGGCTGGAAGAACAAGGTTCAGGCCTCGCTCGCTAATGTGCTGCCGTCGGAAATGCTGGCACGGCAGCACCGCAAGATGGCCGAGCCGGGCTCCGCCGAAGGCTCGTAACACGATCGCGTAGCCGATCGTCGCCGGGATCAGTCGGTGAACACCACCGTCTTGCGTCCGTTGAGCAAGACGCGGTCTTCCAGATGATACCGCACGGCTCGGGCCAAGACGCGGCGCTCGATGTCGCGGCCCTTGCGCACGAGATCCTCGGGCGTGTCGCGATGCGAGATGCGCTCGACATCCTGCTCGACGATCGGCCCTTCGTCGAGGTCGGATGTGACGTAATGGGCGGTCGCGCCGATCAGCTTCACGCCTCGCTCATGAGCCTGATGATAGGGCTTCGCGCCCTTGAACCCCGGCAGGAAGGAGTGGTGGATATTGATGCAGCGACCCGAAAGCTTGGCGGTCAGGCCATCCGATAAAATCTGCATGTAGCGCGCGAGCACGACGAGGTCCGTACCAGTCTCCTGCACCAGGCGCCAAAGCTCGGCCTCCTGCTCCATCTTGCTCTTCCGGTCGATCGGCATGTGATGGAAGGGAAGATCGCCGAGATCGGTCGAGGCGATGGCGGCGCGGGCATGGTTGGAGACGATGCCCGTGATCTCCATGGGGAGTTCGCCGATACGCCAGCGGTAGAGCAGATCGGCAAGGCAGTGGTCGAACTTCGAGACGAGCAACATCACGCGCTTCCGCTCTGACGTGGCGCGCAGCGAAAAATCCATGGCGAAGCGAGCGGCGAGATCGTCGATCAGGGCCCGGATCTCGGGCGCACCGCGAGCGCCTTCCAGCCGATCAAACACCACGCGCATGAAGAAGCGGCCGGTTTCAAGATCGTCGAATTGCTGGGCGTCGCGAATGTTGCAACCGGAATCCGCCAGCAGAGTCGAGACGGCGGCGACGATGCCCGGCCGGTCGGGGCAGGACAAGGCGAGGATCATCGGATGGTCTGACATGGCGCTTTCGCAAGGTCGGCGAAAGCCGTGTCGCTGCTCACGGCCGGTGTTGTCAAGGACGTCGCGTCGTCACCGGCCTGACGCACCGGGCGGTTCGACCAGATATTCGATGTGGCGGCGGCCGGTCGCGCCGGGCCGGATCGCCACCGCGACCCCGAAGACCCTCCTGATCATCTCCTCGGTCAGCACGGTTTCCGGGTTGCCGGCGGCCAGCAGGCGGCCGTTCTGCATCAGCGCAATCTCGTCGCAGAACAAGGCCGCGAGGTTGAGATCGTGCAGCGCGACGATGCAGGTGATCCCGAGCCGGCGGACCAGCGTCAGGATCGCGAGCTGGTGCTGGATGTCGAGATGGTTCGTCGGCTCGTCCAGGATCAATTCGCTCGGCTCTTGCGCCAAAGCGCGAGCGATATGGACGCGCTGGCGCTCGCCGCCCGACAGCGTATGCCAGAACTGATCGTGCCGATCCTGCAGGCCGACGCGCTCCAGGGCCTCGTTGACCGCAGCCTCGTCGGCGGGGCTCCACGAGGCGAGCGCGGCGCGATGCGGCGTCCGCCCCAGCCTGACCACGTCGCAGACGGAGAGCTGAACCTCGGTCGTCGCCTGTTGCTCGACAAAGGCGAGCCGGCGCGCGAGCTCGCGGCGGGGGACGGTGGCAATGTCGCGCCCGTCCAAGGTGACGACGCCGCTGGCGACATCGCGCAGACGGCAGAGCAGCCGCAGCAGGCTGGATTTTCCGGAACCGTTTGGCCCGATCAGGCCGAGGATGCGGCCCGGTGCGGCCTCCAGCGTCACGTCGTCGACGATCATCCGGCCGGCGACGCCCCAGCGCAGATCGCGTGCGGCCAGCGTCATGACGGGCGTCTCGCCCGATAGAGGATGACCGCGAAGGCGGGCGCGCCGAACAGCGCCGTCACCACGCCAATCGGGAGGATCTGCTGGGGAACCAGCACACGCGAGAGGATATCGGCGCCGATCATGAACAGAGCCCCGCCGACCAGGCAGGCCGGCAGCAGCCGGGCATGTCCGGAGCCGACGAGGAACCGTGCCGCATGGGGGATGACGAGACCGACGAACCCGACCGTGCCGACGATGCTGACCATCACCGCCGTCATCACCGCGGTGGTGACGAACAGCACGACGCGCACCCGCGTCACCGCCACACCCAGAGCCGCAGCGGAATCCGCGCCGAAGGCGAAGGCATCGAGCACCTTGGCGTGCAGCATGCACAAGCCGAAGCCGATAAAGGCGACGGGCGTCGCGATCCAGAGATCGGGCCAACGCACGCCGCCGAAATTACCGAGCAGCCAGAACATCACGCCCCTCGCCTGCTCGGCGCTGGCAAGCGTCGTCACGATCGTCGCGGTGGCCGCATTGAAGAGCTGCGAGGTCGCGACACCCGACAAGATGACGCGGTCGCTGGCGCCGCCGGCCCCAGAGGCGAGAAACGCGACGACGGCCAGCGCGGCGCAGGAGCCGACGAAGGCACCGGCGGACAGGCTCAGCGTGAGGCCGCCGACGCTGATGCCCAGGATCAGCACCGCCACGGCGCCGGTGGAGGCGCCGGCGGAAATGCCGAGGATATAGGGCTCGGCCAAGGGGTTGCGGAGCAGCGCCTGCAAGATCGCGCCCGAAATTGCGAGCGAGCCGCCGCACAGCGCCGCCATCAGCGCACGGCTCAGGCGATAATCGAAGATGACGCCCTGCTGGATCGCGCTGACCGGCAGGCCGAGATCGAACAGCCCGTTGCCGAGAGCCTTCAGCGCGGTGTCGAGCGGAATGCGCATCTCGCCGATCGTCACGGCCAGCGCGACCGCGAGCGCAAGCGCGATCAGCGCGAGGAGACCGGCGCCGATGCGCACCGGCCAGTTGGGTCCATGGGCAGCGTGGCTCAAGGCATGCTGCTCAGTTGACCGGGCGGAAGCCGGCGATGGCCTTGGCCAGCGTCTCGATTCCGTCGACCGTGTCGATGCCGGCCCGCGTCGCGCCGACATCCATCACCACGACACGCCCGTTCTTCACGGCATCGAGCTTGCTGGCGACCGGATCGGTCTTCAGGAACTCCAGCTTCCTCTCGATGTCGTCGGCGGGGAAGCGGCGGCGGTCCATCCGGACTGCGACGATGACGGAGGGGTTGGCGGCGGCGATGCTCTCCCAGCCCACCAGGGGCCATTCCTCGTTGGTCGTGATGACGTTGCGGGCGCCGAGCTTGGACAGGATATAGGCCGGCACGCCGTTCTTACCGGCCATGAAGGCGTCGCCCTTGAGATCCTTGCTGGAGAACCAGACCGCGATGGAGACATCCTGGGCCTTGAGGTCGGCAACGGCCGCGACCGCTTTTTCCTCGCGCGCCTTCAGCTCCGCAACCAGCGTGTCAGCCCGGTCGGAGACATCGAAGATCTGCCCGAACTCCCGGATGTTCTGATAGACGAGATCCATCGTGAACATTCTGGTGCGGACGCCATCGCCGGCGCCCGAATTGTCCTTGCCGACGCAGTCGGTGGGCGAGACATAAGTCGGCACCTTGACCTTGGCGAACTGGTCGCGCTTGCCGACGATGCCATTGGGGCCGATGTGCCATTCGAACATCGCGGTGACCATGTCGGGGTCCTGCGCCAGCACCGCCTCGAAGCTCGGGTCGTTGTCGGCGAGGCGCTTCACCTTGGCGTTAACCGCCTCATAGGGCTTGGCAACAGGCGAGAACCAGACGGCCGTTCCCACGACACGGTCGCCAAGGCCCAGCGCGTAGAGGATTTCCGTCTGCGTCTGACCGATCGAGACCACGCGCTTGGGCGGCGCCGCGAAGGTGACGTTCTCGCGGCAGTTCTCCAGCGTCAGGGGGTAACGGGTCGGCTCCGCCGATGCGACACCGCTGAATGCCAGACCGAAAAGCGCGGCAAGCGCCGGCAGCAGATGGCTTGGCTTGGGATGGGCAAACATGGCAAGGCCTCGATATGTAATATTGTTACATATCCGATAGGCCGCGAGATAGGGTTGCGTCAAGCCGCGGCCGACGCTGCTGCGCCCGCCGGAAACCGCATTGAACTTGGACATGGATATCATCGCTCCCCGAGATGGGGGCGAGAGCGCGTAGGCGTGAGGGAGCCGAGGCCGCCAAGGCACCGGTCACGACACAGCCATCGGAGCACCCCGCCCGAAAGACGTCTTCAGCGACCGGGGCAGGTCTCCTGGCTCGCGGGTCTATGCCTGTTTCGCCCGGCCTTCCCGGCACCTCACGGCACCAGTGGACGATGGACGAAGGGCTCGCCGCTTACAGTTGCGGGGGCAGCTTCGGCTTCGGCAGACACCTCACAGTGCCCGGCCTCACCGAATTCCCTCTTAGCTTCGGGCAGAACCCGAAGAACCTCGATCGAGGCCTCACCATAGAGGGCGGCAAGAAGTCGTCAATGCCCCATCGGGGCCGGCACCGTGATCGGACGCGCCAGCCGTGCCTGTGCGGTCAGGCGAATGCCGGCATTGGGGGCGCCATAGCCCGTATAACCGCTGCGTTGGACGATCTCGAAGAACAGGCCGCCATCGAGTGTCTGCGTATAGGCCTGATGGAAGCTGCCGCCGGCATCGCTGTCATAGAGAATGTTCAGCGCCTTCAAGGCGTCGATCTCTTCCGGCGGCAGGTCGGAGCGGGACTCGAGGTCGTCGTAGTAATTCTCCGGAATCGGCAACATCGAGACGCCGTTCGCCGCAAGCTGCCGGACGGTCGCGACGATGTCGTTCGTCGTCAGCGCGATGTGCTGGACACCGGAGCCGAAGAAGTCGGTGACGAAACGAGCCGAGAGCGTGCGGTGGCTTTGCGAGCCGTTGAGGATGAGCCGCAGGCCATGGCCGTTGCGGCCGTCGAGCCCGCTCTCGATGACCTGGCTCTGGACCACGCCGCCGGGGTCGAGCACGGCCTGGCTGGGCGCCTTCTTCGTGTCGAAGAGCGAGGAATAGAACAGCAGCCAGGTCAGCATCTCCTCGTACTGCATGGTCTGCGAGACATGGTCGACGCCGAGCAGGCCGGCATCGGCGCCCGTCTCGTGGGTCGGCTCGAAATCGACCTGCGCCCAGCGGCCGAGCGCCGAGCCCCCGTCGATAAAATAGATCAGGCTGCCGCCGAGCCCACGCACGGCGGGGATGTCGAGCTCGCCCGGCCCGACCGCGCCGGCATGGGGCACGTCGAGCAGCGCCTTGGCGCGCGCGGTCGCGGCCTGCGCGTCCGGCACCCGCAGCGCCAGCGCGCAGACCGACGAGCCATGGGTGATCTGATAGCTGTGGGCGAAGCCGTCATCCTCGCTGTTCAGGACGATGCGGATATCGCCCTGACGCCAAAGCCCGACCTCCTTCGAGCGGTGCTTGCCGATGCGGGTGAATCCGAGCGCCCGCAGCATGCCCTCGAAGCTGGCCCTCTCGACCTCGGCCACGGCGAATTCGAGGAATTCGACAGCCTCGACCGGCCCCGGCGGCGGCATCGGCACGGCGCCGGGAACGGGTTTGCCGACCTGACGGCCGGTCTCGTCGAGCAGCCAGATCAGCGAGCGGTGCCCATCCAGCGCGACCGATCGCGCCGAACCAGCACGGAAGCGGTCGTTGAAGATCTCCAAGGAGAGCACGCCATCATAGCCGGTATCGGCGAGCGCGCGCATGAAGGCGGATAGATCGAGGTCGCCCTGGCCCGGCAGGCAGCGCCAATGCCGGCTCCACGACAGATAGTCCATCTGCAGCAGCGGCGCGTCGGCCATCTGCACCATCGCGATCTTGTCGCGGGGGATCGTCCCGATGGCGGAAACGTCGAGCTTGCGCGAGAGGATGTGGAAGGAATCGAGCACGATCCCGACCTCCGGCCGGTTGGCGCGGCGCACGATCTCCCAGGCGTCGCGGTAGTCGAAGATCTGGCGGCCCCAGGCCAGCGCCTCGTAGCCGATCTTGAAGCCGCGCTTGCCGGCGCGTTCGCCCAGTTCGGCGAAGTCGGCGGCGAGTCGGTCGATGCCGGACAGCGCTTCAGGCGAGGTGTTGGAACAGACGAAGAGCAGGTCGGTGCCGAGTTCCTGCAGCAGGTCGAATTTGCGCTCGGCCCGGTCGAAGACACGCTGGCGGCGGCCTTCCGGCATGCCCTCGAAATCGCGGAAGGGCTGGCAGGTGACGATCGTCAGCCCAAGATCGGCACAGATCCGCCTGATCTCGGCGGGCGAGCCCGGAAAGGCGATCAGATCGTTTTCGAAGATCTCGACGGCGGTGAACCCGGCCGCGGCGATCGCCTCCAGCTTTTCCTGCAAGGTGCCGGATACACAGACGGTCGCGATGGAGGGGATCATGGTCGTGCCTTTCAGCGTAGAGGGTCGGATCGAAGATCGTATTCGATCCGACCCTCTAACTTATTGGTTTCACATCGGCTTTTTCGAAAACCGCGTGCCACTTTTCGGGCCGATGCTATAGCTTCGCCACGCTCCGCAGGTCTTCGGCCGTGGTCGATGGCAGGCCGAAGAATTCGAGATAGGCGGGTATCTGTTCGAAAAGCATATCGGTCCCGACCTGGGTTTCACAGCCGCGCGCACGCGCCGCCGCGAGAAAGGCCGTGACCTCCTGCTTCATCACCACCTCGCCGACGAAGGCGGCGGAATCAAGCCGCTCGATGTCGAGCGGCAGCGGGTCCCCCGGCTTCATGCCGAGCGGCGTCGCGTTGACGACGATGTCGAAGCCGGCCGGGTCGTTCGAGCCCGTCTGGACCCGCAGTTGCGGATAATGCTCGCGCAAGCGAGCCGCCAGAGCTTCGGCGGAGGGACCATGGGTGTCGAAGACGGCGAGCGTCGCCACGCCGGCACGTGCCAGAGAGGCGGCGATCGCCGAACCGACACCACCAGCGCCGACGACGAGCGCCTTTTGGCCAGCGACTTCGCGACCCTTGCGCAGCACGCCGCGCACGAAACCCTCGCCGTCGAACATGTCGCCGACGAGCCGGCCCTCTCCGTCGAGCCGCACGGCGTTGCAGGCGCCTGCTATGGAGGCGGTAGGGGAGAGCACCTCGACCAGCCCGACCGTCGTGACCTTGTGCGGCATCGTTACCAGCGCGCCCAGCGCATTGGAAAGCCGAAACAGCAGCCTGAGGAAATCCGGGTAATCCTCGACCTTGCACCCCATCGGCACGACAACGGCATCGATGCCGTCCCGCTCGAAATAGGGATTGTAGATCATCGGCGCCTTGAAGCTCTCGGTCGGATAGCCGAGATGAGCGATGAGACGCGTCGTGCCGGTGATCATGAGGCAGCGCCTTCGGGACTATGCGGCGTGGTCGCCTGGCCGGTGCGGATCGCGCGCTTGACCGCGTCGATGACAGCGAGCGTCGCCAGGCCTTCGCGGCCGGACGAAATCGGCGCGGTGCCGTTGCGGATGACATCCGCGAAATGGCGGATCTGCACCTTCAGCGGGTCGTCCGGCACGAAGGGCACACGCTCCCGCTGCAAGGGCTCCCACCAGCCACGCTTCTCGCGGTTCGACCAGATTTCGAGCTGCGGGATCGACAGCGCGCCATGCGTGCCGCCGATCTGGTAGCAGGACTGGTCCTGCTGCGGATAGGCGGGGTTCTCGCCAGTGGTGAGTTCCCAGCTCCAGGGCGCCACCACGGAATCCGACACGGTGACGGTGCCCAGCGCGCCGCTTGCGAAGCGCAACAGGATCGCGGCCGTCTCTTCGACGGCATGGCCGCGGACCGCGTTCGAACTCAGCGCCTGCACCGAGACGACCTCGCCGCAGAGATAGCGGAAGAGATCGACATCATGGATCAGGTTGAGCAGGATCGGCCCCGCTCCTTCCTCCCGCCGCCAGTCGACGTCGAAATAATCGTCCGGCTTCATCAGCCAGAAATGGCCATGCAGCGCGAGCACGCGGCCGATCCGGCCGCTCTCGATGATCTCCCTGGCCTTGGCGATCATCGGGTTGTAGCGGCGATGGTGCCCGGTCAGCAGCGGCACGCCGGCCTTCTCGGCAGCCGCGACCAGGCGCGCGGCACCGGCGAGATCGTCGGCGAGCGGCTTCTCCACAATGGCCGGAATGCCGGCTTCGACGGCCTCCAACCCATTGGCGACGTGAAGCTGGTTCGGCGTCGCGATGATGACCCCTTCCGGCCGCTCGGTGGCGAGCATTTCGGCGAAGCTCGCAAACCAGCGCGTGCCGAGCCGCTGCGCCTCGTCACGGCCTGTCTGCGAAGGGTCGACGATGGCCGAGAGCGTCGTGCCGGGCTCGCTCGCGACATGCTCGGCATGGCGCCGGCCGATCAACCCGGCGCCGATAACCGCAAGGCGAACGGGATTCACGTCCGGGCCTTCGCTGCCTCGTCGAGCAGCTTCGCAATCCGGCGCAGGCCGAGCTGGTACCCTTGCGTGCCGAAGCCGGCGATCACGCCGTCGGATCGCATCGCGACATAGGAATGATGGCGGAAAGCCTCTCGCTTATGGACCTGCGAGATATGACACTCGATTACCGGTCCCTCGAAGGTGTTCAGCGCATCGAGCAGGGCGACCGAGGTGTGGGTGAAGGCGGCAGGGTTGATGACGATGCCGGCGCCGTCCTCGCGCGCCTCGTGAACCCAGTCGATCAGCTCGTATTCGCGGTTGGACTGGTGGAAGCGCAGGGTCAGGCCGAGTTCCTCGGCGAGTGCGCGGCAGTCGCGCTCGACATCGGCCAGGGTCTCGTGGCCGTAGATGTGCGGCTGGCGCTTGCCGAGCAGGTTCAGGTTCGGGCCGTTCAGGACATAGACGAGGCGGGACATGGCGGCCGGTATCCGTAGTTCGGGTCAGTGAGAGGCTGGTCTTCAGTGCTTGCGAAGGATCTCGCCTAGGAATTTCCGCGTGCGCTCATGGCGGGGCGCGCTGAAGAACGCCTCGGGCGCAGCCTCCTCCACGATTACGCCATCGGCCATGAAGATCACCCGGTCGGCGACCTGGCGGGCAAAGCCCATTTCGTGGGTGACGCAGATCATGGTCATGCCCTCGTCGGCCAGACCGATCATGGTATCGAGGACCTCCTTGACCATTTCCGGGTCGAGTGCCGAGGTGGGTTCGTCGAAGAGCATCACCTTCGGCTTCATGCAGAGCGCGCGCGCGATGGCGACGCGCTGCTGCTGCCCGCCGGAGAGCTGAGCCGGATATTTCTCGGCCTGCTCCAGAATCTTGACCCGGCCCAGCAACGTCCGCGCCGTCGCTTCGGCCTCCGCCTTGCTGGCGCCGAGCGAGCGCATCGGCGCGAGCATGCAGTTCTGCAGTACCGTCATATGCGGGAACAGGTTGAAGTGCTGGAAGACCATGCCGACCTCGCGGCGCACGGCGTCGATGGTCTTCGCATTGTCGTCGACCTTGGTGCCGCTGACCTTGATCTCGCCCTTCTGGTAGGCTTCGAGATGATTGATGCAGCGGATCAGCGTCGATTTGCCGGAGCCTGACGGCCCGCACAGGACGATGCGCTCGCCCTTGCGGACCGCAAGGTTGATGTCGGTCAGGGCCTTGAAGTCGCCGTACCATTTCTCGACATGGTTCATGGCGATCATGGCATCGCCTTGCGCGGCGGTGCCCGTCATGGTGGCGGCTTGTGTCATGACCCTGTTCCGATCTGCTCAGCTCAGCTCGCGGTGAAGGAGATGCCCTCGAGGCTGTCCGGGAACTTGTGCACCGGGACCTTCATCCACTTGTCGTAGACCTTCTGCAGCTCGCCATTGGCCTTGATCTTGTCGACGAAGGTATTGAGGGCCGCGTTCAGCTCCTTCTCGCCGAGGCGGGTGCAGGCGCCGTTGTAGAGGTTCTGGAACTCGAGCTTGTTCTCGAACTCGCCCGGGCGGGCCTGCTCGACGCGCTGCATGTAGAAGATGTTGCCGCCCAGCGCCTGCACCTGGCCGGAGACCAACGCCTGGATCGATGGCGCATCGCCGTCATAGCGGCGGATCGTCGTGTTAGACGGCGCGTTCTTGGTCACCTGCGTATCCTGCGCCGCGCCCTTGGCGACGCCGATTGTGAACTTCGCCATGTCTTCGTTGGTCTTGATGACGTCGGTCTTCTTGCCGACGAGCACGATGGTGTTGGCGACGTAGGGCTTGGAGAACTGCACGGCCTTGGCGCGCTCGGGCAGCATCGCCATCGTGGCGAAGAGCACGTCGACACGGCCGGTGGTCAGCGCCGGGATGCGGTTGTTGACCTCGAGCGGCACGAACTCAACGGTCACGCCGAGTTCCTTGCCGAACAGCGCGGCGATATCGGCGTCGAGGCCATCCTGCTTGCCGGCGCTGGTGACGAAGCCCCAGGGCGGGTTGTCGCCCTGGATGCCGACGACGATCTTGCCCTTGGCCTTGATCTCGGCAGGCGTGATGGCGTGCGCGGGGGTGCCGAGAATGGCCGGCAGGGCCAGCGCGGCGGCGCCGGCGGCGAGCAGGCTGCGGCGGGTGGTGTTCGTCATCGTTTTTCTCTCCCTGGTCTTGTTTTGGTGGTTGGTTTCTACGGTGAAGGGGTCGTCAGCTCAGCGCGAGGCAACCGCCATGCGCCGCTCCAGATGGCTGCCGTAAAGCGAGAGCGGCCAGCAGATCAGGAAATAGAGAATGCCGATGATCCCGAAGACCAGCAGCGGCTTGAAAATCTGGTTCGAGACGATGTTGCCGGCCCGCGTCAGCTCCGTGAAACCGACGATGGCGGCAAGCGAGGTGCCCTTGATCAGCTGGACCAGGAAGCCGACCGTCGCCGGCAGGGAAATCTTGATCGCCTGCGGCAGGACCACGTCCTTCATCCGCGAGGTATAGTGCAGGCTGAGCGCCTTGGCGGCCTCGACCTGCCCCTTCGGCACCGCCTCGATCGAGCCGCGCCAGATCTCACCGAGATAGGCGCTGGCATGCAGCGTGAAGCCGATCGCGACCGCGACCCAGGCATCGAGCTTCAAGCCCACCAATGCCAACCCGTAATAGACCACGAAGAGCTGCATCAGCAGCGGCGTGCCCTGGAACAGGGCGATATAGCCCGAGCTGCCCCGTTCCAGCGACTTGACGCCCGACGTCCGCATCAGCGCAACCGCGAGCCCGAAGACGCCGCCGCCGATGAAGCCGACGATGGACAGCAGCACGGTCCATTTCAGGCCGGTGAGCAGGAAGAGGAATTCGGCGGAACCCATCGCGTCCTCCTCACTTAACCGGATAGCTGAAATAGCGGCGGGTAATCTGCCCGAAGAAGCGCATCATCAACCACGAGATCACGAGGTAGAAGACGGTGATCGTGCCGTAGACCTCGAAGGAGCGGAAGCTCGACGTCTCGATCTGCTGCGCCACCGATGTCAGCTCATAGGCCGAGATCGCCGAGCAGACGCTGGTCGTCAGCGTCAGCAGCACGAACTGGCTGGTCAGCGAGGGAAAGATCGCGCGCAATGCCGGCTTGAGCACGATCAGCCGGAAGACCTGTGCCTTGTGCAGACCCAGCGCCAGCCCGGCTTCGACCTGTCCGCTGGGGATCGACTGCACGCCGCCGCGGATGATTTCGATGGCATAGGCGCCGCCATTGATGCCGAGCGCGATGATCGCGGTCGGCGTCGGATCGAGCCGCAGGCCGGCCAGCGGCAGCGCGAAATAGATGAAGAAGATCTGGACGAGGAAGGGCGTGTTGCGGATGACCTCGACAAACGCCTTCACCAGCCACCGCACCGGCGCGATCGGCGAATCCCGCAGGATGACGCCGCCAATGCCGATGACGATCGCCAGCGCCATGCCGCCGAGCGCGAGCGCGAAGGTGCCGAGGCACGCCGCGAGCAGGTCGGGCAGGCCCTCGATCACGGGCGTGAAGTCGAGCTTGTAGTTCATCCTCGCTCCCTGGACGGACGACCTTCTATCCGGGTCGAGCCGCGTTTCCTCGTTATTCCTGCACCTCTTGGCGGGTGCTGCAGCCCGCTTGCGCGGCGTGCTGCCGGTGATAAGTGTACGAGCCGGTTCAATCGGTCAAGCGCAATGTACCAGTCGGTCCATTTTGACCTGATGGGCGCCGACCCGCCGCAGCTCAGGGGGCTCCAAAGCATGGACGAGGGGACCCCGGACCTGTCGCGCAAAGCTGGCCCGTCGCGCAAACCTGCCCTGTCGCGCAAGCCCGCCCGCCCGGCCTCTCGCAAGACGGTGTCAGGCCGGGCCACATCCGGCCAGGCGTCATGGACGCAGGATCCGGAAGGGGTCAGGCGCAGCATCCTCGCAGCGGCACGACGCGAGTTCGTCGAGAACGGCCTGAGCGGCGCCCGGGTCGATGAGATCGCGGCCCAAACCGCGACCAGCAAGCGGATGATCTACTATTATTTCGGCGACAAGGAGGGGCTTTACCGCGCCGTGCTGGAGGCGATGTACGAGCGCATCCGCAGCTTCGAACGGAGCTTGGATCTCGGCTCGCTCCCGCCGCGCGAGGCGATGATGAAACTCGTCGGCTTCACCTTCGACTATCATGTCGAGAACCATGATTTCGTCCGAATGGTGATGGTCGAGAACGTCCATCACGCGCGTAATCTGAGCGCGTCGAGCGAGATCGCCGGCCTCAACCGGTCCGTGATCGACGTTATCAGGGAAATCTACGAGCGTGGTGTCGCGACGGGGCTGTTCCGGCCGGGTTACACGCCGCTCGACATCCATCTGACGGCCAGTGCGCTCAGCTTCTACAACGTCTCGAACCGCGCCACGGTCGGCCAGGTCTTCGGCTATGACATGTGCGCGCCCGATCATCAGGCCCGGCGGCGCGCCATGACGATCGACGCCGTGCTGGGAATGCTGCGGGCCGAGCCTTAACGCAGCCAGAACACGCCGATCGCCAGCGTCGCGATGGTCAGCGGCGCGCCGATCTTGAAATAGGTCCAGAAGTCGATCGAGATGCCTTCCTTAGCGGCGCGCTCGGCGACGATCAGATTGGCGACCGAGCCCAGCAACGTGAAGTTACCGGCCAGCGTCGAGGCCATCGCGACGACGAGCCAGGCGTGCTTGGGGTCCTGCAATTGCTCGACGAAGGGCTTCAGCACCAGCACGGCCGGAACATTGCTGACGAGGTTGGAGAGCACGGCGGTGATGCCGCTCAGGATCGCGACGTTGCCGAGGTCGAAATGCGCAGCCTGCGCCACCACGTCCTTCGTCAGCACCGCGTGCTCAAGCCCGCGCACCACCACAAACAGGCCGGCGAACATCAGCAGCAATTGTCCGTCGATCTCGGCATAGACCTTTTTCGGCTCGATGCGGCGGGTCAGCAGCAGCAGCGCCGCGGCGCAGATCGCCACCTTTGCGACGGGCTGGCCGAGAAAGAACAGCACGATCATCGCCACCGAAACCAGCGCCGATTTGGTCGCAAGCCAGCCATGATAATGCGCCGGGATGGATGCGCTCGGCAGGCCTTGCCTGGTGAAATATTCGCGCGGATTGAGCACCAGCACGAACAGGATCGTCACAAGCAGACCGAGCGCCGCGATCGGCACCAGCGCGCCGGTGAAGGCGCCGTAAGAAATCCCCGACAGGTTGCCGATGATCATGTTCTGGGGATTGCCGGTGATCGTCGCAGTGGAGCCGACATTGGAGGCCAGTGCCACGGCGATGAGATAGGGCACCGGATTGCGATCAAGCGCGCGGGTGAGCGTGATCACGATCGGTGTCATCACCAGGCAGATGGCATCGTTGACGAGGAAAGCCGAAAGCACGCCCGTCGTCACCACGACGGCAGCCAGCAGCAGCGCCGGATGCCCGGCCCGGCCGACAGCCCAACCCGTCACCATGCGGAAGAAACCGGACAGCCGCAGATTGGCGACCACGATCATCATGCCGAGCAGCAGCGTGATCGTGTCGAGGTCGATGGCGCGGTAGGCGTCCTCCAGCGACAGCACGCCGAAGGCGACCATGAGTGCGCCCCCGATCAGCGCCGCTCCCGCGCGGTCGACGCGCAGCCCCGGCATACGGCCGATGGCTATCGCGACATAGGTGACGATGAAGATTGCAATGGCGGCGATCTGCGTCGCGTTGAGCCCCCAGACCATCATCGCGGTCACGCGGTCTTTCCGGTCATCGCCGTCGGCACCGGAGCAACACTCTTGTCGACCGGCGGCTGATAATCGCGCGTTTCCGGCATGGCGAAGATGTAGAGCGCAAGGCCGCAGGCGGCGATGATCGCGAGCGTGATGAAGGCGGCGGAATAGCTCGCCTGCACGATGATGACGCCAGCCAGCGAGGCCGAGATCGCGGCACCCAGGCCCTGGATGGTCGCCACCGCGCCCTGCGCGACGTTGAAGCGCCCCGTGCCACGGGTCAGGTCCGCGACCACGATCGGGAAGAGCGCGCCGAAGATGCCGGCGCCCACGCCGTCGAGCGCCTGCACCGCCACCAGCCAGAACGGATTATCGGAGAGCACGTAAAGCGCGCCGCGCAACGCCAGCACACCGAAGGCGATGAGGAAGAGCGGCTTTCGCCCCCAGGAATCGACCTTGGCGCCGACCATGATCGCCATCGGCACCATCACGCATTGCGCCGCGACGATGCAGATCGCGACCAGCGACGTTGCTTGCTCCTTGCCCGCGATGCGGGTGAGCAACTGTCCGACCGAGGTGAGCATCGCGGCATTGGCCAGGTGGAAGATGGCGCAGAGGATCGCGAACAGCATCAGGTAGCGGTTCTTCAGCAGGGCCGCGATGCCGGAGGGCTGCTCTTCGTCGACCCCGTCGTCGAGACCGCGCGCGAGATCGTCGTCGATCTCCTTCTCCGGCACCATCAGCATGGCGCCGACGCTGAGGACGGCCAGCACCGCCATGAGCCAGAACACCACGATGGGACCAAAGAAATATGCCGTCGCGCCGGCGATCGCCGCCGAGGTGGCATTGCCGAGGTGGTTGAAAGCCTCGTTGCGGCCGATGCGCTTTGAAAACAGCTTGGGACCGACGAGGCCGAGCGTGATCGCCGCCAGCGCCGGCGGAAAGATCGCACCTGCGATCGCGGCAATCGATTGCGTGCCGGCGACCAGATAGAAATTGCTGATGAAGGGCAAAACGAGGCAGGAGATCGTCACCGCGATCGCCGATGCGATCACGATCGCGGGCTTGTTGCGGCCCTTGTCGATCAGCGCGCCGGCGGGCGTCTGGGCGATCAGCCCGACGATGCCCGCGATGGTCATCACCAGGCCGACAGTGGCCTCGTTCCAGCCCTGCTCCGGGCCTCGCACCGCGATGAGGTAAATGGCGAGGTAAGGACCCAGACCGTCACGCACGTCGGCAAGGAAGAAATTCAGGGCATCCAGCCCCAGCAAGGCACGCCTTGAAGGTGCACGCCCGCTGCGCTCTTGCGCGCCTTTCGCCCCGACAGCCATCGACATCGACTAAAGCTCTCCCGCCATCGGTCCTGTGCGCACAAACCGGCAGGCGAAGCCCGCGCTGCCGGATGCACCGAATCGATCTTGCGACGCAACATGCGACATTACGTACGGTTCCGCACTTTCGCGACGGAATGTGACGTAAGGTCCGCCGGCGGCCGAAATGCCACATCGGCGGCGGCGGGATTGATCGGAAGGCCCGGCTCTGCTTATCTCGCGCCATGCGATTTCGGTGCGTTTCCGGCCAGCTGATCCTGCGACTTACCCGCCCGGCGCGTTGACGCGCCGGGTTTTCCGACAGTTCGCCCATCGCATCGCGCCGCCTGCGGCAAAGCGTGGCCGCCGCCACCACAAAGGTTTTCCATGTCCAGAATGCCGATCTCGAAATACCGCGCCTATGCGCCGGTGAACCTGCCTGACCGGCAATGGCCGTCGAAGGTGATCGAGCAGGCGCCGACCTGGTGCTCGGTCGATCTGCGCGACGGCAACCAGGCGCTGATCGAGCCGATGGGCGTCGAGCGCAAGAACCGGATGTTCCAGTTGCTGGTAAAAATGGGCTTCAAGGAGATCGAAGTCGCGTTTCCCGCGGCATCCCAGACCGATTTCGACTTCGTCCGCTCGATCATCGAGGATGGCGCGGTGCCCGACGATGTTGCGATCCAGGTGCTCACGCAATGCCGGCCGGAGCTGATCACGCGCACCTTCGAGGCGGTGAAGGGCGCCAAGAACGTCATCCTGCACTTCTACAACTCGACCTCGACATTGCAGCGAGAGGTCGTGTTCCGGTCGGACCGCAGCGGCATCATCCAAATCGCGGTCGAGGCCGCGACGCAAATCAAGGCACTGGCGGAGGCAGCGCCGGAAACCAACTTCACCTTCGAATATTCGCCCGAAAGCTTTACCGGCACGGAACTCGACTACGCGCTGGAGATCTGCGAGGCGGTGAAGGCGGTGATCAAGCCGACGCCACAGAAAAAGCTGATCCTCAACCTGCCGGCTACCGTCGAGATGGCGACGCCCAATGTCTACGCCGACCAGTTCGAGTGGTTCGGCCGCCACATCTCCGACCGCGACTGCGTGCTGCTCTCGATTCATCCGCATAACGACCGCGGCACCGCCGTCGCCGCCGCCGAACTCGCATTGATGGCCGGCGCCGACCGCGTCGAGGGCACTCTGTTCGGCAATGGCGAGCGAACCGGCAATGTCGACATCGTCACGATGGCGCTTAACCTGTTCACGCAAGGGGTCGATCCCAAGCTCGACCTGCGCGACGTCAACGACATCCGCAGCGTGGCGGAATACTGCACCCAGCTGCCGGTCCACGAGCGCCACCCCTATGTCGGCGAACTCGTCTATACCGCCTTTTCCGGCTCGCATCAGGACGCGATCAAGAAGGGCTTCGACGCGCAGCAGAAGCGCAACGACCCGCTGTTCCAGGTCCCCTATTTGCCGATCGATCCGAAGGATGTCGGGCGCGATTACGAGGCGGTGATCCGCATCAACTCGCAGTCGGGCAAAGGCGGCATGGCCTATATCCTCCAGGCCGATCACGGGCTGGACCTGCCGCGCCCGCTGCAGATCGAGTTTTCGAAGATCGCGCAGGAGCGGATGGACTCCGACGGCAAGGAGCTGACGAGCGCCGCGCTGTGGAGCCTGTTCCAGCAGACCTATCTGCTCAGCGACGCCCCGCTGGAGCTTCTGTCCCATACCACGCTGCCGACAGGACCGGGCAGCCGGACGCTCAGTGCCGAGCTGAAGCAGAAGGACGGCACGACACGCACGATCGAAGGCAAGGGCAACGGCCCGATCGACGGCTTCGTGGAAGCCTTGAAGCAGGCTTACGGCGTCGACTTCTCCTTCCTCGACTATCACGAGCATGCGGTCGGCCGCGGCGCCAACGCCAACGCGGCCTGCTATGTGAAGCTCGAGGATGCAAAGGGCCAGGTCGTGCACGGCGTCGGCATGGACCCCAACATCGTCATGGCATCGCTGAAAGCCGTCCTGAGCGGTGTCCAACGGATGATGGCCGGCACGGCCTGAGCGAATGCGGGCGGCGGTAGCGGCTGCTATTCCGCCGCTGGCATTTCCGCGCCGGCGCGTTCGAGGATCGCGATCGTCTCGTCGAGGCTTTCGCGGACCCCGAGCAGGAAGTCCTTGCCGAAGGCGATGATCGTATCCGGCGGCTCGCCCTTGTAGGTATAGACGACGCTGACCTGCTCGGGATTGACGTAGACCGCCTTCCCGTCTGCCGGAGAGGTGAACTTGCAGAGTTTCGGCATGAGGTATCCGGTCTGATGCGGCAGCGGCTAAGTGCCGATGCTTGGATGGGGCAGTCCCGGCAATCCATGCCGCGTCGAGCGTCCAGGTTCAATGCTATCGGGTCCGGCAGGCCGCTCAGGCCATCATTGTCATGCAACCTTGGATGCACGCGGCGCGTCTCATGTCATTTGACGTTGCGCGCGAATCCGTGATTGGCAATGACCGTCTCGTCGCAGCCTGGTTTCCGAAATGCCGATCACACAAGCGTTCTTCCAACGCTCGAACGCTTTGCTGCTTGCGGTGGGGATCGCAATCCTCCTCGGCATCGTTGCCACATCGTTATGGCTGACGACGGCCAATGAGCGCTATTTCGAGCAGGTGCTGGCAGCGCGCGACCTGCGAAGCGCATCGGCCGATCTGATCTCGCTGGTGCAGGATGCCGAGACCGGACAGCGCGGCTATCTCCTGACGCGGGACGAAGCGTATCTGGCGCCGTTCACGAACGCTTCGGAGCGGTTCGAAGCGGGGCTCGCACGCTGGCAGAAGACCGCGACCAACATCCCGCAGATCGAGGCGCAATCGGCCAAGCTGTCCAGCCAGCTTCACCAGAAGATGGCCGAGCTGGCCTCGACGGTCGAGTTGGCCCGCAAGGACGATTTCGAGGCCGCGATGGCGATCGTGCGCGGCGGCAGCGGCAAGCAGTTGATGGACGATGTCCGCGAGGATTTCGATTCCATCCTAGCGCGTTCGGAAGTGGGGCTGCGCGCGGCGATCGATGCGCAGACCGCCGCCGCATCTCGCCTGCGCTGGTCGACCATCATCGGCGCCGTCCTGATCCTGGGATTGGCAGGCGCGGCGGCCTGGACGATCCTCGGCTACACCCGCGAACTGGTGGTCGCGCGCCGTGAGGTCGAGGCGCTGAACACGGGGCTGGAGGCCCGCGTCCGCCAGCGCACCGATGCCCTCGTCAAGGCGAACGAGGAGGTGCAGCGCTTCGCCTATATCGTGACGCACGACCTGCGGGCGCCGCTGGTGAACATCATGGGGTTCACCAGCGAACTGGAGGAAACCTTCAAGCCGATCGACGCCTATGTAGAGGCCGGTGAAACCTCCACCCCGGACCAACGCGCTGCGGCCCAAGTGGCTCTGCGGGAGGATATTCCCGAGGCGGTCGGCTTCATCCGCTCGTCGACGCGCAAGATGGACGGGCTGATCAACGCCATTCTGAAAATTTCCCGGGAGGGCCGGCGCGCACTGAAGCCGGAATCGGTCGACCTGACCAAAGCGGCGGAGGCGGCGGCCGCGGCGGTGCACCATCAGGCCAGCGGCGAAGAGGGCGGCGGCATCACCGTCCAGTCGCAGATCTCGCGCATCGTCACCGACCGGCTGACGCTCGACCAGGTTCTCGGCAACCTTCTCGACAACGCGATCAAGTATCGCTCGCCGCAGCGGCCGATCCAGATCACAGTTCGCACGCGGCGCGCCTCGCCGGGCTGGGTGCGCATCGACGTGGAGGACAATGGGCGCGGCATTGCGGCCTCCGACCACGAGCGCATCTTCGAGCTGTTCCGCCGCTCCGGCTCCCAGAACACGGCCGGCGAAGGCATCGGGCTCGCCCATGTCCGCACGATGGTGCGCAATCTCGGCGGCGATATCACCGTCAGTTCCGAACTCGGCAGTGGCAGCACCTTCACCATCCTGCTACCGACCGATCTTGACCTTCACAGAAGGACGACCGAGGCATGAACCAGGCGAAACCCGTCCTGATCGTGATGATCGAAGACGATGAAGGCCATGCGCGCCTGATCGAAAAGAACATTCGCCGCGCCGGCGTGAACAACGAGATCATGCCGTTCGCGAACGGGACCGATGCGCTCGCGTTCCTGCTCGGCCCCGACGGCTCGGGCGAGGCCAGCGCCGGCCGCCAGCTCCTGATCCTGCTCGATCTCAACCTGCCCGACATGGGCGGGGTCGACATCCTGGAGAAGGTCAAGGCTAACCCGCACACCAAGCGTTCGCCGGTCGTGGTGCTGACGACGACCGATGACAGCCGCGAGATCCAGCGCTGCTACGATCTCGGTGCGAATGTCTACATCACCAAGCCGGTCGCCTATGAGGGCTTCGCGAATGCGATCCGCCAGCTCGGGCTGTTCTTCTCGGTGATGCAGGTGCCCGAAACCGCATGACCGTCTCGTCCGGCCGGGCCTGATGCTCAACAGCGCCATCCAGATTCTCTATATCGACGACGACGAAGCGCTGGGCCGGCTGGTACAGCGCATTCTGTCGCGCCGCGGCTATACGGTGACGCATTCGCCTTCGGCGGAGGACGCGTTCGAGAAGCTCGCCCTCCGTGGCTACGACGTCATCATTCTCGACCATGACCTCGGCACCAGCTCCGGCCTCGACGTGATGGCTGCGCTGGCGCAACGCGACGATGCCCCTGCGGTGGTCTATGTCACGGCATCCTCGGAGCTTTCGATCGCGGTCGACGCGCTGAAAGCCGGCGCGCTCGACTATGTGACCAAGACGATCGGCGAGGATTTCGAAATTCTGCTTGTCGCGGCGCTCGAACACGCCGTTGCCAAGACCCGCCTCCAGCGCGCACGGGAAACGGCGGAGCGCGAAGTCCGCGCCGCCCGCGACAAGGCGGTGGCGCTGCTGGCCGAGGTCAATCACCGTGTGGCCAACAGCCTGGCGCTCGTCGGCTCGCTGGTGCGGATGCAGGCCAACGCCGTGGAGGATCCGGCGGCGAAGGCGGCGCTGGCCGAGACGCAGGCCCGCATCGCCGCCATCGGCAATCTGCACCGCAGCCTCTACACCTCCGACGATGTTCGTGCCGTCGATCTCGGCGGCTACCTCTCGACGCTGGTCGGCGAATTCGAGCGCTCGCTCTCGGGCACCGAACTCAGCCCGACGATCCGCTTCGAGGCCGTGCCCCTGCTGGTCAAGACCGATCGTGCGATCTCGATTGGCCTGATCACGACCGAACTGCTGACCAATGCCCTGAAATACGCCTACCCGGCGGGGCCCGGCGAAGTCCGCGTGACGCTTGAGGTCACCGGCGCCGAAGCCGTCCTGCGTGTCGCCGATGACGGCGTGGGCTGGACCGGGCACGGCCCGATCAGCGGCACGGGTCTCGGAAGCCGGATCGTTCGCGCCATGGCCAAGAGCCTGGGCACGGAACTGCGCTATGAGGACCTTGCCGGACGGGGCACCTGCGCCCTGCTGCGCCTGCCGCTCGCCGAGATCGCGGCAGATGAGGTCGACGAGGATCAGCCGACCTAGAGGTAGGGTGGCGTACAGGCGCTGACCACCGTGCAGGGTTCACTGCCGATATTACGGAAGCGATGCGGGACGCGGCTGTCGAAGAGATAGGCCTCGCCCGGCCCCAGCACCTTGACCTGATCGCCGACGGTCAGTTCCAGCTCGCCGGTCAGGACCACGCCGCCTTCGTGCGAGCTATGCTTCAGCATGGCGACGCCGGTGTCGGCACCGGGCTCGTAGCGCTCGTGCAGGATTTGCAGATTATGCGCTTTGGCATCGCCGACCTGGCGAAACGACATGCTGCCACGGCTTTCCCCGCCATTGACCTGATGCAGGCGCGAGGTGAGGTCGATCAGATCGTTTGCCGCGAAAAACACCTGATCCTGCGGCGGATGTCCCTCGTCGAAGAAATTGACCATGGTCATCGGGATGCCGTCGAGGATCTTGCGCAGCGAGGCGACCGACGGGCTGTTCCGGTTCTGCTCGATCAGCGAGATCAGGCTGTGCGTCACGCCGGAACGGCCGGCCAGCTCGCGCTGCGATAGCCCCGCCGCCTGCCTGATTTCCCGCAGCCTTGCGCCGACATCGAAACTCATCGCCGTTCCTTAGCCGCTGCACCCCTGTTGTCAAACCGGCCGCCTCGACCGGCGCAACGAGCGATGTTTCCGCTGGATCAGCGACTTCCGGGTCCATGCACGACCGAGAATCAGCCTTCCCTGATGAGCTCGGCGCGAGGCTTTGGATGACCGGGACCAAGGCCCTTTCATCCCGCAAACCCGGACTCCTCCTCCAAATTTTGGAGAAACCACCAGATTTGCGGGTTCCACCACCTGTCAATTTGACCCGATTTTCAATGAAAACAGAGACTTAGTGATTGGCACGCGGCTTGCCAACACTTGTCAGCGATATTGGAAGCGGACGATCATGCTCTGGCAAGCCCTTGTTGATTTCGACGGCACTATCTCCAGCCGGGATACCACCGACCGGATTCTCGAACGGTTCGCCGAACCGGGCTGGGAAGAGATCGAGGCGGAATGGGAAGCGGGGCTGATCGGCTCCCGCGAATGCATGGAGCGGCAGGTCGCGCTGCTGCATGTCTCGCCCGACGTGCTCGACACCTTTGTCGCCTCTTTGGAGATCGACTGGGGCTTTGCCTCCTTCGTGCGGCTTTGCCAGCGCCATGGCGTGCCGATCACGGTCGTCTCCGACGGGCTCGATCGCACCATCCACACGCTGATGGGCCGGGCCGGCCTCGGCCATATTCCGGTGGTCGCCAACCATCTGGAATCAATCGGCGGCGATCGCTGGCGGATGACGTCGCCCCATGCGGCGCCGAGCGGCACCTGCGGCAGCGGCACCTGCAAATGCCGCATCGCCGGCAATCTTTCGCGGCCGCTGACGCTGCTCGTCGGCGATGGTCGCTCCGATTTCTGCCTGGCGAGCGAGGCCGATCTGGTCTTCGCCAAGAAGAGCCTGATCGCGCATTGCCGCGAGAACGGAATTCACCACCACCCTTTCACGGATTTCTCCGAGGCCGTTTCGCTTCTGGAAGCCGTGCTCGCCGGCACGCCTGCGCCGGCCAAGAGCCTGGAACTC
The DNA here is from genome assembly GCF_056400625.1 of Allobosea sp. P5_A5. NCBI lineage: Bacteria > Pseudomonadati > Pseudomonadota > Alphaproteobacteria > Hyphomicrobiales > Alloboseaceae > Allobosea > Allobosea sp. P5_A5. The sequence continues at coordinate 336,930 of NZ_JBFUKY010000005.1, forward strand.
AAGGACAAGATCGATGGATGACGGTTATCGCGTGCTCGACCGTGCGGCGCCTGCCGCGGGTCTGGCCGAGGAAGAAGCCCGCCTGCTCGCGCTCGAAGCCGAGTATTGCTCCTATGGCGACACGGTACACTACACGCAGTTCCCGAAGATCTTCTCGGGCTGCGACGGCTCCTTCATGTTCGATGCGGCGGGCAACCGCTTCCTCGATCTGCAGATGTGGTACTCGGCCGTCAATTTCGGCTACGCCAATCCGCGCCTGAACAATGCGCTGAAGCGCCAGATCGACACGCTGCCGCAGGTGGCGAGCCAATATCTCCACCGCGAGAAGATCGAACTCGCGGCGATGATCGCGCAGGATGCCGAACGCAAGTTCGGCGAGAAGGGCCGCGTCCACTTCAATGTCGGCGGCGCGCAGGCCGTCGAGGATTCGCTGAAGCTCGTGCGCAATGCCTGCAACGGCAAGAGCCTGATGTTCGCCTTCGAGGGCGGTTATCATGGCCGCACGCTCGGTGCATCCGCGATCACCTCGTCCTACCGCTATCGCCGCCGCTTCGGCCATTTCGGCGAGCGCGCGCATTTCATTCCCTTCCCCTACCATTTCCGGGGTCCCAAGGGCATGAGCAAGGAAGAGTACGGCGAGCAGTGCGTGGCGCAGTTCGCCCGGTTGTTCGAGAGCGAATATAACGGCGTCTGGGACCCGAAGACGAAGCAGGCCGAATACGCCGCCTTCTATGTCGAGCCGCTGCAGGGTACGGGCGGATACGTCATCCCGCCGAAGAACTTCTTCACGGGCCTGAAGAAAGTACTGGACGACCACGGCATCCTGATGGTCGTCGACGAGATCCAGATGGGGTTCTACCGGACGGGCAAGCTCTGGTCGATCGAGCATTTCGGCGTGACGCCGGACATCATCGTCTTCGGCAAGGCCGTCACGAACGGGCTGAACCCGCTTTCCGGCGTCTGGGCCAAGGAAGCCCTGATCAATCCGACGGTGTTCCCGCCCGGCTCGACCCACTCCACCTTCAACGCCAACCCGCTCGGCACCGCCGTCGCGCTCGAAGCGATGAAGATGATGGAGGAGGAAGACTACGAGACCATGGTCATGGCCAAGGGCGCGTATTTCCTCGACGGGCTGAAGGACCTCGAAAAGCGCCACAAGATCGTCGGCGAGGTCGACGGCCTCGGCATGGCGCTGCGCATCGAGATCTGCGAGCCGCATGACAGCTACACGCCGTCCAAGCGACTCGTCGACCTGATGTGCGACGAGGGCATGAAGGCCGATCTCGAAATCAACGGCCAGCGCTACGGCCTCGTGCTCGACATCGGCGGTTACTACAAGAACGTCATCACTCTCGCGCCGGCTCTGACCATGAGCTACGCCGAGATCGATCTCGCGATTGCGCTGCTCGATCAGCTCTTCGCCCGCGTCGCAACTGCCTGATAGCCGCCGAGGGCCAGTTGCGATTGCGCGTGATCGATCTCGACGCAGGTGTGGCGGCTCAGGAGCCGCTACGCCGGCGCATCGATGCGGGAGCCGCAACCCGCATCGATGCGTCCGACCTTGCCTGTCGCCTGCGCATCGTGGCGAGCCGGGGAGCGCTGCAAAGCCTTTCCTCCCGGCTTTCGTCCGATGCCGGCGGCGGGCGCGAGATCGGCGTGACCTTCTATGGGTCGGGTGACTTCCATCACCTGACCGCAAGCCTCGTCTCAGGCGTCGAAGAGAACGTGACTATCGTGCATTTCGACAACCACCCGGACTGGGTGCGTTTTCCCGCCACGGTCAATTGCGGCGCCTGGGTCAACCGGGCGCTCGAGCTGCCGCAGGTGCGCAAGGTCATCACGATCGGGCCGTGCAGCGACGACCTCGTGCGGCCCGAGCTGCAATTCGCCAATCTTGGCGCGGTCGAGGATGGGCGGATCGCGCTGTTTCCCTGGCGGCATGCACCGTCCCGCGTCTGGGGCCGCTACGACACGACGACGAGCTATCGCCAGGAGGGCAACCACCTGCATTGGCGGAACCTCGCCGACGAGGATTGGGACGCGTTTCTCGATGAACTCGTCGAGGCCATCCCGACGCGGGCGATCTGGCTGACCATCGACAAGGACGTGCTGCGCCCGCAGGATGCCTGCACCAATTGGGACCAGGGCCAGATGTCGCTCGACCATGTTCTCTCGGCCGTCGAGCGCCTCGCGCAGCATCGCGCGATCGCCGGCATCGACGTTTGCGGCGACTGGTCGGAGCCACGTTTCGCCGACCCGTTCCGGGCGACGCTGGCCTGGTTCGACCACCCCAGGGCGGTCAAGCCGGAGGCTGGCGCGCTCGCCCGCAACGCCGCTGTCAACGACGCGCTGATCGACTGCTTCGAGCGGGTGCTGGCATGAATGGCTGGATCGTCTTCTGGTTTGCGCTTTCCGTCGTCTGCGACGTCGCCGGGCAGCTTTGCCTGAAGCGCGGCGCCGACGAGCTGCCCGATGCGTCCGGCATGACGCTCGCGCTGTCGACCTTGCGCTCCGGCTGGGTCCTGGCGGGCTGCGCGATCTATGTCGCCGAGATCTTCATCTGGCTGCGCATTCTTGCCGAGGTGCCGCTTTCGATCGCCTTCCCGGTCGCGAGCCTGAATTTCCTCGGCGTGACGCTGGCCAGCGCGCTCGTGCTCAAGGAGCGCGTCGTGCCACGCCAATGGATAGGCGCCTTTCTGATCACCTGCGGCGTCGTCGTCGTCGCCCATACCGCCTGACGGGACATTAGCCGTGTCGATCCGCGACCACAGCCTCCGCTATGCCGGCGACGCGACCGGCTTCCTGCTGATCCACGGGCTCGGCGGCACGCCGGTCGAGCTGCGGCTGGTGGCGCGCGCGCTGCACCGTGCCGGGCATACCGTGCATTGCCCGCAGCTCGCCGGCCATTGCGGCACCGAGGCGGACCTGCTCGCCACCGGCTGGCGCGACTGGGCCAAGAGCGTGCTCACCGAGCTCGACCGCATGCGCGAGACCTGCGAGCGCGTCGTCGTCGGCGGCCTGTCGATGGGTGCGGTGATGGCGATGCATATCGCCGCCGAGCGGCCGCTCGATGTCGACGGCCTCGCGCTCTATGCGCCGACCCTGCGCTATGACGGCTGGTCGATCCCCTGGTATTCCTTCCTGCTCAAGCTGCTGATCAACACGCCGATCGGGCAGCGCTTCAGTTTCGTCGAGCGCGAGCCCTTCGGCGTGAAGGACAAGCGCACCCGGCATATCATCCAGAACGCGATGAACTCCGGCGATTCATCGGAAGCCGGCCTGCACGGCACGCCGTCGCGGTCCGTGCAGCAGATGTGGCATCTGATCGCGCAGACGCGCCGGCAGATGCCGTCGATCACCTGTCCCACTTTGCTCGTGCATGCGCGGGAAGACGACGTTGCCGGGCTCTCCAATGCTTTCGAGGTCCAGCGCCGCCTGAGTGGGCTTGTCGATGCGGTCATCCTCGACGACAGCTATCATCTCGTCACCATCGACCAGCAGCGCGACATCCTGATCGAGCGCTCGGTTGCGTTCGCGAAGCGGCTGGCCCAGGGCGCCGCCGCCAAGAGGCCAGTGCCGTTGCACAGCGTTCCGGCGGAATGACCGGGTTCGCCGGCCACATCGCCACCACCATCGCCGAGATCGAGGACGCCGCCTGGAACGCCTGCCTGCCGGGCGAGGCGGAGAGCCACGGCTATTACCGCGCCTGCGACGAGGCCTCAGCCGCGTCCGGCATCGGCCTGCGCTGCGCGGCGGTCGCTGCAGGCGATGCGGAGGGTGTTGCAGCCGTGGCGCCGTTCTTCCGCCTGGACTACAGGCTCGACACACCGTTGCAGGGCCGGCTCCGGCGGGTCACGGAGCCCGTGTTCGGACGGTTTCCCGGTCTCGTCACGCTCAAAGCGCTCTGCGTCGGCTCGCCTTATGCGGAGCGCTGCCATCTCGGCTTTGCACCGCGCCTCGATGCGACGGAGCGCGAGGCCGCGACGCGAGCGATGCTGTCGGCGTTGGAACGGCAGGCGGCAGCGGAAGGGGCGCATCTGATCGCCTTCAAGGACCTCGCTCCGGTCGAGGACAAGCTGATGGCGCCGTTGCTGGGCAAAGGCGGATTCGCGACGTTGGGCAGCCTGCCCGTCGCCGTCCTGGACCTGCCCTTCGCCGATGAGGACGCTTATCTCGCCTCGCTATCCTCCGGGACGCGCAAGGATATCCGGCGCAAGCTCGCCAAGGCCAAAGCCGTGCGGATCGAATACCGCAGCGATATCACCGGGCTGGAAGAGGCGATCGGCGATCTCTACGAGTCGACGCGCCGCCAGAGCGGGCTCGATTATGGCGATCTCGAAGTTCTGCCTCCGGGCTATTTTCCCGCCGTCGCAAGGGCGCTGGGCGAGCAGGCGGTCTTCGCGCTGTACTGGATCGGCGAGGAGCTGGCGGCCTTCAACCTGCTGCTGGTCGAGCCTGACCGCGTGATCGACAAATTCCTGGGCATGCGCTACCCGCTGGCCCGCGAGCACAATCTCTATGCGGTGAGCTGGATGGCGAATGTGCGCTTCTGCCTTGGGCGCGGTGTCCGCCTGCTGCAGAGCGGGCAGACCGCCTATGCCTCCAAGCTTCGCTTCGGCAGCCGGCTGGTGCCTTCCACCATTCGCTTCCGCCACCGCAACGGCGCGCTTCAATGGCTGCTTGGCCGGATCAGCCCCCGCCTGTCCTTCGCGCGTTTCGATCCTGACCTCGCCGCGCTGGCCCAATCGCCCTCGGCACAGGAAAAGGCCGCATGAGCGCCTCAGCATCCCCTCCGGCAGCAAGCCGCTGGCGCCAGGCCCTGATCTGGACGTCTTTCATCGCGCTCGACACCTTTACTCAGCTCGCTTTCAAATGGGGAGCCGACGGCCTCGCCGACCTCGATTTCGGCACCGAGATGCTGGCGCGCGCGCTGACGCTGCCCGGCGTCTGGCTGGCCGCGCTCGGTTATGTCGGCACCTTCTTCGTCTGGATGGCGATCCTCAAGGACATGCCGCTCAGCCGCGCCTTCCCGATGACGGGGCTTGCCTATGTCACGGTTCCGCTGCTGGCCTGGCTCGTGCTTGGCGAGCGGATCGATCTCACACGCGCCTGCGGCATCGCGCTGATCGTCGCCGGCGTCATCGCGCTTGGAGGCGACCATGAGGATGCGTAACGCAGTGACGGCCCTTGCCGTCGTCGTCGGCTTGGCCGCCGGCGCCGCGCAAGCCCAGAACGCCACCGATATTGCCGGCCGCTGGCGCGATTCCGACGGCGAGTCGATCATCGCCGTGGCGCCCTGCGGCCAGGCCCTGTGCGGCAGGATCGTGTGGCTGAAGCAGCCGCGCACCGACCGCAACAATGCCGATGCCAAGCTGCGCGAGCGCTCGCTCATGGGGGTGCAGGTGCTAAACGGCTTCAAGGCCGATGGCACGGGCAAGTTCGCAGGCAACGGCTACAATCCCGAAGACGGCAAGACCTACAGCACGACGCTCTCGCTCGACGCTTCGGGGCGCCTGGTCGTGCGGGGCTGCGCGCTGGGCGGCTTGATCTGCGACGACGACACCTGGACAAGAGAACAGTGAGCGTGCCCGGCGCCAGCGGTGCCGGAAACAATGCGGGGTGGGCAAGCATCATGTCGGCGCAAGTGAGCACGCTCAGGCTGAGGCTGGTCATCGCCTTCATGCTGGTCAGCGTGCCGGCGATGCTGGCCTCGACCTATGTCGCGGCCCGCCTGATCTCTGGCGCCTTCGAGCAGAACGTCGCGCAATGGCTCGGCGAGACCTCGCGGTTCTTCCGGCTCGAGGTGGTGGATGCGACTCAGGAGGCCCAGCGCGTTGCGACGGTGATCGGGCACCGACTGGAGCGGGCGTCCCATTCCGACCTGACCGCTCCGCGCTCGATCGAACGGGAATTCCAGCTTCTGAATTCCGTCGGCTACGACGTGATCGCGATCTATGACGGCAATCGGAACATCCTGTTCACATCGCGCCCGTTCACGCCCGATGCGCCACTGCCGACGCGAACAGGCGAAGGCATCTTCAAGGTTCGCGCGAACGACGCCCATCTGATCATGGCCGGCGCGGTCCAGGAGGTGCATGTCAACGGCCAGGCGGCCTATGTGCTCGTCGGCAGCTGGCTGGACGAAAGCTATCTCGGCGGCATCCGCGTCGTGACCTCTCTCGATGTCCGGCTTTTCGCCGATTTCGACGACGAGCTCGTTCCCGTACTGCGGACGCATCCCGAGCGGACGGCCGCGGTACCGGATACCATCCGCACGCAGCTCGCCTCGGGCGAGGATGACGAGATCTTCGATGCTGTGGCGGATGGCGGCCGCTACCGCGCTGTCTATGCAGGCTTTCGCGGTATCGACGGCAAGCTAGCGGCCATCGCCTTCATCGGCTTGCCGCGCGATGCAGGCTTCTTCGAGCAGCTCAGCCGACGCAGCCTGTTCCTGGGCATCTTCGCTTTCGGCTGCCTGATCTCGGTTCTGGTGGGGATGCTGATGTCGGGCGTGCTGGTGCGGCCGCTGCGAGCCCTGACGCGCGGCGTGCGCGCCATCGCAGCCGGCGATTTCGGCCATCGTGTCCCGGAAGGCAGCGGCGGGCACGAACTCTCGGAGCTGGCGTCCGGCTTCAACGGCATGGCCGAACAGCTCGGCAAGCTCAATCAGCTCGAAAGCGAACTCAGGCGCCGGGACCGCTTCGCGGCGCTCGGCCAGGCGGCGGCGGTGATCGCCCATGAGGTGCGCAACCCGCTCGGCATCATCAAGACCTCGACCGAAGTCGTGCGCAACCGGGCCAAGCTCGCCGTCTCGGAAGACCGGATGCTGGGCTATGTGATCGACGAAGTGCGGCGCATCGAGACGCTGGTGCGCGACTTCCTCGATTTCGCGCAGCCGAAGGAGCCGGTGAAGACCGAACTGCCGATGCGCGCGATCATCGACCGCGTCGCGGCGATCGCCGCACCCGAGCTGAACCGCAAGAGCGTCAGGATCGAGATCGAGGACAAGAGCGGCGGAGCGCGAATCCTGGGAGATCCCGACCAGCTTCACCAGGCCTGCCTCAACCTCGTGCTCAACGCCATCGACGCCATGCCCGAGGGGGGAACGATCCATGCCATCGTCGAGGCAAGGGCGGAGTGCGTCAGCCTGACGATCCGCGACGAGGGCGACGGCATTCCAGACGACATCCGGGAGCACATCTTCAATCCCTTCTTCACCACCAAGGCGAAGGGCACGGGGCTCGGCCTCGCCAAGGTCCAGACGGTCGCCGAGGGCCATGGCGGAACGGCGTCCTGCGCCAGCGCGCCGGGACAGGGCGCCGCCTTCACCCTGACGATCCCGCGTGCCTCGATGGGAGCCCGCGCATGAACCACTCCATCCTGGTGGTCGATGACGAGGTCCGCCTGGCGGACGTGCTGGCGGCGGCGCTCGAAGACCTGGGCTATCGCACCACGGCGGTGGACAGCGCGCGCGCGGCGCTCGTCGAGCTGGAGCAGGCCCGCTTCGACCTCGTGCTGACCGATCTCAGGCTGCCGGTGATGGACGGGCGGGCGCTGCTGCGGGAGGTGCGCAAGCGCTGGCCCGAAGTGCCGGTGGTCATCATCACCGCCTTCGCGGCGGTGCGCGACGCGGTCGAGCTCGTCAAGGAAGGCGCCTTCGACTACATCGCCAAGCCCTTCGAGATGGAGGATGTCGCGGCGACGATCCGCCGGGCGCTCCGCCTTGCCGATGTCGTGCGCGAGAACGACCGGCTGCGCGGCGAACTGGAAGGGCGCTACTCCTTCGACACGCTGATCGGCACCAGCCCGGCGTTTCGCCGCGTGATCGAGCAGGTGACGGAGGTCTGCGAGACCAAGGCCACGGTGATGCTGAACGGCGAAAGCGGCACCGGCAAGGAGCTGGTGGCGCGCGCCATCCACTTCAACAGTCCGCGCCGGACGAAGCCCTTCGTCGCGGTCAACTGCGCGGCCATCCCCGAGGGCCTGTTGGAAAGCGAACTCTTCGGCCATGTCAAAGGCGCCTTCACCGGGGCTGTCGCCAACCGCGCGGGCCGCTTCACCGCTGCCGATGGCGGCACGCTCTTCCTGGACGAGATCGGCGACATGCCGATCGGGCTCCAGGCCAAGCTGCTGCGGGTCATCCAGGAGCGCAGCTTCGAGCCGGTGGGCGCCAGCCGCAGCCAGAGCGTCGATGTGCGGCTCGTCACCGCGACCCATAAGGATATGCGCCAGGCGATCACGGAGGGTCGCTTCCGGGAAGATCTCTATTACCGGCTGAACGTTTTCCCGATCGCGCTGCCGGCGCTGCGCGATCGCAGCGAGGACGTGCCACTGCTCGCAGCCCATTTCATCGGCGAACTGACGGAAGCGATGGGCAAGCGGGTGACGGGCTTCTCGCCAGCAGCTCTTGCCGCGATGAGTGGCTATGATTGGCCGGGCAACATTCGCGAGCTGCACAACTGCGTCGAACGCGCGGTCATCGTCGCCCGCTCGGAGACGATAGACCTCCCGGACCTCCCCCGCGATCTGTTCGAACCGGGCCGTCGCGACACCCATCACGCATTGCCGCGAGACCTCGACGCCGAGATGGAGCGGCTGGAGCGCGGATTTATCGTCGAGGCGCTGCGGCGTACGGACGGCATTCAGGTTCAGGCCGCCAAGCTCCTGGGAATAGCGGAGCGCAGTCTCTGGCACCGGATCAAGAAACTGGGCATCAAGGTCGGGCGTTCGATCGGCGAATAATGGACGCCGCTGTGGCGATGCTGTTATGGCGGCGTCAACCCGGCTAGGTTATGGCTGGGGTCTCACGGCAGGATGCCGGAAGGATGAGTATAGCCTGATGCGTGCGATCGCCTTCGCTACTTTGCTCGCGCTTTGCCCGTTGGGTGCGCTGGCGGCCGACGTAACGCCGGCCCTGACCGACCCGACACCGGCGAAGGGCTGGATCGTCACCGTCGGCCTCACCGGCCAGCTCGGGCCTAAATATGAGGGCTCCAGTTCGGCGGGTCTCTCCGCGATGCCGTCGCTGAGCTGGCGGCGCGTCGGTGAGGTCGAAGGCTTCAGCTCGCCCGATGACGGTTTCGATTTCGCGCTCTACGAAAACGAGCGTTTCAGCGCCGGCATCGTCGGCGATTTCCGCGCCGGCCGTTATTCCGGGCAGAACTATCGCCTTTTCGGCATGCGCAGCGTCCCTTGGACGGTCGAGGGCGGAGCTTTCGCCGAGTATTGGCCCATCGAGGACAAGCTGCGGACCCGTGTGGAGGTGAAGCAGGGCTTCCACGGGCACCACGGGATCGTCGCCGATTTCTCGGTCGATTGGGTGGAACGCTTCAATGGCTTCACTCTCGCGGTCGGCCCGCGGCTTTCCTTGGGCGATAATCGCTTCATGAGACGCTATTTCGGCGTCTCTGCCGAAGAGGCTTCGATCAACCGCTATTTCGTCCCCTACAGGCCGGATGGCGGATTGAAGAGCGTCGGCATCGCCAGCTCGCTGGACTACAAATGGTCGGAGGTCTGGTCGACCACGCTGTTTGGCCGTTACGACAGGCTCGCGGAGGATGCGGCGCATTCGCCGCTGGTCGCGACCGTCGGTCAGCGCCACCAGGTCACGTTCGGCCTCGGCGTGAACTACTCCTTCCAGGTCGGCGGCTGACCACGCCCTCCTCCTACTGGATCGGAGCCACGGCATGACCGCTCCCACCGTCGTATTCGATGTCGGCAACGTGTTGCTGCGATGGGACCCCAAGCTGGTCTATCGGGAGCTCATCCCCGAGAGCGAGCGGCTCGACTGGTTCATGGCAAATGTCTGCACCGGCGCCTGGAACATCGAGCAAGATCGCGGGCGCTCATGGGAAGAGGCCGTGGCGCTGCTCGTCGCGCAGCATCCGGAATGGGAGCGCGAAATCCGCGCCTATGACGAGCGCTGGTATGAGAGCATCCCCGGCGTGATCGAGCAGAGCGTCGACGTGCTGGCCGCGCTCAAGGCGCGTGGCGAGAAGGTCTACGCCATCACCAATTTCTCGCGCGAGAAATGGGCCGAGTGCCTGACCCGCTTTCCTTTCCTGCAATCCTTCGACGGCGTCGTCGTGTCCGCCCATGAGCGGGTGATCAAGCCTGATCCCGCGATCTTCGCGGTGCTGTTCGCGCGCTACGCGCTTTCACCGAGCGACTGCATCTTCATCGACGACAGCGAGAAGAACATCGTCGCCGCCGACCGGGCCGGTATGAAGACGGTCCATTTCGTCGAGCCGATCGATCTGCGTGCCGAGTTGGGCGCGCACGGGCTCGTCATCTAGCGGTTCTCAAGTCAGCTCGGCCGCGCGCCGGGCAAAGGCTGCGGCGAAATGCCCGGTTTCAGCGGCATTGGTCGCCGATGCGTTGCCGCTGCGGGCACGCGCGGCGATGCCCTCGAAGATCACCGCCCAGCGGAACAGCGCGAAAGCCAGATGGAAGGGCTGGAGCGTCAGGCCATGCCGCGCCTCGCTCGCATAGAGTTCCGTGAAACGTTTGAGCTCGGGAATGCCGAGCGCGTCCAGGTCGAGCCCGGCGATGCCGCCATATTCCTGCGGCGAGGACTGCCAGGCGATCGCCGTATGGGCAAGATCGGCGAGAGGGTGCCCGAGCGTCGACAATTCCCAGTCAAGCAGCGCGACGACCCGAGGTTCGGTCGGATGGAACATCACATTGCCGATGCGGTAGTCGCCATGAACGAGACTGACGCTATCGTCGGCCGGGATATGCTGCGGCAGCCAGGCGCGCAGGCGCACGATATCCGGATTTTCTCTGGCCTCGGACAGCTCCCACTGACGGCCCCAGCGCGCGATCTGGCGGGCGAAGTAATTGCCGGGCTTGCCGAAATCGCCGAGCCCCAGCGCTTCGACGTCGAGGTTGTGGAGCGCGGCCAGGGTCTGCGCGAGCGCGGCATACATTGCGCCGCGCTCCGGCACCGACAGGCCGGGCAAAGTGCAGTCGTGGAAGACACGGCCCTCGACCTTCTCCATCACGTAAAAGGGCGTGCCGATGACGGCCCGGTCGTCGCAATAGAGCAGCGCGGGCGGCACCGGTACGGCCGTTCCTGCGAGCGCGCTGATGACCCGGTATTCCCGGTCGATCGCATGGGCCGAAGGCAGCAGTTCGCCGGCCGGCTGCTTGCGCAGCACGAGCGTCCGGTCATCATAACCGAGGAAGAAGGTCGGGTTGGATTGGCCGCCGCTGATCGGCGCGAGCCGCATCGGTCCCGCGAGATCGAGCTTCAGGCGCATGTAAGCGTCCAGTGCCACCGTGTCGAAGCCGATCTCGGCCTGCTCCGTCGGATCCGTCATGCGCGGGCAACCTCCCAGCGCCAGAAATCGTCCCCTTCCTTGTCGAGGAAGCGGTTCAGCACCATTTGGTGCACCTCGTCGGCACCGTCGACCAGCCGGGCCTGCCGGGCGTAGCGATAGATCCACTCAAGCACCGTATCCTTGGAATAGCCGCGCGCGCCATTGATCTGGATCGCCATGTCCGCCGCCTCATGCAGCGTATTGGCGGCTTGAACCTTGGCCATCGAGACCTCCTTGCGGGCCTGCCCGCCGCGATCGAGTTCCCAGGCGGCCTTCATGACAAGGAGCCGTCCGATCTCGATGCCCATCGCGGTCTTTCCCAGCTTGAGCTGGATGCTTTCGCGGTCGGCGAGGCGAACGCCGAAGCCCTCCCGCGTTGCGGCATAAGCACGCGCGATCTCGACGCAGCGCTTGGCGAGGCCGAGCCAGCGCATGCAGTGGGTCAGCCGCGCCGGGCCGAGCCTGATCTGCGTGACCTTGAAGCCGTCGCCCTCCCCCATCAGCACGTCCTCGGGCGGAATGCGCAACCCGTCGAACTCGATCTCGCAATGGCCGCCATGCTCCTCCGGCCCCATGATCTCGATGCGCCTCACGATCCGCCAACCGGGCTGGTCGCGATGGAACAGGAAGGCCGTCAGCCCGCGTCGCGCATCGTCCGATGTGCGCGCGACAACGGTGAAATGCGCCGCCTGCTCGGCTCCCGTGATGAACCATTTGCGGCCATACAGCCTGTAGGAGCCGTCCGGTTGCTTCTCGGCGCGGGTGCGAATCATCGTCGGGTCGGAGCCGCCGCCGGGATGCGGCTCGGTCATGGCGAAGGCGGAGCGCACCTGGCCGGCGACGATCGGTTCGAGCCAGCGACGCTTCTGCTCCGGCGTCGCGACAGCCTCCAGCATCATCATGTTGCCGTCGTCGGGCGCCGCCGAATTGAACACGACGGGACCGAAGATCGAGCGGTTCATCGCCTCGTAGCAGACCGCCATGCCCATCCGTCCCACGCCGAGCCCGCCGTTCTCGGGCTTCAGCTGCAGGCACCAGAGCCCGGCCGAGCGCGCCTTGCCGCGCAATTCCGCCAGCGCCGCCTCGCCGATATTCTCATGTGCATCCCAGCTCGCGGGGTCGCTCTCGCGCGGAATGATCTCGGTTTCGACGAAAGCCGCGATCCGGCGGCGCAGCTCGTCGAGCTCGGCGGAAATCGTAAAATCCATGACGGCGGGACATCCTCGGAAGCGGGAACAAGCGCCGTGGTTTCGCGCTGATCCGGCATAGCCTAGGCCATGGGCGCGAGCCTGGTAAAGCATGTCCTCCAGCGGTGGCCGACGTCACGATCCTGCCCGCCGCGCCCGCTTCATTTAGGCAGCGTTAACTCTGCCCGGCTAGCTCTGTGAACTCGGTTCACGGTGCGTAGTGTCGCTGGATTTACATGTTCAAACGCGATCGTCTTCAGCGAACAAATCTCTTCGCTTCCAATGATTTGGGTGTCCAGCCGATGGACGAGCACGCGGAGGCGCCGAGCGCCGCCAACGCGCCGTCGAACCCGGCCGAGAGCGCCCCGGCGGCGCCTCCGCCCGGCACCTATATCCGCACGAGCCGCGCGCTGGCGCGCAGCGCCGCTGCGATGCCGGACAGCGCTCCGGCCCCGATCGGAATCCCCGTTCCGCTGGGCACCTCGCTGAACGCGACCTGGCGAGGAGGCTATCATCCGCCGGCGCTGCCGCTGTCCGAGCAGACCCGTGTACGGTTCTGGCGCACGCCGCGCCATCTGATGCAGCAGATCTGGGGCATGCAAGGCCCCGGCGCGGACGCCGAGGCCGATGTGGCACGCGACGAAGTGCTGAGCCCGCTTCTCCAGGCCGCGCCGACCGAGCCGGAAACGCCGCGCTTCGAGACGGTCGACGAACTCGTCGAATGGGCAGACGAGCCCCCGGAAACCCTGGAGCCGCCGACGCCCTTCGCGTTCCTGTCGGACCATGCCTTCTGGGATCTCGTGCCGACCATCGAGCACGACGAGGAATTCGTTCCTCCCGTCGCGACACCGGCCGGGGGCACTAAACGACGGGTCGCCCGCGCAGCCGCCCTTCCCGCATCCTCAGTGCCCCGCGCCCCGATGCGCGCCGAGCGCGCCGCTTCGCCGGCGCCCATTCCGCAGGGCTATTCAGTCAATCTGAGCTTCTCGATGTCGCCCGCCACGCCGATGGCCGTCGCCGCGCCCGCCAGCATCAGGCCGCCTGCCCTGGCCGAACCGGAGCTTGAAGCGCTGCCGGTCAGGAAGGCGCCCCGGCAGACTGCGCTACGCGACATGAAGGTGCGCGCGATCGCCAACGATGGCGGCTTCGTGCTGCCGCCGATCGAGTTCCTGGCCGAGCCGCCGCTGACGCAGGACGAGGTGCCGGTCGAGACGCTGCAGCAGAATTCCGGGCTGTTGGAAGGCGTCCTCGAAGACTTCAACGTCAAGGGCGAGATCATTCAGGCATGCCCCGGCCCTGTTGTCACGCTGTACGAGCTTGAGCCTGCGCCTGGGACGAAGTCGTCGCGGGTGATTTCGCTGGCCGACGACATTGCGCGTTCGATGAGTGCGGTGTCGGCGCGTGTGGCGGTGATCCCGGGCAAGAACGCCATCGGCATCGAGTTGCCCAATGCCCGCCGCGAGACGGTGTTCCTGCGCGAGCTGCTGGCGAGCCAGGATTTCGAGGGCACCAAGCACAAGCTCGCTTTGTGCCTCGGCAAGACCATCGGCGGCGAGCCGGTGATCGCCGATCTCGCCCGGATGCCGCATCTGCTGGTCGCCGGCACCACCGGTTCGGGCAAGTCGGTCGCGATCAACACCATGATCCTGTCGATCCTCTACCGGCTGAAGCCGGAAGAGTGCCGTCTGATCATGGTCGATCCCAAGATGCTCGAGCTGTCGGTCTATGACGGCATTCCCCATCTGCTCACCCCCGTCGTGACCGATCCCAAGAAGGCGGTCGTCGCCTTGAAGTGGGCGGTACGCGAGATGGAGGAGCGCTACAAGAAGATGTCGAAGCTCGCGGTGCGCAACATCGACGGCTTCAATGCCAGGGTGGTCGAGGCCAAGGCCGCAGGCGAGGTCATCACCCGCACGGTCCAGACCGGCTTCGACAAGGGCACCGGCGAGGCGATCTACGAAGAAGAGGTCATGGACCTCGAGCCTTTGCCCTACATCGTCGTCATCGTCGACGAGATGGCCGACCTGATGATGGTCGCCGGCAAGGAGATCGAGGGCACGATCCAGCGCCTGGCACAGATGGCGCGCGCCGCCGGCATCCATGTCGTGCTGGCCACCCAGCGCCCCTCGGTCGACGTCATCACCGGCACGATCAAGGCGAACTTCCCGACCCGGATCTCCTTCCAGG
>NZ_JBFUKY010000006.1:0-305000 GCF_056400625.1 Allobosea sp. P5_A5
CGGCAGTTCCTTGTCATGGGTCGCGCCGGCGATCGGCCGGTTGATATTGGCGAAGCGGCTCCTTGTCATGGGTCGCGCCGGCGATCGGCCGGTTGATATTGGCGAAGCGGCCGCCGCTGGCCTTGTCCCAGGTCCAGACCTTGGGCGGGACATAATCGGTGCTCTCGGTCATGATGCGGTCTCCGGATGCGCGATTACGCTGCGGGCGGAAAATTGGACGGGAAGAGCGCGCGCTGAGCCTCTTCGTCACGGATCTGCTTGAAGGCATGGTCCTTGCCGACGGCACGGGCCGCGATCACGGCCGGCCGCGCATCGACAGCCTCGAACAGACGCTTGAGGTTCGGGAAGGGCGCGAGCGGATCGTCCGCTCCCTTGAGCACGCGCGAGGCGCGGTCGAGCCAGCCCCAGGCCGAAATGTCAGCAATCGTATAGGTCTTGCCGACGATGTAGTCCCGCCCTTCAAGATGCTCGTCCAGCACCCGATAATGGCGTTCGGCCTCGCGGCGATAGCGGTTCACGGCATAATCGAGCCCTTCGGGCGCGGCGAACTGAAAATGGACCGCCTGTCCTGAAAATGGGCCGAGGCCCGACGCGAGGAACAGGAGCCACGAGAGCAGCTCCGGCCGGTCTTCCGGGGCGCCCAGGAATTGTCCCGTCTTCTCGGCGAGATAAAGCAGGATGGCGGTGGAATCGAAGACGCGCGCCTCCTGGCCGCCCGGCCCGTCCGTATCGACGATCGCCGGCACCTTGCCATTGGGATTGATCGCTCGGAACGACGCTGCATGTTGCTCGCCCTTGCTGGTGTCGACGGGGATCGCCTCGTAGGGCAGGCCCGTTTCTTCCAGGAACAGAGCGACTTTCGCCGGGTTCGGCGTCGGGTGGAAGTAGAAGCGGATCATCGAACTTTCCTTCTTTCGTCGGGTGGGCCGCGATGGCCTCCCGAACCAATGCCGCGGGTCCTAGCTTAGGACTAAGTGGTCCGACCCCGCCCAGAGGTCCATCGGAACGCCGGTCGGCAGCACCGCCGACCAGCTAAAACATGGCGCGGCCGATCGAGGCTCCGCCATCGACGTGCAGAGCCTGCCCGGTCATGAAGGCCGTTCGCGTTCCTGATGTTCAGAGGGTTCGCGACCGGGGCGCTAAATTACCGGACATCCAAGCAGCGGCCTGCTCAGCCATTTCTTCCTGACTGCAGCCTCGATAAAGGAAGTGGACAACGCTCGTCGCTAGCAGCGAGCGAACCTTTTCGCCTCGGCTGTGCGGACTGTTGGCTGAAGCCGGGCCCAAGCCGTATCCAGTGCCGCCTGGGCCCGATCAAGATCAGCCGGTTCGGCAAGCGAACTCATTCGCATCGTGCTTCCCTCCATGCTGGGATAGATTTTCCCTCGGCCGAGCTTTGGCGACCTAAACAAAGGTTAAGTCGGCGCCCTCATTAGATTAAAAACGGCCGGAGTAAACGGCATAGAACAATGCCGGATCGGCGCGTCCCGGTAGGCTGGGACATCGTCGCCAAACGATGCAGAAGGCTTAGCGGGCCACGTGAGGCCAATGGTTCGTCTTGTGTGCATTTCCTGAGTTCTGCTATCGGCATCCAAACAGACGTTTCAGCGAAATGCCCCTCAACACACGCACTCGCCTCCTGACTGATATTATTCGACATTCTTAAACGCAGATTCGACAGGGCCAGATTACATTTCAGACGAAAACGAAGCAGTCGTCGATCTCGTGGCCGGGATTGTCTCAGCCTATGTGGCTCATAACCGAGTTCCGACTGCCGAGCTGGCTGGTTTGATCGCGAGCACTCACGCCGCCCTGACCAGTCTCGGCAAGCAGCCCGAGCCGATTGTCGAGGACAAGGCGCCGGCGGTCTCGGTCAGGAAGTCGATTACGCCTGATTTCCTGATCTGCCTGGAGGACGGCAAGAAGTTTAAATCGCGACATCTGCGTACGGCCTACGACATGAGCCCGGAGGCCTACCGCTCGAAGTGGGGCCTGCCTGCCGATTACCCGATGGTCGCGCCGGCATACGCCGAAGCCCGCTCGCAGCTTGCCAAGAAAATGGGCCTCGGCAATCAGCGCAGGAAGCCTGTAACGGTCACACAGGCTAAGCGGGCTCCTCGGGTTACGAAGTCAAGCTGACGGGTTAAGGCAAGGCTTCAGCGCAGGAAGCCTTCGGCTTCGAACGCTTCCCAACCCTCCAGGGTATCGCTTTTCACCGCTGCGTCATCAGACGCGGCCTTCCGTGCAGCGGCGCGCCGGATTGCAGCCTTTCCGGCTGCCCGCTTACGATTTTCCGCTGCAGTCTGCGCATCCTCCTCCCGCCACAGCTCGGGAAAATCCGCGTTTAGAACGTCTTCGACGCGCACCGGCTCGAATACATGGAACGTCACTTTCTTAGCCCTGCCGCGTAACTTGACCGTTCGTGTCCCAGCGCTGGGTAAGCGGCCATCTCCAAGCCATTTGTGCCGCTCGCGCGCAGAAATTGAGAGGATATCCTCGATCTCGCTCGGCAGAATGGGCAGCTGTGGCAGGCTAGCCAATAGCTGCTCCACGCGCGTGCAATTTGCGTCAAATGCATCTGCATCGGCCTCCGGCACCGAGAGAACGATACAGCCCGCCTCGACAGTGATTTGCTTGCGATGTGCCCAGGCGAGCTTTCTGCGAAGCTCTCGCTCGATTCCCTTGGCTCTCACGGCAGAACCCAACGTCACCGATGATGGCAGCGGCCATTCATGTCGGAGGTAAGCGATTGCTGTCGCGATATCCTTCTTGGGCATAGCTCGGTTTCGCAGAGGCGGAATCAATGACGGCAACGTCTCCAGATCGCCGCTGTTCCAGAGACGCTCTCCTCGCTACGATCCGCGACCTCGATCACCGCGATCCCGTTCGCATCCGTGGGCAGGCGTTCAGGCTTGCGCGCGATGGCCCGCAGCGCAGTTTCGTCGCCGACGAGGAGATACCAGTTCGCCTGAGGAATCACTCGCCCGACCGGCCCGCGGATCCCGACCTTGTCGCCCGGACGGACTTGCAGGGCCCAGCGGGCGCCGGTGCTATGACCGCCCTGAACGTAAGTCGATGTCGACCGTGCCGGGATCGGCATGGATGTCGCGGATGGTGTAGGTCCGCATAAGCGGGCCCCGCCTTGACAGATCGGTGCGCGGCTTATCATCTACCATCCGTTCCCAGGGGGGCCTCGCTAGGAGGCTGAGATTCCGCCGGCCGGTTGCGAAAGCACTCGGCAACGTGGTGACCCTCCGAACCTGATCCGGATCATACCGGCGTAGGGATGCGGGACAGTCGGCCTTGTCAGGGCCCTCAATCCGTCTGCGCTCATGGTCCTTTGCGAGTCGAGATCCGCCTGAGCGGATCGGACGGAGGCCCGACGTGACCCAGGACGAGATCATCGCGGCCCTGCTCGCCTTCATCGACCGGCCGGGCGCGAGCGAGGCCGAATTCGAGGCGATGGCGCTCGCCGTCTTCGCCTACCAGTTCCGCAACGACGACCCCTATCGGCGCTTCTGCCTCCGGCGCGGACGCACGCCGCTATCCGTGCGGCGCTGGCGCGACATCCCGGCCGTGCCGATCACCGCCTTCAAGGACCTGACGCTGAGCTGCTGCCCGCCCGACGAGGCGCAGCGCGTCTTCATGACCAGCGGCACGACGCGAAGCGTGCGGGGCCGCAGCTACCATCCAAGCCTTGCGGTCTACGACCGCTCGATGCTGCTGAACTTCCGCCAGCGCGTGATGCACGGGCGCGACCGCATCCGCATGGGCATCCTCTTCCCGGACGAGACCGCGCTGCCGAACTCCTCACTGGCGCATTACCTCGCTTTGGCGCGCGACCATTGCGGCACGGGCGACAGCGCTGTGCTGATCGGCGATAGCGGGCTCGACCTCGAACGCACCCTCACGGCGCTCTCGGACGCCGAGGCGACGGGTAAGCCCTATGCGCTGCTCGGTGCAAGCTACGCCTTCGTGCCGCTGCTCGACGCGCTGGCCGAACAGGGCCGACGCTTCCGCCTGCCCGAAGGCAGCTTTCTGTTCGACACCGGCGGCTTCAAGGGGCAGTCGCGCGAACTCGCGGCAGACGACTTCTACGATGCACTCTCGGCGGCTTTCGGTATCCCGCGCTCGGCCTGCATCAACATGTACGGCATGACCGAACTCAGCACGCAGCTCTACGACGACGGCAACGCGATCTGCCCCTCGGTCAAATCCGGCCCGCACTGGATCCGAAGCCGCGTCGTCGATCCGCTGACCGGATCCGACATGCAAGATGGCGTGCGCGGCGTGCTGCAGCACCACGACCTCGCCCATTTCAACAGCGTCTCGGCGATCCTGACGGAGGATGCGGGCGAGCTCGTGCCGGGCGGCTTCCGCCTGCTTGGCCGCGTCGACGGCGAGGCCTCCAAGGGCTGCTCGGTCGCCGTTGCCGAATTCCTCGCCGCGGCGCGGGGCTAGGCGCCGGTGATCGAACGGGCCGGACATCTGCCGGGGGTGGCGCGGGACGACATCGCGTGGCGGCACGTCACCTATTCGGCCTGGGGCCAGTCGGCCGAGGTCGCGCTGCCCGAACTCGACGCGGCGCAGGCCAAACGGCTTTGCGACCATCTTCGCGGCGAAGCGCGGCTTCGCCTGCGTCGGATGCCGGTCGCCCGCATTGTCGAGGCCATCGATGGCGCGGTCGCGCGCCTGCTCGACAGACAGCACCCCTTGCGTCGCAAGGCCGAGCATCTGCTGCCGATCGTCACCGGCTACGATGCCGAGACCGTGCGGCTCGGCCTGACGAGCTATCTCAAGACCTTCCGCAAGCCGCAGCTTCTGCGCTTCCTGGCCGAGGATTTTCCCGATCCCGGCGTTCTCGACGGCTTTCGACCCGCGCGCAAGGGCGGCTTCCTGCGCGCCAACGGCCCGGAGCTCCTGCTGCATGTCTGGGCCGGGAACGTGCCCGCGCTGCCGCTGTGGAGCCTGATCTGCGGCTTGCTGGTGAAGGCCGGCACGCTCGGCAAGGTGGCCGGCGTCGAGCCGCTGACGGCAGGCTGGTTCGCCGGGCTGATCGCCGAGATCGACCCCGAGATCGGCGAGGCTATCGCCATCGTCTGGTGGAAGGGCGGCGAGGCGGACGGCGAGGCCACGATCCTGCGCGAGGCCGATACGGTGATGGCCTATGGCGGCAACGCGACGCTTGCCGCGCTGCGCGACAAGCTGCCTGTGACGACGCGTTTCCTGCCGCACGGGCACAAGATCGGCTTCGGTCTCGTCGCGCGCGAGGCGCTCGACACGCGAAAAGCCCCCAGGCTGGCGCGGCTGATCGCGCAGGACGTCACACGCTACGAGCAGCAGGGTTGCTATTCGCCGCAGCTCGTCTTCGTCGAGCGCGGCGGCGGCGTCGCCCCGGCGGACTTCGCCCGCCATGTCGCTTACGAGCTGGCGGCGATGGCCCATCGTCATCCCCGCCGAGCACTCTCGGACGCTGAGACAGCCTCTGTCGCGGTCTGGCGCGGCGCTCACGAGATGCGCAGCCTTTCGGACGAGGTCGCGCTGTTCGGCGAGGCCGACGCGCCCTGGAGTGTCGCGCATGTCGAGATGGCCGAAGCGCTGAGTCCCACGGGGCTGAACCGCACGATCAAGCTCGTCTCGGTCGACAGCCTCGACGAGGTCGGTCCCTTGGTCGCGCCCCACCGGCTTCTCCTCCAGACGGCGGGGGTGGCGGCCTCTCCCGAACGGCTCTTCGCGATAGCCGACACATTGGCCGCAGCCGGCGTGACCCGCGTCGCGCCGTTCGGCCGCATGACGGCGCCGGAGGCTGGCTGGCATCATGACGGACGCTTCAGCCTGCTCGACCTCGTGACCCTGACCGAGATCGACCAAGGCGCGGAAATCGCGGCGGAAGGCTTCGCGCCCTATGTCGATTGAGCCGACCCCGTCGCCGTTCCTGACGATCGACCGCGCGGTCTATCGCTATGCCGGCGACACCGCACCGACCGTCGCCGGCGTCGACTGGGTGATCCCACGTGGCGAATTCCATTGCCTGCTCGGCCGCAGCGGCTGCGGCAAGACCACCCTTCTCAAGCTCGCCGCCGGGCTGCTCCTGCCGAAAGCGGGAGCCGTGCGGATCGCCGGAAACGTCCTGACCGGCCCGAGCCGCCGCGCCGGCTTCGTCTTCCAGTCGCCGACACTGCTCGACTGGCTGAGCGTTCTCGACAACGTCCTCCTGCCGATCTCGCTGGCGCGCCGGCCGACGGGCCGGGACCGTGAGGCCGCCCACGAAATGCTGGCGCGGATCGGCCTGACGGAGTTCGCGGCAAGGCGCCCGCGCGAACTCTCGGGCGGCCAGCAGAGCCGTGTCGCGCTAGCCCGCGCCCTTACCGGCGAGCCCGAACTTCTGCTGCTCGACGAGCCTTTCGCCGCGCTCGACTCCCTGACCCGTGAGGAGTTGCAGGACGATCTGCTGCGGCTCTGCGCGCTGCGCGGCACCACCGCGCTCTTCGTCACGCATGACATCGCCGAGGCGGTCTACCTCGCCGATAAAGTCGCGGTGATGGAGGCTGGGCGGATCGTGCATACGAAGTCCGTCGCGCTGACGAGGCCGCGCGACAGGGATATGCGCTACGAGGCGGCTTTTGCCGCCGCCTGCCACGGGCTGCGCGCGGCCATGGATGCCTTGGGGCGAGCCGCCGCATGAGAGCCCGGCTTCACTCGCTCCTTCTGCTGATCGTCCTGCTCGGCGTCTGGGACGCCTGGTGCCGCCTCGGTGGCCTGTCCCCGCTGGTGCTGCCGCCCCCCTTGTCCGTCCTGGCGACGCTATGGGGCGAGATTGCGAGCGGCCGGCTTTGGCCGCATCTCGCTGTCACCGCCGCCGAGATGGCGCTGGGCCTGAGCCTCGGCGCCGTCATCGGTGTCGTGGTCGGCGTCCTGCTCGGGGAGACACCCGCACTGGCGCGGCTGCTGCGTCCCTATGTGCTGGCGAGCCAGCTGGTGCCCAAGCTCGCGCTCGGCCCGCTCTTCATCATCTGGTTCGGCTTCGGCCTGACGCCCACCGTCGTGATCACCGCGCTGATCTGCTTCTTCCCCGTGATGGAGACGACGCTGACCGGCCTCGCCGAGGTCGATCCGCAGCGGCGCGAGCTCTTCCGCATGCTCGGCGCCAGCCGCGCTCAAACGCTGCTGCGGCTAAAGCTGCCCGCGGCGCTTCCGACGATGATGGCGGGCCTGCGCGTCGCCGTCGTGCTGTCCCTGGTCGGCGCCGTCGTCGGAGAGTTCATCGGCGGGCGCATGGGCCTGGGTGCCTCGATCGTCGCCGCGCAGAGCGTGATGGATTCGAGTCTGATCTTCGCGCTGTTCGTCGTGATCACCGCGCTCGGCATGGCGGTCTACGAGGCCGTCCACCTCATTGAGCGCCGCGTCCTGCTCCGCTATTCGAAAGGTCCGATGCCATGATCCGATCGTTCACCTCGTTGCTCGCCGCGCTGATGCTCGCCGGCGGCCTGATGGCCCCGGCGGCACAGGCCCAACCGCTCGACAAGGTCACGGTCGCGGGCTGGAGCCAGCCGATCAGCGAGATCACCAATCTCCTGGCCGAGCCGGACAAGGGCTTCTTCAAGGCCAAGGGCATTGCGCTCGATTACGTGCCCGGCACGGGAGGCGGTGCGGCGCTGCAGACGCTGATCGCCGGCCAGGCCGACATCGCTTTCTCCGATCCTGCATCGCTCTATCTCGCGCTCGACAAGGGCGAAAAGCTCGTTGCGATCTACAACATCTACCCTCAGAACGTGTTCAACGTAGTCGCGCCGAAAGCGAGCGGCATCCGCTCCGCCGCCGATCTCAAGGGCAAGCGCATCGGCGTCTACAGCCTGTCCAGCGGCACCTACCAGAACCTCCTCGTGCTGCTGCACGAGGCGGGCCTCGGCGAAAAGGATGTGACGATCCAGCCCGCTGGCCTGCTCAACTTCGCGCCGCTGATGCAGGGCCAGCTCGACGCTACCGCCGCGACCGACACCGGCCTTCTCGTCGCCCGCGCCAAGGGCCTCAGCGACGTTACCGTCATCGAGTTGCGCCACCGGTTGAACCTGCCGAGCGACATCTTCGTCGTGAAGCAGGGCTTCTACGAACAGAACAAGCCGCTTCTGGCGCGTTTCCTTACCGCTTATCGCGATTCTGCCGCCTGGATGATCGCGCAGCCCGCGGAAGCCGCCCGTCTCGCCGTAACGCGCGCGATCAACGGCCGCGACGAGGCGGTCAATCTCGAGATCATCAAGCTGCGAAACCTCGCTAGCGTGTCTCCGACGACCGATCGCGAAGGCCTCGGCCATTTCGACCTCGACATCATGCAGAAAGGCGCCGAAAGCTTCCGCAGCCTTGGCCTGATCGCCAGATCGCTCGACATGGGCACGGTCGTGAAGAGCGACCTGATTCCGCCGAAGGCCGCTACACCATGATATTCCGCGACAAGACGATTCTCGTCACCGGTGCCAGCCGCGGCATCGGCGCTGCCATCGCCAAAGCCTTCGCGGGCGAAGGCGGGCTCGTCATCGTCAACTACCGCGAGAATGCAGACGCTGCCGAGGCGGTCGCCGCCGCCTGCCGCCAGGCCGGCGGCGAGGCGCTGCCGATCGCGGCCGACGTCACATCGCCGGACGCGGTCGTCACGATGGCCGAGCGCGTCAGTCAGGAGGTCGGCCGCCTCGATATCATCGTCAACAACGCCTTTGCGCCCTACCGTTTCGACCCCGAGCGCCGCGCGCGCTTCTGGGAGACGCCATGGGAGGACTATCAGAGTCAGTTCGAAGGCGCGGTGAAGGCCGCCTACACCGTCACAACCGCCATGCTGCCGCTGCTCCAGCGCCGGACCGGCGCCAGCATCGTCAACATCGCCAGCGATCTGGTGACGCGGCCCAGCATTCCCTATCACGACTACGCCACCGCCAAATCGGCGCTCGTCGGCTTCACCCGCAATCTCGCCGCCGAGCTCGGGCCGCTCGGCATCCGCGTCAACGCGGTGGCGCCAGGCCTGGTGACCCAGACCGAAACCGCCGCCGCGACGAAAGAGGAGGTGCGCGAGATGCTGATCGCGCAGACGCCGCTGCGCCGTCTCGCGACACCCGCCGACGTCGCCGGCCCCGTGCTCTTTCTCGCAAGCCCGTGGAGCGGCTTCGTCACGGGCCAGACGCTCCATGTCGATGGCGGGCTGGTGATGAGCTGAAGAGGCTTTGGCGACGCTCCCGAACCCGTAGTAGCGCCGACGAACAGTCGTCCAACGCCGTCTAGCTGCCGATGGCCCGCATGAAGCACATGATTGTGGCTGCTATGATCTGAGACAAGGCTGAATTCCCGCGCTGCGCCAGAAGCTGCCGTTCATGCAGTGCCGGAAAGCGGATATTAGGGAGTGCCCGGGGACTGCTGTTGGCCCGCGGCTAACTCCTTTGCGCCTGCAATTCGGCACTTCCTCGCGAGGTCGAGCGGACGTCTGGCCCCGCAGTACCCCATCGAAACGAGGTCACCGCAAGTTGCGGTTTTCGGATCGCATGGTTGTAGTAAGGAACGTAGCTCAACCAGCGCTTGGGAGGTGCCGCGTGTCCAAACTGATCTTCGTCAATTGGCGGTCGAGAACCTCGATCGATCCATCGCCTTCTACGAGGCTATTGGCGCCCGAAAGAACCCTCAATTCTCGGACAGCACCGGTGCTTGCATGGTTCTATCCGACGTCATTCACGTGATGATCCTGACCCACGACAAGTTCAAGCGCTTCGCGATCCGGCCGATTCCGGACGTGCAGGTCACCGGAAACGAGGTGCTGCTCTGCCTATCAGCCGATAGCAAGACCGAAGTCGACGCCCTCGTGACGGCCGCCGCGAGCGCTGGCGGCCGCGCCGATGTCAATGCGCCGGACGACCACGGCTTCATGTACGGCCGCTCGTTTGAGGATCCAGACGGCCACGTCTGGGAGACGATGTGGATGGACATGGCGGGTTTCGAAGCGGCGCAGGGCCAGGGCGACGGCCAGACATCTTGAGCGCGTCAGTGTCCGCTTTTCGGTAATCGCCCGATGTCGGCTGTCGGCCCACAGCTCCTGGTTGCGGCTGACAAAACGCACAGCAGCTGCAACAAGAGCTGCAGCTGCTGTGCTGGTGATGCTATCAGAGGTCGGTCTGCTCCGAGAGGATGAGCGCGTCATCAACCTCGATGCCGAGATAGCGGACGGTGCTCTCCAACTTCGAGTGGCCGAGGAGGAGTGGCAGGCTCGCAGATTGCCAGTCCGCTTGTAGATCAAGGCAACCTTGGTCCGGCGCAGGCTGTGGGTACCATAGAGGGCTGGGTCCAGCCCTAACAGTGCCACCCAGTCGTCGAGTAGGCGCCCGTACTGCCGGGTCGTGACGTGATCGCCCTTGCGACTTCGGCTGGAAGACAGCCAGTCGGCATCGGCCGAGGGACGGCGTCGAAGCCACGCCGTCAAAGCTTCGCGTGTTGGATCAGTCAGCTCGAACGGCACGGGTCTTCGGTACCACCCAGCACCACGTCGCTCAACCGTAGGCGAACCAGATCGCAGCCGCGCAGCTTGCTATCGATCGCCAGATTGAACATGGCAAGATCGCGTACGCGATGATCGTGCTGCAGTCGCGTTTGGATCGCCCAGATATGACGGGGCTTGAGCGGCGGCTTGGGCCCAATCAGGCGGCCCGTGTTCCAAGCGGGGCGCTGGGTCACGTTGTTGACGTTCGATCGGCATAGCGTGTCCTCCATTGGAGGCCGCATCCGAAGTTATCTTATCACGAAAGGCGTTGAGCTGGGCTCGCGCCAATAGCCGACCTTTGATGTCTGCCCGGAAGTGGACGTTCTTAACTGGGACTTGTGCAGCGACCGGAATTCGGTCGGGAGGACGTCAGCCAATCATTGCCTTCCGCGCTTTATTGGACCGCAAACTGAAATTATTGATGTCAGACGCGATACGCTGGTGTGCAAGCAGTCTCTGGCGTGTCCGTCAAGCTGGTAAAGTGATCATGGCAAACCGCCTTGGCGATAGAGACGCTCAGCTGTTTTCCTCGTTTGGTACGGTCTCTTCACGGACCAGGGCAGCGAAATGCTCCTCGTTCAGGGGAATACTGAACAGGTGCCCCTGACCGAGCTGGCAGTTCATCGCGCGCAGAAGTTCAAGTTCGCCGTCCTGCTCGATGCCCTCGGCAACGATATCGATGCCCAACTCCACGCCGAGCTGGATCACTGCCCCGACAATGATGTGCTTTGCGGTGTGGTGCTGCAGATCTGAGACGAAGCTTCTATCGATCTTCACCTCTGTCACCGGAAAGCGCTCGAGATAGCGCAGGCTGGAATATTCGGTTCCGAAATCGTCGATCGAAAGACCGACACCGATCTCGCGGACGCGGTGGAAGATGGCGAGCATCTCGGGCGAGTCGGGCGCGATCAACCGCTCGGTGAGTTCGAGTATCAGCCAGGACGGGTCCGCGCCGGTCTGATTCAGGATATCGGTGATGAAAGCGACCATGTCGCGGTGCGTGAACTCGATTGCTGATACGTTGATGGAGAAGCGCAACGGCCGGCGGCGGTTGCAGTTGATGCGCACGGCGAAATCGGCGACCCGCCGGAAGCCGCGTGCACCGATGTCGAGAATGAGCCCCGTATCCTCCGTCAGCCGCACGAAGCTGCCGGGTGTTTGCAGCCCAAAAAGCCCATGCTGCCAGCGCAGGAGCGCTTCGGCGCCGACAATCTCTCCGGTCTGCAGATCGATCTTGGGCTGGTAGTGATACAGGAACTCGTCGGCCGCGAGCCCCCGCTGAAGCTCGGCGGTTAGCCGAATGCGATTGAACGCGTCACGTTCGGCCTCCAGGGCGAATGCGTGTGGCCTGCGCAGTTGCGAAGCTTTGGATTCGGCCAGCGCCGCGCCGGCTTGACGCGCCAGCGTGATGGGATCGCCGCCTGGGCTGCCGATCGTGTAGCCCGTCGCGAACCGAACCGTCAGCGCCGCCCCGGGCAAGTTGTAATGCGTCCCCAGGCTCTGCGCGATGCGCGTGAGGATATCCGCGACTTTCGCATCGTCAGACAGGATGATCGCGACGGCGAACTGATCGTTGCCGACGCGCGCCACGATACCGCCGTCCACCGTTGCAAGACGCCGCGCGGTCTCGCGCAGCATCGCATCGCCGAGATCATAGCCATAGCCGCTGTTGATGTCGTGAAAGTGGGCGATGTCGATCTTGGCCATCAGGATCCGGTGCTCGGCGCAGAGCGGCCGGAGCGCGGCGA
Source organism: Allobosea sp. P5_A5 (assembly GCF_056400625.1). Classification (NCBI taxonomy): domain Bacteria; kingdom Pseudomonadati; phylum Pseudomonadota; class Alphaproteobacteria; order Hyphomicrobiales; family Alloboseaceae; genus Allobosea; species Allobosea sp. P5_A5. The sequence continues at coordinate 12,259 of NZ_JBFUKY010000006.1, forward strand.
GCAGCCCGTCCCGGTTCAGGCACCCAGTAAGCGCATCCCTGTTGATAACGGTTTCGATCCGCGCCTTTGCTTCCACCAGATCGGTCACGTCGTGAAGAAAACCTGCATAATGAGTCGGAGCCCCGCTCGGCCCCAGGGGCGTCAGCCTCAGGCTATTCCAGAACAGCGTCCCGTCTTTCCGGTAATTGCGCAGGCGGACCTCGCAGCTAGTCCCAGTCGCGATCGCATGACGAATCTCGGCGACTTCCGGCTGGAGGCGATCTGCGCCTTGGAGGTAGCGACAGTTCTTGCCCAACGCTTCGTCGCGCCGATAGCCGCTCAGGCGCTCGAAGGCGGCGTTGGCATAGACGATCGCCTGGCCGGGTCGGACTATGTCCGCAATCAGCACCGCATCGCTGGCATGATCGGCGAGCTCGGCGAACAGCTCTGGCGCGATGCTTTCTGAACCCGAACCACGGGAGCTTCGGGACCAAAATTTGCGAAAGATCCGGCGGAGCACGGGACACGTCTCGTAAATGGTACCGCTGGACGCTCCCGCGTCTTTGGCAAAGGAAAAGCCCGATGCGGTATGCCTCGCCGCATGGCTGGCGACAACCCGGGCCGAGCGACGGTCCCGGCCAAAGCGCGGCCCGATCAGGACAATCCAGCCATTGAAGCTGTTTGGAGGTCAGAAGCGTGCGCGATACTGCCGCATCGTGATACCCAGTCGGCGCAGGAAGGCCCGGCGCGCCGAGGCTGCGGTGCCGAGGCCCGATGCGCGCGCGACCGTCGCCAGCGGCAGGCTGGTCTCTTCGAGCAGCCGCCGCGCCGTGTCGATCCGGAGCCGCTCGACAAATTCGGCGAGCGTCAGGCCCGTCTCCTGACGGAAGATGCGCGTGAAATTACGCGGGCTCATCCCGGCGCGTGTCGCGAGCGCGGTCGTGCCGAGATCGGCGCCGGGGTGTTCGACCGCCCAGCGCTGAACCCTCTCGATCGGCGTGCGGTGGCTGAATTGCGCAGAAAGGTGCGCGCTGAACTGCGACTGGCCGCCGGGTCGCTTCAGATAGATGACCATGTGACGCGCGATCGCGAGAGCTAGATCGCGCCCGTGATCCTCCTCGATCAGCGCCAGCGCCAGATCGATCGCAGCGGTCACGCCAGCGGAGGTGAATAGGGCGCCGTCCCGGATGAAGATCGCGTCGGCTTCTATGCGCGCCTCGGGACATCGCGCTGTAAGCTCGCCGACATAGTCCCAGTGCGTCGTGACACGCCGCCCGTCGATCAATCCGGCGTCCCCGATCAGGAAGGTGCCGGTGCAGACCGCGCCGTGGCGGCGCGCCAGCCGGGCCTGCTCGCGAATCCAGGCCAGAACCGCTTCGTTGGGCGTTGCGGGAACGCCGTAAGTCCCCGTAACGACGAAGGTGTCCGAGGCAACGAGCGCATCATGGATCGTGCGATCCGGCAGGATCCGCAGTCCCGACGCGCAGCGAATGGGTTCCTGAGTCTCCGCGACCACGCACATTTCGTAAAGCGCATGGCCTTGGTGGCGGTTCGCCTCATGTAACGCGTCCATCACTCCGGATATCTCCAGCGAATGGACATCGGCCGGAGCGAATATCGTCACGTTGCGGACGCCGGGTCGGGACATGCCGGTCTCTCCTGGCAGCTTGGAGCGCGGCTGAAATGCTAGCGCCGCAGAGCCGTAAGGTTCGCCTGCGGCGTGGCAGCCCTTTGCGGGCCGTGAGGCATTGCTACGGAACCGCCCACGACCGAGTACTTATCCTAACGTTGCGCACCCTCCTGAAACCAGGCTGATGGGCGCGGGACCAGGTTGGAAGTCGGCGCGCTGAAGCGAATTCTGTTTTAAATAATCGGCATAGCAGTTGATGAGGGCCGTCCGCATCTGCCACCGAAAACCCTTGCGACCGTCGGGGCAGCCGCAATGCTTATCTTTAAGAGGTCGGCCTGCTCGAATTGGACCAGCGCGATTGGATCGGCCAGAGCTGCAGCGCGCCACTTCAGGGCCTTGGAGTTCCGCCCCAAACCGGACACTCAGGGTTGAACCTCATTCTTCCAGCGAGCGCTCTCAGCCCCTCATGGACCGGTCAGTGTCTTTGGCGTCCGGCTAGCAAGCGGTCATCGTCGAAAACGTGCCAGAAGTGCGGGACGCTGATCCGGTGAGGTGCGCCAGCATCCGTTCATTCATGGGGAAGTCGCTGCTGAATCAGACCGGGTACGACCGCAAACCCCAGGAAGCCCAAGATCGCCCGTGTCTGCGCGGCAACCATCGCGGCGCCGCCCGCATGAAGGCAGCCTTGTCTGGCAGCGGCCTTGAGTAGCGGTGTTGTGGGCCTTGTTACGATATCGATGACGGCGGTCCGTGCCGAAAGGCCCGAGATGTCCAAGGCGATCCCATCCTCCGGCGCCATCCCCACTGGTGTCGCATGAACCAGGAGGTCGAGACCGCCGACCAGAAAAGAACCCGCGGCAGGTTCCAGCGAGCCGAGAGCGGCAACTCGTTGGGCTAGGTGTGCTGCCCTCTCGCCATTGCGGTCGGTGATCGCAAGGGTAGCGACACCCGCCTCCGCCAGCGCGAAGGCTATCGCAGCACCGGCACCGCCGGCCCCGACCAAGCCGACCTTCAGTCCACGTAGCGAAATTCCAAGTCCTTCAACCGCGCCGACGAGACCGACCCCGTCGAAGATGTCGCCAAACCAACGTCCGTCCGGGCTTCGCCGCGCCGCGTTGACGGCGCCGACCGCGCGAGCGCGACCACTGATCTCGTGGAGCTTCGGGATCAACCTTGCCTTATAGGGCATGGTGACGACGAGCCCATCGAGATTGGCCAGCGACATCAAGCCTCCAATGGCCGCCTCGAACTGATCTTGCCGCAGATGGAAAGGGACCAGCACTGCGTCGTGACCGGCCGCCGTGAGGAGCGGATTGAAGTTCTGAGGCGACTTCGCATGGATGACGGGATCGCCGAGGAAGCCGAGCAGACGCGTGGCACCACTGATCGTCGAAGAGGAAGCGTCGGGCATGTTGGGGGCCTTCTGAGCAGGCATGACGGGTGATCAGGCCGATGGCGGCGGGCCGGAGGAGGCGCGGATGACAAGTTCGGCGTGCGCTTCCAACGACGTGGAGGTCTCGCGGCCGTCCAGTCGCGCGATCAGGACGCGCGCCGCGACGCGGCCGATCTCGGCGCCGGGGACCCGGACCGTCGTTACCGGCACCGGCAGGTGGCTCATGATCTCGATGTCGTCATAGCCGACGATCGACAGGTCTTCCGGCAGGCGCAGCCCCATCGAGAACGCTTCTAGGACGGCACCGACCGCGAGATGGGCATTGCCGCAGACGACCGCTGTCGGCCTCGGATCGGTTTGCATCAACCTGCGGAACAGGCTGCGCCCTTCGGTGATCGTCCACTCGCCCATAGCGAAATGCTGTGGCCGGACGGCCAGCCCCCGCAGAGCCAACGCATCGCGCAAGCCCTCGAGCCGGGCGCCGGCGCGATCGTTGTTGCGGGTCGACTGCGCGATGGCGCCGAAGCGGACATGGCCGAGATTCGCCAAATACTCCGTCATCATCATCAGCGCCTTGCGATTGTCGGGGCCGACGCAACTGCCGTGCGTCGCCGGATCGTAGACGAAGGTATTGACGAACGGCATGTGCCGCCGCGCCAGCAGGGGCTCTAGTTCGGGATGATGCGCCTGGCCGACCAGAATGAGGCCATCGACGCCACGCTCGACGAATTTGCGCACTTGGCGCAGCTCGAGTTCCGGTTCGTATTCCGAGCAGGCCAGTAGCAATGTGTATCCGGCCTCCGACAACTCCGACTGGATCGCATGCGTCGCATGGGCGAAGTCGCCGACCGAAAGCGCCGGAAACACCGCGCCGATCGTCTGGGAGCGCCGTGTGCTGAGCGCGCGTGCCGCGCCATCGGGAACCCAACCCAGCGCTTTGACCGCAACCGCAATCCGCTCGCGGAGATCGACGGACACGACGTCGGGCGTATTGATGGCCCGCGAGACGGTCGCCGTCGAGACGCCAGCCGCGTGCGCGACCTCCCGGAGTCCGACGCTGCGGCGCGGATCGACGTTGGCGGCCATGAGTTCGACCAAGACTGCGTCCTGAGCTGGCTTGCCCTTCCTCATGGCGTTGTTCGGCTCCTTGATCACCCGGTCTTCTCAACCGAGCTGATGTTTTGCCAGTCCGTATTGTAGGCGATAGATGCCACAATCTCGCGCGCTGTCGTAACCGGTCGCTATCGCGGCCAATTGCTCGTCCGAGGCACGAGTTGACAATGCTGCTTCCAGCGCCTGCAGGTCGGCGGCCTCGACCAGCAGAATCCAGTCCGCCGTGGCGTCGGGTTGGCTGCGAAGCTCTTTTTCAGCGGTCGCACCGTTACTGCCACCGCCTTTGCCCTCGAGCAGATGGACCGCGACGATCGAGGGTTCGGTACCGAGCGCGGTCAGGATTGGCCCAAGAACCGCCAGGAAGGTCTCGCGTCCACCCTTGTCACTTAACCGAAGCGCGGCGACGAAGCCGCCATCACCGAGGCCTTGGCTCGCGGCAACGCTGCAGACCGTGCGGGAGGTGTCCTGGAAATGCCGGACCACGCGCTTGGTCCAGTCCGACGGCGCATTGAGACGGGCAACGTAATCCGGCGACACCAGCGTCTCTGGAGACTGCACCTCATAGAAATTAAAGTATTTCGGGCTGCCGCGCTCAGCGACATAGCGGCGCCCGCGCAGGAAGCCGGGTACTGCGATCCGCTCGGGAATGTGCTCGCGCATATGCCAGGCGACGAAATCGGCCTCGGCCTCCTCGGCGATACCGTTCCAGATCGCCAATACGCCCTTGCCTGCCAGTCCCACGTCTCTCTCCTCATCACACCCGGTGAAGCTGCATGCCGCCGCCAACATCGATGTGGATGCCGGTGGCATAAGGGATCGCCCCGGTCGCCAACGCCGCGACGGTGCGGCCGATATCGGCCGGCTCGCCCCAGCGCTGCATCGGGATGCCTCCATCCGCCAGCAGCGCGTCGTATTTGGCCGTCGCGGGTGCCGTCATCGCCGTGCGGATGACGCCCGGTCGAACCTCGAAGACCACGATCCCATGCGCTGCCAGGCGGGCGGCGAACAGCTTGCTCATCATCGCAACTCCCGCCTTACTGATGCAGTAATCGGCACGGTTCTCGCCAATGATCTCGGCATTCGCCGAGCCGACGAAGATGATCGAGCCTGTCCGTCCCGGTGCCTCGGCAAGCCGGCGGCGGGCAAAAGCCTGGGTTAGGAAGAAACCGGCGCGCAGGTTGATTGCAAACGTGCGGTCGTAGCCCTCCGCGGTAAGGTCAAGTAGGTCGCCGCGCTGCAGCGAGGTAACGCCTGCATTGTTGACCAGGCATTCAGGCTCGCCGAGTTCGGCGGCGATCCGCGCGAGCAGCGCGGCATGTCCGTCGATATCGCCGACATCACAGGTGTAATAGGCACCGTTATCGACCCCCGGCAGCGGCTCGTCCCGCTGATTTTCCAGGCTGACCCGCGCCACCGCGAAGCCGACCTGCATCAGCGCATCCGCGATCGCCTTGCCGATCCCGCGTCCAGCGCCCGTGACAAGGGCAACGCGGTTCATCGTCCTCGCCTTGCAGCGAAGCGTTTCCTCGAAAAGGCTCTGCGACTTGACACTCGACGGCTCCAAACTTTATGCAACCGGTTACAAATGCCATCGAGATTGTCAATGGTCGTGGCTTTGGGAACAGCAGCCGGGAGCGGACGATGCAGGTGATCAGCGCTAGCGAGGCGGCCTCGCTCATCCAGCCCGGCGACAGCATTCTGGTCAGCGGCTCGGGCGGCGGACACTGCGTTCCAGAGGCGATCCTGGAGGCGGTCGAGGCACGCTTCCTAGAAACCGCGGCGCCGCGCGACCTTTGCCTGATCCATGCCGTCGGCATTGGCGACCGCAAGCTGAAAGGTGCCGCCCGCTTTCGCCACCCCGGCATGCTCAAGCGCAGCATTACCGGCGCCCTGGTCGACTCGCCTCCGCTGATCGAGCTTGCTCAGAAGGACCTGATCGAATCCTACACCCTGCCGCAAGGCGTCATCGCCCAACTGACCCGAGAGATCGCAGCCGGCCGGCCCGGACTGATCACCAAGACGGGGCTGCACACTTTCGTCGATCCGCGCCAGCGCGGCGCTCGCCAGAGCCCGCGCTCGCACGAGGACATCGTCGAACTGATCGAGATCGCCGGCGAGGAATGGCTGCGCTTCAAGCCTTATCCGCTCGACATCGTGCTGCTGCGCGGCACCAGCGCCGACGAGGACGGCAATATCAGCATGGAGCAGGAGGCCATCCCCGGCGAGATGCTGTCCTCAGCCCAGGCCGGCAGGCGCCTCGGCGCAGCCGTGGTGGTGCAGGTCAAACGTCTCGCCCGACGCGGAACCCTGCCGCAGCGCAGCGTTAAGATACCCGGCATTCTCGTCGACTACGTCGTGGTCGATGAAAATCAGCGTCAGACGTATTGGAGCGACTACAACCCGAGCTATTCCGGCGAGATGCGCATCCCTCTGGAAGGCATGCGCAAGCTGCCCTTCACCGAGCGCAAGATCGTTGCCCGCCGGGCGGCGATGGAAATCCGGCCCGGCGCGGTCTGCAATCTCGGAGCCGGCATCTCGACGGGCGTCTCCGCCGTCGCCGCCGAGGAGGCCTTTCTCGAGGAGATCGTGCTGACCAACGAGCAGGGCTTTATCGGCGGTGCGCCGCTGACGGGGCCTGATTCCGGCGCGGCCCAGAATTACGATGCCATGGTCGACCAGCCCTACCAGTTCGATTTCTACGATGGCGGCGGGCTTGATATCGCCTTTCTGTCCTTCGCCGAGGTTGATGCCGCGGGTCATGTCAACGTCAGCCGCTTCGGCGATACCATCGTCGGCATCGGCGGCTTTGTGAACATCAGCCAGAACGCCCGCAAGGTCGTGTTCAGTGGCACATTCACCGCGGGCGGCCTGCAGATCGCCACCACGGACGGAAAGCTTCGGATCTTGCAGGAGGGGCGCAGCCGCAAGTTTATCCAGGATGTCGAGCAGATCTGCTACAATGGGGCCTTCGCCCGCGAGCAGGGCCGCGAGGCTGTCTTCGTGACCGAGCGCGCCGTGTTCCGTGTTGGCGCCAACGGGCTGGAGCTGTTCGAGATCGCGCCCGGCATCGATCTGGAGCGCGATATCATCGCGCATATGGCCTTCCGCCCAGCCGTCGCCGCCGATCTAAAATTGATGGATGCCCGCTTGTTCGCGCCCGAGCCGATGGGCCTGAAGCGCGACATTAATGCGCGCGGATCGCAGGCGCGCCAGCCGCGCCGTCAGCTCGCCGTCAAGCCGGCGGGGCGCGTCGTCGAGCCCGTTTGAGCTCAGGCCACCTTGCTCTGCGCAACCTCCAGCCCCAGGATCAGGGCCGCGAAAGCATCCAGCGTCGGGGTCGGTACGCCCCGGGCGCGGCCTCGTTCGATGACGCTGAGATAGATCGCCTCGACCTCGCTTGGCCTACCCGCCTCGATATCACGGCGCATGCTGGTTTTGTTACGAGCCGCGCCGCTGGCCACGATGCCGTCGAAGATTGCATAGCGCGTCTCTTGCGACAGCATCACGCCGCAGGCTTCGGCAACCCCGGCTGTCTCGTCCATGGCGCGGCGCGCGACGCTGGCCAGTTCGGGCAATCCAGCGACACCACCAATCGTCAGCCCGGTCAGTCCGCTTGCCGCCGACATCGCGACGTTCAGCAGAAGCTTGCGCCATTTCTCCGCGACGATCTCTTCGCTCGCCCGCGTTGGAATGCCGTGATCGCTCAATAGCGTCGCGAGCTCCGTCGCCCGCTGCGATGGTCCGCCGTCGAGCTCGCCTAGCACGGTCGGCAGCACGGCATAATTGCGCACGACGCCAGGGCCTTCGAGCGTAGCCCCGAGCGATGTCAGCCCGCCGAGCACGAACTTCGTCCCAAATGCCTGCGCCATGATCTCTTCGTTGCCGAGCCCGTTCTGGAAGCTCACCGCGAGTGAGCCCGCATGCATGAGCGGCGCAACGTCGGCGCTGACGGTCCGTGTCGCATATGCCTTGCATTGGACGAGAAGGATGCCGGCCGGCGCGATGCGCAAAGCCGAGGTTTCCGCCGCGATCGCAATCCGGCGCTCGCCGCCTTCACCGACCATCAACAGGCCGCGTTCACGGATCGCAGCGACATGTTCCTCACGCCGCGTCAGCAGCGTTACCCTCAACCCACGCTCGGCCAGCAATCCGCCAAACAGGCAACCCATTGCCCCTGCGCCGGCGACGACGACATGTGGATCCTTCATCGCGTCCCCTCCCGACCGGCGGAGCGTAGCCCGCTCTACAAGCGGGAATGTAAGCGGATACATTTAACTTGTCATCACTTGGTGGCTGGACTAGCGTCGAAGCCAATGCTGAGCGGCAAAGCCTGCCGCGAGCCTATGAGAAGCGCGGCCTTGGGACACGCGCCGGACGGTTAGGGAATGGAGAGCCTCGGAATGGCTTCGCAGATGACGTCTCGCGAGACGTCCGACTTCGGTCCGCACGCAGCCGTCGAAGACATGCCGCGCCGCTCGCCCGGCCTGCGCCGTCTCAGGACGATCAGCTGGAACATCATCCCGCCGCTGACCTTTCTCGCCACCGTCGCGCTGTGGTCGGCCTCGATCCAGATCTTTAAAATCCCGGCCTATCTGCTTCCGGGTCCGGGTGCTGTCTTCCAACGGTTGATCATTGATGCCGGCATGCTCTGGCTGAATGCCAAGATCACGCTGATCGAGATCGTCTTAGGCTTCGGCTTGACGGTAATCGGCGCCATCCCGCTCGGGTTGCTTATCGCACTTTCGCCGGTTGCCAAACAGACGCTCTATCCGCCGATCATGCTGCTGCAGCTCGTGCCGAAGATCGCGGTCGCGCCGCTTTTTCTGGTCTGGCTCGGCTTCGGCATCGAGTCGAAGGTGCTGCTGACGGTCCTGATGACCTTCTTCCCGCTGCTGCTCGCCAGCATCAGCGGCTTCCAGATCCTGGACCAGCGGCTGCTCTATCTCACCCAGTCGATGGGAGCGACGACTTGGCAGACGTTCTGGCAGCTGCGCTTTCCGTCGGCGCTGCCCGTGATCTTCTCCGGCATCAAGACTTCGGCAACGATCGCCGCCACGGCCGCCATCGTCGCCGAATTCGTCGGCGCCAATCAAGGGCTCGGCTATGTCCTGCTGAAGGGCACCAGTACTCTTGATATCGAGCTCACTTTCGCAGTGCTGGTCGTGCTCACCTTCATCGGCATCCTGATTAATTACACGGTCGAGTTCAGCGAGTGGCTGCTGACCCCGTGGCAGCGCGCCGGGGGGCGCTGATCCTTACCGCCGCACGCGATCGTCGCATCTCAAAAAACAAATCCAAAAGACATAACGGGAGGACTTGCCATGAAGCACTGGATCAATCGTTCGCTTGCCGCCGCGACCCTCATCGCGGGGCTTGGCCTATCTACGGCCTTTTCCCAGACCCCGGTGACATTCCAGCTCAACTGGACGGCCGGTGGTCCCAATGCCGGTTTTGCCGCCGCCGTCGGCGAGGGCTATTACAAGGCCGCGGGCCTCGACGTCACCATCGTGCAGGGCAATGGCTCGGGCAACACGGCCCAACTCGTCGCCAGCGGTCGCTCGCAGCTCGCCTATGCCGACGCGGTTGCAATCGCCCAGCTCGTCGCCAAGGGCGCCCCGATGAAGGTCGTTTCAACGCTCTACCAGTCGAACCCCAACGCAGTGAATTCGCTTCAGAAGGCGAACATCAAGTCGATTGCCGACCTCAAGGGCAAGAAGATCGGCGTCCCGGCCGGTGGCTCACAGGGCCCGATGCTGCCGCTTCTGCTCAAGGCCAATGGCCTGAAAGAGGCCGACATGACGCTCATCAATATGCCGGTGGCGTCGATGGTCCCCTCCCTTCTTCAAGGCCAGGTCGATGCCATTCTTGGCTCGACCGATGCCTATCAGATCCAGCTTGAGCAGCAGGGCGCGCAACTCAACAACTTCACCTTCGCCGATAACGGCGTGCCGACGGTGGCGACCTCGATCTTCGCCTCGAACGACTTCATCAAGCAGAATCCCGAGGTGCTGAAGAAGTTCATCGCCGCGAGCCTGAAGGGCTGGTCCTTCGCCTTCGACAATCCGGCAAAGGCAATCGAGCACACCAAGACGCTGTTTCCGGATCTCAACGCGAAGCTGGCCACCGCCGAGCTCGCCGCCATTACTCCGCTCTTCTGCAGCGGCGGCGCCAAGTTCATCGGCAAGGCCGAGGACGCGCACTGGACCCGCACCCAGGCGCTGCTCTCGGAAGTGAAGCTGCTGCCCGAGGGGCAGGACCCGAAGAGCTACTACACCAACGACTATCTGCCTGCAGATGGTGAGATGCGCGCCTGCAAGTGAGGCAGCGAGCGACATCACCGGATCGGAAGCGAGGCATTGGTCAACGTCATGAGAGAAAAGCCGAGACTTGGATATCGCTACGAGGATCTGTACGTCGGCATGCGCTTTCGCAGCCCCGGCCGGACGATCACCGACGCCGATCTGGTGGGTTTCGCCGGGCTGACCGGCGACTATTCCGAGCTGCACACCAGCGAGGTCTACGCGCAAAGCAGCCAGTTCGGCCGCAAGGTCGCTCATGGCATGCTCGGTCTGGCTTATGCGCACGGCCTGATGTGGGCGCGCACCGGCGAGTTGCGCGAGACCGCGATCGCCTTCCTCGGGATCGACGGGTGGAAGTTCCTCGGCCCGATCTTCGTCGGCGACACCATCTTCGTCGACTATGAGCTGGCTGAATTGCGCGATAGCCGCTCGCGACCGACCCAGGCGATCGCGACCTTCGAGATCAAGGTCGTCAAGCAGGACGGGTCGACAGTCCAGCAAGGCCGCAAGGCCCTGCTCGTTTCCAAGGTACCCCTCGAAGCCGTCGCCGCCTCGACTACCGTCGCTGGTGCGGTCAACTGACGAGCAGCCACCCATGACTGATACCGAGCCGAAATCCGGCGTGCCCATCGTCATCCGCAACGTCTCGAAGGTCTTCGGCGAGGACAGCGAAAAGCCGTTCCGCGCCCTGAAGAACGTCGACGTCACCATCCCCGCCGGGCAGTTCATCTCGGTGGTCGGCGCCTCGGGCTGCGGCAAGAGCACGCTGATGCTGATGGTCGCGGGCCTGCTCAAGCGCACGACCGGCGAGATAACCGTCGACGGCAAGGTCGTCACCAAGCCCATCACCGATGTCGGCATCGCCTTCCAAGATCATCTCCTGCTCGATTTCCGGACGGCGTTTGAGAACGTCATGCTCCATGCCGATATTCGTGGGCTGGACCGCGAGGTCCTGGCACGGCGTGCGAAAGATCTGTTCGCGCAACTGCGCCTCGAGCAGGCGATGGACAAATATCCACGCCAGCTCTCCGGCGGCATGCGCCAGCGCGTCTCGCTGATCCGCACGCTGGTGCATGAGCCGCCTGTCATCCTGATGGACGAGCCCTTCGGAGCGCTCGACGCGCTGACGAGGCTGCAGGTCCGCACCGACCTGGAAAAGCTCTGGCTACGCAAGCGCCCGACGGTGATTTTCATTACCCACAGTGTCGAGGAGGCCGTGGGCCTCTCCGACCGCATCCTGGTGATGAGCCCAAGCCCAGGCGAGGTCATCGACGACATCCAGGTCGACCTGCCGCGCCCACGCCCGATCGTACTGGGCGACGCCGCCGAGTTCGCGGCCTATGTCAACCGCATCCACCACCAGTTCGAGCGCATGGGTGTGCTGCACGGCATCACTCTGCCCCAGACCGACGCGGCCTGATCGATGACGACAGTCACAACGGCCACCCCGTCGGGAAAGGCGAGCTTGCTCGAACGCGGTGGCCTTGCGGAAATCACACTTTCGAACGGGCCACTCAATCTCGTCACGCGCGAGCTGTTGCGCCAGCTCAACCGCATTCTTGCCGATCTCGCGCAACGTCAGAATCTGCGGTGCGTCATCCTGCATGGGGGCGAATCACGCGCCTTCTGCGCCGGCAGCGACATCAAAGAGTTCGGACCCATCCGGCACGATGCGAGCGAGCAGAAGATACTGTTCGAAGATATGGTGCTGCGAAATCTGGCCCGCCTGGCGGCGCCGACCATCGCCGCCATCGACGGGCCGGCGCTCGGCGGCGGACTGGAGATCGCCCTATGCTGCGATCTTCGCATTCTTCGCAGCGGGGTCGGCATCGGCTTGCCGGAATGCCATCTTGGCGGCCTTGCAGGTAGTGGCGCGATCCGGCTGACGAGGCTCGTTGGGTCGGCGCGCGCCAAGCAGATGCTTTTCACAGGGGCCACCATATCGAGCGAGCAGGCACTTGCCTGGGGCGTGGTCAACGAGGTCGTCGAGGAGGGTTCTGCGCTGGACGCCGCCCGAAGGCTTGCCGAGGCGATCGTGCGGCGTGGTCCGCTCTCGAATCGCCTGGCGAAGGAACTGGTCGAACTCGCCGATGATGTTCCCCTCGACGCCGGGCTTCTCCGCTCGACCGTAGCGCAGCAGCGCATCTTCGAATCCGACGATCTGCAGGAGGGGGCGGCCGCCTTTTTCGGTAAGCGTCAACCCAACTTCGCCGGCCGATGACGCGCTCTGGAACCAGCAACGCTCATGGACCCTGACCCAGCCGAACACTCCATCGTGGGGCACCTCGTTGATGAACTGGCTGTACCTGGCCAGCCCAGCGCCGCGATCACGTCATTCCCGGCCGACCTTCGCCGCTGTCAGGTCCGGGATCGCGCGCATCGGCCCGTTGCGGCGACCGCATTTCTGTAAAAAGGAACAGGCTTGAAGAAACTTGTTCGGTTTGGCCCGCTTGGGCAAGAGAAACCTGGTGCGATCGACGCGAAGGGCCAGTTGAGGGACCTTTCGAGCATCACGCCCGATATCGACGCCACTACAGTCAGCCCGGAAGGCCTTGCCCGGCTCAAGGGCGTCGATCTCGACACGCTGCCGATTGTGCGCCAGCCGGTCCGTTTCGGCGTCCCGGTCGCCAATGTGCCCAATCTTGTTTGTATTGGCCTGAACTATACGGACCATGCGGAAGAAACGAACGCGCCGATCCCAAAGCAGCCCATCGTGTTCAACAAGCACACCGGAGCATTGTGCGGCGCAAACGATCAGGTCATCCTGCCGCCGGGATCGAGAAAGCTGGACTGGGAGGTCGAACTTGCCTTTGTGATCGGCAAGACATGCTGGCATGTCTCCGAGGACGAAGCCCTCGACTACGTGGCCGGATACACCATCTTGAACGATATCTCGGAACGCGAGTATCAGATCGAGTGGGAAGGACAGTGGACCAAGGGCAAGAGCTATCCGACCTTCGCGCCGTGTGGTCCGTGGCTGGTCACCAGCGATGAGGTCGGCGATCCCCAGAAGCTCGATCTCTGGCTCGATCTGAACGGAGCACGTGTACAGACCGGCACAACGACACGGATGATCTTCAGCATCCGGACGCTTGTAGCTTATCTCAGCCGCTTTATGTGTTTGATGCCCGGTGACATCGTGACCACCGGAACGCCCCCCGGCGTCGGCCTCGGCATGAAGCCAAATCGCTTCATGAATGATAGTGACGTAATGAGACTGGGCATAACCGGCCTTGGGGAGCAGGAACAGATTCTGAAAGCTCGTTTTTGACGGCAAAAGCAACGCAGCTTCGCGAGCGACGCTTTCGGCCGCTCGCGAAGGATATTGGCTCTGAAATAGGCTAGACCCTCAATTTATCCCAATTAAGTGCCACGCACGTTCGAGAATGGTCAGACGAATACACTGTAAGCAGACGTTGGCATCTTAGGTGTCGCCGTTGCCAGATACGCTGATCCGCTAGAAAGTAGCCTTTAACTCGGATGTGGGCAGAAACTGCACTGCCTATCACCCAGCGAGCAATGCGCCATGAGCAGTCATCGCGCACCTGCCTGAAACCTGACACTGGATGCAGAACCGCCTCGCGATCAAAAAGCTTATCTGCAATTGAGCGGTTCCGCCGAGGCGCCGCGTGTTCTCGGACGACTCGCCATCGATGCGGGCGCCGAGGCTCACACTTTGGCTGAGCTTCACATCGAGCCCGGCCGCCAACAGTGTTGCATTCCGATCAGGTCTTGCGCCGCTGATAGGGAAGCTCGCACCAGGCAGTCCGTTAAGCGAGGCGGAAAACTCGGCATCGCGCTGGTAGTAATGCACCCAGGCGGCGAGCACGAAACCGATCACCGGAGCGCGCCCACCATAAGATTGGAGTCGAACTGCAGACCGAGTTCGCTCCTGCTGGTAAGGTCGTAACGCTTCGCCAGCGTCAGCATGCCGGCCGTCGCGCCGGTTCCGTCGCGCTCGACCACGATCAGGCTGCGGGCCCGCACTGCCTGGAAGGCAGCTAGCGGCGAGAGCGTGACGCCGTGCCATGTCGCGACAGGCAGGCTCGCCTCGACCCGCCCGCTCCGGGCCTGTGCCGCTTAGGAAGCGATGACGCCGCTGCGGCCAAGCGCGGGGATGGCGCGGGTGTTGTCGGTGTCGAGCTTGGAATAGCCCAACGCCGCACCGAGCTTCAGCGCGCCGATCATCCTGGAGCGAGGTCACCGAGGAAGCGTCCGAGGGGTGTGCGGACGTCAGCGACGATGACGACAGGATTGGGCTGTGACACGGCAGCTCCTTGAAGATAGTGGGAGGCGACGGGGAGGTCTTGCTCGTCCGCCAGCCATCGGGCCGATTGTCGGTCCGGCCCGATCAGGCGCCACATGATGTTTGCGAGCCTTGCCTTCCCGTGGCCGGCGACGGTCAGAACCAACACCTGAACGTTGTGATCTCTGCTTGTGCCGATCATCCAGCTTCGATCATGCCGCTGTTTGGCAGGTTCGAAACCATGAAAGCCTTATATTCAATTACGTTCGACATATATAATGTCAAGCTGGAGTCGAGAGGAGGCGAGATGAAAGTAAGCAGGGCCCAGGCCGAAGAGAACAGGGACCGCATCATCGACGTTGCCGGACGGCTGTTCCGCGAGCGCGGTTTCGATGGCATCGGCATCGCCGACCTGATGAAGGAGGCGGGCCTCACCCATGGAGGCTTCTACGGCAATTTCAGCTCGAAGGACGACCTCATAAGTCAGGCGAGCGAACGGCTCCTTTCCAACGCGGAGGACCGCTGGACGAAGACCATCGACCGGGCCGGCGGCGATGCCTTCGACGAGATCGTCCGGACTTATGTATCCGGCCGGCATCGCGATGCGACTGGCGCCGGATGCGCCTTTGCTGCATTGGCACCGGACGCCGCACGACACGGTGCCGGCGTGCGCTCGGCGTTCAGCGCAGGCATTCGAACACACATCGACATCCTGACGAAGGCCATGCCGGGACGGTCTGCGGCGGCCAGGCGGAAAAAGGCTCTCTCCGCGCTCGCCGAGATGATCGGAGCCGTCGTCTTGGCCCGGGCGACCAAGGACGACGGCATATCCGATGAGATCCTGGAGGCCGTCGTGTCTGATCTGACGTCGGCGAGGTCCAAGCCACGCGGCACCGCTCGGCTCTGATATAAGTTGATGCGGTACGGTCTTATTGCGTGAGCTATAAAGGCGCGCGCAAACACAGGCCGCTCATGAAGGAGCAGGCAATCCCGCCTCGGTCGAGGCGTTCCGCAGTCATGTTATTCGTAAGTATGTGGATGGCACCAAGACGAGCGTTCGAGAGTGATTTAAGTCTCAAACACCGAAATGTCGCCTTCAGATGGCAAGGGCCGTTGGCGAAACGCCGCAAGCTTGTCCGCCGCGGCCAACTCCTCGAAACGGCGCTGCGCTTCGCGCCACAGAGGCACGGCCGTTTCGAACAGCAAGCGTCTCTTTTCCGTGAGTTGGACGATCCGGCTGAGTCCGTCGGTCGGAGAGCCAAACGATCTGAAATGGACCGCCAAGCCCTGGGATGTTCAGAGGCGGCGGCCCGGACGACTTTGACGGATCAGTCGATGGCGTGAACCATCATGGCGAGCTGCGACTGCACGGCAGCAGGGTCGGCGGCAAAGCTGCGCGCCGCACCCCGGCTGAGTTCGCCGGGAAAGACCTCGTCCTGGCCGGCTTCTACGGCATCGAGCGAGTCCGATGCCACCTCCACCGGTGTCACTTTCGGATCAGGCATTGCGCTACCCATAGCTGTGTCGACCTGGATGGGCATGGCGCCGACCACGACGACGCCCCTCGGCTTAAGCTCGGCACGAAGCGTCCGTGTCGCCGACAGCGCCGCAGCTTTTGATGCGGAATAGGTGCCTGCCACGGGAAGCGTCGCGAGTGCCAGGAACGACAGAATGTTGAGGACGGCGCCGTTGCTTGAAAACACAGGGGTGTGCTTGAGCGCCCGCGCAAGCGCAAGCAGCCCGAAGTAATTCACTTCCATCTCGTGGCGAGCGCCGTCGAGACTGTCAGCGGCGATCGCTCCACCGAAGGTCGCAACGCCCGCATTGTTGATCAGAAGATTGACATCCGAGGCCATTTTTGAAGCCGCCTCGATCTGCTCCGGGTCAGTCACATCGAGGCGCACAGGTACCAATCGGACATCTTTGGGGAAGCCAACTACGGACGCCGGGTCGCGGAGGCCGAGGTAAATCTTGGACGCACCCCTTTTCAGAAGTTCCTCGACGAACGCGCGGCCGATACCACCGTTCGCACCCGTAACGAGCGCGACGGAACCTTCGATCTTCATGTGAGATCCTCTCCTGCTGCGGCCCCTGGCGAGGACCATTTAAGCGGCCATCCCGGGGGGGATACTGGCCAGCCATGCGTTAAAGTATGGTCATCATCATTATTATCAAGATGGCCATCATGAAAATCGCGGAGCTTCCGTCGCTCGCGACGCGATCCCGCAGGGAGGAGCCACAAGGGCACGATATCTTGGGCCGCGATGCTGATTGTGAGTGAGGGACAAGTGAAACCACAAATGCCTGATGAGTAACTTGCTTTATGAAAGTCACTTAGATAAATGTCATTTGTCATTTATTGAAGCAGGTGGCTCCTCATGGAACGAAAGCGTCTGCGAGACACGGGCTGCCCTGTCGCCCGCTGTGTCGAGCATGTCGGCGAATGGTGGAGCATCCTCATTTTGCGTGACGCGCTTGGGGGACTTCGTCGGTTCGACGAATTTCAGAAGAGCCTCGATATCGCGCCTAACATCCTGACAAGACGCCTGCGGTCGCTCGAAGCCTCGGGGCTGCTTGAGCGTCAGCGCTATTCGTCGCACCCGCCTCGCGATGAATACATCCTGACCGACCGAGGACGCGATTTCCTGCCCGTGATCCAGTCACTGTTGGCGTGGGGCAACCGTCATTTCGCCCCGGAAGGTCCGAGTGTTCTGATCGTCGACACCGCGACTGGCGCGGTCGCGGAGCCCGTCCTCATCGATAGCGTGAGTGGCCGCCCTCTGAGCGATCCAGCATTTGGACAGATCGCCGGCCCGGCGGCCAGCGAGCAGATCCGGCGGCGCTATCAGCGCACCAAGCCAACCGCTTCCCAGCTCTGACGGAGACATGACATGTCGGTCGCATCTCAAACCGAAAACCTGGCGCCTGCTTCGCCTCCCGTCAGCCATCACACGCGTCGGCTGCTTGAAGCGCCGATCCTACTGACGCTCCTGGGCATGGCATGGCCCAACATCCTGATCATGCTGGCGCAAGCGTCCACCGGGCTCATCGAGACCTGGTGGGTGTCGCACCTCGGGACCGACGCACTGGCCGGAATGGCGCTCGTCTTTCCGCCTGTGATGCTCATGCAGATGATGTCGGCCGGGGCCTTTGGAGGGGCGATCTCCTCCGGGATCGCCAGGGCCCTCGGCGGGGGACGCCGCGAGGATGCCGATGCCCTGGTCCTGCATGCCGTCATCGTCAATCTGGTACTCGGCGTCCTGTTCTCGGCGGGGATGCTGATCTTTGGACGTTCCATATATCGAGCACTCGGAGGCGAGGGCGCCGAACTTGAGGCAGCGTTGACGTACTCGAACGTCGTCTTCGCTGGAAACGCTGCCCTGTGGCTGCTTAATGGCCTGGCGAGCGTGATCCGCGGCACTGGGAACATGCTGGTACCGGCCTTGGTCGTCTGCGTCGGCGTCGTTCTGCTCATCCCGTTGTCCCCACTGCTGATCTTCGGCTTCGGTCCCATTCCCGGCCTCGGGATCGCCGGTGGCGGCGCAGCTCTCGTCGTCTTCAACGTCGCAGGCGCGGCCGTGCTGGCATGGTACATCCTGTCGGGTCGCAATCTCGCCCGGTTCCATCTGACGCGACTCCGCTGGCCGATGTTCCGCGAAATCCTGCGGATCGGCAGCATCGGGGCGATCGGCTCCATCCAGACGAACGTCACCATCGCCGTTGCAACGGCCCTCGTGGCCAGCCGGGCCGGTGTGAGCGCCGTCGCTGGTTTCGGCACAGGCGCCCGCCTCGAATACCTGCTAATCCCGCTGATCTTCGGTGTCGGCGCTCCGATGGTCGCCCTCGTCGGGACCAATATCGGCGCCGGCCATCGCGAACGCGCAGTCAGGATCGCCTTTACCGGAGCTGCCATCGCCTTCGTAATGACGGAGACGATCGGCCTGCTGGCGGCATTTTATCCCGAGGCCTGGATCAGGCTATTCAGCGACGATTCGAGCACGATCGAGATCGGGGCGACCTATCTGCGGATCGTAGGGCCGACATATGGCTTCTTCGGCGGCGGTCTGGCTCTCTATTTTGCATCCCAGGGTGCCGGCCATCTGATCTGGCCGCTGGCCAGCGGCTTCCTTCGCCTGGTGATAGGTGCCCTCGGGGGCTGGATCGTCCTGGCGCTGACGGGGTCGCTGCCCTGGATGTTCGCGGCTCTCGCGCTTGGTCTCGTGGTCTATGGCGTCTTTCTCGCGGTGGCCATCAGAGCCGGCGTCTGGTTCCCCGGTCATGGCCGCAATGCCAGGTCGGCCGGCTAGTTCGCCAGGGCCGCATTGCCGGCCTTCTTCCCACCCTCAACACGCACGCCCGCCGGACCATCGTATCCTCGGGCCAAAGGATACAGCATGAACACGCCGATCGTCGTAACCGGCATGGGTGTCGTTTCTCCCTTGGGAGCAGCAGTCGAGCCGATGTGGCAGCGCCTGATCGCGGGCCAATCGGGCATCCGCAGGCTGGACGACAGCATCGTTCCCGATGTCGATGCCAAGGTCGGCGGCGTCGTCCCGTCGCACCTCGAGGACCCCCACGGGCTTGATCTCGACGCGGCCGTTCCGATGAAAGACCGCAAGAAGATGGATCGCTTCATCCAGTTTGCCCTCGAGGCGTCACGCCAGGCGCTTCTTCAGGCCCAGTGGCAGCCCGACAATGAGACCGACCAAGAGCGAACAGCCACGATCATCGCGTCCGGCATCGGCGGGTTCCACAGCATCGCTGAAGCCGTCAAGACGGTGGAGACACGCGGGGCCAAACGGCTTTCGCCATTCACCATCCCGTCGTTCCTGGTGAATCTTGCTGCCGGTCATGTGTCGATCCGCTTCGGTTTCAAAGGGCCGCTCGGGGCGCCCGTAACGGCGTGCGCGGCAAGCGTGCAGGCAATCGGGGATGGCATGCGGCTCATCCGCAGCGGCGAGGCCGACGTCGTCGTCTGCGGTGGTGCAGAGGCGTGCATCGAAAGGGTTGCCCTTGGAGGGTTCGCAGCCGCGCGGGGACTGTCCACGGGGTTCAACGACACGCCGACCAAGGCGTCCCGGCCGTTCGACTCCGCGCGTGACGGATTCGTCATGGGGGAGGGCGCCGGCATCGTCGTGCTTGAGACGCGCGAGCATGCGCAGCGACGCGGCGCCAAGCCACTTGCCGAGTTGATCGGGTATGGAACCAGCGCGGATGCCTATCATCTCACCGCCGGGCCTCCCGACGGGAATGGTGCACATCGTGCGATGCGTGCCGCGCTGTCTATGGCAGGACTGGAGCCGGCGGCGATTGGCTATGTCAATGCCCATGCGACGTCCACGCCGGTCGGTGACGCCGGAGAGCTCGCGGCACTTCGCGCGTTGTTTGGAACAGCGGGCCCCGCGATCTCATCGACGAAATCCGCGACGGGCCATCTCCTCGGCGCAGCCGGTGGGCTTGAGGCGATCATCTCGATCCTCGCGCTTCGCGATGGCATCCTGCCGCCGACGCTCAACCTCGAAACGCCCGATCCCGCGGCCGAAGGCCTCGATCTGATCGGGCCCGAAGCGCGACGCCAGCACGTCGACCATGTCCTTTCGAATGGATTTGGCTTCGGCGGCGTGAATGCGTCACTGATCTTCGGACACGCTCGCATTGCGTGATGATTGACGCGGCCTGGCGCAAACCTCGGTATTGACAATAAGTGGATATGCACTTAAATGGTGGGCATGTCACGATCCTTTCCCGCTCCCGATGAATCCGAAGCTGTACGCTTGATCGAGGCGGACTGTGTATGTTTCCGCATGCAGCGGGCCAGCCGTGCGATTGGCCATCATTTCGACGTGGCCTTTCGGCCGCTGCAGATCAATAACTGGCAGTTCACGTTGCTTGCTTCGATTGCTCGGCCCGATCCGCTTACGGTCAATGGGCTGGCCGAGCATCTTGGCATGGACCGGACCACGACAACCAAGAACCTTCGTCCGCTGGAGCGTCGAGGACTGCTCGAAATTCAACGCGATCCGCACGATGCGCGCGCGCGCCGCATCGTCTTGACGGGGGCCGGTCGCGAACTGCTCTCGGCCGCTTTCGACCATTGGCGACGCGCCAATGCTGCCGTCACGTCGAAGTTCAGCGATGCGGAACTCGCGTCGTTGCGATCGGCTCTGGACACGGCCGCGCGGGTTGGCCGGGGCGATGGCTCGCGTCAGCAACAAGCCTCCGCCAAGGCCGCCAAAGGCGCGATGACTTGAATGGTTTTCAATCGCGACGACAGACTAAAAGTCTCTGCCGCCTTTTTGAGAAGCACAGCTTCCAACACCTAGAAATATAAGTGGGTATCCACCTAATAATTCCGCATCCGAGTTTAGGTCATGAACCCTCCTGTTTCGATCCGACCCTCCCATGAGACCCCGAACGGGTTCTGGCGGCGTCTCGTGAAATTCTTTGAGGCCATCGAGATGGCCGAGATCGACGTTCTGGAGATGCGCATCCGCCGTCTCGAGCAGGAGGTCATGCAGTTGAAGGCAGCGCCTCCGGATTCCGCTGCCACCCCCGCCGGTCCTCCGCGGTTCGATTCTCAACCATAAGCCCACCGTCAGAGACAGCCGATGAAAACGTCCCGCAAGATTGCATTCTCCATCGCCGCAGTGACGGTGGCTGGCGCAGTTGGCTCAATCGCGATGCTAGGTTCAGGCCATGAGAAGGCTGTCGCAGAGGATCCGCGCACGCAGGCGCAACTCGTCGAACTCGCGCTCGTCAAAAATGGCGAAGCCTCTCAGAGATCCTTCACCGGCCTCATAGCAGCGCGCGTGCAGAGCAACCTCGCGTTCCGCGTGCCAAGCAAGGTGGTCGAGCGGCTCGTCGATGTCGGACAAGTGGTCAAGGCGGGCCAGCCGCTCATGCGTATTGATCCGAAGGATCTCCAGCTTGGCTTGAAGGCGAAGGAGAATGCGGTTGAGGCGGCAAGAGCGGTCGCCGTCCAGGCGGCGGCCGACGAGGTCCGCTATCGCAAGCTCACCGATAATGGCTGGGCGTCGACGCAACGCTATGACCAGGCGAAGTCCGCCTCCGACAGCGCCAATGCGCAGCTCGCCGCCGCCCAGGCGCAGGCGGAAGTCGCGCGCAACGAGACCGGTTATTCTGAACTGACGGCGGATGCTGATGGAACGGTCGTTGAGAGTCTGGCCGAACCCGGACAGGTGGTCGCTGCTGGCCAGACGGTCATTCGGCTCGCTCACTCCGGCTCGCGCGAGGCCGTGATAAACCTGCCGGAGACTGTACGCCCTGCGATCGGATCTCCCGCCCAGGCGGTGCTGTACAACGGCGGCGCGCAGAGATGGCCCGCCCATCTGCGCCAGCTATCCGACTCTGCCGATCCTATGAGCCGCACCTATGAGGCCCGCTACGTTCTCGAGGGCGCAGCCGCTCTGGCGCCGCTTGGGGCAACCGTGACGGTCTGGATCCTGAAGACCGTCGATTCGGGTGTCGTCCAGATTCCCCTGAGCGCGCTTTACGACGACGGCCAGAAGAACGGCGTCTGGGTTTACGACGCCGCGACCTCGACGGTCTTGTTCCGGCCGGTCCTGGTGAAGGACCTCGCCGACGAGACTGCGACCGTCACCGGCGTCATGCCAGACGAGCGCATCGCCGCCCTTGGCGCCCATCTTTTGTATGACGGAGCAAAAGTCCGCCTCGCCAGCCAGCGGAGCGCGGTACGATGAGCGGCTTCAACCTGTCGGCACTCGCGGTTCGCGAGCGCGCCATCACCCTGTTCTTTCTCATTGCGGCGGCCTTGGCCGGCGCATTCTCCTTCTTCAGTCTGGGCCGTGCCGAGGATCCTGCCTTCACGGTCAAGGTGCTGACCGTCACGACCGCCTGGCCGGGCGCGACCGCCCAGGAGATGCAGGATCTCGTTGCCGAGCGTCTTGAAAAGCGGATGCAGGAACTTCGCTGGTATGACCGCGTGGAAACGATCACGCGCCCGGGCCTCGCCTTCACGACCGTGACGTTGAAGGACAGCACACCGCCCGGCGAGGTCCCGGAACAGTTCTACCAAGCCCGCAAGAAACTCGGCGACGAAGCGCCGAGCCTCCCGGCGGGTGCTTTGGGCCCATTCGTCAACGACGAGTATTCGGATGTGACCTTCGCACTATATGCCGTGAAGGCGACCGGGATGCCGCCGCGCTTGCTCGTCCGCCAGGCCGAGGCGATCCGCCAGCAGATCCTGCATGTGCCTGGCGTCAAGAAGGTCAACATCCTGGGTGAGAGGCCCGAGCGGATCTTCGTCGAATTTTCATATCCCCGTCTCGTCACGCTCGGCGTCACGGCTCAGGACATCTTCACGGCCCTGCAGCGCCAGAACGCGGTCACGCCCGCAGGCTCGATCGATACCAAGGGGCCACAGGTCTATGTCCGGCTTGATGGCGCTTATGATGATCTCCAGAAGCTCGTCGATACGCCGATCGTCGCCAACGGGCGCAATCTCCGTCTTGGCGATATCGCCGATGTGAGGCGCGGCTACGAAGACCCCGCGACCTTCCTCATCCGTCATCAGGGTGAGCCGGCGCTGGCGCTGGGCGTCGTGATGCAAGATGGCTGGAACGGCCTCGACCTCGGCCGGGCCCTTGAGGCCGAAACGGCGAGGATCGCCGGGACACTTCCGGTCGGCATGTCGCTGACCAAGATCACAGACCAGGCGGTGAACATCGCTGACGCCGTCGGCGAGTTCATGTTGAAGTTCTTCATGGCGCTGGGCGTCGTCCTGCTCGTGAGTCTTGTGAGCCTTGGCTGGCGCGTGGGTATCGTCGTGGCGGCAGCCGTACCGCTCACGCTGGCTGTCGTCTTCCTGATCATGCTGGAGACGGGGCGCGCATTTGACCGCATCACGCTCGGCGCACTCATCCTGGCTCTCGGTCTTCTCGTCGATGATGCGATCATCGCGATCGAGGTCATGGTCGTGAAGATGGAGGAGGGCATGGATCGCGTCCGGGCGGCTGCCTATGCCTGGAGCCACACAGCCGCTCCGATGCTCTCCGGAACCCTGGTCACCGTTATCGGCCTGATGCCTGTGGGATTCGCTCGTTCTACGGCCGGCGAATATGCGGGAAACATCTTCTGGATCGTTGGCTTTGCTCTGATCGCGTCCTGGTTCGTGGCCGTCGTGTTCACCCCCTATCTCGGCGTCAAGCTCCTGCCGGAGTTCAAGCCGATCGAGGGCGGCCATCACGCCATCTACGACACACCGAACTATCGTCGTCTTCGTCGCCTGATCGTCTGGGCGGTGCGCCACAAATTCGCCACCTGCATCACTGTCGTGGGCCTTCTCGCAGCGTCGATCGTCGGCATGGGAGGCGTCAAGCAACAGTTCTTCCCGACATCGGACCGGCCGGAGGTGCTGGTCGAGGTCCGCATGCCGGAAGGATCCAGCATCGAGGCGACCACGAGCGCCGTGAAGAAGGTTGAGGCCTGGGTGCGCGAGCAGCCCGAGGCTAAGATCGTCACCAGCTATATCGGCCAGGGCGCCCCCCGATTCTTTCTCGCATATAATCCCGAGCTTCCCGATCCCGCCTTCGCCAAGATGGTGATTCTGACCGCAGATGCCGAGACACGTGAGGCGCTGAAGCTAAGGCTGCGCGCCCAGATTGCCGAGGGGCTGGCGCCTGAGGCCAGGGTTCGCGCGTCACAGCTCGTTTTCGGACCCTACACACCGTTCCCGGTCGAGTTCCGCGTGACCGGTCCCGATGCAACTGTTCTGAGAGCGGTCGCAGATGAGGCGGCCAAGGTCATGCGCGCCAATCCCGATGCCCGCGAAGTCAACCAGGACTGGGGACAGCGCGTGCCAACTGCCCGCTTCGTCTTCGACCAGGACCGGTTGAAGCTCATCGGATTATCGCCGGTGGATGCCGCCCAACAGCTTCAGTTCCTGCTCACGGGCGTCACCGTCACCCAGATCCGCGAGGACATCCGCGCCGTCAACGTCGTCGCGCGCAGCGCCGGCATCGAACGGCTCGATCCGGCGCGCTTGGCCGATTTCACACTCATCTCGCAGACGGGCCGCATGATTCCGCTTGAGCAGATCGGTTATGTAGGCGTCCGTATGGAAGATCCGATCCTCAAGCGCCGTGACCGCAATCCGACGATCACCGTGCGCTCTGACATCGACGAGGCCCATCAGCCTCCCGAAATCTCGATGGCGATGATGACGGTTCTTAAGCCGGTCATCGCGACGCTGCCGGAGGGCTATCGCATCGAGATGGGTGGTTCGATTGAAGAGGCAGCCAAGGCCAATGACGCGCTTGCGAAGGTGTTCCCTGCCATGTTGGCTTTGACACTGATCGTGATCATCCTGCAGGTCAGGTCGTTCTCCGCGATGAGCATGGTGATCCTGACCGCACCGCTCGGCCTCATCGGCA
Organism: Allobosea sp. P5_A5; assembly: GCF_056400625.1. Lineage (NCBI taxonomy): Bacteria > Pseudomonadati > Pseudomonadota > Alphaproteobacteria > Hyphomicrobiales > Alloboseaceae > Allobosea > Allobosea sp. P5_A5. The sequence continues at coordinate 37,331 of NZ_JBFUKY010000006.1, forward strand.
CGGTGCCGATCCTGCTCGCTTTCAACCAGCCTTTCGGCTTCAACGCCATTCTTGGCGTGATCGGATTGGCGGGCATCCTGATGCGAAACACGCTGATCCTTATCGGCCAAATCCAGGAGAACAAGGAAGCCGGGCTGGACGATTATCAAGCGGTCGTCGAAGCGACGGTGCAGCGGGCTAGGCCGGTCATCCTGACGGCACTAGCCGCGGTATTCGCCTTTATCCCGCTGACACACTCGGTGTTCTGGGGCTCGATGGCCTACACCCTGATTGGAGGAACGGCGATAGGTACTGTGCTGATCCTGCTCTTCCTGCCCGCGCTTTACGCCGTCTGGTTCCGCGTCAAGCCGACCAAGAGGGAAGACGCGCATGGCATCGTCGAAGAAGCGGTGGTGCGATCGACGAGCGGGCCTGCCTCAATAGCGGCCGAGTAAGTCGCGCGCTAGGCGAGGCTTCGCATCGGGGAGAACATAGCCCGGCCCTTGCCGGCCCGCCATGAGCCTCACGGTGCAGTGTTTACAGCCTCGGCCCTGTGCGGCCGGACGCTGAGCGGAAATGCCGGAAAGCGGACGCTCCTGACGTTGGCTAGGGGCCACAATTGCGCATTGGCGCCGCTCGATCGACGATACTTTCGTGAAAGGAGCAGTGACCGGAACCCATTCCTGGGAACCCCGCGAACCTGAGCCGAAGAGCCGTTCCGGGAGATGCCAGACGGAACGGGTATTGGGATGAAGAGTCAGCATGCGGGCGGCGACACCGCCTGGGATGAGGCACGCCCAAGCGAGGCGCATCTGTCGCGCTACCAGCGCAGCTACCGGATGACGACCGATCAGCCTGAGCGATTCTACTAGCTCTGGCGGCGGCCCTGGCTCATACGCTGCTGCTCGACAGGCTCCGGAGCGTCGTTTCCGGCGCATCGCGATCTGACCGCCCTGCAGATGGCGGAGGGTGCGCGAGCCAATGCGCGTCTCTTCGCCTTCCTGCTGGCGGAAGCGCCGGCGCGCGAGACCGGGCACTTCGAGCGTAAGATCATGGTCTACGAGGCCATGGCCTTCGACGAGGACTAAATCCGCCGCACCCGCACCGCGTGGACGGTGGAGGCTACGATGCATCAGGATGCGCGCGAGCTCGGCATCAATCTGAGCAAGGTGCCGATGTCGTCTGGCTCGCCGAGCCGGCACTGAGGACCTGCTCCCATGTCATTCGTGGTCTACGACCTCGAGACCAGCGGTCTCGAACCGCAATGGAACGTGCCGCTGCAAGCGGCGCTGATCCATACCGATGAGAACCTCACGCCGCTGGCGAGCTCTCGCTGCGCTGCCGCCTACCGGCGCATATCGTGCCGGCGCCCGGCGCCTTGCTGACCACCGGCATCCGGCCCGAACAGCTCGAGCAGGCGCCGCTGTCGTCGACGGAGATGCTGAGCATCATCGCAAAAGCGCTGGCGTCATGGGCCCCGGCGACGGTGATCGGCTACAACACAATCCGGTTCGATGAGGAGGTGCTGCGGCATGCCTTCTTCACCCATCTGCTTCTGCCCTATGCGACGCAGCTCGGCAGCAACAACCGCGCCGACCTGCTGACGATGGTCAGGGCGGTGGCGATGCTAGAGCCGGACGCCATCCGCATTCCGCTGAGCGCGACGGGCAAGCCGAGCTTCAAGCTTGGCGAGATCTGCCGCCCTAACGGCATCGGCCTGTCGGAGGACGAGGCCTATGACGCGCTTGCCGACACCAAGGCGACGCTGGCCCTGTTCCAGCACCTGCGCGACGTCGCGCCAACCACCGTCGCGACCATGCTCGCCCTAGCCGACAAGGGCGTGCCGAACCGGATGCTGGCCAGCGGCGAGGTCGTGCTGCTGGGCGGTGCCTCCCGCCTGCCCCCGGTTGCCGGCGTAACAGCGAACTCGACGGTCGCGACCTCATAGGCGGCTGTCGATCTGACGGTCGATCCGGCGAGCTATCTTGACCTGGCAGTAGAGGAGATCGTCGCGCTGTTCTCGCAGCGCGGCGTCCGGCCGATCCGGACGGTTAAGACCAATGCCCAGCTGATCTTGGTCGCCTATGAGCAGGGCTGCCACGCCCTGCGGCCAGACCAAAGGGATTTCGCTCTACACCGAGCGCGTCGCCCGTATCCGGGAGCACGTCGGCTTCAGGGTGAACCTCGCCACGGCATTGGCTAACCGCTGCACTAAGCGCGAACTCCTATCCCGAGGCGACGCTGTACGGGGGCGGCTTCCTCTCGCATGACGACGACCGGGCCTGCGCCCGTTGGTATGTGTAGCCCCGGTCGGACCGGGCTGCGATCTTGGCCGGGTTCGGTGACGAGCGGCTGAAAGCCTTCGCCAACCGGCTGACGACGCAAGCCGACGTGCCATGGCTGACGCTGCCGAAGGCGCGGGCCGAGATCGCGCTGCTGCGCCAGACGCTTCCTGCGGGTGATGCCACTCGGCATGAGCATCTCGATGCGATCGAGCGCTGGCTGAGCGAGCAGAACTGGTTCTTCCAGCTCGCGGCCTGAGCCGACCAGATGACGATGACAAGAAGGCGCCGGCAACGGCGCCTTCTTCGATTCCAGGAGGACGGGAAGGGGTGCACAGCCGACGGGGCTGTGACCACGGGAATAAAACCATCATGACGAACAATGACCAGGATCGGAGCATCACACCGACGCTGCGAGTGCATTCGCTGATTGCGTGCTTGAGCGGACGACCGCGTGTGGAGGCAAGTCACGATTCCTGTCGTATCGAGTCGAGCCTTGAAGCTAACTCGGGCCCCGACGCGAGAAGTAGAAAACGCCTCGTTTGATGAACGTATATATCGATTTATGGTCTACCACTTGGTACACTCCAAGCATGATTGAACGGTGAAAACCGCTTGCACGCCAGACACTTGGAGGACGATTGACGGCGCGCCCGACACGATTCGAACGTGTGACCTTTGCCTTCGGAGGGCAACGCTCTATCCAGCTGAGCTACGGGCGCTAACCGTGGGAGGTGGATAGCCGATCCGCCGCGCTTCGGCAATGCGGGATTTTGCTGGGGAGCAGCGCCCGAGGCCGCAAAGGTCACATGTTTGAATCGTGTCGGGCGCGCCGCGGCTGCGGCCGGGGTTCCGAGACGGGTCGGTATGCTCTTCGGCTTGAAAAGAGTTTGCCGCCTCGAAGACACCATGCCGTTAGGGCCTATTTGATGATTGCGGAGGGCAGCCAGGTTACGAGGCCCGGAAACAGGCAGCAGATGACAACCGCGATAAACATCAGCACGACAAAAGGCATCGTGCCCCAGATGATGTCAGATAGTGGGATATCCGGCGCGATATTCTTGATCACGAAGATGTTGAGTCCGACGGGGGGGTGAATCAAACCCATTTCCATCACGATCGTCATCACCACTCCAAACCAGATCAGGTCGAACCCGGCGGCTTTGAGCGGCGGCAGCACGATCGGCGCCGTCATCAGAATGATCGAGACCGGCGGCAGGAAGAAACCGAGCACAATCACGAAAAGCAGGATCGCTGCGAGCAGAACCCATTTGGACAGTGACAGCCCGATCACCCAGGCCGCCATCGCTTGGCTGATATGGAGATAGCTCATGACATAGGCATAGAGCAGCGACATGCCGATGATCATCAGCAGCATGGTCGACTCGCGCAGCGTCCCGGTGACGATCGGCATCAGCTTCGAAGGGCGCCAGATGCCATACATCGCGCCGATGACGATGAGAGCGAGCACGGCTCCGACGCCAGCCGTCTCCGAGGGTGTTGCCCAGCCGGCATAGAGCACGACCATGACGCCGGCCAGGATCGAGACGAAGGGCGCGACCCAGGCGATCATCCCGAGCTTCTGTCTGAGGGTGTAATGTTCCTCCGCCAGCAATGCCGACCGGATGCCGGTTTTGGCCTCGATGACCTGGGCCGCCGCAAATTCCTTGCGATAGCGCAGCACCGAATAGAGAGCGAACAAGCTGATGAGCAAGAGGCCCGGCCCGATGCCGGCAAGGAACAGCTTGCCGAGCGAAACCTCGGCCGCAACCGCATAGAGGAGCATCGTCACCGACGGAGGCAGGAGAATGCCGAGTGTGCCGCCTGCCGCGATGATTCCGGCTGCAAAGCCGCCGGAATAGCCGCGCTGTCGCATCTCCGGGATGCCGGCAGAACCGATCGCCGAGCAGGTCGCGGGAGAGGAGCCAGCCATGGCCGCGAAAAGCCCGCAGGCAATCGTGTTGGCGACGCCAAGACCGCCGGGAACCCGGTGAAGCCAGGCATGCAGGGCCGAGTAGAGGTCCTTGCCGGCATTCGAGCGGCCGATCGCAGCGCCCTTTAAGATGAAGAGCGGGATCGCGAGGATGATGACGTTGGCAATCTCCTCGTAGAAATTCTGGGCTATCGTGTCGACCGAGGCCGACGGCATCAACAGCAGCATGAAGACGAGCGCGACGACGCCGAGCGCAAACGCGATCGGCATGCCCGAGAACATCACCACGAGCGTTGCGACGAAATAGGCGATACCGATCTGCGCTTGCGAGAGGCCGCTGACCAATGGCCGCACGGGCCGGTTCCACATGAGCAAGGCCACGACCGCGAAGACGACGACCGCCAGCACCAGCAGCGAGCGCTGCCCGACCTGAAGTGCGACCTGCACTGCCAGCAACGTCATGCCGACAGTCAAGAGCGTATACGGAATCCAGAGCGGCGGGCCCCATGCGGAATGGGAGGTCTGCCCTTCCTGGATGGCTTCCTGCAGAAGCCCGCCAGCCTTCCAGGCGAAGAACAGGCAAAACGACAGCATCACCGCGTCGATCGTCGCGCGCCGGGCCGCGTTGGCCCGAGGCGACAGCATATGGTCGAGGACATCGATGCCGATATGCCCGCGCCGCTGCTGCACGGCACCGGCCGACAGGAACACAGCGCCAGCGATCAGAAAGATCGTGACCTCATCCTGCCACTCGACACCCCGGCCGTAGATATGGCCGGCAACGACCCCGAATGTCAGGACGAGCGCAGCCGCCAGAAGCGCAACCGCGGAAAGCTTGAACAAACTTTCGTTGACGGCGCTGATGAGGGCCGCGATGCCGGTCGGTGTCGGTAGTCTCGTGTCGCTGGCGAGGATGGCGTCATGCTGCAGGCCGCCCGCCATCTTATGACACCGCGCGGGCGAGCTTGAGAAGTTCGGCTGCTTCCGTCGATTTCGCCGCGTAGTCCTTCCAGGCGCTCTCTTCTGCGATCTTGCGCCATGCAGCGAGATTCGCATCGGTCTGGTCGGCGACCTGCACGCCCTTGGCGGCGTAGACCTTGGCGACCTCTTCGTCGTCCTTCTTCGCCTCGGCGGTGCCCCAATCCTCCATCTCGGCACCGACGTCGAGCAGCGCCTTTTGTTGCTCGGGTTTCAAGCTGTCGAAGATCGCCTTCGACATCAACACGGGTTCGAGCATGAACCAGAACGAGCCCTTGCGGGCCGCGGTCAGGGATTTCGAGAGTTCTTCGAGGCGAAACGAGATCAAGCTGGTCGAGGACGTCACTGCGGAATCGAGCGCCCCGGTCTGCATGCCGATATAGACCTCGTTCGACGGCATGGTCGAAACCTGCGCACCGGCGGCCGTGAACATCAAATCCATCTCGCGGCTGCCGCCCCGGATTTTGACACCCTTGACGTCCTCCGGGCCCCCGACCGGGCCTTTGCGAGACGCCACGCCGCCCGCCTGCCAGATCCAGGAGATGATCTTAATGCCCTTGTCTTCGACGATCTTCGTCAGCGCCTTCCCGACCTCGGAGGTCTTCCATTTTGCACCCTGCTCGTAACTGGTCACAAGGCACGGCATGAGCCCGAGATTGCAGGCATGAAGTTCGCCGCCCGCATAGGCGATCGGGTAGAGGGACATGTCGAGCGCGCCCTTACGCATCGCGGAGAACTGCGCGTTCGTCTTCATCAACGATGAGTTGGCGTAAACCTCGAACTTCAGCGAGCCGGCGGTGCGCTTCTCGACCTCTCGGGCCAGAATGCGGCAGAGCCTGTCGCGGAAGTCGCCCTGCTCGATACTACCCCCCGGAAACTGATGCGAAATCTTCAGCGTCGTCGCGCTCTGCGCCGAGCCTGGTCGACTGAAGGTCAGGACGGCGGGGGCGGCAACAAGGCCCGTCAGGACGTGACGACGATCGAACATCATATCTTCCTCCCATGTAAAAATTGGGGTCTACGCCCCTTTTTGGATTTGGCTCGCTCATGCAAGCGTTTCGATGAATAGAGCATAGACCTCGCGCCGATGCCATCTTGGGCTCATAGCATCCCAGCCCGCTGTGCAACGAGCGTTTGGATGATCGGGCAAAGGTTACGCGTTCGAATGATGTCGGGCCCGGCAGGGGCTGTGCCGGGCGCGGAGGGGGCTCGCTGGCTATCGCTTCAGCGCCGCCGTCTCTTGGGTGATCGCAAGCGTTCGACGGAGACGCGCGTGAAGCGCCCCAGTAGGTCCACCACCTTCTCCTGAACAGCGCAGATCGCAGCACTGATCAAAGGGTTAGAATCGCTTCCGCAGCGATGGCTCCAAGTTTCGGCAGGAATCCATCATCCTCGGTGATGGCCTCGCCTCGTGAAAACACTGTCAGAATGAACTCGGCCCCATTGGGCAGAACAGCTCTCAGCGCGTCGTGACGCCGAAAATCGGCGCGCTCGTCGCCAAGCCAGCGTGTGCGCCCGGCTTTCGACCAGATATTCGTTCCGATGGGCATGCCGCCAGCCAGATAGCCCGCCACCTGGTAGGCGCCCCGTTGTAGGAAGGGGCTTGCGAGGTCGCGGCCGAGCCAATTCCGGACCTTCTCCTGTCCAGGCTTGCTCAGGACCGAGCCGTGGAAGATCGCGTGCATCACGCTGGCCATGGCAATTGGGGTAAGAGCGTTGTGCCCGCTCGGCGAGGAGTCGAGCCCGATCTTTTCCCGGCCATAGCGCAGATCATCCATCAGCTTCTGATCGAGGTTGATGCCGCGCAATTCCGGCCAGCCGAGCTGCGCGAAGAAACGATTGACGACCTGTCGTCGATCGCTCCACGCGGCCATCTCCGTCTCGGAAAGCAAAGTATCGCCGGTTGTCCCCGACAGCAGGTCGATGACGTAGTTGGTTGCTGAGTTCGAAGACCAGAGGATCATGTCGCGCATCGCCCGATCCAGTTCATCGTGCTCGACGAGTTGCCCCGCCTCCAATGCGGCCTGCGCCGCAACGAGGAAGAAGACCTTGACCAGCGAGCATGGGTAACTGCGCCATTCGGGCCGCAAGGCCGCTCCCTTCGGCCGCCCGCCATCTATGCCCGGCTGCAAGAGAACGAAGCCGAATTGATCGGCCGGGACGCCGCGTTCTTGGAAAACGGCTTTCGCGGTCGCCGTGAGCAATGCGCCGATGCGCTGCAAGTTTTCGTCCGTGTCGAAAAAGCTCATGGCGCACCTGTCGAAGGCTGGTCGGGAAGAGGAGATCAGCCCTTGGGCCGAAGGGCCGTGTCGAGGCCTTCGCCGATCAGCGCGAAGGTGACGCCGGTGTAGATGATCGCGAGGCCCGGGAAGGTCGCGATCCACCAGGCGTCGAACAGGAACTGGCGCCCATCCGAGATCATCAGCCCCCATTCCGGCGTCGGCGGCTGGATGCCGAGGCCGAGGAAGGACAGCGAGGTCACGGCGAGGATCGTCAGGACAACGTCGGCCATAGCGTAGACGATGGCAGGATTGACGGCGTTGGGGAGCACATGCGCGACCAGAATCCGCGGGGTCGAGCATCCGAGGCTGCGGGCCGCCTGGACGAATTCGAGATTGCGGATCACCAGCACCTCGCCGCGCACGATGCGCGCAAAGGAAATCCAGTTCACCAGCAGGAAGGCGAGGTAGAGATTGGTCTCGCCCGGCCCCAGCACGCCGACGATGGCGATGACGAGGACATAGAAGGGAAAGGCCCAGAAGATGTCGGTGATGCGCATGATCCAGGTATCGACGCGCCCGCCGACGAAGCCCGAGATCGCGCCGATGGCGATGCCGAGGATCGCCGGTGCCGCGACGCAGATCAGCGCGACCTTGAGGTCGACATAGCCGCCCCCGAGGACGCGCGAAGCGACGTCGCGGCCGAGATCGTCGGTGCCGAACCAGTTGGCAAGCGAGGGCGGCTGGAGCGTGTTGCCGTAATCGATCCCGAACGGGTCCTGCGGCGTCCAGATCTGGCCGAGAACGACGAACGCGGCGAGCAGGCCGAGCATGATGAGCCCGGCCATGAGGCTCGGATTGGCGCGAATGCGGTCCATCGCCTCACTCCAGCCTGATGCGCGGATCTGCCAGCGCATAGGCCACGTCCGTCGCCAGGTTGATCAGCACGACCAGCACGGCGAAGACGATGGTGAGCCCCTGGATCAGCGGATAGTCGCGGGCGAAGATCGATTCCACGAAAAGCGCCCCCAATCCGGGCAGCGCGAAGACGGTCTCGATCACGACCGTGCCGCCGATCACCCAGCTGGTATGGGCGCCCAGTACCGAAATCGACGAGATCAGCGCGTTCGGCAGGACATGCACCGCCATCAGGCGCCCGGTCCCGGCCCCCTTGGCGCGCGCCGTCGTGACATAGTCGGAGCCGAGCACGCCGAGGATCGCACTGCGCAGGCTGCGGATCGTCAGCGACGCGGTGGCAAGCGCGATCACCAGCGCCGGCAACGTCGTGTGGTGCAGGCGCGAGAGCAGATCGTCGCCATAGCCGGAGGTCGGGAACAGCGGCAGCCAGATCGCGAACAGGATGACGAAGATCAGCCCGAGCCAGAAAGACGGCATCGCGATCACGATGGTGAAGGCGAGCTTGATCGCGAGATCGACCGGCCGGCCGCGCTGCATCGCTGACCACAAGGCGAGCGGCACGGTCATCAGCACGGCGAGCACGGTCGAATAGGCGACGAGCCACAAGGTCGCCGGCAGCCGTTCCAGCACGAGCTGCATCACGGGCCGTGCATGAACGACCGAACGGCCGAGGGTGCCCGAGCCGATATCGGCGAGGAACAGCAGGTATTGCCGCCACAGCGGCAGATCGAGCCCGAGCCGCTGCTTCATCAGCGCGATCTCCTCCGGCCCCCCGCGCGCGCCGAGCAGCAGCGTCGCGGGGTCGCCCGGCAAGGCGCGCAGCAGGAGGAAGCAGGCCAGCGTTATGCCGAACAGAACCGGCACCAGCTGCGCGAGGCGCTTGAGGATGTAAATCAGCATGGCGGGAGCGGAGGAGGGGCGCCGGAGCGCCCTGTCCTCACTTCAGCTTGACGTCTTCGAGGCGGAAGTTCGAGGTCGGAAGCACCTCGAAGCCCTCGACATTGCTGCGGAAGGCATAGGGCGTGCCCGGATAGAACAGGAAGACCGAGGGCGCGCCGTCATGCGCGATCTTGATCATCTCCTGGAACATCTTGCCGCGCTCCGGCCCGTCTGCAGTGGCGCGCTCCTTCTCGTAGAGCTCGTTGACGCGCTCGCTCTTCCACTCGGTATGGTAGGCGTTGGCACGCTCGGGATTGACGATCAGGAAGCCGGCGAGCTGGTCGGGGTCGATCGTGTCGCTGGTCGCGTAGGCGACGGCCATCTCGTAATCGCCGGCCTTGGTCGTCGTCCAATGCGTCCCCCCCTCGACAAGGCGGATCTCGGCGGTGACGCCGACCTGCTTCAGCGCCGCCTGGAGCGCCTGGCCGAGCTGCCGGTGCAGCGGCTTGCTGGAATCGACCAGCAGCGAGGTCTTGAAGCCGTCCTTGTAGCCGGCTTCCGCCAGCAGCGCCTTGGCCTTGGCGAGATCGTGCGGGTAGGGCTTCAGGCCCGCATCGGCATAAGCCATCGGCGGCATCGGCGAGTTCGAGACTTTGCCGGTGCCATAAAGCAGCGCCTTGACCAGTCCGTCCTTGTCGATCGCGTAGTTCAGCGCCTGCCGCACGCGCTGGTCGTCAAACGGCTTCTTGCGCGTATTCATGATGACGAAGTCGGTGCGGAAGACGTTGGCGACCGCCGTCTTGATCTTGCCGTCCCGACCGAGACCCTGAAGCTGGTTCAGCGGAATGTCGATCGCGGCATCGACCTCACCGGCCTGCAGCTTCAGCACGCGGCTGTTGCCCTCGGGGATGACCATCAGCTCGGCGCCGTCCAGGTCGGGCTTGCCGGCCTGCCAGTAATTCGTGTTCTTCTTGAGCGACAGGCCCTGTCCCTTGTTCCAGGCCGAAACGGTAAAGGGGCCGCTGCCGATAGGCTTGTCGAAGAACTTGTCGCCCGCCGCCTCGAAGGCCTTTTGCGGCAGGATGGCCGAAGAGAACAGCGCGAGGTTGTTGAGCAGCGGCGTGAAGACCTTCTTGAGCTTGAGCACGACGGTGCGGTCGTCCGGCGTCTCGATGCTGTCGATACCGGAGAAGAAGCGCTTCCAGCTCGAAGCGTCGCTGCCGGCCCTTTTCAGTGAAAAGGCAACGTCGGCGGCCGTTACCGGCGTTCCGTCCGAAAACTTCGCAGCTCGCAGCTTGAAAGAATAGGTCATGCCGTCCGGGCTGACGGTCCAGCTCTCGGCGAGGCCGGGCTCAAGCTTCTTGGCGTCCTTGCTGGGCCGCAACAACGTGTCGAAGATCAGCAGCTGCGCATAGATCGAGGCGTTGTCGCTGGTCGCGATCGGGTCGAGCGAGACGAGATCCTGCGTCTGCGCCAGCCTGAGAACGCCTTTGGCGAAAGCCGCAGAGGGCGCAGTGACCAGCGCAGGAGCAGCAATGGCGAGCGCAAGCACGCCAGCCGACATCAACGAGCGAAGCTTGGTCATACCGATCCCCTGATTCATTGGCCGCGCCTGGGCGACAGCTTGCATCCTTCCATGAGGGTCTCTAGTCCTTCCAATGAAACATTAGGCGGGTTCCTCGACCATTTGGAATAGTGATGAGGCTGGGCGCGTTGCAAGCCATCGATGCCTTCGTACGGCTCGGTGGAACAGGTGAGGCGGCGCAAGGTCTCGGCATCAGCCAATCGGCGGTGATCAAGGCGTTGCGCCAAGCCGAGGGCGATCTCAATCTCAGCCTCGCCACGACCATCCAGGGCCGCCTGGTGCCGACCCCGGAGGCTCAGTCGCTCGTCCGACAGGCTCAGCCGCTCTTTGGCGCGTTGAGGCGGGCCCGTCATGAAGCGGACATGATCCGGGTCGGCATGGCCAATCGACTGCGCGTGGCGACCGTTCCCGGCCTGGCCCACAGCATTCTTCCGCCAGCCATCACCCAAACGCGTCGAACGCTCGATGAATCGGCGGCGGTGGAAATCATGTTCGACCATGTGCGGGAACATCTCGCCACGGGCGAGGCCGATCTCGGCATTTCCTACGGGCCGATGCGCGCAGACGACATCGAGGATGTCGCGCTGGGGAGGAGCCCTCTGGTCTGCGTATTGTCGCGCGATCATCCACTCGCCGGGCGGTCGGAACTCGTCAGGGACGACATCAAGGGCGAGCGCCTGATCAGCTATGGACCGGATGGCGTCAGCGCCTCCGACAGCTTCCAGGAGGCATTGACGAACGCCGGGTTGTCCGAGTGGGTCGCCATCACCGTTCGTCACACCGATACGGCCTGCCATCTTGCCCGCGAAGGCGTCGGCATCGCCCTCGTCGACGGGTTCGTGATCAGCAGCAATCTGGTCGAAGGCCTCGCCGCCCTGCCGCTGGCGCAAAGCCCCCTGGTGACGGCTTATGCTCATCATCGTCGGCACTCGCCTCTCGATCGCGCAGCCCGGTCGCTCTTGGCGGAATTGCAGGCACTATCCGGGTCATGAAGGCATTTACGCCCGCCCATGCCGCGGTCCTCCGCGCAGTTCATCGGTTCGGCACGACTGTCGAAGCAGCGCATCGGCTTCATCTGACGCAGTCGGCCATCAGCAAGATCATCGCGCGCAGCGAAGCCAGCCTTGGCGTCCCCGTGTTCGACCGCAGGGAGGGGCGGCTGCTGCTCCGGCCCGAGGCCAGCGCCCTGATGGCCGCGTTCGACTCGGTCGATCAGGAATGGCGCGAGTTACGCGCTGCGGCGACGCGGTTGCGCGCCGGGCAGGAAACGCCGCTGCGCATCGCGTCGACGCCGAGCATCGGCCACGGCCTCATTGCCCGGGCGCTGCGGCGCCTGACAGCCGAATACCCGCAGGCGCGGGTTGAGCTGATCATGGGCGATGCACCTGCGGAACTCTCCTTGGGGACAGCCGATATCGGTCTGATGTTCTCTCCGCGCGTGACCGACGACATTACGCTGACGCCTCTGGCCGGCGGCGAGATCATCGCGCTGGTGCGAGGGGACGATCCGCTGGCGAAGCGGCGCGTCGTCAGCCTGCATGATCTGAAAACCCGGCGCATGATCTGTTTCGACCGCGAAAAGTCGCCGCTCGGCTGGCTCATTGCCCAGTGCCATGAGAGAGAGGGGCTCGAATATGCCCCGTTCATGACCGTTCCATACAGCATTTCAGCCGCGCATCTTCTGACGGAGCCTGGTGATGTGACGCTGATCGACAGCCTGCTGACACAAGCGCAGCGTTTCGATGGGCTGGCACAGCTTTCCCTGAAGCCGCAGATTCCCACGACGATTTGCCTGATGACGATGCGCAGCCGGCCGCTGTCGCGCTTGGCCGCCCGCTTCATCGAGATCGTGCGCGAGCCCTGATCGCGAACGCAGCCACCTCTGCATTCACGGTCGCGGCTGCGCGTCCTCGTTGGCCGCGCTGCGCGTCTTGAACAGCCGCCAGAGCGATTTGCCGATCCGGCGGGAGGTGAGATGCGCGCCGGCCGGGCGACGCTCGAGCATGATCTTGCGGTCGTGAAAATCCTCGAGGCCCGGCCGGTGGCCCACGCTGATGATGGTGGCGTAAGCCAGCTCGTCCTCGAACATCTTGAGCAAGGCGTTCTGGCTGTCCTCGTCCAGTGCGGAAGTCGCCTCGTCCATCACGATGATGGCGGGTTTCTGGATGAGGAGACGCGCGAACGCGATGCGCTGACGCTCGCCCCCCGACAGGATGCGGTCCCAATCATCGGTGGCGCCGAGCCGGATCGAAAGGTGATGCAAACCGCAGCGCTCCAGTGCCGCGCGGATCGTCTCGTCCTCCACCTTCTCCTCGGTGGCCGGATACAGCAGGACGCTTCGCAGCGTGCCCTTAGGCATGTAGGGCCGCTGCGGGAGGAAAGCGATGCTGCGGCCCTTGGGAACGGTGATGGAACCCGCGCCCCAGGGCCACAGGCCGGCCAGCGCGCGGATCAAGGTGCTTTTGCCCGAGCCGCTTTCTCCGCCGATCAGGACTTTCTCGCCCTGCGCGATCTCGACCGTCGCATCGGCGATCACGATGCGACCATTGGTGTGGGCGACCGACAGGTTGTCGATGTGGATGCTGTCGTCGTCGCCTTCCGCCAGCGTGATATGGGTCTCGCCCTCCATCACCGTGCCGACATCGAGCCCCTGAAGCTCCTCGACGAGTTCGTCGACGCGGGTGACCGACGCGAACCATTCCGCCAGCCGCACGAAATTATCGACGAACCAGATCAGCGCCGCCTGCACGGCGCTGAACGCGGCGACGACCTGCATCACGGCACCGAGCGTCACGTCCCCCGAGAGATATTTCGGCGTGATCAGCAGCAGCGGCACCACTGGAAACAGGGCGCCGTTGGTGTTGAGCACCAGCGCGATCAGACCCTGCTGCCGGACGATCCGCAGCCACGAGCGCACCACGCGTCCGTAGCTCTTGCCGACCGTGGCGAGCTCGTCGGCATCGCCGCGGATCAGGGCGATGCTTTCGGCGTTCTCGCGCAGCCGCGTCATCTCGGCGCGAAACTGCGCCTCCATCTCGTTTTTATGGCCGACACGCCGCACCAGCGGGTGGCCGGCGGCATAGGCGCCGAACGAGGCGACCGCCGCATAGACCACTGCCGCCAGCGCCATATAGAAGGGAATGACGATGGTCGTGCCGCCGATGCTCAGCTGGGCCGAGCCCGCGACCTGCCACAGCACGGCGGCGAAGGTCGCGGCGGTGACGAAGGCGCTGATCAACCCGATCGCCATCTCGACCAGCGGCTCGATCGCAAGACGCACGTCTTCCGCGATACGGTACTCCGGCGCGGATTTGATCTTGCTCAGGAATCCGAGGCGGTAGTAGCGCTGATCGGCAATCCACCAGCCGGCGAGCAGATGGGTCAGATGCTCGCGCCAGCGCACCTGCAGCAGCATGCGGCTGACCACCAGTGCCGAAACCGAAAGCGCCGACGCGGCCGCCAGGAAGGGCAGGTAGCCGACGGTCGCCCAGACCGCAGCGCTGTCGCGCTTGTCGAGGGCGTCGAAAAACCAGCGGTTCCAGGTGTTCATGCCGACGGCCGCAGCTGTCTGGGCCGCGACGAAGACGAGGACGGCGGCCGTCAGCGTCCAGGCCCGCAAACGCGTTTCCCCGGACCAGAAGCGAAGGGCAAGCACAAAAAACTCCCGGAATCGGGAGCGGCTCGACGGCGCAGTGGCGCGCTGCATGAATAATCAAACCCCCGCCTCATTCGCGCGCCGGAATACGCAACCTGCCGAGGCTGCGATACAACCCGCTTGGCTGGAGCAGGTTCCGTAACGTCGTCGCGCATTCCGCGAGTGCCGCCTTCTCCCGCGTGATCGCGAGCGGTCGGATTTTTCGGCGTCATGCGACCGGCGTATCGTGGGTGCCCTGGAGCAGGGCTGGACGCGACAGTCCGCGCCGGGTCAATTGCAAGGCATGACGATCCTGCCTCCCGCCGCCCGCGCCGCCCCGTTCCTTTGCGAGAAGCAGCCCGCGACCGGGTCGCGCGGCATGGTGGTGACCAACCATCCGCTGGCCTCGGCCGCCGGGAGCCAGATGCTGCTGGCTGGCGGCAATGCGATCGATGCGGCGGTCGCGGCGCTTTTCGCCCTGACGGTGGTCGAACCGATGATGGTCGGCGTTCTCGGCGGCGGTCTCAGCCATATCCGTCTTTCGGACGGCAGCCATCGCATCATCGACAACCTCTCGACGGCGCCGGGCCGCGCAATGCCCGAGATGTATGACTGCCTTTCGGACGAGATCGGCCGGCAGCGCGACACGCGCGACCGCGAAAACGTCGTCGGCGCCAAGGCCGTCGCGGTTCCCGGCGCACTCAAGGGCTGGTGCGAGGCGCTGGAGCGCTTCGGCACGATGTCGCTTGCGGATGTGCTGCAACCCGCGATCGCGCTCGCGGCACGCGGTTTCATCGTGACGCCTTATCTCTCCAATTGCATCGCCGACAACGCCGCCGATCTCGTCCGCGATCCGGGTCTTGCGACCATGCTGCTGCCGGATGGCACTCCGCTGGGGCCGGGCGCCAGGCTGGTGCAGGGGGACTATGCCCGGAGCCTGCGTCTCATCGCCGAGGAAGGGCCGCAAGCGCTCTATGGCGGTGCGCTCGGCGATGAATTAGCCGGCTATATGTCCTCTCATGATGGTTTGATCGGCCGGGCCGATCTGGCCGCCTATCGAACCGAGACGCGCGAGCCGATCCGGGGCCATTATCGCGGTTACGAGATTGTCGGCCCGCCGCCGCCCTCGTCCGCGGGGGTCCATATCGCGCAGATGCTGAACATTCTGGAAGGCTACGATATCGGGGCGCTCGGTTTCGGTTCGCCCGATGCGGTGCATCTGCTGGCCGAGGCGCTGAAGATCGCCTTCGCGGACCGGGCCGTGGCGACGGCAGACCCGGCCTTCGTCAAGGTTCCGGTCGACCGGCTGATCGACAAGGCCTATGCGGCGGAGCGCCGGGCGCTGATCGAGATGGGCGCGGCGAAGAGCTGGACCGCCGGGCTGGCGGGCGGGGAATCCGCCGACACCACCCATGTCACGGTGGCTGATTCCGAAGGCAACGTCGTCAGCGCGACGCAGACGATCAACGGCCTGTTCGGCGCCTGCGTGCAGATCCCCGGCACCGGCATGATCGCCAACAACTACATGTTCAATTTCGACCCGCACCCCGGTCGCGCGCTTTCGATCGCGCCGGGCAAGCGCGTGTTCACGTCGATGGCGCCGATGATGGTGCTGCGCGACGGCAAGCTCGCCTTCGCACTCGGCTTGCCAGGCGCGCTGCGCATCTTCCCCTCGGCCTTGCAGGCGATCGTCAACCTGATCGACCACCGCATGAGCCTGCAGGAGGCGGTCGAGGCTCCGCGGATCTGGACGGAGGGCGGCGCGCTCGAGCTGGAAGAGGCCATTCCCGAAGCTGTGGCGCAGGAGCTTGCCGCGCGCGGTCACAGGATCGTGCGCTCGCCTCGTATCGCCGGCGGCATGAATGCGATCGCCTTCGAGGAAGACGGGACGCTGACCGGCGCCGCCTGCTGGCGAGCGGACGGCACACCGGTCGCGATTTCAGGCGGGCTGGCGCGGGTCGGAGCGCGGTTCAGTATTTGAACGTCATCTCACCCGTCATTGCGAGCGCAGCGAAGCAATCCAGGGGACCGGGTAGGCCCGTCACCCAGTCTCCTAGATTGCTTCGTCGCTGCGCTCCTCGCAATGACGAACCGGCTCAATGCAGCCCGCCGACCCCGACATATCGCTCCAGCACCTCGCCTTGCGCTCGCAAGCTCGTCGACGTCCCCGACCAGACAATGCGGCCGCGTTCGAGGATGATGACCTCCTCGGCGAAGGCAAGCGCGCTCTCCAGCCGCTGCTCGACGAACAGGATCGTCATGGCGCCGCTGGCCGCAAGCTGCGTGAATGCCTCCATCAGCATGTCGCAGATCACCGGGGCCAGGCCCTCCAGCGGTTCATCGAGCATAAGGACAGAGGGCTGGCCGAGGATGGTGCGCGCTGTCGCCAGCATCTGCTGTTCGCCGCCGGACAGTTGCGAGCCGAGATTGCGGCGGCGCTCGGCGAGGCGAGGGAAAAGCGCGTAGGCCTCTTCGATGGCGCTGCGGGGCCGCTCCTTCAGGCCGACGAACAGGTTCTCTTCGACGCTCAAGCCCTTGAAGATCTCGCGCGTCTGCGGCACCAGCCCGAGCCCGGCCTGCGCGCGCGCCTGCGTGCCGAGCGCGGTCACATCCCGGCCGCCGACGGCGATGCTGCCCTCATAGCGTCGCGTCAGCCCCATCAGCGACGCCATCAGCGTGGTCTTGCCCATGCCGTTGCGGCCGAGGATGGAGAGCCGCCCGCCGGCCGGCACCGAAAGCGAAACGTCCTCTAGCACATGGGTGCGGCCATAGCCGGCGCTCAGGTTGCGAACGGAAAGCTCAGCTGCCGGCATGGGCATAGCTCCCGAGATAGGCTTCGCGCACATGAGCGTCCTGGGCGACCTCGCCGGGCAAGCCCTGGAAGATCACCTCGCCCGCCGCCAGCACGACGACGCGTTTGGCGAAGCGGAAGACGAGATCCATGTCGTGCTCGATCATCAGCACGGCGAGTTCGGCTGGCAGACGTTCCAGCGCGCGTTCGATCAGCGGGGTGTCGCCGGAGGGAACACCGGCCGCCGGCTCGTCGAGCAACAGCACTTTGGGTCGCTGCGCCATCGCGATGGCGATTTCCAGCAGCCGCTGCTGGCCATAGGCGATCTCGGCGACCTTGCGCCGCGCCACATCCGTCAACCCGAGCGTGGCGAGGATATCGGCTGCCTCTTCGCTGATTGCGCGGCTGCCCCGGAACCGCGCCAGGATACGCGTCGCCCGGCCCTCTCGCTGCAGGATGGCCATCACGACATGCTCGTCCGGCGTCATCTCGGAGAACAGGCGCGTCACCTGGAAGGTCCGCACCAGCCCCCGGCGGACCCGGCCGACCGCCGAAACCTTCGTGATGTCCTCCGCCCCGAGATGGACCGTGCCGCTGCTCGGCGGGATGCGCCCCGTCACGAGATTGACGAAGGTCGTCTTGCCGGCGCCGTTGGGCCCGATCAGCGCCAGCCGCTCGCCGGCGGTCATCGAAAGCGAAATGTCGTGGTTGACCTTGAGCCCGCCGAAGGACTTCGACAGATGCTCGACGGCGAAGACCGCGCTCATCGCCGGCCCTCCCGCCGCAGCCATCGCGCGGCCTCGTCCAGCGTGCCGGACAGCCCGCGCGGGGCGAACAGCACGATCGCGATCAGGATCGCGCCGACCAGCGTCATCCAGTGGAACGGGTTGATCGCGGAGATGACGTGCTCGATCGACATGAAGACCACCGCGCCGATCAGCGCGCCGTAGAGGTTTCCGAGCCCCCCGAGCACCAGCATGACGAGCGCATTCGCGGAAAGCTCGAAGCTGACGCTGTCCAGCCCGACCACCTGCGTCGAAATTGCGCCGAGCGCTCCGCCTATGCCGGCGACGGCACCCGAAATCGCGAACATCCGCAGCAGCACCGGGAATGCCCGGATGCCGAGCGCGCTGATCCGCAGCGGGTCTTCCTTCAGCCCCCGGCAGACCATGCCGAAGGGCGAGCGCACCAGCAGGCGCAGCAGCGCGAAGACGCCGATCAGCAGCCCGAGCCCGAAAAGATAGGCCGCGCGGCCCCAGAGATCGAACTCGAACAGGCCGAACAGCGGCGCCGGCAGCATCCCGGAAAGCCCGTCGCTGCCCCCGGTGAGCCCGGCGAGCTTGTTGGCGGCCTCGTGCAGCAGCTGGACGATGGCGATCGACAGCACGAGCTGGGGCAAGCCGTGCGCCCGCAGCATCACGGCGCCCATCACCACGCCGGTGAAGGCGCCAGCCGCAGCCCCGATCAGGATCAGCAGGAAGGGCTCGGTCACGCCATTGAGGCAGGCGATGCCGGCGGCATAGGCGCCCGCGCCGTAAAGCGCGGCCTGGCCGAGCGAGGCGATGCCGCAATAGCCGACGATGAGGTCGAGCGAGAGCACAAGCAGCGAGACCGAGATCACGCGGGTCAGGAAGGAAAGGTTGTCGGGGAAAAGCCAGTAACCGATGCCGCCCGCCAGCGCGATCAGGGCCATTCCGGCGAGGTCGCGGGTCAGGGCCGGCTTCGCGCTGAGGCTGTGTCCGAGGGGGAGCTGCGTCACGATTGCGCCCGTCCCAGCAAGCCGCGCGGGAAGAGACAGACCACCAGGATCACCGCGAGGTAGAAGAAGAAATTGCCGAATTCCGGCATCAGGTAGCGCGCGGTGATGTCGATGGCGCCCAGCAGCAGGCAGGCTGCGAGCGCGCCCAGGATCGAGCCGGCACCGCCGACCGAAACGACGACAAGAAACGTCACCATGTAGCGCAGCGCGTAATAGGGCTCGATCGGCAGGAACTCGGCTCCAGCCACGCCGCCGAAGGCCGCGAGCCCGACCGCGAGCGCGAAGCTCGCCGCATAGATCAGCTCCGTGCGCACGCCGAGCGCGCGCGCCATCGGCGCGTTCTCGACCGCCGCGCGCAGGCGGATGCCAAAGCCGGTGCGCTCGATCAGGATCCACAGCCCCGTGGCGACGACAAGCCCGCTCGAGATCACGAAGAGCCGGTGCCCAGCGATGCTGCGAAAGCCGAGATCGATCGGCCGTGCCAGCTCCGCCGGGAGAGGGATCGTCTTCAGCGTCGGTCCGAACAGGTAGTTGGTGATGCCGATGACGCAGAAGGTGATGCCGATCGTCATCAGCACCTGCGGGAGTTCGCTGCGATCATAGATACGCCGGAACAGTAGCCGCTCCAGCGGGATCGCAATCAGCACCGTGCCGGCGACGGCGAGCGCGATGCCGAGCGCGTAGCCCAGACCGAGATCGCGCGCGGCGTAAGAGGCAATGTAGCCCCCGATCATCGCGAAGGCGCCGTGGGCGAGGTTCACCACCCGCATCAGCCCCATCGTTAGCGACAGGCCGATGCAGATGATGAACAGCGCCATGCCATAGGCCAGCGCGTCCAGGGCGATGCTCAGCGCGGTCTGCATGCGGGGGCGGGCCTCGTCGGGTTTGAATGCGGTCGGGCAAAGAGGAGGCCGTCATGCTCGGGCTTGACCCGAGCATCTTATGACATGGAAGGTTCCGGAGCCTCCTGCGGTCGGAGATTCTCGGGTCGAGCCCGAGAATGACGCCGTGTTCCGCCCCGACAAAGGCGCTTTACTTCGCCAGCCCGGGGTCTTTCTGCTCCGGGAAGCTCTGGATCTCCTTGTTGATCCAGTTGCCCTTGGCGTCTTTCGCGACCTCGCGCAGATAGATCGTCTGCGTGATGTGTCGGGTTTCGGGGTCGATCTTGACCGGCCCGCGCGGGCTTTCCCAGGCGAGACCCTTGACGGCCTCGACAGCCTTCTCGGCATCCTGCTTGCCGTTGGTCGCGGCGATCATCTTGGCGATGACATACATGCCGTCATAGGCGCCGACCGCGGGGAAGGAGAGCTGGCCGGGACCGCCGATCGCCTTTTCACCCGCGGCGACGAAAGTCCGGTTCGCTTCGGAATCATGCGAGATGGCGTAGTGGAACCCGGTGATCATGCCGGCCGCCGCATCGCCCAGCGCCGGCAGATCCGATTCCTGCGTCAGGTCGCCGGTGGCGAACAGCTTCACGCCGGCCTGCTTCAGCCCGGTGTCGTTGAAGGACTTGACGAAGCCGAGCGTCGGCGGCCCGGAGGGCAGGAAGGCGAAGACGCCCTGTGCGCCAGCATCGCGGATGCGCTGCATGATCGGGCTGAATTCGGTCGTGTTGAGCGGCATGCGGATGGTTTCGACCACCTGCCCGCCTGCGGCCTCCGCCGCCTTCTTGAACGCGGTTTCCGCGTCGATGCCGGGGCCGTAATCGGTCACCGCCGAGACGAACTTCTTGATGCCGCGATCGGCCGCCGCCTGGCCCAGCGGGGTCGTGGTCTGCGCGGTGGTGAAGGAGGTCCGCACCACCAGCGGCGAGGAGGTCATGATCGCCGAGGTCGCGGCGTTGAAGATCACCAGCGGCACGTTGCCCTGCTTCAGCAAGGGCGTGATCGCCATCGCATCCGGCGTGAAATAGACCCCGCCGAGATACTGCACCTTGTCCTTGACGATCAGCTCCTGTGCCAACGCGCGCGACTGTTGCGGATTGGCGGTCGGCAAATCGCGATAGATCACCTCGATCTCATGGCCGCCGACCGATTTGCCGTTCTGCGCCAGCCACGCTTCGACGCCGGCCTGGAAATTCTTGCCCTGCAGCGCGAAGGGGCCCGAGAAGGGCCCGATGATGCCGACCTTGACGGTGTCTGCGGAAGCCGCATGGGCGAAGCTGAACGAAGCCGCGAGCGCGAGCGCTCCCGCCTGCAAGAATGTACCGAAACGGCGTCTGTTGATCATGATCCTGTCCTCCCGAAAACTGTGGCGTCCCGCAAAAGGTGCCGGTTGGCTCCGGCATCCCGCATTCGTCAAATCGTCTGGCAGCTCGTAATCGCCGCCTCGGCATGCCTTCTACCTCTTAATAGGGCAAGCCGACATAATTCTCCGCCATGGCGGCGCTGGCGGCTCGCGAGCCGACGAGATAGTCCAGCTCCGCTTGCTGCATCCTGTGCTCGAAGGCGTTGCGCTCCGGAAACAGGTGGAGCAGCCCGGTCATCCACCATGAGAAGCGCTCCGCCTTCCAGACGCGTGACAAGGCGCGCGCCGAATAGCCGTCGAGCCCGGCCTGCGACCTCTCGAGGAAAAATTCGCGCAGCGCGTCATAGAGATAACGGATATCGCCAGCGGCGAGGTTCAGGCCCTTCGCCCCGGTCGGCGGCACGATATGGGCGGCGTCGCCTGCCAGGAACAACCGACCGAAGCGCATCGGCTCGGCGACGAAGGAGCGCAGCGGCGCGATGCTCTTCTCGATCGAAGGCCCTTCAATCACCGCATCGGCGACCTCGGCCGGCAAACGCCAGCGCAATTCGGCAAAGAAGGCCTCGTCCGACCAGGCTTCGACGCGCTCGCCCTGCGGCACCTGGATATAATAGCGGCTGCGCTCGGACGAGCGCATCGAGCACAGCGCGAAGCCGCGCTCGTGATGCCCGTAGACCAGCTCGTGCGCCGCCGGCGGCCTGTCGACCAGCAGGCCGAGCCAGCCGAAGGGATAGACGCGCTCGAAGCTCGTCAGCGCGCTTTCCGGGATCGAGCGGCGCGAGACGCCGTGATAGCCGTCGCAGCCGGCGATGACGTCGCAATGCAGCTCGCGCGCCTCGCCGCCTGCTGTGAACGTGACTCGTGGATGATCCGTGTCGATGTCATGCAGCGCGACATCCTCGGCCTCGTAGATCGTCGGCCGGCCCAGCGCCTGCCTCGCTTCGACCAGGTCCTGCGTCACCTCGGTTTGGCCGTAGACGGTCACGGTCTTGCCGCCGGTGAGCGTCTTCAGATCGATCCGATGAAGCGATCCGTCGAAGGCCAGCGAGACGCCGTCATGGACGAGCCCTTCGCGCTCAAGCCTGTCCGCTACGCCCGCTTCGTGGAGCAGGCCGACCATGCCCTGTTCGAGCACGCCGGCACGGATGCGCGAGAGCACGTAATCGACACCGCGTCGCTCGATGATGACGTTATCGATCCCGGCACGGGACAAAAGCTGCCCGAGCAGCAGGCCGGCTGGGCCAGCGCCGATGATGGCGACCTGCGTGCGCATGCTGGCTTCCTCCTGCAATCGCCGGTCTTTGCCGACCTGTGCTTAAGCCAACCTAGCCGCCGTCGCCGCCTTGACGGAATGGAGGATTCGCGCTGTGTCTTGGACAAATCGATCAGGAATCGCGCATGCCCGGCACCGCTGCTCCGGCCTATTGGCTTTATGGCGAGCACCTCGGGGGCCGCTTTCCGGATGCCTTGCACATCGAACCGATCGTTGCCCGCAGCGCGCTGCACGGCTGGACGATCCAACCGCATTTCCATCATCAGCTGGTGCAGTTCTTTCTTGTGCTCGGAGGGGGCGGACGGACCCGGATCGACGGGCGCGATCACATCCTGGCTCCAGGGTCGGCTTTGCTGCTGCCGGCCGCGACCATCCATGAATTCCATTTCATCACCGGCACCGAAGGCTTCGTCGCCAGCGTCGCCGAGCCGGCTTTGCGACGGTTGTTCGACGCCGAGCCGGAGGCCTGCTCCCTCTTGTCCAAGCCTGCGGTCTTGCCGTTTGGGGAGGGGGATCATGACGAGGGCGCGCTGCGCATCCTGATGGACCTTGCCATGGTCGAATTCGCGGCAAACCGGCCCAACCGCCAATTCGCGCTGGGCGCCTATGCCGATCTGATCGCCTGCTGGTTCTCACGCGCCTTGCGCGGTGGGCGATCGAGCGCTGAGGCGGCGCTCGATCCTCGGGCGCGGCTGGTGCGCCGCTTCGTCGAGCGTGTCGAGCGGTGTTTCCTCGCTCACGACAATCTCGACGGTTATGCGCGCGATCTCGGCGTCTCGGTGCCGCATCTCTCACGTAGCTGCCGCGAGTTGCTCGGCCTCTCCGCCGCGCGCGTCATTCAGGACCGGTTGATGATCGAGGCAAGGCGCGACCTCGTCTACACCGCGAGCTCGGTCGCGCAGATTTCGTTCCGGCTGGGCTTTTCCGATCCAGCTTATTTCTCGCGCTTCTTCAGCAAGCGGGCCGGGCTCTCGCCGTCGGAGTATCGCGCGAAGGCTTAAGGCGCGCCGCGCGGACTCAGGCTGTCATTGCGAGCGTAGCGAAGCAATCCAGGGGGAGCCGGGTGCAACCCTTCAGCCCAGTCTCCCTGGATTGCTTCGTCGCTTCGCTCCTCGCAATGACGAAGGAAACGACCTTGTCAGCGACCAGCGCCGCGCAGAAGCGCTGCCACCAATGCCTCGCTCTCGCCGATATCGCTGCCCATCCCGGCCTGCTCCAGATTGCGCGCGATCGCGGCCTCATCGATCTCAAGGCCTTCCGCGACGCCTGCCATGGCCTCAGCCGCACCGGCGGCGATCAGGAAAAGCTCCGCCAACGCCGGTCCTTCGGCCTGCCAGCCGCCAAGCCCCCGTTCCTGCTCGGCCGGCAAACCCGCGAGGATGCCGGCGACAAGGCCGGGCGCCCGCAATCCGGCCGAGAGCGTGATCTGGCAGGCGGTGGGGTTGCGCTTATGCGCCATGGCGGAGGATCCGCCCCGGCCAGGCACGGCGGGCTCGCGCGCCTCGCCGATGCCGTTCTGCGCGAGCAGGGAGACATCACGCGCCATCTTGCCGAGCGCGCCGATGACGATGGCGAGCGCGCTGGCGATGCCGGCGATGCCTTCACGGCGGCCGTGCCAGGGCGGGGCATTGGGGAGATCAAGCGATAGAGCGGCCCGTGATGCAACGGCGTCAGCCTTGCCCGAGAGGCCGGCTCGCGTGCCGGCCGCGCCGCCGAACTGGAGCACGGAGCCGGCTTCGACCTCGCGCGCCAATCGGGCTGCCGCCGCCGCGATACCAGCCTGCCACTGCGCGATACGCAGACCGAAACCGATCGGCAGGGCATCCTGCAGGAGCGTGCGGCCGATCGCCGGCGTCGCCGCATGAATTTTCGCCAGCGTAGCCAAGGCGCGGGTGGTGCGGCCGAGATCGGCTGTCAGCAGCGCGTGGCCGGCCCGAACCTGCCGCATCAGCACGACATCGGCCAGATCCTGGCTCGTCGCGCCTTTGTGGAGCGCTTTCGCCGCCGCCTCCGGCAATCCGCTGCGCAAGCGCGCCACCAACGGGATCGCCAGCGTGCCGGCCAGCGCAGCTTCATTGGCAAGTTCGGCAGGGTCGATGGCGATCGTTTCGCATAGCGCGGCAATCGCCTCGGCTGCCTCTGCGCCGATCAGTTCTTCCGCAGC
This sequence comes from Allobosea sp. P5_A5, assembly GCF_056400625.1. Lineage (NCBI taxonomy): Bacteria > Pseudomonadati > Pseudomonadota > Alphaproteobacteria > Hyphomicrobiales > Alloboseaceae > Allobosea > Allobosea sp. P5_A5. Next base: position 61,972 of record NZ_JBFUKY010000006.1, read on the forward strand.
TTCCGCCTGCGCCAGCGCCGCCTCGAAGGCGAGCGCATGGCGCAGAACTGCGGCGTCGTCGAAAACGGCCAGCATCGCATCGGTCGATGCCGGCCGGCTCCTGAGCCAATGGCTCACGCGGCTTTGGCCAGCGCGGGAGCGACCGTGAAGGGCGCGCCGGTCTTCGACTTGACCTCATCCAGCGTCACGCCGGGCGCCAGCTCGATCAGGGTCAGGCCGCCGCCATTGGCCTTGTCGCAGGCCAGCACGCAGAGGTCCGTGATGATCATGTCGACGACGCCGGCGCCGGTCAGCGGCAGGGAGCAGCGCTCCAGCACCTTGGATTCGCCGGCCTTGTTGGCATGGTCCATCACCACGATGACCTTCTTCACGCCAGCGACGAGGTCCATCGCGCCGCCCATGCCCTTCACCATCTTGCCGGGGATGGTCCAGTTGGCGATGTCGCCGTTCGCCGCCACTTCCATGGCGCCGAGGATGGTCAGGTCGATATGCCCGCCGCGGATCATCGCGAAGGAATCGGCGGAGGAAAAGAAGCTCGAGCTTGGCAGGAGGGTGATGGTCTGCTTGCCTGCATTGATCAGGTCCGGGTCGGCCTCGCCTTCATAGGGGAAGGGGCCGATGCCGAGCAGGCCGTTCTCCGACTGCAAGGTCACGTCGACGCCGTCGGGAATGTAGTTCGCCACCAGCGTCGGGATGCCGATGCCGAGATTGACGTAGAAGCCGTCCTTCAGCTCCTTGGCCGCGCGCGCGGCGACCTCCTCGCGGGTCCAGGCCATCAGGCTGCCTCCCTCTTGCGCTCGGTCAGCTTCTCGATGCGCTTTTCGTTGATCGTGCTCTTGATGACGCGGTCGACATAGATGCCGGGCGTGTGGATCGCCTCGGGGTCGAGCGAGCCGACCTCGACGATCTCCTCGACCTCGGCCACGGTGATCTTGCCGGCGGTCGCCATGGTCGGATTGAAGTTCCGCGCGGTCTTTCGATAGACGAGGTTGCCGGCGGTGTCGGCCTTCCAGGCCTTGACGATGGCGAGATCGGCCTTGAGCCAGGTCTCGCGGACATAAAGCTGCCCGTCGAATTCCTCGACCGGCTTGCCCTCTGCGACGACGGTGCCGACACCGGTCTTGGTATAGAACGCCGGGATGCCCGCCCCGCCGGCGCGGATGCGTTCGGCCAGCGTGCCCTGCGGGTTCAGCTCCAGCTCCAGTTCGCCGGCGAGATATTGCTGCTCGAACAATTTGTTCTCGCCCACATAAGAGGCGATCATCTTCTTGATCTGGCGCGTCTGCAGCAGCATCCACAGGCCGAAACCGTCGGCGCCGGCATTGTTCGAGATCACGGTGATGTCCTTGATCCCGGAATCGCGGATCTCCGGGATCAGGCTTTCGGGATTGCCGGAAAGGCCGAAGCCGCCAGACATGATCGTCATGCCATCGAACAGCAGCCCGTCCAGCGCGGCCTTCGGCCCGTCATAGATCTTCTTTGTCATCCGTCCCTCGTCAGTGTCGTGGACTGCACCGATGGCGGCAGTCTAGGGCATCGGCCCGAAAAGTGGAGTGCGGTTTTCGGGAGCAGCCGATGCCAAATGAAAGAATAACTCTTCTCAGACCCGTTCCAGTGCGATCGCGATGCCTTGGCCAACGCCGATGCACATCGTGGCGAGCGCGCGCTTCTTGCCCGTCAGCGACAGCTCCAGCGCCGCCGTTCCGGCGATGCGGGCGCCGGACATGCCGAGCGGATGGCCGAGTGCGATCGCGCCGCCATTGGGGTTCACGAAATCGGCGTCCTCCGCGATGCCGAGGTCGCGCAGCACGGCGATGCCCTGCGAGGCAAAGGCCTCGTTCAGCTCGACGATGTCGAAATCGGCCGGCGTGAGACCCAGCCGCGCACAGAGCTTGCGGGTCGCCGGTATCGGGCCGAGCCCCATCACGCGCGGCGCCACGCCGCCGGTCGCGCCACCCAGAACGCGCGCAAGCGGCGTCAGCCCGTATCGAGCGATGGCCTTCTCCGAGGCGACGATCAGCGCGGCCGCGCCGTCATTGACGCCCGAGGCATTGCCGGCAGTGACGGTACCGCCTTCTTTCTTGAAGGGTGTCGGCAGCTTGGCGAGCTTTTCGATGGTGGTGTCGCCACGCGGATGCTCGTCGATCTCGACAAGCACAGGATCGCCCTTCCGCTGCGGGATCGAGACCGGCACGATCTCCTTGGCGAGCCGGCCATTGCCTTGCGCCGCGACCGCCTTCTGCTGGGAACGGACGGCGAAGGCGTCCTGGTCGGCGCGGCTGATGTTACAATCGGCGGCGACGTTCTCGCCGGTCTCCGGCATCGAGTCGACGCCGTATTGCGTCTTCATCAGCGGGTTGACGAAGCGCCAGCCGATGGTGGTGTCGTGGATCTCGGCATGGCGCGAGAAGGCGCTTTCGGCCTTGGGCATCACGAAGGGCGCGCGCGACATGCTCTCGACGCCGCCGGCGATCATCAGTTCGGCCTCGCCGGCCTTGATCGCGCGGGCGGCCGCGATGACTGCGTCCATGCCGGAGCCGCAGAGCCGGTTCATCGTGGTGCCCGGCACCTTCTTCGGCAAGCCGGCCAGCAGCAGCGACATCCGCGCGACGTTGCGATTGTCCTCGCCGGCCTGGTTCGCGCAGCCGAAGATGACGTCGTCCACCGCGCCAAAATCGACTTTGGGATAGCGCTCCATCAGCGCCTTCAGCGGCACCGCGCCGAGATCGTCGGCCCGCACCGAGGACAGAGACCCGCCGAACCGGCCGATCGGGGTGCGCAGATACGCGCAGATATAGGCTTCGCTCATGAACGTCACTCTTGGTCGGCAGCAGGGGGAGGCGGCGCGGGGCCGCCCTCAGATGTCGAAGAACACCGTCTCGCCTTCGCCCTGCAGGCGAATGTCGAAGGTGTAGACGGACTGGCCGTCCTCCTCGCTGCGCTCCGCGATCAGGGTCTGCACGCGGATGCGATGCTCGATGCGCCCGAGGATCGGGTCGGCCACATTGGCCTCGTCCTCGTCGCCGAAATAAAGCCGCGTGTGCAGGCCGATATTGATGCCGCGCGCCACGATCCAGAACGTGATGTGCGGCGCCATCGGCCGGCCGTCGAAATAGGGCGCGACGCCGGGCTTGATCGTCTCGAAGCGATAGACGCCGGTCGCCCCGTCGACCGGCTGGCGGAACCAGCCGGGGAAATGCGGATCGGCCTGCCCGCGCTTTTCGCCCTGGCCGGGATAAAGCCCGTCCGCATCCGCCTGCCAGATCTCGATCAGTGCATCCTTGATCGGCGTGCCCGTGCCGTCGAAGACGCGGCCGGTGACGATGACGCGCTCGCCCTTGACCTCGGCGGCAAGCGGCTGAGAGCCGAGATCATGCGGGAAGACGCCGCCGATATCGGCGAAGTTCGGCGTGGCGCCGATATGGATATAGGGGCCGGCCGTCTGCGACGGGCTTTCCTTGAGGCGGCGCAAGGACTGGACCATCAATTGCCCTCCATCCGGTTTTCGAACAGCGTCGAGCGCCGGCCGCGCAGCACGATATCGAATTTGTAGGCCATGGTGTCCATCGGCAGCGTGTTCTCGCGGTCCAGAGCCGCGACGAGCTGCTCCACCGCCTCGCGGCTGGGGATGCCCTGTACGATCGGGCACTGCCAGATCATCGGGTCGCCCTCGAAATACATCTGCGTGATCAGGCGCTGCGCAAAGGCGTGGCCGAAGACCGAGAAATGGATATGCGCCGGGCGCCAGTCATTGACGCCGTTGGGCCAGGGATAGGGGCCGGGCTTGATGGTGCGGAACCAGTAGCGGCCTTCATCATCGGTGATGGTGCGTCCGCAACCGCCGAAATTCGGGTCGAGCGCGGCGAGATAGCTCTCCTTTTTGTGGCGATAGCGCCCGCCGGCATTGGCCTGCCAGAATTCGAGCAGGGCGCCGCGCACCGGCCTCGCATCCTCGTCCAGCACCTGCCCATGCACGATGATGCGCGGGCCGATCGGCTCGCCGCCCTGCGCGTAGTTGAGGATCAAATCGTTATCGAGCGCGCCCAGCATGTCGTGGCCGAAGACCGGCCCGGTCATCTCCGAGACGGTATTGCCGAGCGAGAGCAGCGCATATTTCGGCGAGCGCAGCACCGAAGTCTTGTAGTCCGGCGTGAAAGCGGGAGGGTGCCAGCTGCGGTCGCGCTGGTAGAACGAACCGCCCTGATGGCTCGAATTCTCGTTGCGCATCGCGGCGCCTCCTCGGTCTCGTGCCGGTTGCTTCGTGCTCGCCGTTGGATGGCGCACACGGCCCGGTTCGTAATAGTGGCAAGGACATCACATGCAGACGCGTCGCGCCAGAGCGCGTTTGGCCGCGCCGGCATGAATTCCGCGAGGCTCGCCCCGGCCGATCTCGCGCAGTATCGCCTGTCGAAACGCTTATGTTAAATGAGAATAATCCTGTCGTGCATAACCGCAGCGTTATTGATGCAGGAAGCCGGTCGAGATCCACGGCACGGCCGCGACCACAAGCAGGCCGACGACCAGCGCGGCCATATAGCCCCAGATGTATTTCATACCCTCGTCCGGGTTGACCTTGGAGATGGCGCAGGCACCGTAATAGCCGACGCCGAAGGGCGGCGCGAAGAGCCCGATGCCCATCGCAAAGATCACCACCATCGCGTAGTGCACCTCATGGATGCCCACGGCCCGCGCGATCGGGAAGACGAGCGGGCCGAACAGCACCATGGCCGGAATGCCCTCCAGCACCGATCCGAGCACGATGAAGGCGACGATCGAGATGCCCAGGAAGCCCCATGTCCCGCCCGGAACCGCTGCCATCGCCGAGGCAAGGTCGCGCGAGAAGCCCGATTGCGTCAGCCCCCAGGCCATGGCGGTGGCAGTGCCGATGATGAAGATGATCGCACCGGTGAGCGACGCCGTTTCGATCAGCATGCGCGGCAGCCGGCGCCAGTCGAACTGGCGGTAGAGCAGCAGGCCCGCCAGCACAGCGTAGGCGATGCCGATGGTCGAGACTTCGGTGGCGGTCGCGACGCCTTCCACGACCGCGGCGCGGATGACGAAGGGCAGCGCGATAGCGGGCAGGGCGATCAGCGCCAGCCTTGCGATCACGCGCTTGTTTTCGCGCAGGATATGGCTGAGGTCCTCGTCCCGGTAGCGCCACCGGACGACGAAGCAGAGCGCGACGCCAAGCACGAGCGCCGGCAGCATGCCACCAGTAAACAGAGCGGCGATCGAGACACCGGTGACCGAGCCGATGGTGATCAGCACGATCGAGGGCGGGATCGTCTCGGTTTGCGCGCCGGTGGCCGAGAGCAGGGCGACAAGGTCGCCGGGCTTGGCGCCGCGCTTCTGCATTTCCGGGAAGAGCACGGGGGCGATCGCGGCCATGTCGGCGATCTTCGAGCCGGAGATGCCCGACACCAGATACATCGCGCCGATCAGCACATAGGAGAGCCCGCCCCGGACATGGCCGAGCAGCGAGGCGAGGAACTGGATCATGGCGCGGGCCATGCCGGTCATCTCGATCAGCGCGCCCAGGAAGATGAACAGCGGCACGGCGAGCAGGATGATGTGGCTCATGCCCTCGTCGAGCCGGCCGACCATCACCAGCATCGGGGTCGACGTGGTGCAGGCGAGATAGCCGAAGGTGGCAAGTGCGAAAGAAAAGGCGATCGGCACGCCGGAGAAGACGTTGAGCGCGACCACGCCGACGAAGAAAACGATCAGGTTGAGCTTGCCGAGCGGCTTCAGCGCTGGCCCCGCGATCCAGAACAGCGCAACCAGCGCGGCCGTGATCGCGGCGGCGAGCAGCACCGGCCGCCAGTCGCGAAACCGCGCGAGCCGGAAACACCCGGCCGCCAGCATCAGCACCATGCCCAGCGGTATGGCCCCGGCACGCCAGGCATTCGAAATGCCCAGAGCCGGCGTGACGATGAAATTCTCCTCCTCGGCATAGTCCACGGCATGGGGGATGATCATCAGCAGGAAGGCGATCGAGGCTGTCAGCGCCAGCGCCTCGAGAAGCGGACGCAGATGCTCCGGCACGCGCGAGATCAGCCCGGTCATCCGCATATGCTCGCCGCGCTGCAACGCCAGCACTGCGCCCAGCATCGAGAGCCACAGGAACAGGATCGAGGCCAGCTCGTCCGACCAGATCAGCGGCGTGTGGAAGACATAGCGCGCCATCACGCCGGCGCCCAGGATCACGATCTCAGCCAGGACAAGCACGGCCGCGACAGCTTCCACCAGCCGAGCCAGCACGCGCTCGATCGTCGCAGCAACGCGTCCCGCCGCCGTGGTCGGAGGAGCAAGCGGTGCGCTCAGGCTCGCGCCGTGAAGTTCCATCAGACGTTTCCCGGTTATCGTTTTGCAGCCTTATAGGCTGGCCCGGGCCTCGCAAGCCAGCCCGGCGATGCCCAGGGTGGGGCGCGCGCTTCATGCTCCACAACTTGCTGACGCCGGCTGGCAGGCGCTGCAGCTATCGGACAGACGGAGCGCCAGCTCGTCCGCCTGACGAGCGCGTGGCTTGCGTCTCAAACAACAAAGGCAGAATCTGACGCGATGCCAGCCCTTGCCGTTCTCAATCCCGCGCCCGCGCGGCCGGACATCACCCGCGCCGTCTGCCGGGGCGCCAGCCGCCATCTGCGGGAGCGTGGCTGTGGCATCGTCAAGGAAATGACCTTCGCCAATGGCCGGCGCGGCGATATCGTCGCGCTGCATCCGACCGGCGAATTATGGGTGGTCGAGGTCAAGTCCGGCGTGCTCGACTATCGCGTCGACGGCAAATGGCCGGATTATCGCGATTACTGCGACGGCTTTCTCTTCGCCGTCGCGCCGGAATTCCCGCAGGACATCCTGCCCGACGATGTCGGATTGATCGTCGCCGATGCCTATGGCGGAACCCTGCTGCGCGAACCGCCGCGCCATCCGCTCGCGCCGGCGCGCCGCAAGATGCTCACCATCGCGTTCGCCCGGTTGGCGGCTGCGCGTCTCGCCCAGATCGAGGATCCGGAGGCGCGCAGCTTCTAGAGATCTCAGCGCGGCGCGCGCTTGGCCAGGATGCGCTGCAAGGTGCGCCGATGCATCCCGAGGCGCCGCGCGGTCTCCGAGACGTTGCGGCTGCACAATTCATAGACGCGCTGGATATGTTCCCACCGCACCCGGTCGGCCGACATCGGGTTTTCCGGCGGCAGCGGGCGGGCGTCACGCTGTGCCGCCAAAGCGGCGTGAATTTCGTCGGCGTCGGCGGGTTTTGCCAGAAAATCGAAAGCGCCGAGCTTCACCGCGCTGACGGCGGTCGCGATGTTGCCGTAGCCGGTCAGCACGACGCCGCGCGCATCCGGCCGCTTTTCCTTGAGGCGGGCGATGACGTCGAGACCGTTGCCATCCCCGAGGCGCAGATCGATCACCGCGAAGGCCGGCGGTTGGTCCTCGACAGCCGCGAGCCCGGCCGCGACGCTATCGGCCATGCGCACGACATAGCCGCGGCCCTCCATGGCGCGACCGAGACGGGTCAGGAACGGCTTGTCGTCATCGACCAGCAGGAGGGACATGTCGGAATCGGGTCGTGTGGTTTCGATCTCGCTGGCGTGAGCCTGCATGGCCTTGTTCTCCTGACCGCTTCGTCCAAACGCGCTGCGGCGGCGCGGGTTGTGAGAGTGTCTTCGCCGGCGGGCTTCTGCACCCAAGCGAACCGATCTCAAATAAGATCGATCGCGGCGTTTTGGTAGCCTCCGCGTGTCGAAACCTCCGCCTGGAAGACCTCGCGCGGCCAGGCGATGCGGATCGAGGCGCCGCTTTCCGGCGCCGGCCGGTTCGAGAACTCGAGCGCCGCCCCGCCGCGTTCGAGCAGCGTCTTGGCGATGAAGAGGCCCAGCCCGAGCCCGCCGCCGGCCCGGTTCTCGGCCGAGCCGCGTGAGAGATAGGGCTCGCCCGCCCGCATCAGCACGTCGGGCGGGAAGCCCGGCCCATCATCGGCGATCGTCAGCAGGACATGGCTTGCCGTCCACTGCGCGGTGATCGCGACCGTCGAGCGCGCGAAATCGACGGCGTTGTCGACGATGTTGCCCAGGCCGTAGATCATGCCGGGATTGCGCCGGCAGACCGGCTCCGGCTTTTCGCCGGTCATGGTGATCTCGAACGGGACGCCGAACGGCCGCTGCGGCCCCGCCGCTTCCTCGATCAGCAAACGCAGCGTCAGTTGGTCGAGCGGCCCGCCATCCTCGTCCTGCAGGCTCGAAAGCTTGCCCAGGATGCCACGGCAGCGCTCGACCTGCTCGCGCAGCAGGGCGATGTCTTCGGCCATTTCGCCTTCGGGCGGGGCGAGCCGCGTCAATTCGCGCGCGACCAAAGCGATGGTGCCAAGCGGCGTGCCGAGCTCATGGGCGGCGGCGGCGGCGAGCCCATCCAGCTGCGAGAGATGCTGTTCGCGCGCGAGCACCAGCTCCGTTGCCGCCAGCGCGTCGGAGAGGTCGCGCGCCTCCTTGGCCACCCGCCAGGCATAGATGCCGGTGAAAGCGAGGCCAAGCACCAGCGCCGCCCAATTGCCGAATTGAAAGGCCGGGGGCAGCACCGGCCGGTCCGGCCCCGCCCAGGGCAAGGGCATGTGGAACAGGCTGAGCGCGGTCGCCAGCAGCGCCGCGAGCCCGCCGAGCAGCAGCGTGCGCGAGGGTGGCAAGGCGGTGGCCGAGATCAGCACCGGCGCCAGGAACAGGATCGCGAACGGGTTCTGAAGCCCTCCGGTCATGTAGAGGAGGGCCGCAAGCTGCACGATGTCGAAGGCCAGCAGCGCGGTGGCGGGCCGATCCTTGAGGCGGTGGCTCAGCGGAAAACGGATCCGCAGCGCGATGTTCAGCCAGGCCGATACGGCGATGACGAGGAAGCACCAGCCGAAGGGCAAGGTGAAGCCGAGCCCGAAATGCACGCCGGCCACCGCCGCGCTCTGGCCCGCGACGGCGAGCCAGCGCAGCCGGACCAGCGTATCAAGCCGCAAATGACGGTTGGAGCGGAGCAGCGCCGATTCCGCCAGGTCTTCCATGCTCATCGCGGAGTACCCGCATCGAGCGGAAGCGCTGCGGGTGCGAGACCCCCTTCGGCGTCGGTCGTCCACATCGAGGAAAATCTTAGCCTTTAGCCGGGTTGAATGAGAACAAAATCAACGTAAATTGGTTTGTTGCGATGCGGCATGCTATGCTGCGCCGCCAGAAGCTCTCGAGCATGTATGAGGCCCCCATGTCCTTCGCCTACCATGCCTATGAGGCCGTGCACATGATGATGAGCCCGATGCGCGGGCTCTCCGACGCCATGCAGCTCGCGTTCAAGAACCCGGCCAATCCCCTGACCTACACGCCGCTCGGTCGCACGATGGCGGCATCGTGCGAGCTGTTCGAGCGCATGACGCGCCGCTACGGCAAGCCGGCTTTCGGCCTGAACGAAACCACGATCAACGGGGTCAAGGTTGCGGTCGAGGAGCGGGTGGTCTGGGAGCGGCCTTTCGGCCGGGTCGTCTATTTCGACCGCAAGATCCCCGGCCGCCGCAAGCCGCAGCCCAAGATTCTGCTCGTCGCGCCGATGTCGGGCCATTACGCCACGCTGCTGCGCGGCACGGTCGAAGCCTTCCTGCCCGGCCATGAGGTCTACATCACCGACTGGATCGATGCCCGCCTCGTGCCGCTTTCGGCCGGCGGCTTCGATCTCGACGACTACATCGATTACGTCATCGACATGGTCCACACGCTCGGGCCCGACACCCATATCATGGCCGTCTGCCAGCCTTCGGTTCCCGTGCTTGCCGCCGTCGCGCGGATGGAGGCGGAGGGCGACGCCATCGCGCCGCGTTCGATGACCCTGATGGGCGGCCCGATCGATACCCGTCGCTCGCCCACCGCCGTCAACAAGCTCGCCATGGAGCGCGGCATCGACTGGTTCCGCCAGAATTGCATCACCACCGTGCCCTTCCCGCATATGGGCGCTTTCCGGCAGGTCTACCCGGGCTTCATGCAGCTTTCGGGCTTCATGGCGATGAACCTCGATCGGCACATGACCGCGCACTACGACATGTTCAAGCATCTGGTGACCGGCGATGGCGACTCCGCCGAAAAGCATCGCGATTTCTACGACGAATACCTTGCCGTCATGGACCTGACCGCCGAGTTCTACCTGCAGACCGTCGATGCCGTTTTCGTCAAGCATTCGCTGCCCAAGGGCGAGATGATGCATCGCGACAAGCCGGTCGATCTCACGGCCATCCGCCGCGTCGCGCTGATGACGGTCGAGGGCGAGAACGACGACATCTCCGGCGTCGGCCAGACGCAAGCCGCGCATGATCTCTGCGTCAACATCCCCGACGACAAGCGGGTGCATTACATGCAGCCGAAGGTCGGCCATTACGGCGTGTTCAACGGCTCGCGGTTTCGCTCCGAGATCCAGCCGCGCATCTCCGACTTCATGGTCAGCCTCGACATGGAAGCCGCCAAGGGACGTCGCGACGAGAGCGCCACCGAGCAGCGCAAGGCCTTGAAGGTGGTCGCCTGAGCGGCCACTTTCGCCGGGCGTACGAATCCCGCATGATCGCCCCGCATGCGCCTTTCCCTGTTCAAGCGCCAGCCGGACCCTGACCGCATCGATGTGGTCCATGCCGGCCAGCTTTACCCCGTTTCGGTGAAGCGTCGCGCCACCGCGCGGCGGATGACGCTGCGCGTGTCGCAGGCCACCGGCGAGATCACCCTGACCCTGCCCGAGCGCGTGGAATTCGCCGCCGGGCGGAGCTTCGCCGAAAACCATGGCGGCTGGATCGCCGCGCGCGTCGCCAAGCGTCCGGCCATGGTTCCCTTCGAGCCCGGCCAGCTGGTGCCGCTGCGCGGCGTGCCGCATCGCATCATGCATTGGTCGAAGGCACGCGGGCTGACGCAAGCGACGCAGGACCGCGACGGCGCGCCGATCATCGCGGTGGCGGGCGAGGCGGCTCATGTCTCCCGCCGCGTCACGGATTTCCTCAGGCGCCTGGCGCTGGAGGATCTGGAGCAGGCGGTGCGCCGCCACACCGGCGCCCTGGGCCTCCCGGCGCGCAAGATCACGATCCGCGACACCCGCAGCCGCTGGGGCTCCTGCTCCTCGCAGGGTCACCTCAACTTCTCCTGGCGGCTGATCCTCGCCCCGCCTCTGGTGCTCGACTACCTCGCCGCGCATGAGGTCGCGCATCTCAAGGAGATGAACCACTCTCACCGCTTCTGGGCGCTGACGCATAAGCTCTGCCCGCGCACCGACGAGGCGGAAGCTTGGCTCAAGCGCCACGGCGCCGGGCTTCATGGCTATGGTTGACGCTGTTTCTGATCAGATTTGTCGTCATTGCGAGCACAGCGAAGCAATCCAGGAAGACCGGGTCGAACGAGTCAGCCCAGTCTCCCTGGATTGCTTCGTCGCTTCGCTTCTCGCAACGACGGCGCGGATTGGCCTTTGCCCGCGCCCGTTAACCACTTTCTGAAGGCTACGACCGCACAGTGAAGGCCGATTCGTCTTCCCGAGTGTGAGTATGCCTATGGGTCAGGTCATTGCGTTCCGCCGCTTGCAACAGCCGGCCACGCCCCCGCAACCGGTGCTGGGCCTGATGTCGGCCGTCGATTTCGCCCTGCGCGATCTCGCCGAGATCATGCCTCACATCGCCCTGGAAACGGCGCGCGAACAGGCCGAGTCCTGCCGTGCCATGCTGGCCGACGCCTTCAACGCCGAGATCGAGGCCGAACTCGGCTGCTGACCCGCTTGGCCGCCGCTGCATGGCGGCCGCTCTCCCGCGCGGGTTGTGGCGCCGGCCGATTTGACCAAGCTCTCTCTCAAAGGTCATGGCCGATGGCCGGATAGGGAGAGAGACGCGGCATGTTCCTCAGCAACAGCGATATGGTCGACCTCGTCGATCTCAGGCACCGGCTTCACCGGCGCCCCGAGATTTCGGGAGAGGAGCGCGAGACCGCCGCGACCGTCGTCGCTTTCCTCGCGCCGACGACGCCCAACAAGATCGTTACGGGATTGGGCGGTCACGGCGTCGCCGCGATCTATGAGGGAACCGAGCCCGGTCCGACCGTGCTGATCCGCTGCGAACTCGACGCGCTGCCAATCGAGGAGATATCGACCAGCGATCATCGCTCCGAAATCCCCGGCAAGGGCCATCTTTGCGGCCATGACGGACACATGACCATCCTCGCCGGGCTCGCGCGCGGGCTTTCGCGCCATCCTCCGCAGCGCGGTCGTGCCATCCTGCTGTTCCAGCCGGCGGAGGAGACCGGCGCCGGCGCCGCTGCGGTCATTGCCGATCCGAAATTCCCCGAGATCGCGCCGGATTATGCCTTCTCCCTGCACAATCGCCCCGGTGTGCCGGTCGGCCATGCCCGCATCTCGGAAGGCGCGGCGAACTGCGCCTCGCGCGGCATCAAGATCGTGTTCACCGGCGAAACCTCGCATGCCTCGACGCCGCATCATGCGCGCTCGCCGGCGCCGGCCATCGCCCGGTTGATCCCGGAGCTGACCGCGCTCGGTCCGGGCGGCGAGATCGACGACGCCTTTCGCCTCGTCACCGTCACCCATGTCGAGATCGGCGAGCGCGCCTTCGGGATCACGCCCGGCCATGGCGAGCTCTGGGCGACCTTGCGCACGGTGAACGATGGCCGGATGGGCGCGCTCTGCGAGGCGACCGAGGCCCTGGCGCGCGAGGCTGCGGCGGAAAATCGACTCGATGTCGCGATGAGCTATCACGACATTTTCCATCACTGCGAAAACGATCCAGAGGCCGTGGCGATGCTGCGTAAGGCGATGGACGAGGAGAACGTCCCGCACGGGCCGGCCAAACCGGCGCGCGGCTCGGAGGATTTCGGTCTCTTTGGGCGGCAGGCGAAATCGGCGATGTTCCTGCTTGGCTCCGGCGACACCGCGCATCTTCACAATCCGGATTATGATTTTCCCGACGATGCGATCGGTCCCGGTGCACGCGTCCTGATGCGCGCCTTGCGCAATCTCCTCGGCCAAGCCGAGCGGAGCTGACGACGATGACCAACTGGACGAAGGCTGCAGCCGGTGCCGACGCGATCGTCGCGGGCTGGGAGGCGCAGGCAGGCCCGGGCGGCGCCATCGTGCTGTTCGACCGCGACGGGATCAGGGGGGCGTTCGCCGGGGGGCTTGCCAGCCTCGAGCATGGCTTGCCGTTTACGCCTGCGACCCCGAACCGTTTTGCCTCGATCAGCAAGCACGTCCTGGCCGTCGCGCTATTGCAGGCGGGGATCCCGCTCGACCAGCCTCTCGGCCATTGGCTCTCCGAACTGCCGCCCCCGCTCGCGGCGGTGCCGCTTGGCAGGGCGCTCGACATGACCGGCGGCCTGCCGGACATGATGGAGGCGCTCTGGCAGCAGGGCGTGCCCTTCACCGCGACCTTGAGCGCAGACGAAATCTTTGCGCTCGCCTGCCGCTTTCCCACGCTCAGTGCCGAGCCCGGCACGGAAATGGCCTATTCGAACACCGGCTGGCGCCTTGCCCAGCGCGTGCTGGAGCAGGTTTCCGGGCGGTCCTATGCCGGGATCGTCGCGGAACTCGGTGATGCCTCGGAAGCGGGCATTCGTTTGCCCTATGATGGGAGCGAGATCGTGCCCGGCCTCGCGACCGGCTATTGGCGCGAGGGTGAGAGCTGGCGGCGTGGCCATTACGGCCTGCATTTCTCGGCGTCGGGCGGCATTGTCGGCTCGGCCCAGGATCTCGCGAACTGGGCTTCGGCCTTGCTGGCCGGTCGCGGGCCGCTCGCCGGCATGCTTGAGCGCCTGACCGCGCCGCGCCGCTTCACCGATGGCAGCGAGAGCGTCTATCGCCTCGGGCTCGTCCGCAACCGCCTCGGCAGCGTCGATCTCGTCGGGCATGGCGGCTCGCTGCCGGGCTATCGCAATCATTTTTTGATGGCGCCGGCGCTCGGTGTCGGCGTGGTCGTGCTGACGAACCGCGAGGAAGAGGCACTGTGGCACGCCATGACGGTCATGGCCGCGCTCGTGGGCGAGGATTTGCCGAAGCCGGTCACGATCATGCCGGGACTTTTCGCCAGCGACCAAGGGCCGTTCTGGGCCGAGCTCGCCGCGGATTCGATCAGCTACATGGGTGGTTTCGAGCGCCTGATCGCGGATGGGCCGGACAGCCTTCGCAGCTTGCCGGCCTATCTCGATATCCGTCTACAGCGGCAGGATGACGAAGTCCTGACCGGCACCATCGGTGGGGCCAACCGCCATCTGCGTCGCGTGCCGACCGACACGCCGCTCGATCCCCGCCTCGTCGGCCGCTGGGGCGATGCGAATTTCGGGACCGAGATCGACATCCGCGAGGACGCCACCGCGTTGATGCCCTGGCCCGCCGGCGGTCGCGTGACGCAGCTGACGCCGCTGGCGAACGGGCGCGCACTGGCCGCTTTGCAGCACGGCCCCTGGGCCTACCGCCCCTGCTTCTGGCTCGAAGGCGAAACCCTGCACCTCGACGGTCACCGGGCGCGCCTCCTGCGGATGAAGCGCGTCTGAGTTTTTGAGCCTCGCGCGGTCCCCGGCACGAACTCCAGCGTCACGCGCCAGACCAGGTCGCGGCCCTCGCCGGGCGCGAGCGTCAGCAGGCCGGGCTTCTGGGCAAACTCTCCCTGCCAGCCGGTATCGCTCGCCATGCCGAACCACGGTTCGATGCAGAGGAAGGGTGCGCCTGATGGTTTCGACCAGATCCCGAGGTCCTTGTAACCCTCCCAGGCCACCGTCAGCGCCCTGATGTCCTCCCCACGCTCGTCGCGGGCGCTGAAACGGACCGAGCTGTTGGTAACATCGGGAATGACGATCGCATCGTCCGCAAAAAGCGCCTCAGTCAGCGCCAGCGTCTCACCCGTAAACGGCAGCGGGATTTCGGCGCCGAGCAGGCCGTCCGCGACGCTGCGGCCCGGCCCGGGCTCCGAATGCGGGAAGACAAGAGCATGATCGGTTTTCCGTGACGCCTCGGCCAATGGCCAGAGGAAGGCGGGATGAGCGCCGACGCCGCAGATGAGCGGAACCTCGCCCGGATTTTCGACGCGGGTGATCACCGTCAGCGTCGCGCCTTCGATTTCGTAGGTCATCCGCAGCAGGAAGCGGAAGGGAAAGACCGCGAGCGTGGCGTCGCTTTCCCGTAATTCCAGAACGGCGCGATGAGGGCTCCGCTCCACCCAGTCGAACAGGCTGTCGCGGGCGAAGCCATGCTGCGTCAGCCGGTAGCGTTGCCCTTCATGGATCAGCGTATCGTCCGTCAGCCGCCCCACGATCGGAAACAGCACCGGCGCATGGCGCGGCCATGCCGGTCCGCCATGCCACAGCGCCGGCCCCTCCGCATTCGACAGGGCGACGAGTTCGCCCCCCTGCGCGCGGACCGTCGCGCTGAGCTGTTCCGAGGCGATCTCGTGGGTGTCGCTCATCATCGGCTCCATCTCTCCCGGTATTCCGTCGAACCCGTTTCTGGATAGAGCAAGCTGGCCGCAGCCTGAAGTCTTGTTCGGGAAAGCGGGCACTGCGCTGCGCGTCTGCGCCGCCTGATAGTGCCGACTGAAGGGGTCGCGTCCAGATGCTTCTCTCCGCGGTCATGATCTCGTCACGCGCTTGGGCGACAAGAAGGAATTACCTTCGAATCGTTCCATTTATATAATAAAAACAATGACTTGCCGGTGCGTGGGTGGATCGTTATGTCTCCCTCGCTCAGACGAATCGACGAAGGAGACACCGGAATGGGTGGGGTCACCGAGGCCGATGTCGCGGCTGCGATCGGCCGTATCGACGAGATCATCATTCGCGAAGTGGTGCGCACGCAGGCGAGCCGCGGTGAGATCCGCAGAGCGCTCGAACTGGTCCGCGCGCCGAGGGACCTGAACGCGACGACGGCGTTGCCGCCGCGCATGCAGCGCCTGGTCGATCTGCTCTCCGTCGCGGAGCCGGAACCGGTCGGTCCGCGCCAGCCGCGGCGCGCCGGACGTACGCCCGACGGCATCCGGCAAAGGCGCCTCGCCGGCTGATCTCGCTTTTGGGCGCCGCGCCGTGATAGGTCGTCGGCGCATGCGGCACATCCTGATCATCGGCATCGGCGCCGGCAATCCCGAGCATATGACGGTCGAGGCGATCGCGGCGTTGAACCGCGTCGACGTCTTCTTCATCCCCGACAAGGGCGCGGAGAAAGCGGCGCTGCGGGACCTGCGCGAAGCGATCTGCAATCGCTTCATCACGGAACGGGACTATCGCAGCGTCGTGGTGCCCATCCCGCAGCGCGCTGCGGCGGGCCAGGATTATCGCGGCGCCGTCGATGACTGGCACGGGCGCATCGCGGCAGCCTATCGTGAGCTGTTCGAGGCCGAGCTTGCCGAAGGCGAGATCGGCGCCCTCCTGGTCTGGGGCGACCCGGCGCTCTACGACAGCACCATCCGGGTCATGGAGCTGGTCGCCGCAGCCGGGCTTGCGATCGACTGGCAGGTCTATCCCGGCATCAGCAGCGTGCAGGTGCTGGCGGCGCGCCACCGCCTTCCGCTCAACGCGATCGGCGGGGCGATCCTCGTCACCACCGGACGCAGGCTGGCGGAGGGCTTCCCTGCCGATCAGGACAGCGTGGTCGTCATGCTCGACGGGGAGCAGGCCTTCGACAAGATCGCAGCTTCCGGCCTCGACATCTTCTGGGGCGCCTATCTCGGCACACCCGACGAGATCCTGATCAGCGGGCCGCTCGCCGAAGTCGCGGCGCGGATCGTGCGAGTCAGGGCGGAGGCTCGCTCCCGGCATGGCTGGATCATGGACACCTATCTGCTGCGTCGCAGCGCTGCCGCTTGACGCAGGCGCCCTCATCCGCCATCGCTCCCGCGATTTTGTGCAGCCGCCGGAGCCGTCTGATGTCCCACGCCGATCTTGCCGCCACCATCGACGCCGCCTGGGAAAACAGGGCCGAAATCGGCATCAACACGAAGGGCGCGGTGCGCGAAGCGGTCGAGCGGTCGATCGAAATGCTCGATGCTGGCGACGCCCGCGTCGCCGAGAAGCAGGGCGCCGAGTGGGTCGTGCATCAATGGCTGAAGAAGGCGGTCCTGCTCTCCTTCCGCCTCACCGACAATGTCATCATGGCGAATGGACCCGGCGAGGGCGTGTTCTGGGACAAGGTGCCTTCGAAGTTCGAGGGCTGGGGCGAGAACCGCTTTCGCGCCGCCGGCATCCGCGTGGTGCCGCCGGCCGCCGCTCGACGCGGCTCGTTCCTGGCGCCCAACGTCGTGTTGATGCCGTCCTTCGTCAACATCGGCGCCTATGTCGACAGCGGCACCATGGTCGATGCCTGGGCGACCGTCGGTTCCTGCGCGCAGATCGGCAAGAATGTGCATCTGTCGGGCGGCGTCGGCATCGGTGGCGTGCTCGAGCCGCTGCAGGCCAACCCGACCATCATCGAGGATAATTGCTTCATCGGCGCCCGCTCCGAGGTCGTCGAAGGCGTGATCGTCGGCGAGGGCTCGGTCCTGTCCATGGGCGTCTTCATCTCGGCCTCGACCAAGATCGTCGATCGCGCGACCGGCGCCATCCATATCGGCAAGGTGCCGCCCTATTCGGTGGTGGTGCCGGGCTCCTTGCCCGGCAAGCCGTTCCCGGACGGCACGCCCGGGCCCTCGCTGTCCTGCGCCGTCATCGTCAAGACGGTCGACGCACAGACACGGTCGAAGACCGGAATCAACGAACTGCTGCGCGATTAAAATAGCGGCCTCGAACCGTCATGCTCGGGCTTGACCCGAGCATCTCGGAAACCAGTGTCCTCTTGTCATGAGATTCCCGGGTCCGCGCTAAACGCGGCACGAGAATGACGCCTCGGGTCGTGCCTTACCCCACTGGCGAAGACGAGCCGCTGCCCTGCGGATAGGGCGCCGGCGAAGCCTCTGCCGGAGAGGCATCGGCAGCCGAGGGGAGCGAACCATGCGCGTCGGCCAGCGTATCGCGCAGCTTCTGCTCCTGTGTGAGATCGAGCGACGTCTTGAGCACAGTGCCACCGGTCCCGCGCAGCGCCTCCATCACCTTGTCGGCGGTCATCTTGTTGACCAGAACGAACAGCGCCGCGTTGCCGGGCTGCAGGTTTCCGGCGAGTTCCTTCATGAAGTCGTCGTTGACACCGTAATCGGTCAACGCGCCGCCGAGTGCGCCGGACGCCGCCCCCAGCGCCGCGCCGAACACCGGCATCAGGAAGATGGCGCCGATCAAGAGCCCCCAGAACGAGCCGGAGGCGGCGCCCAGCGCCGTGGTGTTCAGCAGCTGGTTGAGTTTGACCTTGCCGCCTTCATGCATGACCGCGATGGCGGCATCGCCGATCTCGATCAGATATTCCTTCTGCAGCCCGATGATCTTTTGCCGCATCTCCTCCGCGCGAGCCTCGGTCGGATAGACGATGACGATGAGATCGGACATGGCGGCTCTCCTACAGGGCGCGGCAAAGCCTGCCTCGCGCAGATGACAGGCCGATAAAAACGCGCCTGCCGCGCCACCGGTTCCGCCGCTCCGTCCTCGCTGGTCAGTCCCCGCCGACGGCGTGCGCGGCCTCTGTCACGCGGCCGCGCAGGGGCAGCTCCTTCATCATCGCCAGGAAGAACAGCGCCAGCGCGAAGCCGAGCGTCGAGGCGCCGAAGACGTAGCGGAACAGCGTCACCATCGTGTCGCGGTCGACCGTGCCGAGCTTGAGCGCTTCCGGCGAGAGCATGGCGCCGCCGCCGACGCCGCCGAGCACGATCGCGCCGAAGGCGGCGACGATCAGCGCGCCACCGATCTGGCGGAAGAAGTTGGCGACGGCCGTCGCCGTGCCGAGCTGATGCGAGCTAACGGCGTTCTGGATCGAGACGGTCGCCACTGGCAGCAGCGTGCCCAGCCCGAGACTGACGATGGCGAGCAGCACGCAGAACGGAATGAGCGGGATCTGGCCGGAAAAGAACGACAGCACGGCGGCCCCGCACAGCGCGACGAACAAGCCCGCCATCGGCACCCGCTTGTAGTGCTTCAAACGCGTCAGCGCCCGGCCGGAGCTTGTCGCGCCGAGCACCGTGCCGCAGGTCAGCGGCAGCAGGCCGAGGCCGGAACTGGTGGCGCTGAGCCCCATCACGGTCTCGAAATAAAGCGGCAGGTAGATCGTCAAACCGATGAACGTGCCCATGCCGAAGCCGGCCGCTACAGTGCCCATACGGACGACGGGATTGCCGAGGACCTCAAGCGGTATCAGCGGCTCTGCCGCTGTCTTGAGCCTGAGCGCGAACAATCCCCAAAGGACCAGCGTCGCGGCGAGCAGCGAGCCGATCTCCCAGGAGCGCCAGGGATAGGTCGTTCCGCCCCACGACAACGCCAGCAGCAGCGACGTCGTACCGGCCGTCATCAGCACGGCACCGAGAACGTCGAGCTTGTGGGGACGCTCATGGCGCGGCAGCCGCTTCAGCGCGCCATTGGCCATCCAATAGGCGAACAGACCAAGCGGAACGTTGATCCAGAAGATCGCCGACCAATGCAGCTTCTCGGCCATCACGCCGCCCAGCACCGGGCCCAGCAGCGAGGAGGACATGAACACGCTGGCGAAATAGACTTGGTAGCGCCCGCGTTCCTTCGGCGGCACCATATCCGCCACGATCGTCTGCGCCAATGCGATCAGGCCACCGCCGCCCATCCCTTGGACGAAGCGCGCGACCACCAAAATCCACAGGCTCGGGGCCAGCGCGCAGGCGATCGAACCGATCACGAAAACCACGATGCCCGACAGCATCACGACACGCCGGCCATGAATATCGGCAAGCTTGCCGTAGAGCGGCGTCACCGCGGTCGAGGCGAGCAGATAGGCGGTCACCACCCAAGGCAGATGCGTGACGTCGCCGAGCTCGCGCCCGATCGTCGGCATCGCGGTCGCCACGATGGTCTGGTCGAGCGCGGCAAGGAACATCGCCGTCATCACGCCGATGATGATCGAGCGAATATCGGCATGCGTCAGAGGCGCGGATGGCGTCGTTGGTTCGACCCGCTGATCCATGAAGTCGGCAACCTAATCTGCGTGGGGAGAATGTTGCATCAGTAACGAAGCGGTTTGCCATGCGCCATACGCGTGGCGTCGGAGCCGCTCTGCGATGGATACGGGTCGGGGCGCGATTCGGTTCCGGCGAACACGAAACCGTGTCGCTTCCACAGTTGCGCTGATGGCGCGGGCGCCCGATGCTGACCGCAGGGATGCACGCGGCCGCCAGAGCCGCGCGGAAACGACGGGGGATCGACAATGACGGGATTCAGTACCTGGCTGCGTATGGCAGCTTTCGCGGCCATCGCTTTGAGTGCGGGGTTCGCCCAGGCCGCCGATTACCCCGCGCCGAAGCGTGGCGTCTGGACCGTGAAGGATTTTCGCTTCCACGACGGCGCGACCCTGCCGGAGCTGAAATTGGGTTACGCCACCATCGGCGATCCCAAGGGCGAGCCGGTCGTCATTCTTCACGGCACGGCGGGCTCGGCCCAGAGCATGCTGAGCCCGATCTTCGCCGGCGAACTCTTCGGCCCCGGCCAGGCGCTCGACGCGGCGAAATACTACGTCATCATTCCCGATGCGCTCGGCGCGGGTGAATCGTCCAAGCCCTCGGACGGGCTCAAGGCGAAATTCCCGCGTTACGACTATGTCGACATGGTCACGGCCCAGTACCGGCTGGTCAAGGAGGGGCTGGGCGTGAAGCATGTCCGGCTCGTGCTGGGTAATTCCATGGGCGGCATGCATGTCTGGATGTGGGGCGAGCAATATCCCGACTACATGGACGCGCTGGTGCCAATGGCGTCGCAGCCAACCGAAATGTCGAGCCGCAACTGGATGATGCGGCGGATGGTGATCGACGCCGTGCGCACCGATCCGGCCTGGAAGAATGGCGACTACACCGAGCAGCCCCCGGCCCTGCGCGTCGCCAACGTCTTCTTCGGCATCGCTACCAGCGGCGGCAGCATGGCCTATCAGAAGATGGCGCCGACGCGCGAGGCCGCCGACAAGCTGCTCGACGAGCGGCTGGCAGCCCAATTCAGCAACGATGCCAACGACTTCATGTACCAGTGGGACGCCTCGCGCGATTACAACGCCGCGCCGGGGCTGGAGAAGATCAAGGCGCCCGTGCTGGCGATCAACTCCGCCGACGACGAGCGCAACCCGCCCGAGACCGGGACCATGGAGCGCGAGCTGAAGCGCCTGCCGAACGCCAAGCTTGTTCTGATTCCGGCGAGCACCGAGACTCGCGGGCACGGCACCACCGGGCTGGCGCGCTTCTGGGCGAAGGACCTCGCCGCGTGGCTTCCCGGCCTGCCCAAGCGCGGCGCCGAATGAGGCGCTCCGCCGATGCCGCTGATGGACGCTCGCAATGCGCAACTCGTCCTGATCGACATTCAGGAGCGGTTGATGCCGGCGATCGACCGCAGCGAGCGCGTCGTCGCCCACGCGTTAAAGCTCGTCGAGGTTGCCAGGCTGCTGGGCGTGCCGATCGTTGCAACCGAGCAGAGTCCGGGCAAGCTCGGCCGCACACTGGCGGGCATCGGTGATGTCGGTCGGGCGCTTCCCAAGACGAGCTTCGACGCTTGTGCCGAGCCGACTTTCCTCGAGGCCGTGTTGGGGGACCGAGAGCTGGTCGTCGCTGGCTGCGAGGCGCATGTCTGCGTCCTCCAGACGGTTCTGACGTTGCTGGCGCATCGCCGTCGGGTCGTGGTGGTGCAGGACGCCGTCGGCTCGCGGGCCGCCGAATCGCGCGAGGCGGCGCTGTCGCGCATGGCGGCTCACGGCGCCGAGATCGTGACGACCGAAATGGTGCTGTTCGAATGGCTGCGGACGGCAGACCACCCGAGGTTCAAGGCGATGTCGACGCTGATCCGCTGAGCTTTTCGTCATTGCGAGCGCAGCGAAGCAATCCAGAGGGACCGGGTCGAACGGATCACCCAGTCTTTCTGGATTGCTTCGCCGTTCCACTCCTCGCAATGACGTCCTGACTTTCATCGGGCGTTTTGACCGAGGCGCTCCGGCCTAAAGCGGCTTTTTGATCGCCTTGGCGATGACGCCGACAATGCCCTCGCGGAAGAGCAGCACGCAGGCGACGAAGATCACGCCCTGCACCACCAGCACCCAGGACCCGAGGCTGGCGAGGTAGTTCTGCATCGCGACGATCACGGCGGCGCCGACGATCGGCCCGAACACGGTGCCCAAGCCCCCGACCAGCGTCATCAGCACGACCTCGCCCGACATGGTCCAGTAGACATCGGTCAGCGACGCCAGCTGGAACACGATCGCCTTGGTCGCGCCCGCCAGCCCGGCGAAGGTCGCCGAGAGCACGAACACCATCAGCTTGTAGCGGTTGGCGCGATAGCCGAGCGAGATCGCGCGGGGCTCGTTATCGCGGATCGCCTTGCAGATCTGGCCGAAGGGCGAGTGGATGATGCGATAGATCATCAACACGCCGCCGAGGAAGATCGCCGCCACCAGCCAGTACAGCGCCCGGTCGTCGGCGAGGCTGACGAGCCCGAGGAACTTGCCGCGCGGCACCGCCTGGATGCCGTCCTCGCCGCCGGTGAAGCGCGGCGTCTGCAGCGAAAAGAAATACGCCATCTGCGCCAGCGCCAGCGTGATCATGGCGAAATAGATGCCCTGCCGGCGGATGGCGAGCGCTCCGAACACCAGCCCGAGAACGCCGGCGACGCCTGTGCCGAGCAGGATCGCGAGCTCGGGCGTCAGTCCCCAGCTCTTGGCGGTATAGGCGCTGACATAGCTCGCCATGCCGAAATAGGCAGCGTGCCCGAAGGAAAGCAGGCCGCCATAGCCGAGCAGCAGGTTGAAGGCGACGGCGAAGAGCGCGAAGCACAAAACCTTCATCACAAAGACGGGGTAGGCCACGAAGGGCGCGATGACGAGTAGCACCGCCAGCGCGATGAACAGGTTGCGGTGCAGCTTCACGGTGCCGTCGTCGGCCTCCGTGAGAGCAAGCGCACCGGCAGGCGTGGAGGTCGTGGCGAGGTCGGTCATGGCTTCGGTCCTCGCTTCAGGCCTGGCGGCCGAACAGGCCGGCGGGCTTCACCAGCAGCACCAGCACCATGATGACGAAGATCACCGTGGCGGCGCCCTCCGGATAGAACACCTTGGTCAGCCCCTCGACGAGGCCGAGCGCGAAGCCGGTGACGATGGCGCCCATGATCGAGCCCATGCCACCGATCACCACGACCGCGAAGACAACGATGATGAGATCCGCGCCCATATTCGGGTTGACCGAGTAGATCGGCGCGGCGAGCACGCCGGCGAAAGCTGCGAGCGCGACGCCGAAGCCATAGGTCAGTGTCACCAGCAGCGGTACGTTGATGCCGAAGGCCTGTGTCAGCGTCGGGTTTTCGGTCGCGGCGCGCAGATAGGCGCCGAGCTTGGTCTTCTCGATCAGGAACCAGGTGCCCAGGCAAACCGTGAGCGAGGCGACGATGACCCAGGCGCGGTAGTTCGGCAGGAACATGAAGCCGAGGTTCTGCCCGCCCGCAAGCTGCGGCGGAATGGCGTAGGGCAGGCCGGACGAGCCGTACTGGTTGCGGAACAGGCCCTGGATGATCAGCGCCAGGCCGAACGTCAGCAGCAGGCCGTAGAGGTGGTCGAGATGGGCGATGCGGCGCAGCAGCAGCCGCTCGATAGCGATCCCGACCGCACCGACGACGATCGGCGCCACGATCAGCGCCGCCCAGTAGTTCAACCCAAGATAGTTCAGCGCCATCCAGGCGACGAAGGCGCCCATCATGTACTGCGCGCCATGGGTGAAGTTGATGATGTTCAACAACCCGAAGATCACCGCGAGGCCGAGGCTCAGGATCGCATAGAACGAGCCGTTGATCAGGCCGAGCAGAAGCTGGCCGAACAGTGCCTGGGGCGGAACGCCGAGAAGCTCGAACATGGGTGGTACGGCCTGACCGCTGACATCATCGAACGAACCGGAACACTGGATGGCATCCCGGGCCGGGTGGCTTTGAGCCGTCATGGTCGGGCTTGACCCGACCATCTCGTAAACAGCGACCGCCGGTCATGAGATTCTCGGGTCGAGCCCGAGAATGACGCCTTTCATGCGCCGCCTGGTTGTCGCAAAGGCGACCGTCAGCGGCTTATCTTCACTTCGGCAGGGTGCAGCCGCTTTCGGCGACAGACTGGAAGGCGTCCTTGCCCGGCAGCGTCGAGACCAGCTTGTAGTAGTCCCACGGGCCCTTCGATTCCGACGGCTTCTTGACCTCGTAGAGGTACATGTCGTGGATCGTGCGGCCGTTGGACTCGATCGAGCCCTTGCCGAACAGCGGATCGTCGGTCGGCGTCGCCTTCATCTTGGCGACGACCGTCGCGGTGTCCTTGCTYTTGGCGGCCTCGACCGCCTTCAGATAATGCATCAGCCCGGCATAGACGCCGGCATGCACCATCGTCGGCATCTTGCCGCCATTGGCCTTGGCGAAGCGCTGCGACCAGGCGCGGGTCTGGTCGTCCTTGTCCCAGTAGAAGGCTTCGGTCAGCACGAGGCCCTGCGCCGCCTGCAGGCCGAGCGCATGCACGTCGCTGATGAAGGTCAGCAGGCCCGCGAGCTTCTGGCCGCCCTGGGTGATGCCGAATTCGCCCGCCTGCTTGATCGAGTTGATCGTGTCGCCGCCGGCATTGGCGAGGCCGATGACCTTGGCCTTGGAGGCCTGCGCCTGGAGCAGGAAAGAGGAGAAATCCGTGCCCGGAAACGGCGTCTTGACCGAGCCGACGACCTTGCCGCCGGCCTTGGTGATGACGGCGGTGGCATCGCGCTCCAGCGCTTGGCCGAAGGCGTAGTCGGCGGTCAGGAAGAACCAGGTGTCGCCCCCGGCTTTCACCATCGCGCCGCCGGTGCCCTGCGCCAGCGCATAGGTGTCGTAGGTCCAGTGGATCGTGTTCGGCGTGCAGGCCTTGCCGGTGAGGTCGGAGGTGCCGGCGCCGGAGTTGATCAGGATCTTGTTCTTTTCCTTGGTCACCTGCGCGACGGCGAGCGCGACCGAGGAGGTCGGCACGTCGAGGATCAGGTCGACGCCGTCCTGATCGTACCACTGGCGGGCGATGGTCGAGCCGACATCCGGCTTGTTCTGGTGGTCGGCCGAGACGATCTCGACCTTGATGCCCTTTTCAGCGGCCTTGAAGTCTTCCACCGCCATGCGCGCGGCGATGACCGAGCCTTCACCGGACAAATCGGCATAAAGGCCCGAACGGTCGTTCAGCACGCCGGCCTTGACCGAGATCTGCTGGGCGATGGCCGGGCTGGCCATGATGGCGGCGAGCATGCCTGTCGCGAGAATGGTCTTCAGTTTCATCGTGTCGTCTCCCTGTGAGAATGCCGGCGTTTCCCGGCGCTGTTCTGATTGGAGGTTCGAGCGGGCTCAAACCCCGAGATAACGGTGCAGCTTGTCGATATTGGCGTCGAGCTCGGCATTGGGGATCATGTCGATCACCTTGCCCTGCTCGACGATATAATGCCGGTCCGCAACCGTCTGTGCGAAACGGAAGTTCTGCTCCACCAGAATGATGGTGAAGCCCTCCTGCTTCAGCTCCGAGATGGTGCGGCCGATCTGTTCGATGATGACCGGCGCCAACCCTTCGGTGGGCTCGTCGAGCAGCAGTAGATGAGCGCCGGTGCGCAGGATGCGGGCGATCGCCAGCATCTGCTGTTCGCCGCCGGAGAGCTTGTTGCCCTGGCTCCTCAGCCGCTCCTTGACGTTCGGGAACAGCCTGAAGATGCGCTCCAGGGGCAGCCCGCCTTCGCGCACCTTGGGCGGCAGCATCAGGTTCTCTTCGACCGAGAGCGAAGCGTAGATGCCGCGCTCCTCCGGCACGAAGCCGATGCCTAGCCTTGCTATGGAGCGCGAGGGCAGCGAGATCGTCTCAGTGCCTTCCAGCACCACCGAGCCCTTGCGCTTGCCGATAACGCCCATGATCGACTTCAGCGTCGTGGTCTTGCCGGCGCCGTTGCGGCCGAGCAGCGTCACGACTTCGCCCGGCGCCACGTCGAGGTCGATGCCATGAAGCACATGGCTTTCGCCGTACCAGGCTTCCAGCCCGCGCACCTTCAGCAGCGGCGCGGGCCCTTTGGCGGGCGCCGGCGCTCTCGTCGCGTCAGTGAGGACCATGCCCGCCTCCCGAGCCGATATAGGCCTCGATCACGCGCGGATCCTTCGAGACGGTGGCGTAGTCGCCCTCCGCCAGCACCTGCCCGCGCGCGAGCACGGTAATCCGGTCCGACAGCGAGGCCACGACCGAAAGATTGTGCTCGACCATCAGGATGGTGCGGTTTTTCGAGACCTGCCGGATCAGCGCCTCGATCCGCTCGACATCCTCGCGGCCCATGCCGGCCATCGGCTCGTCGAGAAGGAGCATTTCGGGGTCGAGCGCCAGCGTCGTGGCGATTTCCAGCGCGCGCTTGCGACCATAGCTCAGCTCGCCGGCGGTCAGATGCAGGAACGGGGTCAGGCCCACCGCCTCGACCAGCGCCTTGGCCTCGCCGTCGAGGCTACGAAGGCTGCGCTCGGAGCGCCAGAAATCGAAGCTGTCGCCGCGCTTGCGCTGCAAGGCGATGCGGACATTGGTCAGCACCGAAAGCTGCGGGAAGACGGCGGAAATCTGGAAGGATCGCACCAGCCCGAGCCGGGCGATCTCGGCCGGTTTCTCGCGGGTGATGTCGCGGCCATTATAGAGAATGGTGCCGCGCGTCGGCGGCAGGAACTTGGTCAGCAGGTTGAAGCAGGTCGTCTTGCCCGCACCGTTCGGGCCGATCAACGCATGAATCGAACCGCGTCGAACCTTGAGATCGACGCCATTGACAGCCGTGAAGCCGGCAAATGCTTTTGTGAGACCTGAAGTCGAAAGAATAATATCTTCAGACATCCCGAGCAGCAGCCTTCATACGAACTGTCTTTCTTGGATGTTCGTTTCCCCTTGCATGGCATGCTGCACCGCGCTCACGGCATAAGTCAACGCTGCGGCAGGCTCAAACCCCTTGGCTGCCGCCTGTCTAATCCCTTTGTCTGATCCGCCATGCACCGCGTCCCGTGGGAGAGGCCGTGCGGCAAAGAACGGAGCGAAACCGATACGCCGCCCGCCAGACTGTGGGTGGCTCGAGCGGTCGATCACGCTCAGCCCCGCCGAGGCGTCAATCCTGCCAGCCGGCTCGCACCAGTTCGGGAGTCTCGCTGTCTTCCTGCGGCCAACCGAGGCAGAGATAGGCGATCAGCTTCCAGCCGGGCGGGGCATCGAGCGCGGCCGAAACCATGTCAGGCTCCAGAATCGAGACCCAGCCGAGCCCGACATTGCGGGCCCGCGCGGCAAGCCAGAACTGTGTGATCGCGGCCACCACCGAATAGTCCAGCATCTCCGGCATGGTCCGCCGGCCAAGACCGTGGCCCCGTGCCGTGCCGTGGTCGCAGAAAACGGCGATCTGTTCCGGGGCTTCGCGCAACCCTTCGAGCTTGAGGCTGGCATAAAGCCTGGCTTGTTCGCCTTCATAGGAGGCGAGCGCTGCCGCATTGCAGCGGCTGAAACTCTCCTGAACCGCAGCCCTTTGCCCCACATCGGTCACACGCAGCCAGCGCCAGGGCTGCGAATGGCCGACGGAGGGCGAAAACCCCGCCTGAGCGATCAGATCGTCCACCAGCCCCGCCGGCAGGGGCTCGGTCTTGAAGCGTCGCACGTCCCGGCGCCAGCGCAGCAGCGCATCGAACTGCGCCGCAAAGGCGGCGTCGAAGACCGGCGGCGCACTCACGCCGGCTGCGCCATCGCGATCGCGTGGAAGAACGAGCCTGTCACCAGGCCGCGTCGGCTGCCGGAGGGGGCCGGTGCCGAACCATGCGGGTCGGTCACGCTCGCAAAAGGCGGGTCCTCGCCTTGCGTCACGATGCTGGCGTAGTGGAATTCATGGCCCGTCAACGCCGTGCCGGCCGGGCCCAGCGTTCCACCTGCGGCCAAGATCGCCCGGCGATAGCCGAGGTTCATCTTGCGTCGGGCGAAAGAGGTCTCGACCGAAAGCAGCCCGGCCATCTCGTGGGTCACGCCCTCGGCATCGGTCATCTGGCGGCCCAGCACCATATAGCCGCCGCACTCGCCATGAACCGGCCGGCCGAGCGCGAAATCGCGCAGCCCGGCCATGAACCGCCCGGCGCGCGCGAGCGTGCCGGCATGCAGTTCCGGATAGCCGCCGGGCAGCCAGCAGGCGTCGCAATCCTCGCCAGGTGCTTCGTTCGCGAGCGGCGAGAACGGCACGAGCTCGGCGCCGGCCGCGCGCCATCCGGCCTCGACATGCGGGTAGACGAAGGAGAACGCCGCATCGCGCGCGATGGCGATGCGCCGCCCGGGCGGGGGCAGCGCCGGCGCGCCTACCGGGCCCGAAGGCAGCAGGGTCTCGCCCGCGACCGCCAGCACGGCATCGAGATCGACGGCGGCGCCGACCGCGTCGGCCAGCGTCTCGAGTCTGGCATGCAGATCCGCCGTTTCGCCGGCCTGGACAAGCCCGAGATGGCGCTCCGGCAGGATCAGGCTCGCCTCGCGCGGCAGCGCGCCCAGAACGGCGAGGCCGATGCGTTCCATGCCCTGCCGCACCAGCCGCTCATGACGGGGGCTGGCGACCTTGTTGAGGATCACGCCGGCGATGCGGATGCGGGGGTCGTAGAGCTTGCAGCCGAGCGCGACCGCCGCCGCCGATTGCGCCGCGCCGGAGACATCGACGACCAGGACGATCGGCCAGCCCATCAGTGCCGCGACGTCGGCGCTCGCGCCTGTGCGGCCCGCCGGTCCGGGTACGGCGTCGAACAGCCCCATCGAGCCTTCCGCGATGACGAGATCCGCTTGCGCCGTCGCCTCACCGGCGATCTGCGCGAGGAGATCAGGCGGCATGGCATAGGAATCGAGATTGGCACTGGGTGCCCCCGTCGCCGCCGCGTGGAAGGCCGGGTCGATGTAGTCCGGGCCGCATTTCAGGCCGCGCACGATCAGCCCCCGCCGGGCCAAAGCGCGTTGCAGCCCGAGCGTGATCGTCGTCTTGCCGGAGCCCGAGCGCGG
This sequence comes from Allobosea sp. P5_A5, assembly GCF_056400625.1. Classification (NCBI taxonomy): domain Bacteria; kingdom Pseudomonadati; phylum Pseudomonadota; class Alphaproteobacteria; order Hyphomicrobiales; family Alloboseaceae; genus Allobosea; species Allobosea sp. P5_A5. The sequence continues at coordinate 91,054 of NZ_JBFUKY010000006.1, forward strand.
CGCGCCGATCAGCAGACCTCGCGCCGTCATGCGCCGCCCCTCGGTCGAAAACGACGGTCGTAATCGACCGAATAGAGTGCGCTCTCGCCGAAATCGGCGGCGGCCAAAGCCGGGCCTACCAGGATCAGCGCCGTGCGCTCCAGCCTGGATGCCCGCACCTTGTCGGCAATATCGGCGAGCCTGCCGTCAAGCACCGTCTCGTCGGGCCAGGACGCGCGGAAGACGACCGCGACCGGACAATCGGCCCCGTAAAACGGGGTCAGCTCGGACACGACCTGTTCGATCACGTGGATCGAGAGGTGAATCGCTAAGGTCGCGCCGGATCGGGCAAAGGTGGCGAGCGTCTCCCGCTCCGGCATCGCCGAAGCGCGTCCCGACGTGCGGGTCAGTACCAGCGACTGCGCTAGCCCCGGCAAGGTCAGCTCGCGCTTCAACACGGCCGCTGCGGCGGCGAAGGCGGGCACGCCCGGTGTCATGGTATAGGCAATGCCGAGCGCATCGAGCCGCCGGAACTGTTCGCCGCAAGCGCTCCAGATCGAGAGATCGCCGGAGTGCAGCCGCGCCACGTCCTGCCCCGCATCATGGGCGGCCTGCATTTCCGCGATGATCGCATCGAGATCGAGCGGCGCCGTATCGACGATCCGCGCGCCCGCCGGGCACCAGTCCAGCATCGCGCGCGGGATCAACGATCCCGCAAAGAGACAGACGGGCGAGGCTGCGACGAGGTCGCGTCCGCGCAGCGTGATGAGATCGGGCGCGCCCGGTCCGGCGCCGATGAAATGGATCGTCATGAGCGTGGCGGCATCATGAGGCCGAGCGGGCCAGCGCACAGGTCACGCGCGCGGTCGCGATGCGCGGCTGCACCAGCGTGCCTCCAGGACCTGCGGCCGCCAGCGCAGCGGCCTCGGCCACCGAGCCGACGCCGTAGAGCGAGGCGATCCGGGTCGAGCGGGTGGCGCATGACGCCTCGAAGCCCTTGAGCGCCTCGTCGGGGATGGCGACGATCTCGGCGGCTCGTTCGCCTGCGGCCGCGCGCAGGCCGGGCTCCGCCAGCCGACCGGCCAGCGTGGCGAAAAGCGGCGTCGCAACGCCCGCGAGCCCTGCCACCGCGAGCGTTTCGTCGAGGCAGGCCAGGATATCGGCCGCGCCGGTGCCGGGGCGCAGGCCGATGCCGGCGATGAGGCGTCCGCCGCTCACGGCTTCTCGACCCGCCATTGCGTCACCGGCATTGCCGGGCGCCAGCCATGTTTGCCGCCGACCGGCGCCAACCTGTCGATCGAGATGCGCCGGAGCGAGCCGCCATGTGCGGCATGCAGCGCCGCAAGCCTGGCTTCGCCCTCGATCGTCACGACATTGGCGACGAGCCGCCCGCCGGATTTGAGCGCCGCCCAAGCAGCGTCGAACAGACCTTCCTCGGTCAAGCCACCGCCGATGAACACCGCATCCGGCGCCTCTCGCCCGACCAGGCCGGCAGGCGCGGCGCCTGCGACCACAATTGACAGCCCGCCGAGTTCGAGCGCGTTGTGCGCCACCCGTTCGGCGCGCTCCGGCTTGGCCTCATAGGCGATGGCGCGATTGCGCGGGTGCCGCTGGCACCATTCAACCGCGACAGAGCCGGAGCCGGCCCCGACATCCCAGAGCAGTTCGCCGGCGCGCGGCGCCAGCGCCGAGAGCGTGATCGCGCGGATTTCCGACTTGGTGATCTGCCCGTCATGGGCGAACCAGTCTTCGTCCAGCCCCGGCGTCAAGGGCAGGATGCGCGCGTCGCGGGCATCGCCGATCTCGACGGCGATCAGGTTAAGCGGCACGACGTCGTCGAGCGCGAAGGCACTGGCCTGCGTCTCGCAGATGCGCTCCTTTGGCCCGCCGAGCGCCTCCATCACGACGATCCGGGCATCACCCAATCCGCGTGCCGTCAGCAGCTCTGCCACCGCGCGCGGGGTCGTCTCGTCCCAGGACAAGGCGAGGATGCGCGCGCCGGGCTGCACATGCGGAACGATGCGATAGAGCGTCCGGCCGTGCAGCGAAACCAGTGCGCAGTCCTCCTGCGGCCAGCGCATCCGGGTGCAGGCCATCGAGAAGGAGGAGAGCTGTGGGATGATCCGCATTTCATCGGCGGGAATGGCCCGGCTCAGGCTGTTGCCGATGCCGTAGTGAAAGGGGTCGCTGGTCGCGAGCACGCAGATTTTGCGGCCGCGCTCGGCCAGGATCTGCGGCAGTGCGTTGCGGAAGGGCTGCGGCCAGGGGCGAAGCTCGCCCGGCACCTCTCCGATCAAGGCGATATGGCGTTCCCCGCCGAAGACGATCTCCGCCTCGTTCAGCGCATCCAGCGCCTCCTTGCAGAGACCGGCCGCGCCGTCCTCGCCGAGCCCGACAAGCGAGAGCCAGACCGAATCCGTGCCGCTCGACAGGCCCTTCGATTCACGCAAGACTGTGGTCATGACCGTTCTCATCCTTGGTGGAACGAGCGAGGCTGCGGCGCTGGACCAGCTGCTGGCTGATCAGGCACCGCATATCCGCGCCATTATCTCGCTCGCGGGGCATACCGTCGACCCCCGCCCGAGCAATCTCCCGGTGCGTGTCGGCGGCTTCGGCGGTGTCGAAGGCTTGCGGCGCTATCTGGTCGAGGAAGGCATCGTCGCCGTCATCGACGCGACGCATCCCTTCGCCGCGATCATGCCCTTCCATGCCGAACATGCCTGCAAGGCCGAAGGCGTGCCGCTGCTGGCGATCCGTCGCGAGAGCTGGAAGCCGCAAGAGGCTGACCGGTGGCGCTCCGTGCCCGATGTCGAGGCGGCGGTGCAGGCGCTTGGCGACGAGCCGCGCCGTGTCTTCCTCACCATCGGCAGGCTGGAGCTGCCGGCTTTTGCCGATGCGCCGCAGCATCGCTATCTCGTACGCGCGATCGAGCCGATCGGGGACCGGCTGCCGGTGCCGCATGTCGACGTCATCCTCGCACGCGGGCCGTTCATGGCCGATGACGAGGAGGCGTTGATGCGCCGCGAGGGTGTCGAGCTGCTGGTCAGCAAGAATGCCGGCGGGCCGGCGACGGTCGGCAAGCTCACGGCGGCGCGTCGGCTGTCGCTGCCCGTCGTGATGGTGGAGCGCCCACCCAAGCCCGATGTCGAGACGGTCGGCCATATCGATCAGGTGCTGCCCTGGCTGGTGGCACAGGGGCTGCTGGCCACCGAGCAGCTCTTTGTTACCGAGCGCGGCGTATAGACATAAGGCGCCGCGCCTTCGCGCGCAATCAGCCGCGTGCTCGAGGCGCCGATCATCACCAGCGTTGCCATGTCGGCGCTGTCGGCCGCGGATATGGCTTCCACCAGCGTCAGCACGCGCAGTGCCTCGTCCGGCCGCCCAACGGCGCGGGCAAACAGCACCGGCGTGGACGCCTCGCGGTGCTCCGCCGCCAACGCCAGCGCCCGGCCGAGCTGCCACGGCCGCGCCTTCGAAATCGGGTTGTAGAGGCAGATCACGAAATCGGCGTTGAGAGCAGCCGTCAGCCGATGGGTCACGATCTCCCAGGGCTTGAGATTGTCCGACAGCGAGATCGCGCAGAAATCACCGCCCAGCGGCGCGCCGGCCCGGGCGGCGGCCGCCAGCATCGCGGTGATGCCGGGCTCGACCGCGATCGCGATCGCCCACCATTCCGCCGGACCGGCCTCGAGCGCCTCGAACACCGCCGCCGCCATGGCGAAGACGCCGGGATCGCCGCCGGAGACGACCGCGACCCGTTTTCCCTCAGCCGCAAGCCGAAGCGCATGGGCCGCGCGCTCGACCTCGACGCGGTTGTCGGAGCCGTGCTTGGTCCGCCCAACCCGCTCCGGCACCCGATCAAGATAGGGCCCATAGCCGACGAGGTCGCTCGCAGCGTCGAGCGCCGCCTGCGCGGCGGGCGTGATCCATTCCGCCTTGCCGGGGCCGAGGCCAATGATGGTCAGAGAGCCCGTCACAGCCTGCGGCCTTCGCCGGGCACCAGTACCATCGCGAAATAAGGCGCCTCGTCATCGGCTTTGTCGCAGAGGCGGGCCACTGCCTGCCCCACCATGGTGGCGCGCTCGACATAGATCGCGCGGTCCGCCAGCCCCGCCGCGACCAGCGCGCGGCGCACCTTCGGTAGATGCCGGCCCAGCTTCATGATCACGGCGGCGTCCGTGTCGGAAAGCCTGCGCACCAGCTCCGCCTCCGGCAATGTGCCCGGCAGCACGGTCATGATATCGTCGCCCCAGGTGATCGGCGTCGCCGCAGCCGTCCAGCCCCCGGCCATGGCGGGAATGCCCGGAACGATCTCGGTCGCAAACCGGGCCGACAAGCGCCGCCACAGATGCATGAACGAGCCGTAGAAGAACGGATCGCCGTCGCAGAGCACGGCCAGGACCTGCCCGGCTTCCATCTCGTCTGCGAGGCGTTCGGTCACCTCCTCGTAGAACGCGGCGATAGGCCCGTCATAGCGGGGGTCGCCGACCTCGGCCTCGACCGTGACCGGATAGACCAGCGCGATCTCGCGATCCGGATCAGGCGACACGACCGCATCGGCCGTGGTGCGGGCATTGCCGCGCCTGCCGCGTTTGCAGAAATGCACGAGCTTGTCGGCGGAGAGGATGACGTCGTGCGCCCGCACCGACATCAAATCGGGCGCGCCGGGCCCGAGGCCGACGCCGTAGAGCATGGTCTTGCCGGCAGCGATGGGAGGCTCCGCGCTCAAAGGGTTATTCCTTGTCCTGCGCGAGTGCATTGACGGCGGCCGCCGCCATGGCGGACCCGCCACGGCGCCCGTGCACCACCAGGAACGGCACGCGCCCGTCCTGCGCCAACGCGGCCTTCGATTCCGCCGCGCCGACGAAGCCGACGGGGATGCCGATCACCGCCGCGGGCCTCAGTGCACCGGCATCGAGCATTTCCAGTAGGCGAAACAGCGAGGTCGGCGCATTGCCGATGACCACGACCGAACCGGCAAGGCGCGGCCTCCACAATTCCATCGCGGCGGCCGAGCGAGTCGTGCCCATCTGCGCGGCCAGCGCCGCAACTTGCGGGTCGGCCAGTGTGCAGAGCACGTCGTTGCCGGCCGGCAGCCGCGCGCGGGTGATGCCGTTGGCGACCATCGTCGCGTCGCAGAAGATCGGCGCGCCGGCCTTGAGCGCGTCGCGTGCCACATCGGCGAAGTCGGCGGACATGTCGACATCGCGCGGCAGGTCGGTCATGCCGCAGGCGTGGATCATCCGTACCACCACCCGTTCGGCAACACCTGAAAACCGGGCCAGATCGGCCTCGGCGCGGATGATCGCGAAGGAGCGCTCATAGATCGCCGCTCCGTCCCGGATGTAGTCGTAAGCCCCGCTCACCCGTTCCGCCCCGTCGTCAGCCTTGCCCGCAAATCGCCGCCCGGCTGCAATCGCGCCAGCAGCGCCGGCAGGTCAAGCGTCGCGACGGGCGCATCGCCCGCGCGTCCACCCCATACGATGTCGTACCGACCCTCTCGCCCGACCAGCGTCAGGTCCGCCGGGGACGGATGCGCGCAGCCCTTGGTGCAGCCCGAAACATGAAGGCTGATGTCGCCCAGCCCGTTGAAGAGCGCCTCAGTGAGCCGGCCGGCATCGGCGGCGGCCGGCGCCTCGCCCCGCGCGCAGGCCGGGCTGCCGGCGCAAGCCTGCACCGACAAGCGCGGATCGTCGTCGCCGACGATCAGACCGAGCGACTGCGCCACCGCGAGCAGACGTTCGGCTCCGGATTGCGAAAGCCCGCGAAAAGCCAGTCCGCGCCAGGGCGAAAGCCTGATCTCGGCAGGCTCGCCAGCGACGGCCTCGGTAAGCCGCGTGAGCGTCCTTGCATCGCTGCGGCCGAACGGCAGGGCGACCAAGGCGGTGACGGGGCCACCCGGCGGCCCGAAAAGCCCGGCGCGCTTCGGCGCTGGCCGCCGCCCCGGTGCGGCCGCCACGGCGACATCGGTCAGCGCCGCGAGGTCCGCCGCCGCGAGGTCGTGCAGCCTGCGGATGCGGTCAGCCGCGCCGCCCCGCAGCTGTGCGAACCGCCGAAGGATCATCTCGACGACGGCGACCGCTTGCGTGGCCGCGACCGGGCCGCGCCATGGACCATCCGCCAGACGCATGATCAACTCGTCGGCTCCGACGCCCCGCAGCCGGAGATCGCCCGGAAAACCATCCAGCGACGAAGCCCCGCCATCATCGACGATGACCGTAAATTTCGCCGGCAGATCTGCAATGGCACGGGCGGCGGTCTCGATCGCGCGACCAAGCGCCTCGGCATCGATGAACCCCGGCGTTCCCGCCGCGCAGCCGGCGAGCGGCGAGACCAGCGTGATCCGCTGTGGCCCATCGCCCTCATGCTCGTCGACGAGCCCCTCGGCCAACAACCGCTCGACCAGCGGAGGATGACTGTCCACTGTCACGCCGCGCAACTGCAGATTGGCGCGCGCGCTGATCTCGATCAGCCCGTTGCCGTATTCGGTTGCAAGCGCCGCGATGCGCGCGAGTTGCGCTGCGTTGAGCCTCGCACCCGGCGGATGCAGCCGCACCAGCAGGCCGTCGCCGGTCTCCATGGGCCGCAAGGTGCTCGGACACCAGCCGCGCCGCATCGCGTCTTTCGCAGGCGCGCTCATTCCGCCGCGTCCCGCGCCAGAAAAGCGCCGACCGAATTGCGCCGGCTGGTCCAGAGCCCGCGCCGGGCGGCCTCGGTCAGCCGCGAGCGGATCGCGCCAGCGGCCGGGGCGTTGGCGGCCTCAAGCGCGGCCCAGGTCTCGGTATCAGCGCAATAGGCATGGAAAACCGCGTCGAACAGCCCGTCCGCCACCGCATCGGTGCTCGCTGCGAAGACGAAGAGCGTATCGACAGCCTCGGCCAGTTCGGCCGCGCCGCGCCAGCCATGGGCGAGCTGCGAGGCGATCCAGCGCGGATGCGTCAGCCGGCCATGGACGATGCGGGCGATGTCCTCCGCCAGCGTCCTTGCCTTGGGAGCTTCCGGCCGGGAACTGTCGAGGCTGTAGAGCGCGGGGTTCGCGCCGAGCGTCTTTGCCGCCGCCGCGAGCCCTCCGATCGCATCCGCCGCGCTGCTCGCCTCCAGGATATCGCGGCCGGGCGTGTCGCTGACATGGAGGAAGGCGTCGGCTTCCCGGATGCGCGAGGCGAAGCCGGCATCGGCCTGGGCCGTGCCTTCAGGGCCGCCATAGGCGTGGTCGGAGGCGGCGAGATAGGCAGCACCGAGCTCAGCCCGCTCGCTCCACTCCCCGTCGAGCGCCCGGTCGGCCATCGCCGCGCCGTAGCGGCCGGGCGCGGCACCGTAGATGCGCGCACCATGCTCGCCGCGCCGGCGCGCTGCGGCCGGCTCGTTCCAGTCGTCGGTCTCGTCGAGGGCGGCAACGGCCCGCGCCGCCTGATCGATCAGCCCGATCTGCTCGGGAAAAGTGTCGCGGAAGGTGCCGGAAATGCGGACGGTCACGTCGAGGCGCGGAAAGGCCAGCTTCGGCTGCGGAACGATCGAGAAGCCGGTGACGCGCGTCGAGGCACTGTCCCAAAGCGGCTCCACACCCATCAAGGCCAGCGCATGGGCGATATCCTCCCCGCCCGAACGCAGCGTCGGCGAGGCCCACAGGTCCATCACGAGCCGGCGCGGATAGTCGCCATGGTCCTGCAGATGCCGCGACACGACGGCCTGCGCCGCGAGCTGGCCGAGCTTGGTGGCGGCTCGCGTCGGGATCGCGCGCGGATCCAGCGTCGAGAGGTTGCGCCCTGTCGGCAGCACATCGGGACGGCCGCGATGCGGCGAGCCTGCGGGCCCGGGCCGCACGAAGCGGCCGTCCAGCGCCGCGAGCAGATTGTCGCGCTCGCTACGGGCCGATGCCGGGTCGATCTCGGAGTGGCCGAAGATGTGCAGCCCGTCGCGAAAAGGCAATTCGGCGATGTCGCAAAGATGCGCGTCGAGCCGCGTCAGCGCCTCGCTCATCGCCATGTCGGCCACGACACCGCAGGAAGAGGCAAGCCCGCTCGCCTCGGCCCGAGCCCGGATTTCGGACGCGACGAGATCGGCCCGGCGCGGATCGAGAACCTGCGCCTGCGAGAACTCCTCGACAAGATCGCGCAGCAAAGCGGTTTCGCCTGAAGCCTCCGCCTCGGCCAAAGGCGGCGGCAGATGGCCCAGCGTCACGGCCGAGAGCCGGCGCTTGGCGGGGGCGGCCTCGCCGGGATCGTCGACCACATAAGGATAGACCACCGGCAGCCCGCCGACAGCGAGACGCGGCCAGCATTCGGCTGAGAGCGCCACCGCCTTGCCCGGCAGCCACTCGGTGGTGCCGTGGGTGCCAAGATGGATCAGCGCGTCGATGGCCTCGACCTGATGCAGCGCCAGATAGAAGGCGAGATAGCCGTGGCAAGGCGGGGCATCAGGGTCGTGATAGCGGGCCTTGCGGTCCGGCGTCGCGTCGCGCGGCGGCTGCAGGGCAACGGAAAGGTTGCCATAGCGCACGGCGCGGAAGCGAAAGGCCCCGTCGCGGCAGGCAGGGTCGGCCTCGGGCTCGCCATGCGATGCGAGAAGGGTATCGCGAGCGGCGGCGGGGATGATGTCGAGCCAGTCGCGATAGCTGGAGACCGGCAGGGCGACATCGGCGGAGCCTCTGGTGAGGGCCTGCATCAACCTGGAGCCCTCATCCTGAGGAGCAAGGCGCAAGCCTTGCGTCTCGAAGGATGCGCCAGAGCGCAGGGGAACATCCTTCGAGACGCCGCTTCGCGGCTCCTCGGGATGAGGGCTAAGGGAACCGACGCTATATCCCGCCCTTGCCAGCAACTCCCGGATCGCCGCCATGCTCGCCGGCGTATCCAGCCCGACCGCAAAGCCGGCCCGGCCGCCGCGCGCTGGATAGTCCGACATCACCAGTGCCAGCCGCCGCTCCGGCGCAGACTTTCGCGCCAGCGCGATCCACCCGGCCGCCAGATCCGCCAGCGCGGAGATACCATCTGCATCCGGTATGAGCCGACGCATCCGAAATCCGGTCGCCGGGTCGGCTTCCTCCGCCTTGAACGCGACGGGAATGGCCCCGATGCGACCGTCGAATTCGGGCAGTGCCACCTGCATGGCGAGATCGGCCGCCGAAAGCCCGCGTGGCGAAGCGGCCCACGCCTCACGCGGACTGCCGACAGGCACGGCTTGGAGTATCGGGCAATCGGCGCCGTCGAGCACGAAGCCGGCATCGTCTCTGGCGGAAAAGGCGGTGGTCGTGACGATTAGCGCGGGTTTGCGCAGCGCGATCAGGGCCGAAAGTTCCGAGGTGACGGTGGGGTCCTTCAGGCTTGTCAACGCGAGCGGCAGCGGCGCGAGACCGCGCGCGGCCAGCGCGGCCGAGATAGCTTCGGCCATGGCGGTGTCGCCGGCCGTGATGCCGGAGCGATACAGCAGGACGGGCACGAGCGGCGCGTCGGGCGGCAAGGCCGCGAGTGCGTCTGGCCAAGGCAGCGGCCGCGCCTCGCCTCCCAGAGCGAAGATCGACGGGAGCGGGACCGGCGCGAGATCGGTAAAAACGGCCCCGCCCTTCGAAGGCGGCTGGCCGGCAGGATAAGGGGCTCGCCCCGCGTCGAGAAACCTCGCCGCGATAGTCAGCATCCGGCGCATATTCTCCGTGCCGCCGGCCTTGAAGTAGCGCAGGATCGCCTGCGCGCAAGCGGCCGGCACGGTGCCGTATTCGGCGAGCCTCTCGTCGTCGCGATCGTCGCCCGGCAGAACGGCGAGCGCGATGCCTTCGCGCCGGCAGATATTGGCGAGCTGCTCGATGCCATAGCGCCAGTAGTCGAGGCCACCGAGGCACCGCACCACCACGAAGCGGCAGCGCGACACCGTCTTTTCGATCAGCAGATCGACCGAAAGCGGATGCCGCAGCTGCCGCAGCGAGGCAAGACGGACGCTGAGACTTTCGCCGTCATGCTCGCTCTTGTGGCGAGCATCCACGTCTTGAACGCGACCTTCGACCAGCAAAGCCGTGGATGGCCGGGACAAGCCCGACCATGACGGCGGAGGATCCGCAGAGCTGAGGGCAGTCGCCAGGGCCGAGAGATCACTGTCAGCGAAGGACAGCACCAGCACGTCTCCCGGCGGCAAGGCGAGATCGACGGCGTCCTCGCCGTCGTCGAGCCTGATCTCGCTGGTCGGGAGAAGGTGCATCGGTGCTGCGTCAGCCCCCCGCTAGCGCCGCTTGCACGGCCTTCACGTCGAAACCCTTCAGGCCGATCACGGTCAGGCGACCCTCCTGTGACTCGGACGCCCCCCAAGCCCGGTCGTAGTGATGGCCGACACGGCGGCCGACGCCCTGCACGACAAGCCGCATCGGCTTGCCCGGCACGGCGGCAAAGCCTTTCAGCCGCAGCACGCCGTCCGCCTCGGCCGCCTTGGTGAACCGCGCCGAAAGCTCTTCCGGCGAGAGCCCTGCCGGCAGCGGCAGCGCAACCGAGTCGAAATCATCATGGTCGTGCTCGCCTTCGCCCTCGCCATGATGAGAGGGGCGGGCGGCGAGATCGCTTTCGGCGGCGGCGCCCAAGCCGACGATCAGCGCCGGCTCGACCTTGCCATGAGCGGTCTCGACGATCTTGATCGCCTTGGGCAGATGCGCGGCGATCTCGGCCTTGACCCGCGCCCGCCCGGCCTCGTCGATCAGGTCGCTCTTGTTGAGTAGGATCAGGTCGGCGCAGAGGATCTGGTCCTCGAACACCTCTTCCAGCGGGTTGTCATGATCGACGTTAGGATCGGCCGCCTTCTGCGCCGCGAGCGCCTCCGGATCGTCGGCGAACTGGCCTTCTGCCACGGCCGGGCCATCGACCACGGCGATGACGCCGTCAACGGTGACACGGGCGCGGATCGCCGGCCAGTTGAAAGCCTGCACAAGCGGCTTGGGCAGCGCGAGGCCCGAGGTCTCGATCAGGATATGGTCGGGCGGATTCGCCCGGTTCAGCAGCCTTTCCAGCGCCGGCACGAAATCATCGGCGACGGTGCAGCAGATGCAGCCATTGGGCAGCTCGACGACATCGTCTTCCGAGCAGCCGGCGATGCCGCAGCCCTTCAGGAACTCGCCGTCGAAGCCGAGATCGCCGAACTCGTTGACCAGCACGGCGAGGCGCTTGCCTTGGGCGTTTTCAAGGAGATGGCGCACCAGCGTCGTCTTCCCGGCACCGAGGAAGCCGGTGACGATGGTACAGGGGGTCTTGGCGAGAGAGGCGGTCATGAGGGCTGTCTCGTAATCGAAAGGGGAGGGATGCGCGCCACGACGCTCTTGCGGATCGTCTCGGGGCGCTCGCGCCAGGGCACAATCCCGTCCGGCGTCGCGCCGTATTGGCTGGCGAAGGCGATCAGCGTCTCGACTGCGCTGTGAGGGTCGAGATCGCCATAGACATAGGTCCATTTGCCCGCGCCGGTGAGGGCGACGGTGCAAGGCCGCTTGCAGACGGAGAGGCATTCGACGGGCTCAACGGAGATTGCACCGCCGAGACCTTCGATCTGCGCCGCCAGAGCTTCGGCCAGCGCGATGCCGGGGCGATCGTACCCGTCAGGCAGGTCGGCGCGGGCGCGGCGGCAGGCCGTGCAGACATGGATGGTGCAGCTGGCGAGGCCGAGAGCGGAGCCCTCGCGCTCGTCCAGAGGCCGGTCTTGGACCGCCATGTCAACTGGATCGCGCGAGGGCGATATGGCGGGAGGGAAAGGCCGCGCGGATGCGGGCCTTCGCGCCCGGGCAGGGCTGGAAGCAAATCATCTGTCGTCTCCGTAGCCGCCCCGCCGGCAGCTTGTTGGATCGTTGCGGGTCGACGGCAGGTCTCCTGGCTCACGGCTTCAAGACGTCCGGCGCCGCCTTCCCGGATCGAAATCCAGTGGCGGATGGCGTCGGACACGCCGCTTACAGTTGCGGGGGCAGCCGCGGTTTCGTACCGCGTTCCCTTTTCACCTCCTCGCGGAGGCACCGTCGATGACGATCAATAGCTGCGGCGGTGCCGCCGCGCAATGCAATGGCGTCATTCTCGGGCTTGACCCGAGAATCTCCGGCAGGAAGAGGTAGCGGAGCTCTGTTCGGCAACAGATGCTCGGGTCTATCCCGAGCATGACGGCTGGGACAGGCGGAGCATTGTCATGGACATCCCCCACCTCACCCTCGTCCTCGGCGGCGCCCGCTCCGGCAAGAGCCGTCATGCCGAGGCGCTGGTCGAGGCACTGCCCGCGCCTTGGACCTACATCGCCACCGCCCAGGCCTATGACGACGAGATGCGGCAGCGCATCGCCGAGCATCGCGCACGTCGTCCTGCTGGCTGGCAGACGGTGGATGCGCCGATCGAGCTCGCCGAGGCGATCGAGGCTCGTTCCGATCGCCCGATCCTGGTCGATTGCCTGACGCTGTGGCTGACCAACCTCATCCTCGCCGAGCGCGACACGGCCGACGCCCGCGCGGCCCTGATCGCGGCTTGCGAGAGGGCGACCGCACCCATCGTGATGGTTTCCAACGAGGTCGGCTTGGGTATCGTGCCGGACAATGCGCTGGCGCGGCGCTTCCGCGACGAGGCCGGCCGGCTGCATCAGGCGCTTGCGGCGCGCGCCGGGCGCGTGGTCTTCATGGTCGCCGGATTGCCGATGCAGGTTAAATGAAATGAGCGAAATGAGACGAGTGAAACGATGACGGAGATCGACGACGCCGCGCGCCACAAGGCAAAGATGGAAAAGCGCAAGGCGGTTCAGGATGCCGAAGTCGCGGCGAAAACGGTCGAAAAAGGCCTGCTGATCGTTAATACCGGCCCGGGCAAGGGTAAATCCACCGCCGCTTTCGGACTGATGCTGCGCGCGCTCGGCCATGGCTGGCGGGTCGGCGTGGTGCAGTTCATCAAGGGCGCCTGGGACACCGGCGAGCGCAAGGCGCTGGACGCTTTTCCCGGCCAGGTCGAATGGCACAGCATGGGCGAGGGCTTCACCTGGGAAACACAGGACAAGGCCCGCGATATCGCCGCCGCCACCCGCGCCTTTGCCAAGGCTCGCGAGCTCATGGCCGATCCGGGGATCCGGCTCCTCGTTCTCGACGAGCTCAACATCGCCCTGCGTTATGATTATCTGCCGCTGGCCGAGGTGGTCGAAACACTCGCTGCCCGGCGCGCCGACCTGCACGTCGTCGTCACCGGCCGCAACGCCAAGCCGGAACTGATCGCCGCCGCCGATCTCGTCACCGAGATGACGCTGGTGAAGCACCATTTCGCCGCCGGCGTGAAGGCGCAGGAGGGTATCGAGTTCTGAGAACGCTTTGCCGTCATTGCGAGGAGCGAAGCGACGAAGCAATCCAGAAGGACCGGGTGAAGCCGTCGCGCCCGTCCCCCTGGATTGCTTCGCTGCGCTCGCAATGACGACCGATGATGCCTAAGCGAGGGCGATGATGGCCAACAGCCCCGCCAAACCCCACAGCAGCCCGCAGGCCTTGCGATAAAGCCCCAGCGCTCGCTTGATATCGGCAGCGCCCGCCTCGGCCTGGCCATCGCCCATCCAGTGATCCTCGACCAGCATCTCGCCATAGACCCGCGGGCCAGCGAGCCTCAGGCCGAGCGCACCCGCCATCGCGGCTTCCGGCCAGCCGGCATTGGGCGATTTGTGCTGATGCGCGTCCCGCCGGATTGCACGCCACGCGCCGCGCGCATCCCCGTGCCGGTCGAGCGCGGCGGCGCCGACCAATAGCAGCGCGGTGAGCCGCGAGGCCGGCAGATTGACGAGATCGTCGAGCCGCGCCGCCGCCCAGCCAAAGGCGAGATGGCGCGGGGTGCGATGCCCGATCATCGAATCGGCCGTGTTGATCGCCTTGTAGGCGGCAATGCCCGGCAGCCCGCCGAGGCCGAGCCAGAACGCCGGCGCAACGACGCCGTCCGAGAAATTCTCGGCCAGGCTTTCGATCGCGGCGCGTGACACTCCCGCCTCATCGAGGCTTTCCGGATTTCGGCCGACGATCATCGCCACGGCCGCGCGGCCGCCCGCCAGCCCGTCACGCTCCAGACCTTCGGCCACGCGGGCGACGTGCTCGTGCAGACTGCGCTGGGCCAGCAGCGTCGAGGCGGCGAGCGCAAGCGGAACGAACCCGAACGGTCCAGCCTTCAGCAGGAGCCACTGTATCGTCCAGGCCAGTGCGAGTGTCGCTCCAAGCAGGATGGCGACAGCCAGCAGGCCGGCAGCTTTGCGCCGGATGAAACCATCGGCCTCCCGGTTCAGCTTGCGATCGAGCCAGCCAATCAGCGCGCCGATCCAGGTGACGGGGTGGCCGATTGCGGCGTAGAGCAGCTGCGGATAGCCGAGCGCCGCCTCGGCCACGAGGGCGAGCGTCAGGAGCGGCAGGCTGTCGGTGATATGCATGCGGGCGAGGACGAGGCGATCGTGATGGAGGCAGGGGCGGCTGATCAGAGCATCTGGCATGGCGGCGATCTCGCCACGGTCCGCGCGCTTTTTCCCGAGGCGCCCGAGCCGTGGATCGATCTGTCCACCGGCATCAACCCGATCCCCTACCCGCTTCCGGCGCTGCCGTTAAGCCTGTGGACGCGCCTGCCGGGTGCGCAGGACGAGAGGGCGTTGCTGGCCGCCGCTCGCGTCGCCTATCGCGTGCCGGACCGTCTCGGGCTCGTCGCCGCCCCCGGCACCCAGATTCTGATCGAGCTTCTGCCGCGCCTTGCGCCTTGCAGCCCGGTCGCGGTGCTGGGGCCGACCTATGCCGAGCACGCCCATGCCTGGCGCAAGGCGGGCTTCGACGTGGCGGAGATCGCATCGCTCGATCAGGCGCGCGGCGCCGCGACGCTGGTCGTGGTCAATCCCAACAATCCGGACGGTCGCATCCTGCCGAGCGCCGAGCTGACCCAACAGGCGAGGCGCTGCGCCTCGCGCGGCGGCCTGCTGGTCATCGACGAGGCCTTTTGCGACTTCACGCCTGACGCCAGCCTGATACCGGCCTTGCCGCCCGCCGCCCTCGTGCTGCGCTCCTTCGGCAAGACCTATGGACTGGCGGGCCTGCGCCTTGGTTTCGCCGTGGCGGAGCCCGCTATCGCCGATCGCCTGCGCGACGCGCTTGGCCCCTGGGCTGTTGCCGGACCGGCTCTAGCGGTCGGGGCGGCTGCTCTGGCCGATGCCGCTTGGTTTGCAGAAGCGGCATCGGCCCGCGCGCGGGATGCAGCTCGCCTCGATGCGGTGTTGGCGCGCCACGGACAGATCGTCGGCGGCACCAGCCTGTTTCGGCTGATCGAGACGCCAGATGCGCCCGCCCTCTTCGCTCGCCTCGGCCGCGACGGTCTCTATGTCCGCCGCTTTCGTGACAGGCCGGAACGCCTGCGCTTCGGCCTGCCCGGCGATGAAGAGGCCTGGGCCCGCCTGCAGGCCGCGCTGGGCACGGATGCGTCGAACACCTCTCGCGACGCATGAGATTTGCGTGCGAGGGTGTCGAACGGCACCGTCTCATCTCCCGGGTGACCGAAGGAGCACGACACCCATGGCTTTCCTGCCCGAGGACGAAGCGCTCACCATCGGCTTCGCCCATGCCGCCTATCAGTTGCGCGACGATTATGTCGCGCGCGGCCTGAAGGCAGGGAGCTTCGAGGTTCGCACGGTCGAGGAGCTTAAGGCACGCGCGCCTGCGGCGGACGTGCTCGTGGTCTCCGGCCTTTGGCGCAACGAACTGCTGCCCTCCTTGCCCAAGCTGCGCTTCATCCAGTCGATCAGCGCCGGCACCGACCAGTTCGACAAGGCAGCGCTGAAAGAGGCCGGAATCCGGCTCGCCAGCGCACAGGGCAGCAATGAGCGGGCGGTGGCCGAGCATGCGATGGCGCTGATCCTCGCGCTGGCTCGCCAGCTTCCTCTCGCCCGCGACAACCAAATGGCGCGACACTGGCGCCCGATGATCGGCGATCGCGACCGCCGCGAGGACGAACTCGGCGGCAAGACGCTTGTCATCGTCGGGCTCGGCCGCATCGGCCTGCGGCTGGCGAAGCTCGCCTCGGCCTTTGACATGCGCGTCATCGGCATACGCCGCAGCCCGGAGCCGGCCGCGCATGTCGAGGCCGTCGTCCGGCCGGATCAACTCGCCGAGGTGGTGGCGCAGGCGGATGTCGTGGCGCTGACCTGCCCGCTGACGCCGGAGACGGAGGGCCTCATCGACGCGAAGATCCTTGCCGCGATGAAGCCGTCGGCTGTCCTCATCAATGTCGCGCGCGGGCGCGTCGTGGACGAGGCGGCGCTGCTTGAAACGTTGCAATCCGGCCGGATTGCCGGCGCCGGGCTGGATTGCTTCCATGACGAGCCGCTGCCGCCGGCTTCGCCGTTCTGGACGCTGCCGCAGGTGCTGATCACGCCCCACAGTGCCGGCGAAACCCGCGCCTATGAGGGCCACGTCGTCGACCTGCTGATCGACAATCTCGCCCGCCTGCGACGGGGCGAGCCGGTGCTGCGCAATCCCGTCGTTTGAGTAGTCGCATGTCGCCGCGCCTGCTCCGCCCCGGCGGCCCGCTGCTGATCCCGGCCCTTGGCGCCACGCAGCTCGTCGGCTACGGCGCGCTCTACTATTCGTTCACCGTGCTGGCGCCGCGCATCACCGCCGAGTTCGGCTGGCCGCCGGAATGGACCTTCGGTGGCTTCGCGGTCGGGCTTCTGCTGGGCGGCGCGGTGGCTCCGGTCACCGGCAGCCTGATCGACCGCCATGGCACGCGGCTCGTGATGACGGCCGGGTCCGTTCTGGCCGGCCTGTCGCTGCTGGCTTTGGCGCAGGCCCAGGGCATCGCGAGCTATGTCGCGGCCATGGTCGCGCTGCAGGCCATCACCACGGCGGTGTTCTATGACGCGGCCTTTGCCGCGCTGACCCAGGCGCGCGCCGGAGGGCAGGCGAGGCGCGCCATCAGCCAGCTCACGCTGATTGGCGGCTTCGCCTCCACCCTGTTTTGGCCTTTGAGCAGCGCGCTCCTCGCCTGGCTCGACTGGCGCGGCATCTACCGCTTGTACGGGCTTTCGCAGGTCCTGATCTGCGCGCCGCTTCATCTGCTGGTTCTCCCGGGGCGGCTCCGGCGCCCGCCGACCGGTGCGATCCCCGTCGCAGCAGCGGCCGACGCAGTCGATGAACCGGTCTACCTCGCAGGGGCCGATCGCCGACGCGCTTTCGTCCTGCTGGCGCTCGCCTTTTCGCTGCAGGGCTTCGTCATCTCCGCGATCTCCGTCCATCTGCTGACGCTGCTACACGGCTTCGGGCTCGCCGCCTCAGTCGCCGTCGGCATCGGTGCGGCCATCGGTCCCTCGCAAGTGGCGGGGCGTCTGGTCGAGATGCTGTTCGGCCGCGCGGTGCCACCCGTCACGACCGCCTGGGTCTCGGCCGGCCTGATGCCGCTCGGCCTGCTGCTTCTCGTCGCCGGCGGGTCGGTGCCTGCGGTGGCAGGCGCCTTCGCCGTCGCCTTTGGGATCAGCATGGGCCTGGGCTCGATCGTACGCGGGACGGTGCCGCTGCAGCTCTTTGGCCCGGCCGGCTTCGGCGCGATGATGGGGCGGCTTTCGGCGCCGGGTCTCGTCATCAAGGCGGCCGCGCCTCTTGTCTTCGCCATTGCCCTGGAGCGCGCCGGCGTCGGCGCTTCGACGTTGCTCCTCGCGACGGTTTCGGCTCTGGCGGCGGTCGCGCTGCTCGTGCTCGCGCGGACGGCTGGGCGCTAAAGCGTCGGCCCGAAAAGTGGAACGCGGTTTTCGGAACAAGACGACGCAATATCAAAAAGCTTAGAGTTTCGATCCGAAACTCTAAGCCGTCACCGTCTTCCACCAGCGCCGCGCCGCATCGCGCGTGCGCATGGCGAAGCCATAGGCCGGGGTCGTCCGTGCCCAGCCGAGCACGGTGTCGCGCACGCGTATGACCTGCTCCATGATCCAGGCGAACCAGCGATAGGTCATCAGCTTGTCCTGCCCGGCATGATAGATCCGCTCGACGAAGACGAAGCTCATCAGATGCGCGAAGGCGGTGACGACGAGGCCGGGCCAGAACTGCCCGCGCGCGAACAGCACGAGCCCGAAAATCTTCAACGGTTCGGCCACTGCGAAGGGGACCGCCAACGCCACCAGGACGAGATGCGGCGGCAGACCGGCGACGAACGCCTCCAGCTTGCGCATCGCCTTCAGGCCAGCGATCCGGCGCAGCAGCGGCCGATAGAGCGGCCGCAACAGCTCGTCGATGACGATGAAGACGGTCAGCACGCCGCGCAGGAGTTTATGCAGTCCGCGCAGGATGAAGCCGCGTGCGGGCGGGGTGGGGATCGGTTCGGACATGGCGTTCGCAGATTAAAGCGGCGATTTGTGGCGTTTCAAGGCCGGTGGTGGGTCGCGCCGCTCATCCCCGCGCATCCTCCTTCAGCATCGCCACGCCCTTCTCGGCGATCATCATCGTCGGGTTGGCCGTGTTGCCGGAGGTAATAGCCGGCATCACCGAGGCGTCGATGACGCGCAGGCCCCGCACGCCGCGCACGCGCAGCCTCTCGTCCAGCACCGCCATCCGGTCGTCGTCCCGGCCCATCTTGGCGGTCCCGACCGGGTGGAAGATCGTCGTGCCGAGTTGCGCTGCCGCTTCCAGCAGCGCCTCGTCCGATTGCGCGGCAGCGCCCGGCGAATATTCTTCAGGACGATAGCGCGCCAGCGGCGCCTGCGCCACGATCCTGCGGGTCAGCTTGAGCGCGTCGACCGCGACCTGCCGGTCTTCCCGCGTATCGAGATAGTTCGGCGAGATCACCGGCGTATCATGCACATCCACCGAGCGCAGATGCACGCTGCCACGGCTAGTGGGCCTGAGATTGCAGACGCTGGCGGTGAAGGCGTCGAATGGGTGCAGCCCCGCGCCCCAATTGTCGAGCGACAGCGGTTGAAAATGATATTGCAGGTTCGCCGTCGCATACTCGGCCGAGGATTTGACGAAGGCGCCGACCTGCGAGGGCGCCATCGTCAGCGGCCCGGAGCGCAGCGCCGCCCATTGCATCGCCATCAGCGGCCGGCGCCACAGCTTGGCGTAGTCGCCGTTCAGCGTGCGGATGCCCTGCACCTTGTAGACCGGCCGAATCTGAAGATGGTCCTGCAGGTTTTCGCCGACCCCCGGCGCGTCCGCCACCACATCGAGACCGAGCCCGCGCAGCCGCTCGGCCCCGCCGATGCCGGAGCGCTCCAGCAGCAGTGGCGAGGCGACCGCGCCGGCGCTGAGCACGACCTCCCCGCTGACCGCGATGCTGAGCTTCTCCTCCGACGGCGTGCCCAGCCCATGCGTGAATTCCACCGCCACGGCCCGGCCATCCGCGAAGACGATGCGCTCGACATGGACGCGGGTTTCCACTCGGAGGTTGTCGCGGTCGCGCTGGTCGAGCAACGGCCGCAGGAATGCGTTGAAGGCCGAAAGCCTGCGGCCGCGCCGCTGGTTGACCTGGAAATAGGCGCTGCCCTCGTTGTCGCCGGTGTTGAAGTCGGTGATCTTGGCGATGCCGGCCGCCTCCGCCGCATCGCGCAGCGCGTCGAGGATCGCCCAGCGCACGCGCGGATTCTCGACGCGCCATTCCCCGCCGGCCTTGTGCAGCCCGCCGGGAGGCGGGGCGATATGGTCCTCATGCTTCAGGAAATAGGGCAGGACATCGTCCCAGCCCCAGCCGGTCAGCCCAAGCTGGCGCCAGCCGTCATAATCGGCCGCCTGGCCGCGCATATAGATCATCGCGTTGATGGCGGACGAGCCGCCGACCACCTTGCCACGCGGATAGGCCAGCGCCCGCCCGCCCAGGCCCGCCTGCGGCTCCGTCTTGAACAGCCAGTCGGCGCGGGGATTGCCGATCGCGAAGAGATAGCCGACCGGAATGTGGAACCAGATCCAGTCGTCCTTGCCGCCGGCTTCCAGCACCAGAACCTTGTGCTTGTGGTCGGAGGCCAGCCGGTTGGCGACGACGCTGCCGGCCGAGCCCGCGCCGATCACCACATAATCGAAGCTGCCGATCGAGCGGCGGTCGGAGGGCGCGGCGGCGTGCTTTAGAGATGACATCGGCGTTTCCCGGATCGCGGCGGCCGATGCCGCTCTCGTGGCGATCAGCGATAGCCCCTTCCGGCGCGCGCCTGCAATCGGCCGGGCATGCGACGTTGGGACCATGCCGACAAGGCGGTGCCACCGTGCGGTCGCCTGCCTTGCGTCGATGCCGCCGCCTGCGCGATAAGCGGGCAAGATCTCGCAGCCAAGCGCTAGGTCTCGCGGCCAAGTCTTGGTCTCGCGGCCAAGCCCTGACGCGAAGGCCTGTCGGAGTAGTCATGAGCTTCCGCAACATTCACGAGCACGGGCTCGTCCGCATCGCCTGCGCGGCGCCGCGCGTGAAGGTGGCCGACCCCGCCTTCAACGCCGACCGGACGCTCGCCATGATCAGGCAGGCGGATGAGCGCGGCGCCTCGCTGTGCCTGTTCCCCGAGCTCGGCATCAGCGCTTATGCGATCGACGACCTGCTGCTGCAGAATGCCCTGCTCGACGCCGTGAAGGCTGCGCTGGGACGAATTGTCGAGGAAAGTAGAACGCTCGGCTGCATGGCCGTCATCGGCGCGCCGCTACTGGTCGAAGGGCGGCTGTTCAATTGCGCCGTGGCGATCCATCGCGGCCGCATCCTGGCAGCGATCCCGAAGACTTATCTGCCAAACTACCGCGAATTCTACGAGCGCCGCCAGTTCGCCTCGGGCGAGCGGGCCGGCGCGCGCGACATCGATCTCTGCGGCCAGGCGGTGCCCTTCGGCACGGATATTCTCCTCCAGGCATCCGATGTCGCGGATTTCGTCGTGCATATGGAAATCTGCGAGGATGTCTGGACGCCGATCCCGCCATCCTCCTACGCCGCGATGGCCGGCGCGACCGTGCTGCTGAATCTCTCGGCCTCCAACGTCACCATCGGCAAGTCGGAATGGCGCCATGCGCTGTGCAAAGCCCATTCTGGGCGCTGCATCGCGGCTTACGCCTATTCCGCCGCCGGCACCGGCGAATCCACCACCGATCTCGCCTGGGACGGGCAGGCGATGATCTACGAGAATGGCGCGCTGCTGGCTGAGGCCGAACGCTTCGCGGCCGAGCCTGAACTGATCCTCGCCGATATCGATCTCGAGCGGCTGGTGATGGACCGCATTCGCCAGAACACCTTCGGCGACAGCATCGACGCCCATCGGGGCAAGCTCGATTTCCGGCGGATCGCATTTGCATTGGAGCCCGACCGCGAAAGCGACCTCGGCCTTGCACGCGTCGTCGAACGCTTTCCCTTCGTGCCCAGCGACGATGCCAGGCTGAACGAGTTCTGCTTCGAGGCCTACAACATCCAGTCGCATGGCCTGCGCCAGCGGCTCGCCAGCACGAAGCTCGACAAGGTGGTGATCGGCGTCTCCGGCGGGCTCGATTCGACGCAGGCGCTGATCGTCGCGGCCCACACCTTCGATGCGCTGGGGCTGCCCCGCAGCAATATCCTGGCCTACACACTGCCGGCCTTCGCCACGAGCCAGGGCACCAAGGACAATGCCTGGCGGCTGATGCGCGCGCTCGGCGTCAGCGCCGAAGAGATCGACATGACGCCGGCCTGCCGGCAGATGCTGGTCGATATCGGCCATCCCTTCGCTGCCGGCGAGCCGCTCTACGATATTACGTTTGAAAATGTGCAGGCCGGGGCGCGGACTTCCGTGCTGTTTCGCCTCGCCAACAAGAACAACGCTTTGGTGATGGGCACCGGCGATCTGTCGGAGCTGGCGCTGGGCTGGTGCACCTATGGCGTCGGCGACCAGATGTCCCATTACAACGTCAACGGCTCGGTGCCGAAGACGCTGATCCAGCATCTGATCCGCTGGGTGGCGCAGTCCGGCCGCTTTGGCGAGGAGGCGAGGGATGTCCTGCTCGATATCCTCGCCACCGAAATCTCGCCGGAGCTGGTGCCGGGGGAGGGCGACAAGCCAACGCAGAAGACCGAGGATTTCGTCGGCCCCTACGCCTTGCAGGACTTCAACCTGTATTACACCACACGCTACGGCTTCAGGCCAAGCAAGATCGCTTTCCTCGCCGAGCACGCCTGGGCGGATGCGAAAACGGGAAGCTGGCCTCCGCACATGGAGGAGGCCAAGCGCGTCGCCTACGATCTGCCGGTAATAAAGCGCTGGCTTAACGTTTTCATCCGCCGCTTCTTCGAGACCAGCCAGTTCAAGCGCTCTGCCATGCCCAACGGGCCGAAGGTGTCCTCGGGCGGCTCGCTCTCGCCGCGCGGAGACTGGCGCGCGCCGAGCGATGCGTCGGCGGCAGCGTGGCTGACGGATTGGGAGCGGATACCCGGTTAAGCGGGCCTAATCGTCCTTCCGCCCCCGCTCGCCATAGGGCGGAACGTCGACAAGCGTCGCGATCAGTCGCAGCAGGGCGCGTTGCTCGGGCCGGGTCTTGTTGCCCTCGTCGAGAAAGGCGCTCAGCGCGATATGGTTGAGTTGCCCGCCTGAGGGGCCGTTGGGCTGGTGAATGACGAAAGCGTCGCCGTTTTCCGGCTCTCGGCCCAGATACCAGCAATCGCCGTTTGGGCTCCGATAGAGTTCGCGTCGTTCGGCCATGGAGAGATATGCCTGTGGAGAGGGTGGCTTTGAGCGATCCCGACGCGGCTATCGCGTCGAGCGCAGGCGCTTCAACACGTCGGGGATCGGGTTGCGGGCTGGAGGTCGGTCCTACGTGGCGGCATCCTCGCCGCGCGCGATCTGCGCTTCTCCAATGACACGTTCCCGCCCGTCCTTGCCCTTGATGCGATATTGCGGCTCGCCGCCCATCGTCGAGGGCAGCAGCTTGACGATGCCGTAAGTGCCGACGGCATGCTTATCGAAGAATCCGAAAGCCAGATGGACTTCTTCGCCGATGGCGTGATGATGAGACATGCTTTGCTCCTTCGTGCATCAGCATCGAAGCTGAGAGGCAGAGTACCATCCTTTGCACTTGCACGGAGAGAAACTTCAAGGCGCCATCGATGGCCGGCCATGACGACGGCCCTATCGCCGCATGCACAGAGCCACGGATGAGCCCGCCGGCTACGGTCGGTCAGGAGATGCGTCCAATTCCGCTGGCTTTCGCCGGGCGCGTCAGCCCTTTCTCGCTGACCTTACGGACCCCGGCGCGATGCCTTGCGTTCTGATCGAGCCACCGCCTCCGATCGGGTTCTGATATGTCGCTTCCCAGCTGGCTCTACAGGCGAGAGATGCTGTTCATGGCGGCGGCGCTTTTGCTCGCCTGCGCGGCGATCGCGGCGTCCTATGCGCTTCGGGCGACGGTTCTGACCATCGCGGTCGCGCCTCGTGACGGCACCGAGCCCGAGTTGATCAAGGCCTATGCCGACGCGCTCGATTCCGCCCGCATGAATGTCCGTCTCAAGATCCTGCCCTTCGACGGCGTCGAGGAGAGTGCCGCCGCGCTGCAGGACGGGCGTGCCGATCTTGCCGTCGTCCGCCCCGACGTGTCCTTGCCGAGCAACGCCCTGACGCTGGCGATCCTGCGCGATCAGGCGATGATCATCGCGTCCCCGGCGAAATCCGGCATCGACGGTTTCGCCAAGCTCGACCGCAAACGTCTGGGAATCGTCGCACATGAGGACGCCGACTTCGAGATCCTGAAGCGGGTGATGAGCTATTACGGCCTGACGCTCGAAGCGACGAACCGGGGCGGGCCTGTGCCGGCCGACACGGTCTACCTCGTCTCGGTCACCGAGGCCGAGCTGGCCGATGCCCTGCGCACGAAGAAGGTGGACGCCGTCGTCAGCGTCATCGCGGCCTCTGCCCCCAAGGCAATCGCGCTGGTCGATATCGTCCGTTCGGCAAGTCCCGACGGCAAGGTCGCCTTCGTCGATGTCACCGACGAGGACGCGATCATCGAACGGATGCCGCTTCTGCAGGCCGTCACCATGCAGGGCGGCCTGTTCGGCGGGCGGCCGGAAATCCCCGGCGACGACATCAAGACGATCGGGGCCTCCTATCGGCTGATGGCGCGCGCTTCGCTGGACCGGAACACCGCCGCCGACATCACCCAGCACCTGTTCGAGCTGCGCTCGGCGCTTGCGAAAAAGACGGATGCCGCGAATTACATGCTGGCACCGAGCTACGACACGACGGCGGCGGCCACCAGCGCCCGGCTGCCGATCCACCCCGGCGCGATCGACTTCTACGAGCGTGAGCAGCGCAGCTTCATGGATCGCTACAGCGACAGCGTCTACCTGCTCGCTCTGGTCGGCGGCGGCTTCTGGTCGGGCCTGGCATGGCTGCACCAGCGGGTGCAGCGGCTGCGGCGCGAGCGGATCGACGTCATCATCGAACGCCTGCTGGAAATCCGGCTGGATGCGCGCTCAGCTGGCGATAGCGCGGCGCTGCACGCGCTGAGCGCGGAGATCAACGACCTCGCTGCCGATGTCGTCGACTATACCCGCCTGCGCAATCCGGAGACCCAGGTGCTGATGGCCGTGTCGGTGGCCATCGATGCGGCCAACGCCACCGTGGCCGAGGGCTTGCGCGCTCGGCAGGGCGAGGCCGAAACGCCGGCTATGCCGGCGCAGGCCTGATATCGCTCGACAGGCCTACACCGGCAGCACGGTGACGGGCGTGCCCAGAGCGACGCGCGCATAGAGATGCGCGATATCCTGGTTGATCAGCCGGACGCAGCCTGAGGAGACGTTGGAGCCGACGGTTTCGGGCTCCAGCGTGCCGTGGATGCGGTAGCCGAGATCGCGGCCCTCGCCGAAGAGATACATCGCGCGCGCGCCGAGCGGGTTTTTCGAGCCGCCCCGCACGCCGAGGCCGCGTGGCGTCTGCTCGAGCTGGGCGCGGATTTCCGGCTGGCGCTCCACCATCTCGTGCGGGGGCACCCAGTCCGGCCAGTCCCGCTTCATGTTGATCCGGGCCGCACCCGACCATCCGAAGCCTTCACGCCCCACGCCGACGCCATAACGCGTCGCCACCCCCGCCGATTCGACGAAGTAGAGATGGTAGGAGCCGGGATCGACCACGATCGATCCCGGAGGCTCGCGCCAGGGGAATTCCACGGTCTGCCGCAGGTAGCGCGGATCAATCTGGCTATAGTCGATCGCGGCGATCGGGAAGCGCTCACCCGGATAGGCTCCGTAGATCTCGGCATAGTTCGGCTTCGACAGCGTGCGCGAAGTCCGTCTTTCCGTCGTAGGCGTGGTGCGCAACGCCGTCACGCTGCCTGATGAGCAGGCGGCGAGCCCGGCGGCGGTCGCAGTCAGTGCGGACAGTGAAAAGGCGCGTCGGTTGAGCATGGCGGTATCCCGAAGGGGTCTGCCCTCGGTATCGCCAATTAACGTTACGCAGGGGTAAAGATGCGCGCCATGCACCTGCTCGCCATCCCATTAAAAAACCCGCGGCTCACGCCGCGGGTCGATGGTGGGCCGGAAAGCCGGCTCACGCCGCGACGGCGGCGGGCTCCTTCTTGTCCCATTCCTCGCCCCAGACCATGACGGCATGGCCGGGCGAGACTTCGCGATACTGGCGCACCGGCGGCTCGTAATCGGGCGCCCGCACCGGGCTCCGGATCTCGTCGTTGGAAACCGGACGCTTGACCAGGCGGCGGGCCGGATCGGCGATCGGCACGGCCGCCAGCAGGCGCTTGGTGTAGGGATGCTGCGGGTTTTCAAAGATCGCGACACGGGGGCCGATCTCGACGATCTCGCCGAGATACATCACCGCGACGCGGTGGCTGACGCGCTCGACCACCGCCATGTCGTGGCTGATGAAGAGATAGCCCAGCCCCATGCGGGCCTGCAGGTCGAGCATTAAGTTGACCACCTGCGCCTTGACCGAGACGTCGAGCGCCGAGACCGCCTCGTCGGCCACGATCAGGCGCGGCTCCACGGCGAGCGCGCGCGCGATGCAGATGCGCTGACGCTGGCCGCCCGAGAATTCGTGCGGGAAGCGGTTGGCCATGTCGGGAGACAAACCCACGCGCTTGAGCAGGTCGGCGACCTTGTCGCGCGCCTCCGAGCGGTTGGCGAGCTTGTTGATCAGCAGCGGTTCGGCGATGGCGGTGCCGACATTCATGCGCGGATTAAGCGAGGCGAAGGGGTCCTGAAAGATCATCTGCATGCGCTTGCGCTGTTCGCGCAGGTCATGCTGGCTAAGCTTCAGCACGTCGACGCCGTCGAGCAGGACAGAACCGGCGAGCGGCTCGATCAGCCGCATCACCGAGCGGCCCGTGGTGGACTTGCCGCAGCCGGATTCACCGACCAGTGCCAGCGTCTCGCCGGCCTTTAGGCTGAAGGAGACGTTCTCGACCGCATGAACGCGGCCACGGACTGACGATAGCAGCCCGCCGCGGATCTCGAAGCGGGTGGTCAGGCCCGAGACTTCCAGCACCGGCCGCTCGGCCGCCTGGACCGTATCCGGCGTTTCGGTGGGGATGTCGGAGGTGCCGGTGGCGCGGTCCACGACCGGGAAGCGCATCGGCCGGCTCTTGCCCTGCATCGAGCCGAGCTTCGGCACGGCCGAGAGCAGCGACTTGGTGTAGGGCTTCTGCGGGTTATGGAAGATGTCCTCGGTCGCGCCGGTCTCGATCTCGTCGCCATTATACATCACCACCGTGCGGTCGGCGATCTCGGCGACGACGCCCATGTCATGGGTGATGAAGAGAACCGACATGCCCTCCTCGTCCTGAAGCGTCTTGATCAGCTCGAGGATCTGCGCCTGGATCGTCACGTCGAGCGCGGTCGTCGGCTCGTCGGCGATCAGGAGCTTGGGCTTGCAGGCCAGCGCCATCGCGATCATCACGCGCTGGCGCATGCCGCCCGAGAAGCGGTGCGGATATTCGTGGAAGCGCGACTTCGCGGCGGGGATCCGGACCTTCTCCAGCAGCCGGATCGTCTCCGCCTCGGCGGCCGAGCGCGACAGGCCCCGATGCAGGATCAGCGCCTCTGCGATCTGGAAACCGATCGTCAGCACCGGGTTCAGCGACGTCATCGGCTCCTGGAAGATCATCGCGATCTCGTTGCCGCGAATGTGCCGCATCTGCGAATCCGGCAGCGTCAGCAGCTCCTTGCCATTGAGCTTGATCGATCCCTCGATCTTGCTCGACTGCGGCGGGGTCAGCCGCATGATCGAGAGCGCGGTGACGCTTTTGCCAGAACCGGATTCGCCGACGACCGCCAGCGTCTCCTTCGGCATGATGTCGAAGGAGATGTTGCGGACGACCGACTTCCACTTGCCCTCGACGCGGAAGGAGGTGGTCAGGTTGGACACCGACAGGATCGGAGAGGTCATGATGTAAGTCCCTACTCTGGATCAGATGACGCGGCGCGGGTCGAGCGCATCGCGCAAGCCGTCACCGATGAAGTTGATCGACAAAACCGTCAGGAAGATCGCGGCACCGGGAAACAGCGCCCAGTGCGGTGCGGAATCGAGGTGGTCCTTCGCGTCGAACAGCAGCCGCCCCCAGGTCGGGATATCCGGCGGAAAGCCGAGACCGAGGAAGGACAGCGTCGATTCCGCGATGATCGCGGCCGAGACCTCGATTGTCGCGGCGACGATCACGGGGCCGAGTGCGTTGGGCAGGATATGCGCGACCATCTGGCGGATTTTGGTCGCGCCCTGGGCGCGGGCCGCCTCAACGAATTCCTTCTCGCGCAGCGACAGGAACTGCGCCCGCACCAGGCGCGCCACCGGCATCCAGCGCAGGCCGCCGATGACGACGACGATCAGCACGAAGACGCCGCCCTCGACGCCGAACGCCGCCTTGAGCTGCTCGCGGAAGAGATAGATCACCAGCAGCAGCAACGGCAGCTGCGGCAGCGACAGGAACAAATCCGTCACCCACATCAGCGCCGGATCGGCATATTTGCGCGACATGCCGGCAAAGGCGCCGATGATCACGCCCACGAATGTGGCCACGATCATCGCCGCGAGACCGACGGCCAGCGAAATGCGCCCGCCATACATCATCCGCGCCAGGATATCCTGGCCGAGATCATCGGTGCCGAGCGGGTGCGCCCAGGTCGGGCCGTGCAGCTGCGCCGAGAAGTCGATGTCGTTGATCGGGATCGGCCAGAAAAACGGGCCGACGACGACGCCGAGCACCAGAAAGCCAAGCACGAACATCGAGATCATCGCGAGCTTGTGCCGCCGGAACCGGCGCCACGTCTCGCGTCCCGGCGAAACCGCGACCGCGTGGGCGATCGCCGCCACGGCCGGTTCAGCTGAAGGAGATGCGAGGGTCGAGCCAGCCATAAAGGACATCCGCAATGAGATTGAAAAGGACCACCAGGCAGGCGAACACAAAGGTCACGGCCATGATCACCGGCGTATCGTTGGCAAGGATGGCGTCGATCAGCAGAGAGCCGATGCCCGGCACGCGAAAGATCTGCTCGGTGACGAGAGCGCCGCCGAACACGGCCGGCATCTGCAGCGCGACCAGCGTCACGACCGGGATCAGCGCGTTGCGCGTGATGTGGCGCAGCGTGACCCTGCGCTCGCTCAGACCCTTTGCGCGCGCCGTGGTGACGTAGTCGAGCCGGATCACGTCGAGCACGGCCGAGCGCACATAGCGCGTGTAGGACGCCGCCTGGAACAGGCCGAGCACCGTGATCGGCATGATCGCCTGCCGGAACATCTCCCAGTACCAGCGCCAGCCCGTGGCCGCGATGTCGGAGCGATAGACGAAGGGGAACCAGTCCAGTGTCACAGAGAACAGCAGGATGAAGAGCAGGCCGGTGAAGAAGGTCGGCAGCGAGAAGCCGACGAAAGCCAGCGTGTTGGCGATTTGATCGAACACCGAATAGGGCCGCGTCGCCGCATAGATGCCGACGGGAAGCGCGACGCAAAGCGCCAGGATCTGCGAGGAGCCGACGACGAACAGCGTGGTCGGCAAGCGCTGCAGGATCAGCCTGTCGACATTGATGCGGCTGGCGAAGGAGAAACCCCAATCGCCCTGCACCATGGCGCTCAGCCAGCGCAGATAGCGCACCAGGATCGGGTCATTGAGGCCGAAGCTGGCGCGGATCGCCTCGCGCACTTCAGGCGGCACGTTCGGATTGGTCGCCATCTCGGAAAAGGGATCGCCCGGCGCCAATGCGAGCACCGTGAACAGGATCAGGCTGATGCCGAGCAGGCTTGGAATGGCGATAAGAAGCCGCCGTATCAGATATGTCGCCATGAATGATCTCGAATGCGCGGCAAGGCCGCGGACTTGGACAGGATGGGAATGCCCGCCTGCGGCCGAACGCAGGCGGGCTTCCGGAACCTTACCCCGCTATGCCGTGGGCATGCCGGGGAGGCAAGGCTGCGTCAGGTCCGATACCAGGCGGAGACGTTCCAGGTGTCGACGTCCCAACCCGAATGGTCGTGCATGATATTGTTGGCCACACCGACGACGCGCGTGCGCGACAGCAGCGGCAGGAAGACGTTGGCTTCGCAGAAGATCTCGTTGACCTTGATCAGATAGGCCGCCCGCTTGACCGGGTCGAGTTCGCTCTGCGCCGCCTTGTAGGCCTTGTCTGCCTCCGGATCGGAATAGCGGGAGACGTTGCGGCCGAGCCACTTGTTCTCCTTCGACGCGATCTCGGAAGAGAGACACTGCTTCAGGAAGACTTCCGGATCGGGCTGCGGCTGCGTCGTGGTGTACATCTCCATGTCGCAGTAGAGCTTGATGTAGGTGTCCGGATTGCCGACGTCGGAGGAAAAGTACACCGAGGCGGTGACGGATTTGAGCTCCAGCTCGATGCCGGCCTTCTGACAGGCCTGCTTGATGATGGCTTGCGTCTTCTGGCGGGGCGCGTTGATCGAGGTCTGGAAGACGTATTTGAGCTTCTTCCCGTCCTTTTCGCGAATGCCGTCGGAGCCCTTCTTCCAGCCGGCGTCGTCGAGGATCTTGTTCGCCTTGTCGATATTGAACTCGTATTTGAGCTTGGTCGATTTGAACTGCTTGGGTTCGTTGACGAAGCTCGCCGTGGCGGTGCCGCCGCGGCCATAGATGAACTTCTGAACCGACTCGCGGTCGATCAGCAGGTTCATCGCCTCGCGCACCTTGGGGTCGGACAGCGTCGGGTGCTTGGTCTTGACGCTCGAGCGCTCTCCATCGACTTCGATATTCGGATCGGTGGTGTTGAGGATGATGAACTCGATGTCGCCGGCCGGCACCGCGCTGATCTTGCCGCGGCCGCCCGTCTCCATGCGCTTGAGGATCTCGTCCTCGACCTGCAGGTTCCAGGCGTAATCGTATTCGCCGGTCTGCAGCACGGCGCGCGCCGCGGAAACGGCATCGCCGCCGCCCTTGGCCTCGATCGAGTCGAAGAAGGGCTGGTTCTTGATGTGGTAGTCCGGATTGCGCTCGCCGGTCAGGATGTCGCCCGGCTTGAAGTCGGTGAACTTGTAGGGCCCGGTGCCGACGGGCTTGAGGTTGTCCGGCGCATCGCGCGACTTGGCGCCGATATACTCGCTCAAACGGTGCTTCGGCAGGATGCAGCCGACATAGCCGACGAAGGGATCGGCCCAGAACGGCGTCGGCTGCTGGAAGCTTACCTTGACCGTCAGGTCGTCGACCTTCTCGACCTTGATGTTGGTGTAGGAGCCGGTGGTGTAGGCAGCGGTGCCGGGGTCCTTGGCGTATTCCCAGGTGAAGACCACGTCGTCGGCGGTGAAGGGCTTGCCGTCATGCCACTTCACGCCGGGCTTCAGCTTCCAGGTGACGCTCATGCCATCGGCCGAGAGGCCGCCATTGGTCTTGCTGGGAATTTCCGCGGCAAGCTGCGGGATCAGGTTGCCTTCCTTGTCCCAGCCGGCAAGCGGCTCGTAGAAGATGCGCGACGCGATCTGGTCCTTGGTGCCGGCAGCGAAATGCGGGTTGAGCAGCGTCGGGGCTTGCCAGAGCAGGATCTTGAGCGGGCCGCCGCCGCCAGCCTTGGTCGGCTTGTATTCCAGTGTCGCATCCGCCATCGCGACGTCGTTCCAGGCGAGGATTTGGCTGGCGATCGGGGCCGCAATCCCGACAGCTGCCATCCTCTTGATGAAGGATCGTCGCGACAGCGCTCCGCCCTTCACATCCGCGATCAGGCCGCGGATTTCGGTGTCTTTCATAGAGAAAACCTCCACTAACGTCAGGCCGCAAACAGTTCCCCGGCGCTTTGGCGCCGTTATATCGTTGACCGGCTCAGCAAGGCATGTGCCAACAAAAGCGTCAACTGTGCAGCGCGGTACGGACCGGGCCTGAGGCGCGGCCTCTGCGCCGCACGGCCCGGTTGAGCCCGAGAACGGCTTCATCACGGGCGTCGGCATCGGGATCGCCGCGGAATCCGGTGGTGCGACGACCTGCCGCCCGGCTCTGGGTGACGCTCGGCTCGCAGCGGCCCGGAGCGACCCGCGCCGGCCCTCAAGCGAAGCCATGCGATGGGCGGATGCCTATCGATCAGGCCGAATCCCGGGCGCCTGCGGGCTGAGCAGGCATGGAGTACTGGAATGGAAGGCGCTTGCGCTCGATCTGGTTGCGAAGCGGGCAGAGCGCCATCAATGTGCAAGAGGCGACCGCGTCCGAGGCTGCTGCGGCGCTGCCATCATTTCACCCTTGACGACATCAGCCGGGAATGGAATGTTTATTCCAAGAAGCGGGATATTAAAATAATCCTGCCAAAATGTTCCGGGAGGAATGACGGGTGCCGCAAGGCGTATCCTTCAATCGCGATCTGACGGGCAAGGTCGCCATCGTCACCGGGGCCAGCCAGGGCCTCGGCGAGGCGATCGCGCAGGAATTCGCCGGGCGCAGCGTGCGCGCCATCCTGTTGACCGGCCGCGACCGCAAGCGCGGCGATGCCGTCGCTGAGCGTCTGCGTGCCAGTGGCTGCGAAGCACGCTTCCACGTCGCCGACCTCGCCGATCTGGAAACGGTGCGCAGCATCGTTCCGGCCACCGAGGCGGCGTTCGGCCGGCTCGACATTCTCGTCAACGCCGCCGGCGACACCGATCGCGGCAGCATCACCGAGACGACGCCGGAACTCTATGAGCGCATCATGGCGGTCAATCTGCGTGCGCCCTTCTTTCTGATTCAGGACGCGGCGGAGCTGATGCAGCGACAGGGCATCGAGGGCGCCATCGTCAACATCCAGTCGATGTCGGGCCATGGCGGCCAGCCCTTCCTCGCCGCCTACAGCGTCTCGAAGGGCGCGCTCGCCATCCTGACCAAGAACGCCGCCTATGGGCTGCTGAAACACCGCATCCGCGTCAACGGCCTGAACATCGGCTGGATGGCGACGCCGGGCGAGGACGCGATCATGAAGCTGCGCCATGGCGCGCAGGATGGCTGGCTGGAGGGGGCCGCGGCGAGCCAGCCCTTCGGCCGCCTGCTCGATCCTTACGAGGTCGCCAAGGCCGTCGCCTACCTTGCCTCTGGCGAGTCCGGCCTGATGACCGGCAGCAACATCGATTTCGACCAGAACATTCTCGGCGCGCGTGATTGATCTGTCTCGCCAATCGACGGATGCGTCATTGCGAGCGTAGCGAAGCGACCCAGGGGGACGTGGAGTTCTACGACGCTGGATTGCTTCGCTACGCTCGCAATGACGGATATGACGCGGCCACGATGAATAGGACTGATGAAGCTATGAAGATCGGATTGCTAGGCGCCGGCCGTATCGGGCGCATCCATGGCTTGAACGTCGCGGCGCGCGGCGATGCCGAACTCGTCGCGGTCGCCGACGCGATGCCGGAGGCCGCTGCTTCGCTGGCGGCTGCGTCCGGCGCAAAAGTCGCGAGCGCTGAGGCCATCCTGGCCGACCCATCGATCGACGCCGTGCTGATCTGCACCCCGACCGACACCCATGCCGATCTGATCGAGCAGGCGGTCTCGGCCGGCAAGGCGGTGTTCTGCGAGAAGCCGGTCGATCTCGACGCCGCCCGCATCCGCCGCTGCCTCGCCATCGTCGAACAATCCGGCAAGCCGCTGATGATCGGCTTCAACCGCCGCTTTGACCCGAATTTCGCGGCGCTTGAAAAACGCCTGCGGGCGGGCGAGGCCGGCGAGATCGAGATCGTTACGGTGATCTCGCGCGATCCCTCGCCGCCGCCGGTCGCGTATGTGGCGCGCTCGGGCGGACTGTTCCGCGACATGATGATCCATGATTTCGACATGGCCCGCTTCTTGTTGGCGGAGGAGCCGGTCGAGGTTTTCGCGGTGGGTTCCGCGCTGGTGGACAAGGCGATCGGCGAGGCCGGCGATGTCGATACCGCCGCCGTCATCATGAAGACGGCGTCCGGCCGCATCGCGCAGATCAGCAATTCCCGCCGCGCCACCTATGGCTACGACCAGCGCATCGAGGTCCACGGCTCGAAGGCCATGCTGCGCGCCGGCAACATCCACGAGACGACAGTCGAGATCGCGACGGGCGAAGGCTTCCGCGCCGACCCCGTGCAGAATTTCTTCCTCGAACGCTATGCGGCAGCCTACCGCGCCGAGCTCGACGCTTTCCTGGCCGCCTGCAATGGCAAAGCCGCGCCTTCGCCGACCGGCCATGACGGTCTCAAGGCGCAGATCCTGGCCGATGCCGCGACCCAATCCGCCAAGACGGGACAGCCCGTCCGCGTCGATCTGGAGATGAAGTGATGAGCCCGGCGGAACGTGATCTGCGCTACTACGCGGCGCTTGGACTTGCGACCGAGGCGAGCCATCTGGCGCTGGGCTATTTCACCCGCCGCGAGACGCTGGGCACCACCATGAAGGGCGCGCAGGACTGGCTGACCGTCGCCGATGGCAAGGTCGAGGATTTCCTGCGGCAGCGCCTCTCCACGCTCTTCCCGAACGATTCCGTCATTGGCGAGGAGGGCGGCGGGTCTGCCTCCGACGCCGTCTGGATTCTCGATCCGATCGACGGCACGGCCAACTTCGCCCATGGCGACCGCAACTGGTGCATCTCGATCGGCTTCCTCGCCGACCGCAGGCCAGAAATCGGCGTCGTCGCCGCACCGGCTCTGGGCGAGGTCTATGCCGCGCGTCGAGGCGAAGGCGCCACCCTGAACGGCGATCCCATCAAGGTCTCCGGCGGAACGGACATGGCGCGCGCCTCGGTCGAGCTGGGCTGGTCGACCCGCATCCCGGCGGCCCGCTATGTCGAGGTCATCGAGCGCGGCTACAAGGCAGGCGCGGCGGTCAAGCGCGGCGGCTCGGGCACGCTCGGCCTCTGCCATGTCGCCAGTGGCAGCAGCGACGCCTATGCCGAGCTGCATATCAACGCCTGGGACGTCGCGGCCGGCATCGTCATCGCCGGCGAGGCTGGCGCCCATATCAACGACTTTTTCGCCGGCGAGGGGATCGCCAAGGGCAATCCGATCCTGTGCTGCACACCCGGACTGGCCCCGCAGCTCGGTGAAATCACCGGTATCGCTTAGCCGGCAGTGTATTTTGTTGCTTTCGGCGGCGAAGTCGTCGCAATTTCACGATAACCGGCAAAGTCCGGACAGCACCAGGGAGGTCGCGATGCAGATCAGATCATGGCTCAAGGCGGGGCTCCTCGCCGCAGCGGCGGGCGCAGCGCTTTCCGCAAGCCCGGCGCAGGCTCAAGGCGCGCTCGTGATGTATTGCGGCGTGCAGGAGGAATGGTGCCGCGCGATGTCGACGGCCTTCGAGAAGGAGACCGGCATCAAGGTCGCGATGACCCGCAAATCGGCCGGCGAGATCTATGCCCAGCTCAAGGCGGAATCCGCGAACCCGCGCGGCGACATCTGGTGGGGCGGCACCGGCGATCCGCATCTGCAGGCGGCCGAGGAAGGGCTGACCGTCGAATATGAATCGCCGCTGAACAAGGACCTCAACGACTGGTCGCTGAGCCAGTGGAAGGCCRCCAACAAGCGCACCATCGGCATTTATGCCGGCGCGCTCGGCTTCGGCTACAACCCCGAGCTGATCAAGCAGAAGGGCATGCCCGAGCCGAAATGCTGGGCCGATCTCCTGAACGTCAAGCTCAAGGACGACATCCAGGTCGCCGATCCGAATTCCTCCGGCACCGCCTACAACCTGCTCGCCACCGTCGTGCAGCTGATGGGCGAGGAGAAGGGCTTCGATTACCTCAAGGCCCTGCACAAGAACGTCAGCCAGTATACCAAATCGGGCGCCGCTCCCGCCAAGGCGGCGAGCCTCGGCGAAACCGCCGTCGGCATCGTCTTCATCCATGACGCGGTGGTCTTCGCGGTGCAGGGCGACCCAATCAAGCCGGTCGCGCCCTGCGAGGGCACGGGCTACGAGATCGGCTCGATGTCGATCGTCAAGGGCGCGCGCAATCTCGACAACGCCAAGAAATTCTACGACTGGGCCCTGACCCCGGCCGCCCAGGCGCTCGCCGCCCCCGCGAAATCCTATCAGGTGCCCTCGAACAAGAACGCGCCGATCCCGGCTCAGGCGCCGAAGATGAGCGAGATGAAGCTCATCAACTACGATTTCGTCAAATACGGCTCCTCGGCCGAGCGCAACCGCCTGCTCGCGAAGTGGGACAAGGAAGTGAAGGCGCTGCCCAAGTAAGGCTGCACTGCATCTCCCAGTGACGGTGACGAGTTCGCGTTTGAACCACCGCGGTCATCCCGGGCTTGACCCGGGATCCATGCCGGAACGCCCCCGATTGAAGTTCAGGCATGGATCCCGGATCTCCGCTTCGCTCCGTCCGGGATGACGGCGCGAAGCACCAAGAACGTCTTTGCGGCGCTCAGAACCGGCCAACCGGTCCGGCCGCATCAGGGGCAAGGAAACCACATGGCACCGGCGACAAGGCTAGCGCTGCTGATCGGCTGGATCGGCTATGCGTTGATGCCCTGGTACCTCGTCGAGGGGATGGGGCTGACCGATTTCGGCTGGCTCGCCGGCTATCCGCTCGGTAAGGCCGGCAGCGCGCTCGCGCTGGCGCTCTCCGGGCAGGCGCCCTGGCTGCTGCCGCCGGGCCTCGCTTTGGTCGCCGCGACGCTCGTCGTCGGCAGCAAGGATCGTCGCCGCACCGCGACCGTCCTGATCGCGGCCGGCGCGCTCGGCATGCTGCTGTTCTTCGCCCAGGCCTTTGCGATCGTCCTGAAGGACCAGGGCATGCCCGCTATTGCCGCCCTGCTCGGCGGCGCCGGCGCGGTTCAGCGCGGCATGGGCGGCGGCGCCTTCCTGACGCTGCTGTCGTTGCTGCTCCTGCTCTGCCACGGACTGGCCTATCGCGGCGTCTGTCGCGGCGATCTCTTCACGACCTCCTCGATCGGCATCGTCGTCATGCTGATCGGCCTGTTCATCTTCTTCCCGGTCTGGATCATCCTGAAAAGCGCGCTGATCGAGCCCGACGGCACCTTTGCGCCGGGCGCCTTCTTCGCGCGCTTCCTCGATACGACGATCTGGGGCCTGGGCTGCATCAATCGCGGCACCAATTGCGGTGTCGCCTGGAACACGCTGGTGCTGGCCGTGCTTTGCGGTGTGATCACCACGCTTCTAGGTCTGGCCTGCGCGTTGCTGATCCTGCGCACCGGCATGCCCGGCAAGAAGGTGATGCGGGCGCTGACCGTGCTGCCGATCATCACGCCGCCCTTCGTCATCGGGCTGGCGCTGATCCTGCTCTTCGGCCGGGCTGGCGCGGCGTCGACACTGCTTTACGACTGGTTCGGCATCCCCCGCTCGCGCTGGCTCTATGGCCTGCCCGGCGTGTTGCTGGCGCAGGTGCTGGCTTTCGCGCCGATCGCCTTCCTCGTCCTGATCGGCGTAGTGCAGGGCATTTCGCCGAGCCTCGAGGAGGCCTCGCAGACGCTGGGCGCCAAGCGCTGGCAGACCTTCCGCACCGTGACCTGGCCGCTGATGCGACCGGGCATCGCCAACGCGTTCCTGCTCGGCTTCGTCGAAAGCATGGCCGATTTCGGCAATCCATTGGTGCTGGGCGGCAATTTCGAGGTGCTCTCGACCAAGATCTTCTTCGCCGTGGTCGGGGCCTCCTACAATCAGGGCCAGGCGGCGGTGCTCGCCATCATCTTGCTCGCCTTCACCCTCAGCGCCTTTTGGGTCCAGCAGCGCTGGCTTGGAAACCGCTCCTATACGACCGTCACCGGCAAGGGCGATTCCGGCCTGCCGACCCCGTTGCCGCGCCGCGTTTCCTGGCTGGCGACGGCTGCGATCGTGCCATGGGTCCTGCTGACCGTGGTGATCTACATCGTCATCCTGGTCGGCGGCTTCGTCCGCAATATGGGCCGCGATTTCACCCCGACGCTGGAGCATTACCGGACCGGTTTCGCGATCGATTTCAGCAACGGCATCTTCTTCGAGGGTTCGGCCTGGTCGTCCTTCTTCACCACCGTGAAGGTGGCGGCGATCTCGGCCCCGCTGACCGCGCTGATCGGCCTGCTGACCGCCTATCTGCTGACGCGCCAGCGTTTCCATGGCCGCGCCGCGCTGGAATTCGCGACGATGCTCTCCTTCGCGATCCCCGGAACGGTGCTCGGTGTCGCCTATATCCTCGCCTTCAACGTCCCGCCGATCGAGATCACCGGAACGGGGTTGATCCTGATCATCGCCTTTGTCTTCCGCAACATGCCGGTCGGTGTGCGCTCCGGCATCGCCGGCCTGTCGCAGATCGACAAGAGCCTGGACGAAGCCTCGACCACGCTGCGCGCCCGCAGCTTCACCACGTTGACACGCGTCGTGCTGCCGCTGCTCAAGCCTGCAGTAGTGTCGGCGCTAGTCTATTCCTTCGTGCGCTCGATGACGGCGGTCAGCGCGGTCATCTTCCTGGTCTCGGCCGAATACAACCTCTCGACCGCCTATATCGTCGGCCGGGTCGAGGCCGGCGAATTCGGGCTCGCCATCGCCTATTCCTCGGCGCTGATCGTCGTCATGGCGTTCGGCATCGCGCTCATCCAGGTCCTCGTCGGTGAGCGCAAGCTCGGCCGACGCAAGGTCATCCCGCTATCCAGCTCGGTCTCCGACCCGATCAGCCAAGGAGCTGCAAGTTGAGCAAGACCGGCCCCGCCTCCGTCGAATTCCGCGATGTCTCGATGCGCTACGGCGCGGTGACGGCGGTCGACAAGGTCAGTTTCACCATCGAGCCCGGCAAGCTCGTCACGCTGCTCGGCCCTTCCGGCTGCGGCAAGACCACGACCTTGCGCATGATCGCGGGGCTCGAGATCGCCAGCGAGGGCCAGATCCTGATCGGCGGGCAGGACGTGACCAAGCTCTCGGCCGCCGACCGCGACGTCTCGATGGTGTTCCAGTCCTACGCGCTGTTTCCGCATATGAGCGTGCTGGAAAACGCCGCCTATGGCCCCACCGTGAAGGGCCTCGGCAAGGAGAAATCCCGCGAGATGGCTCTGGACAAGCTGGCGCTCGTCGGCCTGAAGGGCTTCGAAAACCGCTACCCGTCCGAGCTTTCCGGCGGACAGCAGCAGCGCGTCGCCGTCGCCCGCGCCTTGGTGCTGGAGCCGCAGGTGCTGCTCTTCGACGAGCCGCTCTCCAACCTCGACGCCAAGCTGCGCCGCCGCGTGCGCGAGGAGATCCGCGAGTTGCAGCAGAAGCTCAACCTCACCGTCGCCTATGTCACGCATGATCAGGAGGAAGCGCTGGCCGTCTCCGACCGCATCATCGTGATGTCCAATTCCCGGATCGCCCAGCAGGGCGCGCCGCGCGACTTATATGAGGCGCCCGCCAACGCCTTCGTCGCCGATTTCATCGGAGATGCGAACATTCTCGATGTCACGGTCAAGAGCGTGCTGGAGGGCATCGCCCATGTTGAGATCGGCCAAGCGAGCGTCACTCTGCCGGCCCGCGGGCTCGCCGCCGGCCCTGCCAAGGTTGCGATCCGGCCGGAATCCTTGCTTCTGACAGCCGGGGCCGTCGCCGGCCAGCTGCCGGGGCGGATCGGCAAATGCGCCTATCTCGGCAACCATCTCGACATCATGGTCGAGACCGCGATCGGCGAGCTCTTCGTCGTTCAGTACGGTGCCCGGCAGATGTGGGAACCAGGAACGGAAATCTCGGTTTCCTTCGCCGATACGGGCGTGACCTTGATTCCGCCTGGCTGAACCCACGCCGCATTCGTCATTGCGAGCGCAGCGAAGCAATCCAGAGGGACGGGGTGACAAGTTCAATCCAGTCCTCCTGGATTGCTTCGTCGCTTTGCTCCTCGCAATGACGGATCGCGCGCTGCCTAATTATCAGCACTTTCAGCGCGTATTCCTGTTGAGTTGGCTAATGAAAAAGAGGCATTCTGCGCCTGTCCTGTGCCGACGAACCCCGACTTTGAGCCGGAGAAAGACCTAGAGCTGACATGAACGCGAGCGAGAGCGCCACCACCATCCTGATCCACCTCATGGGCGGCGTCGCGCTGCTGATCTGGGCGGTTCGGCTGGTGCGAACCGGCGCGATGCGCGCCTTCGGGTCCCAGCTCCGTTCCGCGCTGCAAAGCTTCACCCGCAATCGCTTCGCCGCCTTCGGCAGCGGCATCGCGGTGACGATGGTGCTGCAGAGTTCGACCGCGACCACGCTGCTGGTTTCCTCCTTCGCGGGTCAGGCGCTGATCGTGCCGGCAATGGCGCTGGCAGTGCTGCTCGGCGCCAATCTCGGCACGGCTTTGGCTGCCTTCGTCATCTCGCTCGATCTCGGCTGGATCTGGGGGCTTTGCGTCGCGGTCGGCGTCGCGATGTATCTCTCCAGCGAGGCGATGGAGCGGCCGCGCAATATCGGCCGCGTGCTGGTCGGTATC
Organism: Allobosea sp. P5_A5; assembly: GCF_056400625.1. NCBI lineage: Bacteria > Pseudomonadati > Pseudomonadota > Alphaproteobacteria > Hyphomicrobiales > Alloboseaceae > Allobosea > Allobosea sp. P5_A5. Next base: position 130,743 of record NZ_JBFUKY010000006.1, read on the forward strand.
GGCCTGATCCTGCTGGCGCTGATCGAGCTCAACACCGCCGCCGCCCCGCTCGCGCAGTCTCCGACCTTCCGGGTCGTGCTGGGCGCGCTCGGCAGCGAGCCGCTGCTCGGCATCCTCGTCGCGGTCGCCGCGACCTGGATGGTGCATTCCTCGATCGCGGTCATCCTGCTCGTCGCCACCTTTGCAGCCTCGGGCCTGTTCCCGCCGGCGACCGCGCTGACGCTCGTCATCGGCGCCAATCTCGGCAATGCGCTGATCCCGGTCCTCGACCAGCTCGGCTCGCCGGCCGCCCAGCGACGCGCGGCCGTTGCCAATCTGGCGACGCGTCTGCTGCTGGCGCTCGCCGTGCTGCCCTTCGTCGGGCCGCTCTCGCAGGGCCTGCTGGCGCTGCCCTCGCCGGACGGACGCCTCGCGATCGAGTTCCACGTCCTGCTGAACGTCGTCGGCGCGCTGGTCTTCCTGCCTTTCGTCAAGCCGATCGCAGCGCTGGTCGAGCGCTTCATGCCCGACCGCGAGGACAAGGTGCAGGTCGTCGCGCCACGTTATCTCGACGCCAGCGCGCTTGATGCGCCGACGCAGGCGCTCGCCTGCGCCATGCGCGAGGCGCTGCGCCTCGGCGACCGGGTCGAGAGCATGCTGCGCGACACCATGACCCTGCTCGAAAAGAACGAGCTCAAGCTCTCGCGCGCCATCGCGCAGGCCGATGACGGCGTTGACACCATCCACGAATCGATCAAGCTCTATCTGGTTAAGGTTTCGCGCAACGAGTTGACCGAGGAGGAGAGCCGGCGCCTGTTCGAGATCATCACGCTGATCACCAATCTCGAGCATATCGGCGATATCATCGACAAGAACCTGCGCGAGCTGGCCGAAAAGAAGATCCGCAAGCGCTATAGTTTCTCGCCGGAAGGTCTGGCCGAGATCCGCGATTTCCACCATCGCGTCGCCTCCGCGCTGGCGCTGGCGCTGAACGTCTTCGCCACGCGCGACCTCGATCTCGCCCGCCAGCTCTTCGCCGACAAGGCGACGATGCGGGAGGCCGAGCGTCACGCCGCCGACAGCCATTTCCAGCGCCTGCGCTCGGGGCGGCCCGAGTCGATCGAGACCAGCGCGATCCATCTCGACATCATCCGCGACCTCAAGCGCATCCACGGCCATATCGTCTCGATCGCCTACCCGATCCTCGAGACCGCCAACGAATTGCGCGAAAGCCGCCTGCGCGAAAACAAGGCGACGGCGCGGGAGCGCGAGACACCGTCCGTGCTCGTTCCCGCGCCGCATGGCGGCGGCTGAGGGCTGGATCAGCAGCAGCCCATCCGCTAGGACGCGGGCTCTCGAAGCGCACGCGGACACGGATTATCGTGGCAAAGACCATCGTCATCATCGGCGCCGGACCCGCCGGGCTCATCGCGGCCGAGCGGCTTGCCGGGGCAGGCCACCGCGTCACGATATATGACCGCATGGCCTCGCCCGCCCGCAAATTCCTGCTGGCTGGACGCGGCGGGCTCAACCTGACCCATTCCGAGCCGCTCGACGCTTGTCTCAGCCGCTACCGCGAGGCGCAGGACTGGCTTACTCCCGTGATCCGCGCCTTTCCGCCTCAGGCCGTGCGCGACTGGGCCGACGCGTTGGGCGCCGAGACCTTCATTGGGTCCAGCGGCCGCGTCTTTCCCCGCGCGATGAAAGCCTCGCCGCTGCTGCGCGCCTGGCTGCGTCGGCTCGCGCAACTTGGCGTTACGCTGGAAACGAGCCACCTCTGGACGGGCTGGGACGACGATGGAGCGCTGACCTTCCGACGCCCCTCCGGTGAGACGGAAACGCTGCAGCCCGACGCCACGCTGCTGGCGCTGGGCGGCGCGAGCTGGCCGCGCCTCGGCTCCGATGGCGGCTGGGGGCCATTGCTGGAGGCGCGCGGTGTTGCGGTAACGCCCCTGCGCCCGGCCAATGGCGGCTTCGCCACCGCCTGGACGCCGGTGATGCGGGAGCGTTTCGCGGGCCAGCCCCTGAAGCGCATCGCGATCCGTATCAGTGGCGAACACGTGCTTGGCGAGGCGATGATCGACGCTGCTGGAATCGAGGGCGGCGCGGTCTATACGCTCTCCGCCCCGATCCGGGAGGCGATCGCGCGCGAAGGCTCCGCCACCATCCAGATCGATCTGCGCCCCGACCTGACAGCCGAAGCACTGGTGGTGCGGCTCGGGAAGCGCCGCAAGGGCGAGACGCTGAGCAACCATTTGCGCAAGGCGGCAGGCCTCTCACCGGCCGCCATCGCATTGCTGCGGGAAAATGGTCCGCTTCCGGACGAGCCGGAGCGCCTGGCGCAGCGCATCAAGACCGTGCCGCTGCGTCTCGATGCCCCGATGCCGATCGCGCGCGCCATCTCGACGGCCGGCGGCATCGCGCGCGAGGCGCTCGATGAGCACTTCATGCTGAGGCGCCTGCCGGGTGTTTTCGCGGCCGGCGAAATGCTGGATTGGGAGGCGCCGACCGGCGGCTACTTGCTGCAAGGCTGCTTCGCGACCGGCATCGCCGCTGCCGCCGGCATCGAATCCTGGCTGGGTGAGACGAGGGGCTGAACCAGGGCCGTGTTCTCGCGTTGAGGTCGCATCAACCGAGGAGCGAGGAATGACCCAGCATCTGAAGCCGGGAACGAAGGTCAGCTGGAGCTGGGGCGCCAACCGGGCGCGTGGGCAGGTCGAGCAGGTCTTCACCAAGCCCGTCAGCCGCACGATCAAGGGCAGCCGCATCCGTCGCAAGGCGACGGAGGACAAGCCCGCTTATCTCGTGACGCAATCGGATGGTGGCCGCGCGCTCAAATCCCACAGCGAATTGGAGCGCCTGCAATGAAACATATCGACCTCACCCCTCCCGAAAGCGTTGCCAAGGCTGCGGCTAAGGGGTTGAAGCTGCGTCAGGAGTTCAATCGCGGTGGAACTCAGATCGGCGTCGCCCGCGCCCGGGATCTCAGCCATCGTAAACCGCTCAGCGCCGACACCGTAAAGCGGATGAAGAGCTACTTCGCCCGCCATGCCGTCGACAAACAGGCCAACGGCTTCGGCGACAAGGACAATCCCTCCGCCGGCTGGATCGCTTGGCTGCTCTGGGGCGGCGACCAGGGCAAGGACTGGTGCGAGCGCAAGCAGGCGGAGCTGGAAGAACAAGCGGGCGAGGCCAGGAAGCGGGCGTAATAATTAAGCCGATGCCATCAGTCGTCGCGTAAACCGTGTGCCGCCATCGACCGCCGAAATTTCGCCGACCCGCGTCAACGAGACCAAAATGTCCCGGATGGCACGTTCGACCCTGCGCCCCTGGCTGAAGCGGGCCGCAACGGTGGCCGCATCCATGGGAGCCGCCGACGCGGCGAGAACAGCCAGCACGGCCGCGACGCGTCCTACAGCCTCCTGGGGGAGGGCCGGTCGTGCGGCCGGCGCGGGCATAGCCTCCATAAATGCTTCTGCGACGATCTGCTCACCGCCTGTGCCCTCGCGCCCGAAGCGAGGCCGCTGATAGTCCGGCCGTAGCCAGCGAACCGTGCCGACAGCCTCCTCCCGGGCTCGTGCCCGATTGAGGGCCACGAGCCGAGCGAGGACCTCTTCTTCCGGCAGATCGACGGGCCAGCCATAGGCCGCCGCGACCGCCGCATTGATCTCGGCATGATGCTCGTCCATGATCATGACAAGCCCACGGTCCCGGATATCCGCTTCGGGCCTGGTAAGGGCGCGTCCTGCCTGGATCGCTTCGCGGACATTGTAGAGCTTGGTCAGCGTCAGGTCGGAATGGACGTCGAGAACCTGCTTGCGAAGGGCGTCGAGCGCTTCGGCCGGCTGGCGCACCGCCTCTTTCTGGGCCTCCGTCGCATGGGGAAACGGAAAGGGATCGAAGCAGCGCGATTTGACGTAGACGGCATCGCGGTCATAGACGCCGAGCTTTCCGGCGCTGGCGAGATACCAGAGTTCGTGGAAGCGGGACGAGAGAACTCCCAGCGCATAGGCATCGGAAAGTCCAATCGCGACGAGCTTGTTGTCCGGCAGAATGCTGGAGTCGAGGAACTGAAAGACACGGTGCTTTGCTGTCTCGATGGTCGCGATATATCGTTGGAGTCCTTCCTTGAACCCGCGCATATCAGTGTTGCGCCGGCCAAACAGCCACCAGTTCTGCCGTCGAGAAGCCTCGTTGTTTCGATCCCGCTCAGGTTTCACCGTTTTCAGTAGGTGTTGGTAGACTTCGGGGAATCGACTTCGAACGTCTTCGCTTCGAAGACCGTCGAGATCGATGACCATGACATGGCGCGGCCGTGCTGCGAGGTCTCGCCCATTTCGATAATTGTGAATGTGAGCCTCCAGACCAGGCCGCCTACCAAGGCCAAGCGCAATCGCCTCTGACGGGGTGACGATGAAGCCGGCGCCATGGAGAGGAACCCCGCGCGAACACAAGCCTTCATTGGCTCGCAAGCCCGCCGTGGCGGCCACATCTACTCCGATCGTCAAGTCCGCGTTGATCCGCCCGGTTCGTTCGCTGAACTCGATCTGCGGCTGGTCGGTGTCGAGCCCTGCCTCCGACATCACCTCGAACAGCCGGCCGTCATGCTCGCCGGCCTGGGCCACGGTCATCGCGATGCGCACGGCGGCCGCATCCTTGCCGGCCTTGGTCCACGGGTGATCCGCCACCGCCATGATCAGCGAAAGCGGGCGCGGACCCGTCAGGTGCCGCTCCACCACGCGGCGCTGGAACAGCTGCGTGATCGAATTGGTCGTGACGAAGCCGAACCGTCGCAAGACAGTGCCCGGACGGGTCAGGAGATAGGCAGCCCGCTCCCACCAATACATTACCAGATCGGCGCTTTCGGGCATCTGCGGACGGGTTCGGCGCAACGCGGCGACATAACCGTCACCCAGCCTGCGGCGCAGATCCTTGCCGCCGATGAAGGGTGGATTGCCGATGATGAACTCCGCCTCCGGCCAAGCTGCTACGTGGACGTCCTCTGGCGCGGCCTCGCGACCAGCTTTTAGCGCGGGCACGGGCCATTCCGCCCAACCCATCAGGGCGTCGCCGGGCCTTATCTGCTCCAGTTTTTCGAGAATTGGCTCGCGCGGGGCGTAGGCGCGGGTCCGAAGATGCCATTGGAGATAGCCGATCCAAAGCATGAGATCGGCAATGCGCACGGCGCGCGGGTTCGAGTCCAGGCCGTGGAATTGCCAGGGGCCAACACCTTTCGTGCCAAATCCCCCGAGATGCTCTGCGGCTCCGAGTTCGGCCGCCGCTTCCAGCACCTCGCCCTCCAGCCGCTTCATCAGGTCCTGCGATACATGCAGGAAATTGCCGGTGCCGCAGGCCGGATCGAGCACCCGCGTCGTACCTAGACGGCGATGAAACCCCTCCACCAGCACCAGCGCAGCCTTTTTCTGTCCGGCTTCGCGTGCCTGCTGCGCAGCCGTGACCACGGCGCGCCAATCCTCCCGCAATGGAGCAATCACCGTCTCGATCACAAGCCGTTCGACATAGGCGCGTGGGGTATAATGAGCGCCCAGCCTGGCGCGCTCGTATGGATCGAGCGCTTGCTCCAGCAGCCCACCGAAGATCGCCGGTTCGACCAGGCTCCAATCGTGCTCTGCCGCTGCCAGCAATTCGGCGATGCCCGCGGCACTCAAACCGAAGACCTGGGGATCGGCGAACATGGAGCCGTTGAACTGCCGGATTTCGGCGCGAATCGCGACCGAATAGCCTCCCCGGTCCATCGCCCGCCAAAGGTCTTCCATAAGGGGCTTGAAGCTTTTCGGAACCTCGCAGCATTCGCGCAGCAGGCGTTTGAAGCTGTCGGCGGGGATGAGTTTCACGTCCTCGGCAAACATCGTGAAAACGCAGCGCATGAGGAAAAGCGCCACGTCTTCTGGATCGTGCCGACGCTCCAGGGCCTTGGAAACGCCGGCAAGGCGCTCTGCGATCTGCCGCGTGGCGATGGCGGCCCGCCTGGCCGGATCCAAAGATAACGGATCCAGCCAAATCCGCCTCAGACGGTCCTGGATCGCGGGATCGCGAAGGTCTTCGAGATAGACGCGAAAACGATGGCGGTCCGGAAACTGGAGGTAGTTCTTACCAAGGCCGGAGAAGTCCGCGTAGATCTCGAAGCAGTGGCCGACATCGCAGACGATCAGGAAGGGCGGCCAGCCGTGCGAGGCCGGCAGCGCCTTGGCGTAGCGCTCGCCTTGATTGCGTGCGTTGAGCATCAGCAGATCGCGGCCGAGCTCAGACCCGGGACGTCCACGGACATGCCGGCTGCGATCGTCGTCCGGCGCCCCGCTTTCCGAGGCCAGTAGAGCTTTCTTGCCGCCCGGCAATCGCGTTTGCTTACCTTCCCAGATGAAGCAGGTTTTTCGATAGCAATCGATCCATCCCAACGATGAGCCGCCCATTCCGTCGGAGAAGCGGACGGGATACTCGAAGCGGTACGTCACATCTTCGGCGTCGCCGGTGGGTGGCTCGGGCGGAGGCAGTCGGAGGAGACGGCAGAGTTCGCTTACGAAAAGCTGAAAGGAGGCGCGCTCGGCGCCATGAGACACGCTCCATCGCGCGATGAAGACGTCGACTTCCGCAGGAGACGGCTCCGGTTCGTCGTCCGACATAGCCATCTTCTGGGTTGCGTTAAATTAATTAAAGCAACCTATAAGAGCATAAATACTCCTGTCAAATGCTGTCATCATGAACCATTCTTGCGGGACGGACCTCTCGCATCCGGCCTCATTCCGCCCCATATTGCCGGCATGCCGAAGAGCCCCGACACCACCGATATCGAGCCGCAGGCGACCAAGCCCAAAGCCACCAAAAAACCCTCCAGCGCACGCACGCCGAATTCAAAGGCGTCCAAGCCCGCGCTGAAGCCGCTCGAGGGTTATCTTGCCGATCTGCTCAACCCCGCGATCAACCGGGGCACGGCCGTGCCGGGGGGCGCGTCTGGCTTCAGCGACGCGCCGCAGGCAGGCTACGAGGCCAAGCCGGACTATTCTCTCGAGCGGCCCGGCGGCACCGAGAAGCCCAAGCGCAAGCTCTCAAAAAAGGCCGATTCCGCCTTTATCGGCGCGGAGGGCGCGGCCGCCGCGACCGCGACTTCGCTGCAGGCGCTGCTGGAGACCGGCAGCCCCTTCATCCAGCCCGGCAAGCCCTGGACGCCGCACCGGCCCGAGCGGCCCGACAAATCGGAAGGCGGCATCCGCTTCCGCATGAACTCCGAGTTCGAGCCGGCCGGCGACCAGCCGACCGCGATCGCCGATCTTGTCGATGGCATTCGCCGGCATGAGCGCGACCAAGTGCTGCTCGGCGTCACCGGCTCGGGCAAGACCTTCACCATGGCGCAGGTCATCGAGAAGACGCAGCGCCCGGCGTTGATCCTGGCTCCGAACAAGACGCTCGCCGCGCAGCTCTATGGCGAGTTCAAGAGCTTCTTCCCCGACAACGCGGTCGAGTACTTCGTTTCCTATTACGATTACTATCAGCCGGAAGCGTATGTTCCGCGCTCGGACACCTATATCGAGAAGGAATCCTCGATCAACGAGCAGATCGACCGCATGCGCCACTCGGCGACGCGCTCGTTGCTGGAGCGCGACGACGTCATCATCGTGGCCTCGGTCTCCTGCATCTACGGCATCGGCTCGGTCGAGACCTATACGGCGATGACCTTCTCGGTGAAGCTCGGCGAGCGCATCGAGCAGCGCCAGCTCATCGCCGATCTCGTCGCGCTGCAATACAAGCGCACCCAGCACGAATTCGCCCGCGGCACCTTTCGCGTCCGCGGCGACGTCATCGAGCTGTTCCCGGCGCACTATGAGGACCGCGCCTGGCGCATCGGCCTGTTCGGCGACGAGGTCGAGAGCATCGCGGAGTTCGACCCGCTGACCGGGCAGAAGACGGGCGAGCTCGAATTCGTCAAGGTCTACGGCAATTCGCACTACACCACGCCGCGCCCGACGCTGAACCAGGCGGTCAAGTCGATCAAGGAAGAGCTGCGCGGCCGCCTCGATGAGCTCAACCGCATGGGCCGCTTTCTGGAAGCGCAGCGGCTCGACCAGCGCTGCACCTTCGACATCGAGATGATCGAGGCCACCGGCTCCTGCAACGGCATCGAGAACTATTCGCGTTATCTCACCGGCCGCCGCCCCGGCGAGCCGCCACCGACGCTGTTCGAATACCTGCCCGACAACGCCCTCGTCTTCACCGACGAGAGCCACGTCACGGTTCCGCAGATCGGCGGCATGTATCGCGGCGACTTTCGGCGCAAGGCGACGCTGGCCGAATACGGCTTCCGCCTGCCCTCCTGCATGGACAACCGGCCGCTGCGCTTCGAGGAGTGGGACGCGATGCGGCCCCAGTCGGTGCACGTCTCCGCGACGCCCGGCGGCTGGGAGATGGAACAGACCGGCGGCGTCTTCACCGAGCAGGTCATCCGCCCGACCGGGCTGATCGACCCGCCGGTCGAGATCAGGCCCGCCAAGCACCAGGTCGCGGATCTGCTCGACGAGATCAAGGAGGTCACCGCGCAGGGCTACCGCACGCTCGTCACCGTGCTGACCAAGCGCATGGCCGAGGACCTGACCGAATATTTGCACGAGAACGGCGTGCGCGTGCGCTACATGCACTCGGACATCGACACCATCGAGCGCATCGAGATCCTGCGCGACCTGCGCCTTGGCGCCTTCGACGTGCTGGTCGGCATCAACCTGCTGCGCGAGGGCCTCGACATTCCCGAATGCGGCTTCGTCGCCATTCTCGATGCCGACAAGGAGGGCTTTCTGCGCTCCGAGACCTCGCTGATCCAGACCATCGGCCGCGCCGCGCGAAACGTCGACGGCCGCGTCATCCTCTATGCCGACCACATCACCGGCTCGATGGAGCGGGCGATCGCCGAGACCGACCGCCGCCGCGAGAAGCAGGTCGCCTATAACGAAGAACACGGCATCACGCCGCAGACGATCAAGCGCGCCATCGGCGACATCCTGGGCTCGGTCTACGAGCGCGACCGCGTCACGGTCGACATCGGGATGGCCCTCCCGGCTGCCGGGCACAACTTCAAGGCGGCGCTGGCTGACCTCGAAAAGCGGATGCGCGAAGCCGCCGCCGACCTCGAATTCGAAACCGCCGCGCGCCTGCGCGACGAGATCAAGCGCCTCCAGGCAACGGAACTCGCGATCAGCGACGACCCGATGGCGACCCAGCGCGACGTCGAGGCCAGCGCCGGCAAATACAAAGGCGAGCGCAGCTACGGCAAAAGCGCCAACCTGCTGACCCGAGCCCGCAAACCGACAGACGCGGACATGGGCCCGCATAATTTCGGCGGCGGCGAAGGCCGCCCGAAAGCCGGCGCCAAACCCACCCCGCTTCTTACCGGCACCTCACGCGTGAGAAAGCCGACGCTCGACGAGATGGGGCCGGTGCCAGAGCAGCGGCCGAAGGGCGCGGGGGAGAGGCGGCGGCGGAGGTAGAAACCTCGTTTAATTTAATAATATACGTATTGAATTGGTCGTGTAGAATGAGCAAGGAGAAACCCCTTATGCGTCATCATGGCCGTTACTAAAAAGATCTTCGTCTCTTATTCATGGGATTCTGACGATCATAAGCTTTGGGTGCGAGCGCTAGCGGAGCGACTTGCAGGTAATGGCGTTCATGTTCATTTAGATCAATGGGACGTTCAGTACGGAGAAAGTTTAACTCAGTTTATGGAAGAAAAGCTTGTCGATTCAGATTTCGTATTGATAATTTGTACAAACAGATACGCATCGAAATCCGTAGAGCGGCAAGGAGGAGTTGGTTACGAGGCTCAAATAATTTCTGCGCGGATTGCTGCATCTATTTCACGTTCCAAGTTTGTCCCCGTGCTTCGCAGTGGAGAAATTTCTCCAGCTTCGCCGAATTGCTGTGTACCAGCGCACTTCCAAGGAGTTTTGTCTGTCGATCTGCGCGAAGATGCGCGCTTCGATGAGATGTTCGAGAATCTTCTGCGGCACATCTATGGTCAGCCTGCGCTTCAGCGTCCTGCTCTAGGAAAGCCTCCTACTTTCGCCTTGGATAGTGCAGGAACTCCAGAACCTTCTCAGTTTCCGCACCTCGCGAACTTTGAAGATGAGCATTGGGAGCTCCAGAGCGGGGTCACTCGTAATGAGGAACATCCTGAAACGTTTTGGATACCTGACGAGGCAGTTCGTCGATCTCTGGAGGTTGGCGACTTTGTCAAGGTGATGTTCGAATATTTGCATCCGGAAGAATATGATGAAGAAAACTTTGCTGGTGAAAGAATGTGGATTGAGGTTACCGATTCGATTGGCCCTTATTACATAGGAAGATTGCGAAATGGGCCGGTCTGCACGTCAGATTGGCACAATTTGCAATTTGATAGTGAGGTCACATTTCTTCCTGAACACGTCATCGATGTGGATAAGGGCGGTGCCGATGCCGCATCGCTCGAAAAAGATAGAAAAAAGAAAAGACCGAAGAAAAAGCGCAGGAAATAACAATTGGCGGCTAGAAGCCGAGCATCCACGTCTCGCGCCATCGCTAGCGGGGCAAGGCTAGCAAAGAAATCCTTGTCATCCGATCCAGTGCGAAGACGTAGATAGTCGGGACAAGCCCGACCATCACGCGATGAACGCCATCGCCTACCTTTCCGTCATGGCCGTCCCCTCTATCCTCATCCACGCTTCGCGTGATCTTTAGTGCTTCTTGCTCGGTGCGCGTGACGAACTCGGGCTCGGCACCACGCATCAAGCCTATGCGGCGGTGCTGGCCGTGTTCGTCATCTTCCGGTAGCGAAGCCAAGCGCGGAGAACGCCTCTCCGGTATGGGAAAGGGGCAGGGGTAAGGGTGTGCCGCTCATCGTCAAGCCGGAGCTGCCCCGCAGCGCGTTCTACGGAAAGCGAGGGCCCTAACCGGCGCTCCGCGCCACCTTCTCCCATCCGGGAGAAGGATAGCGTCGCGGTTCACGTGCTCCGCCGTCATGCTCGGCCTTGTGCCGAGCATCTACGTCTTGCGGCGCTCCAGGCGGGCGGCGTCATCGGGATCGACTCGCGCACCCCAGCGAAGACGTGGATGGTCGCCACAAGGGCGACCATGACGGTGAGCGACCCGTGCGTGGCAGCACCCGTCAGGCCAGATCCTCATACAGATCGCGCCAGTCCGGGTTGTGCGTCATGATCGTGCGGGTCTTGTAAGCGCGCAGCCAGCGCTTCATCGAGGTTTCGCGCTGGATCGCGGCCTCGATCTCGTCGTGCCATTCATACCAGACGAGGTGCTTCAGGCCGTACCGGCGCGTGAAGCCCGGCGACAAGCCTTCGCGGTGCTCATAGGCGCGTCGCGCGAGATCGCTGGTCACGCCTATGTAGAGCGTGCCGTTGGGCCGGTTCGTCATGATGTAGACCCAGCCGCCCTTCTGTTTCATGCGGGCAGGATGGTCAGCTGGCGACAACAGCGCAACATCCTGTCGAAAGCCCTAACCGTCATGGTCGCCCTTGTGGCGACCATCCACGTCTAGCGACGCGGGTGGCGGGTGCCGTCGAGCAAGGAGCGTTCCGCCAGGTCCGCGTGAAGGCGTGGATGGTCAGGACAAGCCCGACCATGACGGAAGCCTCGTCGCAACGCCTGATGATGACCGTTCGAACGAGTCAGGAAGCGCTCTGTCGTCATGGTCGCCCTGGTGGCGACCATCCACGTCTTGCGACGCGGGTGGCGGGTGCCGACGAGCAAGGAGAGTTCCGCCAGTCGTCCACGCAAAGACGTGGATGGTCGGGACAAGCCCGACCATGACGGAGAGGGCGCTGCACGGTGCGGAAGACTAAGGCCAGACGGAGTGACTTATCCCCGCCGCCTCCACCGCCCTTACTCTGCCACCACCTCGTCCCCGAGGGGCGGCCATCCGGAGGCATGCCGACGGCAGGGGCGGGGACGGCGCCTGCGGCCGGGTTTGCACCCTGGTCCCGGGAGGCTGCGGGGCACCGCCCTGGGGGTACTACGGCCCCTGTGCGAGGAGCTCGCTGGACGGATAAGCGAAGCGGACAGGGTTTCGCGAGCGCGGTGGCGATGAGGCCGTATCGGGCCGGCGAGGGATCTGCCCCTTCCGGTGCGATGTCAGCGGTCGCGACGCCGGCCGGGCGAACGAGACACCGGACGCAACGCGTTTCCTTATAAGCGCGGCCCGTGGCTTTAAAATCGCTGAAGCGGAGCGCCACGGGGCGTGCGGGCAGTGGCTCAACCTGTCCGCGCCGCGTCCTGGCTTAACGGATGCGGCCTTTGACCTTGCGCCTCGCGGCGCTCCGCTGCCCCTCGTCTTTCAGCGAACGCGCGCTTGCGCGGGCGCGGGATATGCGTGCCTGTCAGGCCGAGATGCCCTGCACCGCCCAGGCGCGGGCCTCCAGTGCGATCCTGCCATCGGCGGCGATCGGCAGGCTGTCCCAAAGCGTGTCGCGCAGCCTGTTGCGGGCCGCAAGGCTAAGCCCGGCGCAATAGGCCGGCGCGGGGCCGGCGCCGAGCGTGAAGGGGTGCCAGAGGTCGTCGAAGTCGCGAAACAGCGTCGGCACGGTGATGGCGTCGCAGGCGACGCTGGCGAGGCCCGCCGCCTCCGCCAGAGCCCGCAGCCCGGCTTGTGTGCAGAAGGCGAAGCGCCGGTCCTCCGCAAGCGCGGCCGCGGCGGGATCGAGCGCCTGCGCCGCCTGCCAGAACGCCTGCAGGAACTGGACGCCCCCGCCGGGGTAGTCCCAGACATAAAAGCAGACGAGCCCGCCGGCGCGGGCGGCCCGGCGCATCTCGGCCAGCGCCTTGGCGGGGTCCGCGACGAAGTTCAGGGCGAGGCCGGAGCCGACGGCGTCGCAGCTCGCGCTCGCCACCGGCAGGGCCTCGGCATGGCCCGGCCGGAAGCTGACGCGATCGTCCGGGATGCGCTGGCGGGCCAGCGCCAGGAAATCCTTGGAGGGATCGACGGCGACGATGGTGGACGGCACCGCCCGGGCCAGCAGCCCCTGCGTCAGCGCCCCCGTGCCGCAACCGACATCGAGCCATTCGCAGCCGGGCAGGGGGTTGAGCCATTCGATGAATTCAGGCGCAAGCGCCCGGCTCCAGCGACCCATGAAAAGGTCGTAGTGCTCGCCGGCCTGCCATATGTCGGGGCGCGTTCTCTCGGGCATAGGCAAGCCCTTCGCGATCGGCAACGGGTGTGACCTTACGGCATACCGGCGAAGCCAGCCAGCGGGATCTTCGCCGGCAAGAGAGCCGGCGCTGGCGAGTCTATGTCAGGCGGCAAGCGCCAGATCGGACTGGAGCTTGCGGATGGCGGTGCTCAATTCGGGCTCGTCGACCAGATCGGCGGCGTCGGCGAGCTTGAACCAGTGCAGGTCGCGCTGGCTCTGCTCGCGGAAATCGGAGAGCTGCTTTTCGACCTCGAGCAGATAGAGCTTCACCTCGCAAAGGGTGAAATGGTCGCGCATCCGCTTCCAGTAGGTGTAGCGCCCGGCCGGCGCGTTGCCGACGCGGCCGACGACGCCGGCCTCCTCATAAGCCTCGACGGCTGCGGCATCGCGGTCCTTGAGCCCCTTCATCGGCCAACCCTTGGGCACGATCCAGCGACGCGTGGTGCGCGAGGTGACGAGCAGGATCTCCATCCCGCCGTCCGGCCCGCGGCGAATCGGCATGGCGGCGATCTGAGACCGCTTGTCCCCCGATTTGCGCTTGGCCTTCTTCATCAGGTCGTGAGGTCCTTCCGGGCTGCAACCGTAAGGCGAGAATCATATCATCCGCCCGAGCGAATAAATATTGCACTAACGACCCGAAATGGAAGAGGCATTCTGCCGCAAGCCGGCGCATGGACGCCCTGCGTCCGCGCTTTGCTCAAAGCGGTGAGCGCCCGGCCGGCGTGTCAGGGCTTCCGGCCGTCCTTGTCGTATTGCTTCAGGAAGGCGATCAGATCGACGATCTCCTTCTCGTTTCTGATGCCGGCGAAGATCATCTTCGTGCCGGGGATCTTCGCCTTCGGGTCCTTGATGTAATCGGTGAAGGTGGCCTCGTCCCAGACAAGGCCGGACCCCTTGTTCGCCGCCGAATAAGCGTAACCCTCGACCGACCCGGAATGGCGGCCGATCACGCCGTTGAGCTGCGGCCCGACGAGGTTGCGCGCGCCCTCGCCGATCTGGTGGCAGGCGCGGCACTTGTTGAAGGAACGCTGGCCGGCCTCGACATCCTGTGCAGCGGCGGGACGACCGAGGAGCGTGATCGCCAGCGGCAACAGGCCAAAGGTCAGGCGGAGGAGAAAGGGGCGCATGGGAGGGCTCGCGGGGATGGAGAAGCGCTTGCTGGAAGCATCCTCGTTTAACCCGCCGGAGCGCCGACGCGGATGGGTCCTAACGCCGCGCTCGCCTCAGAGATCGCCGATCCACTCCGCCACGCTGGCCGTGAAGAAATCCGGCCGCGAATTGGGAAAGAGGTGCCCGCCGGTCTCCATGATGGCGCGGCGGCAGCCGGGCAGCGCGATCGCGGTCGCCTCCTGGTGATAGACCGGTACGACCATGTCGTCACGCGAGCCCATCACCAGCACGGGCATCATCAGCGAGCCGATCTCGGCGGTGCCGTCGAAAGCCAGCAGCGCGTCGATCCGTTCCCGCATCACCTGGCGTGCCTCCTCGCTGACAGGCGCCGAGGCGACCGCCGCCTCAAAGACATGCCAGTGCGCGTCGATCCAGCGCGGCGGATAGGCGGCCAGAACCGAGGTGGCGGCATAGGCCTGGGGATTGCAGTCAAGGATTGCCCGGCGCGAGGCGAAAAGCGCGTTCATGTAGCGGCAGGCCTTGAGCCAGGAGGCGCTTAGGATCAGCCCGTCGAAACGCTCCGGTGCGAGCCTCGCCATCGCCTGCGCGATGCAGCCGCCGGTGGAATGGCCGAGCACCACGGCCCGTTCGAGCCCGGCCGCGTCCATCACCGCCAGCGCATCCAGCGCCAGCCTGTCGATGTCGCAAGGCGCGTCGCCCCGTGTGCTGGCGCCCAACCCGCGCTGGTCGAAGCGGACCGTCAGAAACGAGCGGCCAAGTGTTCTTGCGATATCGTTCCAGAAGCCGGCGATCCCGCCGAGACCGGAGACCAGCAGCAGAGGCGCGCCCTGGCCTTCGCGATAGGCCTGCAAGGTCGCGCCGTCGTCGGTATACGCGCGGATGTCGGTGATCTCGTGTGTCGTCATATCTCACCCAGCGGCGCCGCCCGCTTCGGGCGATGCTTTCGCATGGCCCTGCGGAATGGCTTTCCGTCCTTCTCGGCCCGTCGTCGCCTTGCCCGTGTCCGGCCGCATCGAAGCGACCGCTTTGAGCGGAAGATGGCCGATGCCGGCGAGCCTCGCCATGGCGGAAGCGCGAGGGGCGGGCTGCTCTTGGTGCAGAGCGAGGACGGCAGGCTACCGGTCGCTGCGCGTCTTCTGCATGGCGAAACGCGGGCTGGCTTTAGGCCGTCACGATTGCCGTCCATGGCCAGAAGCGCGAGGAGGCCCACATCGGTCAATGYGGGCCTCCCGTTACCGTGCCGGACGAGCGGCGGTGAGCCGAACGATCACCTGAACAGTGCGAGCGACTTCGTCAGCGTGATCCAGATGCCCCAGGCAAGCGGCAGGGCGACGACGGCCCAAGCCAAGGCGGCCGTGGTATCGAAGCCACCTTTGCCGATGCCGAAGGAACCGCCTTCTTTGGCCGCTGCGGCGCGGGACGCTGCCTGAAGCCTGGCGACCTCCTGCTCCTTCATGAACCATTTGGCGTCGAGCGGCTTCACCAGCGCGTTGGCCACGAGGCCGGCGGCCAGCATGCCCGCGAGAATGTACATTGTGCCGCTATAGAGGCTCGCGCCGGTAATGCCGGCGGAGACCTGCGTCTCGCGGATATAGTTCACCACGAAGGGGCCGATAATGCCGGCCGTCGACCACGCCGTCAGCAGACGGCCATGAATGGCGCCGACGAATTGTGTGCCGAACACGTCGGCGAGATAGGCCGGCACGGTGGCGAAGCCGCCGCCATACATCGACAGGATGATGCAGAAGGCGGTGACGAACAGCATCTTGGACTGAATGCCGGCCGCCCAGGGTGCGAGCAGATACAGCGCGATCCCGAGGACGAAGAAGGTGTAATAGGTGTTCTTGCGGCCGATCTTGTCCGACAGCGAGGCCCAGAAGAAGCGGCCGACGATGTTGAACAGCGAGAGCAGGCCGACGAAGCCGGCCGCGATGGCGGCGACAGAGGTCTTCTGCCCGGCGTCCAGCGCCGAGAAAGCGACGCCCGGCTGGCCGATCAGCGTGCCGCCGAAGATCTCCTGCAGCATCGGCGAGGCGATGCCGAGCACGCCGATGCCGGCCGAGACGTTGAGACAGAGCACAGCCCAGATCAGCCAGAACTGCGGCGTCCGATGCGCATCGCGCAGATGGACATGACCAGAGGTGATCATCGCGTTGGCGCTCGCCGGCGCGGTCCAACCCTCCGGGCGCCAGCCCGCCGGCGGGACGCGATATCCGAAGGCACCGGCCATCATGAAGACGAAATAGAGCCCGGCCATGACGAGGAAGGTCTGGAAGACGCCGACCGAGGTCGCGGTCTTGAAATGGTTCATCAGCATATCGGCCAGCGGCGAGCCGATCATCGCGCCGCCGCCGAAGCCCATGATCGCCATGCCGGTCGCCATGCCGCGCCGGTCCGGGAACCATTTGACCAGCGTCGAGACCGGCGAGATGTAGCCGAGCCCGAGCCCGATGCCGCCGATCACGCCGGAGCCCAGCCACATCAGCCAGAGCTGGTGCCAGTAGATGCCCAAGGCCGAGATCACCATGCCGCCGCACCAGCAGATCGCAGCGGCGACGCCGGCCTTGCGCGGGCCGTTCTTTTCCAGCCAGCCGCCGAACAGCGCGGCCGAGGCGCCGAGGAAGACGAAGAACAGCGTGTACATCCAGCCGAGATCGACCACGCGCCAGTCGCAGGTTGTGGTGACGAGCGCGGTCGCCAGCGACATGTCCGGACAGGTCTTCGGCGCGCTCACGCCGATGGCGCGGGACAGCGGGAGCCAGAACACCGAGAAGCCATAGGCCATGCCGATGCACAGATGGATGCAGAGCGCGGCCGGCGGGACCAGCCAGCGGTTGAACCCCGCCTTGGCAACGATGCGCTCCCGGTCGAGAAGTCCCGACGCGGGCCCGACCGCTCCGATATTCTGCGCAATTGTCATTCCCCAGTTTCCTTTCCCCAGAGTGCGTCTTTCAAGGCCGGGTTTCGTCCCGGCTCATGATCTGTGTCGGGGCGCAGCCGCTCGGCTGCACCCTGTCGGATCAACCGCTGCGTGCCGGCGTGACGAGCGGGAGCACTTGCCGCAGCAGAGGCGAAAGCTCATCGGCTCGCTCGCCATAGGCGGCACGGAAATCAGCCCGCATGCGCGCGGTCCAGAACTGGTTGATGTGGTCGGCGATGGCCGGCACGGCCTCGGCATCGGGATAGGCCTTGAAGAAATCGGCGATCTGCCCGGCCATTCGCAGCAGCTTGGCGATGTTGTCCTCGCGCGCGCTTTTCTGATCGTGAGAGTGACCATCCACTGTCGCGATATCCGTCATCGATCGATGCTTTCCGGCTCGGGCGCCAGCGCCCCCGTGAAAACGATGCAGCCGTCGCGGCGTGCCACGGCCGCCAGCGTCAGGCCGAGATGCCTCGCCCGCTCGATCGCGAGCGAGGTCGGCGCCGAGATCGCAGCGAGCGTGCCGGCGCCGAAAATTGCGGCCTTCTCGACCATCTCGAAGGAGGCGCGGCTGGTAACGAGCAGGAAGCCGTCCTGCGCGTCGGCGCTCGCCCGCAGCCGCGCGCCGATCAGCTTGTCGAGCGCGTTGTGCCGCCCGACATCCTCACGCACCGCCACGACCTGCCCTTCGGCATCGCACCAGGCGGCGGCATGGACGGCGCGGGTGAGCTGGCCGAGCGGCTGGTGTCGTTCAAGAGCAGCCAGGGCGGCGTCGATCGCGGAGGCCGAAATCGGGCTCGCGGACCGCGTCGCTGCATCGGCCAACGGAAGCTCCTCGATGGTTTCGACGCCGCAGAGCCCGCAGGAGGTGCGGCCCGAGAGGTTGCGTCGCCGAGCCAGATGTTCGCGGAAGCGGCCAGGCGCCAGCTCGACCGTGACGATGATGCCCTCGTCCTTCGGCTCGACCTTGATCGTGCGGATTTCATCCGCGCTGCACACGATCCCCTCGGTCAGGCTGAAGCCTGTGACGAAATCCTCCAGATCGGACGGGCTCGCCATCATCACCGCATAGGGCATCGTGCCATAGACGATGTTAACAGGCGTCTCGACCGCGACCTCGATCTCGCGCGCGGCCTCGTTCGCCGTGCCGAAGCGCAGCGGCCTCGCGGTCACTGCCACCGAAGCCGGCGGCTGGGCAGGCCCGTCACTCCGCTGCATCGGGCAGCCGCTCCGCGATCCGGCGCAGGGTCACGTCCTCCTCGAAGTTCTTCTCCTGCCAGGACGACCAGGCATTGGTGCGCCTGACCTCGACGGCCGTGACCTT
The DNA here is from genome assembly GCF_056400625.1 of Allobosea sp. P5_A5. Taxonomy (NCBI): domain Bacteria; kingdom Pseudomonadati; phylum Pseudomonadota; class Alphaproteobacteria; order Hyphomicrobiales; family Alloboseaceae; genus Allobosea; species Allobosea sp. P5_A5. Next base: position 149,278 of record NZ_JBFUKY010000006.1, read on the forward strand.
GTATTCCGGGCAGTTCGTCGCCCAATCCGAGAAGTCGGTGGTGATGACGTTGGCGCCCGTCTTGGCATGGTGGAAGGTGGTGTAGACCACGCCCGGCTGCATGCGCTCGGAGACGATCGCCCGCAACGCGATGTCGCCCGAGCGGCTGGCGAGCGCGACGAGGTCGCCGTCGCGGATGCCGCGATTCTCGGCGTCGAAGGGATGAATCTCCAGCACATCCTCGTCATGCCAGGCACCGTTTTCGGTGCGCCGCGTCTGCGCGCCGACATTGTATTGCGAGAGGATGCGGCCCGTGGTGAGCAGCAGCGGGAAGCGCGGCCCGGTGCGTTCCTCGGTCGGGACGAACTCGGTGATCATGAACTTGCCCTTGCCGCGCACGAAGCGGTCGACATGCATCAGCGGCGTGCCGGTCGGGGCCTTGTCGTTGCAGGGCCACTGCACCGAGCCGAGCTTGTCCAGCTTGTCGTAGGAAACGCCGGCGAAGCTCGGCGTCAACCTTGCGACCTCGTCCATGATCTCGCTGGGATGGTTGTAGGACATCTCGTAGCCCAGCGCCTTGGCGAGTTCGATCGTGACCTGCCATTCGTCCTTGCCGGCGAGCGGCGCCATCACCTGGCGCACGCGGTTGATGCGCCGTTCGGCATTGGTGAAGGTGCCGTCCTTCTCCAGGAAGGAGGCGCCGGGCAGGAAGACATGGGCGTATTTGGCCGTCTCGTTCAGGAAGATGTCCTGGATGACAACGCACTCCATCGCCGCAAGGCCTGCCGTGACATGCTTGGTATTGGGGTCGGATTGGGCGATGTCCTCGCCCTGGACATAGAGCCCCTTGAAGGTGCCCTCGACCGCCTCGTCCAGCATGTTGGGGATGCGCAGGCCCTGCTCGGCATCGAGCGGCACGCCCCACATCATCTCGAAGACCTGCCGCGTCGCGTCATCGGCGACATGGCGATAGCCCGGGAACTCGTGCGGGAACGAGCCCATGTCGCAGGAGCCCTGCACATTGTTCTGCCCGCGCAGCGGATTGATGCCGACGCCCTCGCGGCCGATATTGCCTGTCGCCATGGCGAGGTTCGCCATCGCCATCACGGTGGTCGAGCCCTGGCTGTGCTCGGTGACGCCGAGCCCGTAAAAGATCGCGCCATTACCGCCGGTGGCATAGAGCCGCGCCGCGGCGCGAACGTCCGCCGCGGGCACGCCGGTATATTGCTCGCTCGCTTCGGGCGAGTTCTCATCGCGGGCGACGAAGCGGGCCCAATGCTCGAAATCGCCGAGGTCGCAACGCTCGCGCACATAGGCCTCGTCGATCAGCCCTTCGGTGACGACGACATGCGATAGCGCGTTGAGCAGCGCCACGTTCGTGCCGGGCTTCAGCGGCAGGTGGTAGTCCGCCTTGATGTGGGGCGAGCGCACCATGTCGATCCGGCGCGGATCGGCGACGATGAGCCTCGCACCCTCGCGGATGCGCTTTTTCATCCGCGAGGCGAAGACCGGATGGCCGTCGGTCGGGTTGGCGCCGATCACGAGGATCACGTCCGATTTGGCGACCGACTTGAAGTCCTGCGTGCCGGCGGAGGTGCCGAGCGTGGTCTTCAGCCCATAGCCGGTCGGCGAGTGGCAGACGCGGGCGCAGGTATCGACATTGTTGTTGCGGAAGGCGGCCCGGACCAGCTTCTGGACGAGGAAAACTTCCTCGTTGGTGCAGCGCGAGGAGGTGATGGCGCCGACCGACTCCCGGCCATATTTCGTCTGGATGCGCTTGAACTCGGAAGCCGCGTAGTCGATCGCCTCCTGCCAGGAGACTTCGCGCCAAGGGTCGGTGATCTCGGCCCGGATCATCGGCTTGGTGATGCGGTCCTGATGCGTCGCGTAGCCCCAGGCGAAGCGGCCCTTGACGCAAGAATGGCCCTCATTGGCCTTGCCATCCTTGTAGGGCACCATGCGGATGACGCGATCGCCCTGCATCTCCGCCTTGAACGAGCAACCGACGCCGCAATAGGCGCAGGTCGTGACCACCGAATGCTCCGGCTGGCCGTGCTCGATCACCTTGTTCTCGATCAGGGTCGCGGTCGGGCAGGCCTGCACGCAGGCGCCGCAGGACACGCATTCCGAGCCCAGGAAATCCGTCGGCCCGGCGGCGACGCGGGAGTCGAAGCCGCGCCCTGTGATCGTCAGCGCAAAGGTGCCCTGCACCTCCTCGCAAGCGCGCACGCAGCGATTGCAGACGATGCATTTCGATGCATCGTAGGTGAAATAAGGGTTGGAAAGGTCTTTCGGCAGCCAGTTCTCATTGGCGAGCCCGTCGCTGGTCTTGGCGAAGACGTGGTTCTCGCCCTCATAGCCGTAGCGCACCTCGCGCAGGCCCACTGCGCCGGCCATGTCCTGCAGTTCGCAGTCGCCATTGGCCGAGCACGTCAGGCAGTCGAGCGGGTGGTCGGAGATGTAGAGCTCCATCACGCCCTTGCGCAGGCCGGACAGGTTCTCCGACTGCGTACGCACGACCATGCCCTCCTCGGCCGGCGTGGTGCAGGACGCTGGCGTGCCGCGCCGCCCCTCGATCTCGACGAGGCAGAGCCGACAGGAGCCGAAGGGTTCGAGCGTATCGGTGGCGCAGAGCTTCGGGATCTTGGTGCCGAGGCTCATCGCCGCCGCCATCACCGAGGTGCCGGCCGCCACGCTGATGCTCTGGCCGTCGATGGTCAGCGTCACCGACTTCTCGGCGATGCGGATCGGCGTGCCGTAGTCGATTTCCTTGATCAGGCTCATGGTCCGGGCCTCCTCACTCCGCTGCCAAGGGCAGCGAAGGACGGTCGAAATCCTCGGGGAAATGGGTCAACGCGCTCATCACCGGCATCGGCGTCAGCCCGCCCATGGCGCAGAGCGAAGCGTCGGTCATCAGCTTGGAGAGATCGCGCAGCACGGCGATATTCTTCGGCACTTCGGCGCCCGCGATGATGCGGTCCATCACCTCGACGCCGCGCGTCGCGCCGATGCGGCAGGGCGTGCACTTGCCGCAACTCTCCTTAGCGCAGAAGGCGAACGCGAAGCGGGCTTGCCTGGCCATATCGACGCTATCGTCGAACACGACGATGCCGCCATGGCCGAGCATGGCTTTCATTGCGGCGAGCGCCTCGTAGTCCATTTGCACATCGAGCTGCTCGGCTGTCAGATAGGCGCCCAGCGGCCCGCCGACCTGAACCGCGCGGATCGGCCGGCCTGACAGGGTGCCGCCGCCCAAATCCTCGATGATCTCGCGCAGCGAAATGCCGAAGGCGAGCTCGATCAACCCGCCGCGCCTGACATTGCCGCCGAGCTGCACCGGGAGCGTGCCGCGCGAGCGCCCCATGCCGTAATCGGCATAGGCCTGCGCACCATGGTCCAGAATCCAGGGTACGGCTGCAAAGGACAGCACGTTGTTGACGATGGTCGGCTGGCCGAACAGGCCCTTCAGCGCCGGGATCGGCGGCTTGGCCCGCACCACGCCGCGCTTGCCTTCGAGGCTCTCCAGCAGCGAGGTCTCCTCGCCGCAGATATAGGCGCCGGCGCCGAGCCTGACCTCGAGGTGGAAGGCGCGGCCGGAGCCCATCACCGAGGCGCCGATCAGTCCGGCGGCTTCGGCCTTCTCGATCGCGCGCTTCATGGTGCGGTGCGCATGCGGATATTCCGAGCGCAGATAAATGTAGCCGCGCGTCGCGCCGACCGCGACGGCCGCGATCGTCATGCCCTCGATCAGCAGATAGGGGTCGCCCTCGAACAGCATCCGGTCGGCGAAGGTGCCGCTGTCGCCTTCATCGGCATTGCAGACGATGTATTTCTGCTCGGCGCGCGCATCATGCACGGTCTGCCACTTGATCCCGGTCGGGAAACCGGCGCCGCCGCGCCCCCGAAGCCCCGAGGCCTTGATTGCCTGCACGATATCATGGCCGGTCAGGGCCAGCGCCTTCTCAAGGCCTTTGAACCCGCCCAGTGCACGATAGTCGGCGATCGAAAGAGGGTCGGTGACGCCGACGCGTGCAAACGTCAGCCGCTGCTGTCGTTTCATCCAGTCGAGCTGCCCGGTCGGCCCGAGCCGCAACATGTGCACGCCGCCGCTCGTCAGCCCGGCATCGAACAACCCTGCGACATCCCGCGCCGCAACCGGCCCATAGGCGATGCGGCCTTCCGCTGTCTCGACTTCGACCAGCGGCTCCAGCCAGAGCATGCCACGCGAGCCGTTGCGGACGATCTCGACCGGCAGCCCGCGCGCCTGCGCCTCCCGCGCAATCGCCTGTGCGACGGCCTCTGCGCCGACCGAGAGGGCCGCCGCGTCGATCGGAACGAAAATGCGGACCGGGCTGGACAGGCTCATCACTGCACCCGCCCGCTCTGACACAGCGCCGCGATGCGGTCGGCGTCGATGCGCCCGATCAGCTCGCCATCGACCAGCGCGGAAGGGCCGAGCGCGCAATTGCCGAGGCAATAGACCGTCTCGATGGCGGCATCGGCGGTGTGGTGGTGATCGGCGGAGATCCCGTGGCGCCGGGCAAGATCCTCGACGACGCTTTCGCAGCCTAGCGCCTGACAGGCCTCGGCGCGGCACAGCTTGATCGTCCGGGCCGGCTGCGGAGCGGTCTTGAAGTCATGATAGAAGGTGATCGTGCCATGCACCTCGGCACGGGACAGGTTCAGCGCCTCGGCGATCAAGGGCACCGCCTGCGGATCGACATGGCCGAACTCCTCCTGCAGCGCATGCAGGATCGGCAGCGTCGCCCCTTCAAGATGGGCCAGACTGGCCACGATCGCGCGGGCGCTCTCCTGATTCCAGGCTGGATAGGCCGCCATGCTTCCTCCATCGGTCCGGTTTGCCGGACGCCGCTTGCAGGAAGGTTGGTCCTTTCTGGAACCATTTCAAATTGTTTGTTTCGACCGATCGATAGTCTGCCGCTATCAGTGATGAGTTTCCCATCGCCCTGGAAGCGAGATCACCGGAAAATGACCGAAAATTTTGCGATGCAAGATCAATTGTGCATCGCGATAAGGAACGGGGCCGGGATTACGATAGTCTTCGACTATCGGATAATGGGGCGCCGGGGCAGCGCGGCTTCCGCGACCGGCTTCGTCATCATCAGCAGATTGCGGGCGAGCGGCGCGATCGGCTGCCGGTCGGCGACGATGAGCCCGATCGTGCGCTGCGCTTCCGGCGCAACGAGCTGCAGAGCGCGGGTGCCGAGCGGCACGCCGAAGAATTCCAGCAACTGCAGCGAGACGATGCTGGCGATGCCCTCGATGCCGGCATGGGACACGAGGTTGAAGATCGAATTGGTCTCGATGACCGGGCGCGGCGAGGCTCCCACGGAACGGAAGATACCGTCGATGATGCGCCGGTTCTGCATGTCGCCGGTGAGCAGGCAGAGCTTGAGCTCTGCCGCTTCCGCCCAGGAGATGGTGTCGCGCAGGCCGAACGGACCATCCTCGCGCGTCAGCAGAACATAGAATTCCTGGTAGATCGGCTTCGAGATCACGCGGTCGAGCGGCTCGTTATCGAGATAGGTCAGGCCGACATCGAGTTCGAAATCGTCGATGCGCGCCTGAATCTCCTGCGAGGTCAGCGACAGCACGGTCAGCGAAACCGCCGGATAGCGCGCCGAGAACGGCGCGGTGATATGCGCGATCATCGGCAGCGCGGTCGGGATCGCGCCGAGCCGGATCCGGCCGGAAAGCCCCTCGCGCAGCTCGGCGATCGAGGCCTTCATCAAATCGGCCTCGGCCAGAATGCGGCGCGCATGGGCGAGCACGACCTCGCCCTCCTTGGTCAGGCCCTGAAAGCGCCGCCCCCGCTCGACGATCAGCACGCCGAGCTCTTCCTCGAGCTGCACGATCGCGGCCGACAGTGTCGGCTGCGAGACGTGGCACGCCTCAGCCGCCCGGCGAAAATGCTTTTCGCGCGCGAGCGCGTCGAGATAGATGAGCTGCCGGATGTTCATGCTGGCGCCGGGTAATCGGGGCCGCAGCATCCCCGGCGAAAGGGCGCGTGGCAAGCGATGGTAGGGACAGCAGACCGTTATCGCGACTTCCAGCCCTCATCCTGAGGAGCCGCGTCAGCGGCATCTCGAAGGATGGTCCAGATCGCTCGGGGACCGCCTGCTGGAGCATCCTTCAAGACGCGATCCTGCGGATCGCTCCTCAGGATGAGGGCTCGGAGTTGCGCAAATCGCCACGGCCCGCCGTTGCGCCGGCCCAAGCCGCCGCTTGCAGCCATGCCGAGCTTGCGGCATTGCGCCGACGCAAGCGGCGAGCCATCTGAGCGCGCAGACGCAGCCGGCGGATGGCGGCGCAGGACGGACACAGGCATGGCACAGGAACTGACCTTCGGGCTCGACACCTTCGGCGACGTCACCCATGGCGCGGACGGCAAGCCGCTGCCCCATGCGCAGGTGATCCGCGATCTGGTCGAGGAAGGCGTCCTCGCCGATCAGGTCGGCATCGACTTCATCGGTATCGGCGAGCATCACCGCGAGGATTTCGCGATTTCGACGCCCGAGATCGTGCTCGCCGCCATTGCGGCGCGTACGCAGCGCATCCGCTTGGGCTCGGCCGTCACGGTGCTCTCATCGGATGATCCGATCCGCGTCTTCCAGCGCTTCTCCACCGTCGATGCGCTCTCGAACGGGCGCGCCGAGGTTATCCTCGGCCGCGGTTCCTTCACCGAATCCTTCCCGCTCTTCGGCTTCGACCTGCGTCAATACGAGGCGCTGTTCGAGGAAAAGCTCGATCTCTTCACCGCGCTGCTGCCGCAAAAGCCGTTGACCTGGCAGGGCTCGCTGCGCCCGCCCCTGAAGGACCAGCTCGTCTATCCGCCGGTCGAGAATGGCCGGCTGACGACCTGGATCGGCGTCGGTGGCAGCCCGGAATCGGTGGTGCGCGCGGCGCATTACGACCTGCCGATGATGCTCGCGATCATCGGCGGCGATCCGCTGCGCTTCCGCCCCTATGTCGAGCTTTATCAGAAGACCTTCGATCAGCTCGGCCGCCCCGTAAAACCGATCGGCGTGCATTCGCCCGGCTATGTCGCGGCGAGCGACGAGCAGGCGAAGGAGGAGTTCTTCCCGGCGTTCAAGGCCAACCGAGACCGCATCGGCGCGGAGCGAGGCTGGCCGCCGATCAGCCGCGACGAATTCGAGCGCGAGGTTGCGCGCGGCTCGCTCTATCTCGGTTCGCCGGAGACGGTCGCGCGCAAGATCGCTTCGACGGCGAAGGGGCTGGGCCTCTCGCGCTTCCAGCTCAAATACAGCGCCGGGCCGCTGGCGCATGAGCGGATGATGGACTGCATCCGGCTCTATGGCGAGAAGGTCGTGCCGCTGGTGCGGGAGATGCTGGGGTAGGGCGCCGGAGAGCCGTCATTCTCAGGCGAAGCAAAGCGCAGACCCGAGAATCGCAGTCAGGATGAGGCAAAGGAGCCTCTCTCGGAAGGAGATGCTCGGGTCAAGCCCGAGCATGACGCCCTTGGATCACCCCACCACCTTCAGCGGATCGACCGAGATCGAGCGCTTCAGCGCCCTCAATCCAAAGGTCGTCCGCGTCTGCCGCACGCCGGGCAGCCGGTAGAGCGTTTCGCGCAGGAAGCGCTCGTAATGGTCGGTGCCGCTGACTGCGACTTTGGCGAGATAGTCGTATTCGCCGGTGACGAGATAGGCTTCGATGACCTCTGGCGCGCGGACCAGCGCCTCGCCGCACTGGTCGAGCACCTTGTCGTCATGCTTGTCGAGCGTGATCTCGACGAAGACGATGTTGGCGTAGCCCAACGCCTTGTGGTCGAGCAGCGCGACATATTTCTCGATCGCGCCGGATTCCTCCAGCCGCTTCACCCGCGTCCAGCAGGGCGAGGACGACAGGCCGACCTTTTCCGCCAGAGCCTGCGTCGTCAGCCGGCCATCCTCGCGCAGTGCCGCGAGAATCTTGCGGTCGATCTGGTCGAGAGAGGGGCCGCTCGCAGCTTTGCGGTTCATCGGAGACCCATTCCGTCATTTCGACGTTCGCCAGAAGAATTTCCTGCACGACTTAGGTCTGGCAGGCAAGTTCGGAAGGAATCTCCGTCCCGCTGAGGCTAACGTTGGTTGCAAGGGGAACGATCGGCTGCCCGGTCGGCGCGGGGCGGCATCGTCGTTCGCGCGCTTGCCGAAGGCGCGAAGCGGCGAGAAGTTGGTCGTCGATGTGGGAGGCGCAGATGAGCAGCGAGACAGGCAAGCCGGCGGCGGCAGCCCGATCGAACCCGGCGCAGCCGGAGGCCGCCCAGCCCTTGCAGTTCCACGTCCCAAAGCCCGCGAGCCGGCCGGGCGAAAAGCCCGACTTTTCGCATGTCGTCATCCCCCGCGCCGGCACGGTCGATCGCCCGCCGGTCGATGTCGACCCCAAGGACATTCGCGATCTCGCCTATTCGATCATCCGCGTGCTGAACCGGGACGGCGAGGCGGTCGGCCCCTGGGTGCCCGATCTCTCGCAGGAGGAGCTTGTTCGGGGTCTGCGCCATATGATGACGCTGCGGGCTTTCGACGGGCGCATGCAGATGGCCCAGCGCCAGGGCAAAACCTCGTTTTACATGCAGCACACCGGCGAGGAGGCGGTGAGCTGCGCCTTCCGCATCGCGCTCCAGCCCGGCGACATGAATTTCCCGACCTATCGCCAGGCCGGGCTGCTGATCGCCAACGACTACCCGCTCGTCGACATGATGAACCAGATCTATTCGAACGAGCGCGATCCGCTGCGCGGGCGGCAGCTGCCGATCATGTATTCCTCCAAGGATCACGGCTTTTTCACGATCTCCGGCAATCTCGCGACGCAGTTTGTCCAGGCGGTCGGCTGGGCGATGGCCTCCGCGATCAAGCAGGACACCCGCATCGCCGCAGCCTGGATCGGCGACGGCTCGACGGCGGAATCGGATTTCCACGCCGCGCTCGTTTTCGCCTCGACCTACAAGGCGCCGGTCGTGCTCAATGTCGTCAACAACCAGTGGGCGATCTCGACCTTCCAGGGCATCGCGCGGGGCGGCTCGGGCACCTTTGCGGCGCGCGGCCTCGGCTTCGGCATCCCGGCCCTGCGCGTCGACGGCAACGACTACCTGGCGACCTATGCAGTGGCGCAATGGGCGGTCGAGCGGGCGCGTCGCAATCTCGGGCCGACGCTGGTCGAATACGTCACCTACCGAGCCGGCGCGCACTCCACCTCGGACGACCCGTCCGCCTATCGGCCCAAGCACGAATCCGACGACTGGCCTTTGGGCGACCCGCTGATGCGGCTGAAGCAGCACCTGATCGCGGTCGGCGCCTGGACCGAAGAACGCCACAAGCAGACCGAGGCCGAAATCCTCGCCACGGTCATCGCCGCGCAGAAAGAGGCCGAAAGCTTCGGCACGCTCCACTCCGGCGGCAAGCCCTCGGCGCGCGACATCTTCGAGGACGTCTATGCCGAGCTGCCGCCGCATCTGCGCCGCCAGCGCCAGCAGATCGGGGTGTGAGGGATGATTAGTCGTCTCATGATCCTCGCCGTCATTGCGAGCGTAGCGAAGCAATCCAGAAGCGGCAGGGCTCTACGTCCCCCTGGATTGCTTCCTCGCTCCGCTCCTCGCAATGACGGGTGCATCGAGTTTCTCGTCGGAGGCCTTCGCTGATGCCCCGCATGACGATGATCGAGGCGATCCGCTCCGCGATTGACGTCGCCATGGGCCGTGACCACGATGTCGTGGTGTTCGGCGAAGATGTCGGCTTCTTCGGCGGCGTCTTCCGCTGCACCCATGGGCTGCAGCAGAAATACGGCGTCAACCGCTGCTTCGATGCGCCGATCAGCGAGGCCGGCATCGTCGGCACCGCCATCGGCATGGCGGCCTATGGCCTCAAGCCTTGCGTCGAAATCCAGTTCGCCGATTACATGTACCCGGCCTACGACCAGATCGTCTCGGAGGCCGCGCGCCTGCGCTACCGCTCGGCCGGGGACTTCACTTGCCCGATGGTGATCCGGATGCCGACTGGCGGCGGCATCTTCGGCGGCCAGACCCACAGCCAGAGCCCGGAAGCGCTGTTCACCCATGTCGCCGGGCTGAAGACGGTCGTTCCCTCCAACCCCTATGACGCCAAGGGCCTGCTGATTTCCGCGATCGAGGATCCAGACCCGGTGATCTTCCTCGAGCCTAAGCGGCTCTATAACGGCCCCTTCGATGGTCATCATGACCGACCGGTCACGGCGTGGTCGAAGCACCCCCTCTCAGAGGTGCCAGAAGGCCATTACACCGTGCCGTTCGGCAAGGCCGCGATCCGCCGCGAGGGTTCGGCCGTGACCATCATCGCCTATGGCACCATGGTCCATGTCGCGCTCGCCGCCGCCGAGGACACCGGCATCGACGCCGAGGTGATCGATCTGCGCACCCTCGTTCCGCTCGATCTGGAGGCGATCGTCGCCTCCGTCGAAAAGACCGGTCGCTGCATCGTGCTGCATGAGGCGACGCTGACATCCGGCTTCGGCGGAGAGCTTGCCGCGCTCGTGCAGGAGCACTGCTTCTACCATCTGGAGGCGCCGATCATGCGCGTCACCGGCTGGGACACGCCTTATCCGCATGCGCAGGAATGGGATTATTTCCCCGGCCCCGCTCGTTTGAGCCAGGCGCTGCGCGACATCATGGAGGCACGCTGATGGCCGAGCGCATCATCAAGCTGCCTGATGTCGGCGAGGGCATCGCCGAGGCGGAACTGGTCGAATGGCACGTCAAGGTCGGCGATATCGTCCGCGAGGACGATCTGCTCGCGGCCGTGATGACCGACAAGGCGACGGTCGAAATCCCCGCGCCGACCGACGGCGAGGTCACCTGGATCGGTGCCGAAGTCGGCGACACCGTGCCGATCGGCACGGTAATCGTGAAGCTGAAGATCGCGGGGGAGGGCAGCGCGGCCGAGGAGCCTGCCGAGACCACCGACCAGTATACAAGCCCTCATCCTGAGGAGCCGCGCAGCGGCGTCTCGAAGGATGCTCCAGAAACCTCCGGAGCCTCACCGGCCCTCCTTCGAGACGCCGTTCCTGCCGGAACGGCTCCTCAGGATGAGGGCTCGCCACGTGAGCAGCGATCCCCTGCCAAACAGGCGCCGGCTCCGCCGCCCAAACAGGCGGTGCGTGCCAATGCCGCCCCGGCCCAACGCCGCGCACCGGGCGAAAAGCCGCTCGCTTCGCCATCCGTGCGGCTGAAGGCGCGCGAAGCCGGGATCGACCTCCGGCAGCTCCAGGGCAGCGGCCCGGCCGGTCGCATCGGCCATGAGGACATCGACGCCTTCCTCCTGCGCGGTCCCGAGCCGTTGCGTGCTGGGGGGCTGGTCGAGAAAAACGCCGTCACCGAGGTCAAGATCGTCGGCCTGCGCCGCCGCATCGCCGAGAAGATGGCGCTGTCGAAATCGCGAATTCCGCACATCACCATCGTCGAGGAGGTCGACATGACCTCGCTCGAAGAGTTGCGCGCGACGCTGAACAAGAAGCCGACGCCGGAGCGGCCGAAGCTGACGCTGCTGCCCTTTCTGATGCGGGCGATGGTCAAGGCGCTGAGCGAGCAGCCGGCGCTGAACGCGCTCTATGACGACGAGGCCGGTATTGTGCGCCAGCATGCCGGCATCCATCTCGGCATCGCCACGCAAGCCCCCTCCGGGCTGATGGTGCCGGTGGTGAAACATGCCGAGGCGCGCGATCTCTGGGGGTGCGCGCTCGAGCTCACCCGCCTGGCCGAGCGCGCCCGGGACGGCACCGCGACACGCGACGAACTGACGGGCTCGACCATCACGATCACCTCGCTCGGCGCGCTGGGCGGTATCGCGACGACGCCGGTGATCAACCATCCGGAGGTCGCCATCGTCGGCGTCAACAAGATGGTGATGCGCCCTGTCTGGGACGGCGCGACCTTCGTGCCGCGCAAGATGATGAACCTCTCTTCCAGCTTCGATCACCGCGTCATCGATGGCTGGGACGCGGCCGTCTTCGTGCAGCGGCTGAAGGAACTGCTGGAGACGCCGGCGATGCTCTTCGTGGATCTGTGACGTGGAGGGGCTCGTCATCAAACGCGATGCGGTTCCCCGTCATTGCGAGGAGCGAAGCGACGAAGCAATCCAGGCGGACTGGGTTGGACGCTTCGGCCCGGCCCTCCTGGATTGCTTCGCTTCGCTCGCAATGACGAGCGCAAGCGCGAAAGATCGCGATAGTCTAGGCCACGGGAACCAGCGATGACCGAGATCACCTGCAAGCTTCTCGTCATCGGCGCCGGCCCGGGCGGCTATGTCTGCGCCATCCGCGCCGGCCAGCTCGGCATCGATACCGTCATCGTCGAGAGCGGCAAGCTCGGCGGCTCCTGCCTCAATGTCGGCTGCATCCCTTCCAAGGCGATGATCCATGTCGCGGAGGAGTTTGAGAAGGCGAGCGACGCGGCCGCCGGCAGGACGCCGTTTGGCCTGACCGCGGCCGAGCCCAAACTCGACCTCAGGCAGGCGGTCGCCTGGAAGGACGGCATCGTCCAGCGCCTTACCGGCGGCGTCGGCGGCCTGCTGCGCAAGGCCAAGGTCAAGATCGTCCAGGGCCGGGCCCGCTTTCGCGACGGCAAGACCGTCGTGGTCGAAACCGAGACCGGACCCCAGACGATCCATGCCGAGGCGATCGTCATCGCCACCGGCTCGGCGCCGGTCGAGCTGCCTTTCCTGCCCTTCGGCGGAACTGTCGTGTCCTCCACCGGAGCGCTCGCGCTGACCGAGGTGCCCAGGCGTCTCGTCGTGGTCGGCGGCGGTTATATCGGGCTGGAACTTGGCACGGCCTTTGCCAAGATGGGAGCCACTGTGACCATCGTCGAAGCACAGGACCGCATCCTGCCGCTCTACGACGCCGAACTGACGGGTCCGGTCGCCAAACGCCTGACCGCGCTCGGGGTCGAGGTGCTGCTGGGAGCCAAGGCGCTCGGCCCGACCGCGCAAGGCAATGGTCTTCGCATCGAGACCGCCGAGGGCAAGGAGCGCGAGCTGCCGGCGGACAAAATCCTCGTCACGGTCGGCCGCCAGCCTGTCACCACCGATCTCGGGCTGGAAAACCTTGTGATCGATATGGACGGCCGCTTTATCCGGGTCGGCGAGCGCTGCGAGACGACAATGCGCGGCATCTATGCCATCGGCGACGTCACCGGGGAGCCGATGCTCGCGCACAGCGCCATGGCGCAAGGCGAGATAGTGGCGGAGATCGTCGCCGGTCTGCCGCGCGCCTGGGACAAGCGCGCCATGCCGGCAATCTGCTTCACCGATCCCGAGATCGTCTCGGTCGGATTGTCGCCGGACGAGGCGAAACAGGGCGGCTACGACCTCAAGATCGGCCAGTTTCCGTTCCAGGCCAATGGCAGGGCGATGACCCGCCACGCCGAGACCGGCTTCGTGCGCGTGGTGGCGGATGCGCGCAACAACCTGGTCCTTGGCGTCCAGGCCGTGGGTTCGGGCGTCTCCGAACTCTCCGCCGCCTTCGGGCTCGCTGTCGAGATGGGCGCGACGCTCGAGGATATCGCCGGCACGATCCATGCTCACCCGACGCTGGGCGAAGCCTTCCCCGAAGCCGCGATGAAGGCGCTTGGCCACGCGCTGCATATCTAGCCGGCGCGGCTTATCGGCGCAGCGTCACGCTGGCGGCTTGAAGTGTGGAGCGTCGGGGACGATTTCAGGTTGAACCGCCGGCCAAGGCGGCGCTCTGCGAGTTGAGATCATGCCTGCCGACACACAATGGCCGACCCTGTCGCCGCTGAAAACCGGATTGCGCGGCCGCTGCCCGCGTTGTGGTCAGGGCCGGATGTTCGACGGCTTTCTCAAGATCAAGCCGAAATGCGAGGCTTGCGGGCTCGATTATTCGTTCGCCGACCCTGCGGATGGACCGGCTTTCTTCGTGATGATGTTCGTCTGCGTGCCCGCCGTTGCCTTCCCGCTCTGGCTGGAACTGACCTACGACCCGCCGAGCTGGGTGCACCTGGTCACGACGCTGCCGCTGATCCTGCTGACCTGCATCCCGCCTTTGCAGCCCCTGAAGGGCTGGCTGGTCGCCTCGCAATATGTCCACAAGGCCGAGGAAGGCCGGCTCGCCCGGCCAGACCCGGAAGGCAATGCTTCCGGCGTCTGACGCATGCATTCGGTCTGCCTAATGGCGCTCGTCGTGCGCGCCGGCCTTGACGAAGCCTGCCAGCTCCGGCGTCTTCGGGTTGGCGAAGAGCTCGCGCGAAGGGCCTTCTTCCCAGATCTTGCCCTGATGCATGAAGATGGTTTTGTCCGCGACATTGCGGGCGAAGCTCATCTCATGCGTGACCAGGATCATGGTCATGCCACCCTTGGCGAGGTTTTCCATCACGACCAGAACCTCGCCGGTCAGCTCCGGATCGAGCGCCGAGGTCACCTCGTCGAACAGCATCACCTTCGGCTTCATCGCCAGCGAACGGGCGATGGCGACGCGCTGCTGCTGGCCGCCCGAGAGGTTGTCGGGATAGCTGTCGAACTTTTCCGACAGGCCGACCTGCGCCAGCACGTCTTCGGCGAGCGCCTTCGCCTCGGCCTGCGGTACGTTCTTGGTGATGCGCGGCGACAGCATGATGTTCTGCCCGACCGTGAGGTGCGGGAACAAATTGTAGCTCTGGAAGACGATGCCGACATCCTTGCGCAGCTCGCGCAGGCGCTTCGGATCCTGATCGACGGCATGGCCCGCGACCTCAATGCGGCCGGACTGGAACGCTTCGAGGCCATTGATGCAGCGCAGCATGGTCGACTTGCCGGAGCCTGAGCGACCGATCAGCGCGAGAACCTGCCCGGTCTCGACCGACATCGAGACGCCTTTCAGGACTTCGAGCTTAGCGTAGCTCTTGTGGACGTCTTCAATGAGAACGGCTGGCATTCATCACCTTTTCGAGATGGCGGCTGAGCCGGGACAGCGGGAAGCAGATCGCGAAATAGATCAGCGCGACCAGCCCGAAGACGCGGAAGGAATCGAAGGTCGCGTTGTTGACGAGCTGGCCGGCACGGGCGAGCTCGACGAAGCCGACCACCGAGACGATCGAGGTGTTCTTCACCAGTTGGACCAGGAAGCCGACTGTCGGCGGCAGCGAGATGCGGACCGCCTGGGGCAGGATCACGTAGCGATAGGTCTGCGCCCGCGAATGCGCCAGCGAGGACGAAGCCTCCCATTGCTGGAACGGGACGGATTCGATCGAGCCCCGCCAGATCTCCGCGAGATAGGCGCTGACATAGATCGCCAGCGACGCCGACGCGGCGAGGAAGGGCGGCAGCTCCAGGCCGAGGATCGAAAGCCCGTAATAGCTCATGAAAAGCACCATGAGCACCGGGATCGACTGGATCACCAGGATATAGGTCGAGGCGATGCGCCGGACGAGCTTGATCGGCGACAGCCGCATGATCGCGAACACGCCGCCGATGGCTCCGCCGATCAGGAATGCGATCGCGGTGAGGACCAGCGTCCAGCCGGCGGCGCGCAGCAGAAAGAGGACTTCGGGCCAACCGAAACTCGCCATCAGGCTGCCTCCGCCTTGGCGTCGAGACGATCGATGCTGGAGACCCGCGGGAAGATGGCGCGTCCGAGCTGGTTGAGCGCGACCTTCAAGGACAGGGCCAATGCCAGATAGATCACGGTCACCACGATATAGGTTTCGAAGCTGCGGAAGGTGTTCTGCTCGATGATCGCCGCCGTGCCCGACAATTCAGGCACCGCGATGAAGGAGCAGATCGAGGAGGCCAGCAGCATCAGCACGAATTGCGAGGACAGCGACGGCCAGACCCGCGCCAAAGCCGGCATCAGCACGACATGCTGGAAGACCTGGCGCTTGCTCAGGGCAAGCGACAAGCCCGCCTCGACCTGCGACTTATGGATCGAATCCACGCCGGCGCGGATGATCTCCGTCGCGTAGGCGCCGAGATTGAGGGTCATCGCCAGCAGCGCCGCCTCGGTCCCGGGCAGGCGGATGCCCAGCAGCGGCAACCCGAAGAACATCATGAAGAGCTGCACCAGAAAGGGCGTATTGCGCAGCAGCTCGACATAAGCGTCGACCACCAGCCCGACCCAGCGGCCGAGCAGGCTCTTGGCCGCGACGAGCAGCACGGCGAGGATCAGCCCCAGCACGATCGCCCCGAAGGAGAGGCCGATCGTCAGGAGCACGCCTTGGATGATCCGGTCGCTCTCCGCGAAGACCGACTCGAACTGGAACTGCATCGGAAGGTTTCCCTCGGCCATGGCGGGACCGGCGGGCTGATAAGCCCGCCGGGGATCGACGTCGCGCCGTCAGACAGGCGCGGCAGGCCTCAGAAGGTCGGCAGCGGCGGTAGCGGGCCGCCGACCCACTTCTCGGAGATCGCGTTCAGCTCGCCGTTCTGCTTGATGTAGTAGATCGTGTTGTTGAGCCATTGCTTCAGCTCATAGGCGTCCTTGCGGACGGTCATCGAGTTGGGCTGCATGCCGAAGAAGAACTTCAGCTCCGTCTCGGTCTCGCCGCGCGCCTTGATGGCGGCGTTGGCCTGCGCATCGGGACCCGCGATCGCCTCGACCTGGCCCGAGAACAGCGCCTGCATCGTGGTGGCGTCGTCTTCGAAGCGCAGGATCTTGAGGTTCAGCTCTTTCTCGCGGTTGGTGAACTCGCGCTCGACGCTGGACCCGCGATTGACGCCGACGGTACGGCCCTTCAGGTCTTCCCAGGTCTTCACCGGGGTGCCCTTCTTGGCGTAGACGCCGGTCTGGAAGGCGCTGTAGGGGTTGGTGAACATCACCGCCTTGGCGCGCTCCGGCGTGGGCGCGAGCGTCGCCACCAGGAAGTCGACTTTTCCGGCCTCGAGCGCCGGGATGCGCGCGGGCGGGGTCAACTGCACCACCTCGACCGGCAGGCCGATATATTTGCCGATCAGCGCGGTGACGTCGGCGTCGTAGCCGACGGCGTTGCCCTGGGCATCGACCGAGCCATAGGGCGGGGCGCCGATCAGCACGCCGACGCGCACCTTGCCGCGCTTGACGATGTCGGAGATCGACTGGGCCGAGGCGTGGCTTGCGGCCATCATGCCGGCACCGAGCGCCAGCAACGTGCCCGCGATGCGGATATGCTTGGAGAATCTCATGAGCGTTTCCTCTGCTGCGGCGATGCCGCGTCTGTTGGCCCGGCTTCTGGCGGCCGGCTGTTGGACGAAAACGGAAGTATGGGCGTCAGATGCCTTCGCGCACAACGTTCGCCAGCGGCTGGCCCGCGAAACGATGGCGGATGTTGTCGGCGATGACCCCCTGCCTGCGGCTGATCGTGCCGCTTGTCCAACCGGACATGTGCGGCGTCATTAAAACGTTTGAAAGCTCGTGGAAAGGCAGATTTGAAGGCAGCGGCGTGCTGTCCCCAGTGGTGGGATAGCGGTACCAGGTATCGATGATCGCGCCGCCGATGCGCTTGTCCTTGAGGGCGTCGTAGAGCGCCTGCTCGTCGATGGTGGGGCCGCGACCGACATTGATCACCACGGCGTCGCCGCGCATCGCGGCGAAAGCGTCCTTGCCGACAATGCCCTTGGTCTCGTCCGTCAGCGGCACTGACACGACGACGAAATCGACCGAACCCCAGAAGTCGTCGAGCGCGTCGAGCGTGAAAGAGCGGTCCACCAGCGCGGAAGTCGGCACGGCGCTACGATTGGCGACATGCACCTTCATCTCGAAGGCCTTGGCGCGCGCGGCGATGGCCTTGCCGATATGGCCGAAGCCGAGCAGGCCGATGGTCTTGCCCGAGATTTCGCCATGGACCCGCTCGGGCGCACCGGCCCAATAGGTCCAGTCGCCCTTTCGCAGGCGAACGTCGGCGTCGGCGAGCGGGATATGGCGGACGAGGATCGCGCTCATCACATATTCGGCGATCGCCTGCTCATGTCCGAAACAGTTGCAGACCGCAGCCGAGGCCGGCAGCAGCGAAAGATCGACCATGTCGTAGCCGGCGCCCGGCACATGGAACAGCTTCAGCCCGGCCGGCATCGGCAAGCCGGCATCGAACTTCACGCCGATGATCGCGTCCGCCGCCTCGTAGGTGGCCCGGTCGGCTTCGCTCGCAAGCGCGTCGGGCAGCAGCGCGATCTCGGCCGGCTGGCCGAGGCGCTCGGCAAAACCGTGGCTGAAGGAGGCGGCGTTCTCGCCGTGAAAGACAATGCGCATGGTCGCGTTTCAGCTCGTTTGATGGGTTAGCAGCGGCTCGATGCTGCAGTCGAGCAGCGTCGGATCGATGGATTCTTCCAGTTCGTCGAACATGCCGTCGACGAATTTGACAAGATCGTCGGCGGCCGCGACGGCGCGATCGGGCTGGGACGAGGCGATGCCGTTGAGCAAGGCGAGGTGCAGATCGACCGTGGCGCGCAGATCTCCCTCACCGGCGACATGGGCATAGTAGATATGGCCGATCCGGCGGAACAAGGTATGCAGTGGCCGCAGCGTATGTTCGAGAAACGGCTCGCCCGCTGCCGAAAGCACCATCTGGTCGATGCGGCGATCGAGCGGATTGAAGTCAGCCAGGGTCATGTCCTCGCGTTTGTCGCGCAGGAGCCTGGCCATGTGCAGCATCTGGTTGCGGTGCATCGGGCCGGCGCGCTCGGCGGCGAGCCGCGCGACGAAGCGCTCGAGGTCGCGGCGCAGCTTGAGCAAAAGCCGCTCGCGGGCGAGGTCGATCGGCGCGATCTGCAGGCCGTGGCGCGGACGCACCGTGATCAGCGTGTCGGCGGCAAGGCGGCTGACGGCGTGGTGCACCGGCGTGCGGCCGAACCCGGTGAGGTTCTGCAGATCCATCATCGTCAGCAGCCGTCCGGGCTTGAGCTGACAATCGATCAGCATCGCCTCGATGCGCTCATAGGCGAGCTCGAAGAAATTGAGCCGGTTTCGGCGCGGCAGCGGGTCGAGCGCGTCGGACCCCACGAGTCGTGGCTTGGCCTTGAGACTGGGCATGTATCCTCCCGGCGAAGCTGGACCCACACCGAAGGCGGGGCACCCAGCGGGCTCTTTGCGGCCCTCTGCCGGCAACGATAAACATGTTGTGATATTTTACAAGCGCTCTTATGTTCGGCTTCGCGCTGACGGCACTCTAGGGCGATCGGGGCGCGGACAAAAGCACAGGGCCTGCTCGACCATAGTCGAAGACAGGGCCGCGCCGGGGAGGCGACAGTGAAGATCACCGCAATCGAGACCCTCAAGACCGAGGAGTTCGCCAACGTCCTCTGGGTTCGGGTTCATACCGATGCCGGCATCATCGGCCTGGGCGAGACGTTCTATGGCGCTGCCTCGGTCGAGGCCCATCTGCACGACACGCTGGCGATGCGGCTCCTTGGCAAGAACCCCCTGCATATCGAGGCGCTGCACAAGGAGATGACCAATCTGCCGATGGCACAGGCTTCGACGGGCGCGGAATCGCGCGCGACCTCGGCCGTCGACATCGCGCTGTGGGACATCTTCGGTAAGGTCTGCGGCCAGCCGGTCCACCAGATGCTGGGTGGGCTGTGCCGCGATAAGCAGCGCATCTACAACACCTGCGCCGGCTACAATTATGTTCGCTCGCAGAACATCAAGCCGGTCTCGACCTGGAATCTCGGCGCGACCGAGGGCCCCTATGAGGATCTCGGCGGCTTCATGAACCGTGCCGACGAGGTTGCCGAAAGCCTGCTCGAAAGCGGCATCACCGCCATGAAGATCTGGCCCTTCGACCCGGCTGCCATCGAAAACCAGGGCCTGTTCATCACGCCCGACCAGATGCGTAAGGCCTGCGAGCCCTTCGAGAAGATCCGCAAGGCCGTCGGCGACAAGATCGAGATCATGGTCGAGTTCCACTCGCTCTGGAACCTGCCGACCGCGATCAAGATCGCGCGCGTGCTCGAGCAATACGAGCCATGCTGGTACGAAGACCCGATCCGGATGAACTCCCCGCAGGCGCTGGCGGAGTTCGCCCGCTCGACCACGGTTTCGGTGACGGCGAGCGAGACGCTGGGCTCGCGCTTTCCCTACAAGGACATGCTCGACCGCGACGCGATGCACATCGTGATGGCCGATCTCTGCTGGACAGGCGGGCTGACCGAAGGCCGCAAGATCGCGGCGATGGCCGAGACCTATCACCGCCCCTTCGCCCCGCATGACTGCATCGGCCCTGTCGGCTTCATCGCGGCGATCCACGCCTCCTTCAGCCAGCCCAACACGCTGATCCAGGAATCCGTGCGGGCCTTCTATACCGGCTGGTATAAGGAGCTCGTCACCGAGATGCCGCGGATCGAGGGCGGCTACGTCTATCCGATGGAGGCGCCGGGCCTCGGCGTCGAACTGCTCCCGGCGGTGTTCGAGCGTTCGGACCTGACCGTGCGCCGCTCCAGCCTGTGAGGACGAAGCCATGACCAACCCGCTGTTCGATCTCACCGGCCGCACGGCCCTCGTCACCGGCTCTTCGCGCGGGCTCGGCCGTGCCATGGCCGAAGGGCTCGCCCAAGCCGGCGCGCGCCTCCTCGTCAACGGCACCGATGCGTCCCGCGTCGATGCGGCGGTCAAGGAGATGCGCCAGGCCGGCTACGATGCCGATGCCGCCGCCTTCGACGTGACCTCCGAGGAGCAGGTCGTCGCCGCCTTCGACGGCTTCGACAAGGCCGGCATCGCCGTCGATATTCTTGTCAACAACGCCGGCATCCAGTTCCGCAAGCCGATGGTCGAGCTGGCGACGGCCGATTGGCAGCGCGTGATCGACACCAATCTGACCTCGGCCTTCGTCATCGGGCGCGAGGCCGCCAAACGCATGATCGCGCGCGGGCACGGCAAGGTCATCAACATCGGCTCGCTGACGTCAGCGCTCGCGCGCGCCACCGTCGCGCCCTATACGGTGGCCAAGGGCGGCATCAAGATGCTGACGCAGGCGATGGCGGCCGAGTGGGCCGAGCATGGCATCCAGGCCAATGCCATCGGGCCCGGCTACATGCTGACCGACATGAACGAGGCGCTGATCGCCAACCCGACCTTCGACGCCTGGGTCAAGGGCCGCACACCTTCGAAGCGCTGGGGCCGCCCGGAAGAGCTGATCGGCGCCGCCGTCTTCCTCGCCGCACCGGCCTCGAACTACGTCAACGGCCAGATCATCTATGTCGATGGCGGGATGCTCGCGGTCCTGTAGGCTCCAGACCGGTTCTCTCAGCCCTCATCATGAGGAGCGCCGCAGGCGCGTCTCGAAGGAGGGGCGAGCGATCTCCGGAGCCTCCCGGATCATCCTTTGAGACGGCCCTGACGGGCCTCCTCAGGATGAGGGCTTGTGCGGGATGGAAAGCAGCATCTCGGGACGGTAAAAGGCGGTACGAAGCCCTTACCGGAGGACACGAATGCCGCGCCCGCGTCTCGATGCGCTTGACCGCAGGATCATCGCCGAGCTGCAGATCAACTCGCGGCTCTCGGTGCAGGATCTGGCCGCGCGTGTCGGGCTCTCCGCCTCGCCTTGCGCGCGGCGCATCCGCATCCTCGAGGACGCCGGCGTCATCCAGGGCTATGCCGCGATCATCGACCAGACCAAGGTCGGGCTGCCGATCAGCGTCTTCGCCTCGGTTCGCCTGGAGCGCCAGCGCGAGGACGAACTCGACCGCTTTTCGCAGGCGGTCGCGCGCTGGCCGGAAGTGGTCGACTGCTACCTGATGACCGGCCAGCGCGATTATCTGATGCGCATCGTCGTGCGCGACCTGCCGGCCTATGAGCGCTTCCTCAAGGACAAGCTGACGCGGCTCGACGGCGTCGCCTCGATCGAGTCGAGCTTCGCGCTGGGGCAGGTCAAGCGCTCCAGCGCGCTGCCGATCGCGGCGTTGCCGGAGGACGATTAGCGATTTTCTGTTTTGCCTGAAGCGCGCCGTCGTCCCGGGCTTGACCCGGGACCCATTCCGAAACCTTACCGGTGACGCTCAGGAATGGATCCCGGATCTCCGCTTCGTTGCGTCCGGGATGACATCGTAAAATGTTCGGCGCGAGCAGAGTTAAAGCCGTGCCTTGACGCTGCGCGGCGTTGCCAGCAGCAGGCTGGTCTCACTGTTCGAGACACCCGGGATCATCCGGATGCGGCGCAAAACCTGATCGAAGGCGATCAGGTCCGACGTGCCCAGTTCCGCGACGAGGTCCCACTTCCCGTTGGTGGTGTGGACGCTGGACACCTCGCTGAAGCCTGAGAGCGCGGCGATCACCGCATCGGCCGCCCGTCCCACGATCTCGATCATGGTGATGCCCCGCACGGGCAGGTCGATCGCATCCGAGCGCAGGATCACAGTGAAGCCGACGATCTCGCCCGCTTTCTCCAGCTTCTCCAGCCGCGCCCGCACGGTCGCCCGCGTCAGCCCAAGGTCGGCGGCGAGGTCGGAAATGCTGCGCCGTCCGTCATGGCGCAGCAGCGTGATCAGCTTGCGGTCAGTCTCGTCGATCATTCGTATTGGATAATCCGTCTAACCAAATTGATCAAACGGCGCGGCAGATTGCGCGATCCGGCTTCTTTCGGCTGCCGCCGAAACCCGCTGCAATGGGTCTTTCAAATGCTCGCGCGAGGCTGCATGACCAATCCGCTCAACGTCGTGCCCTTCGTCAGCGTCGACGACATGATGAAGCTCGTCCACGCGATCGGCATCGAACGGATGCTGTCGGACATCGCGGACACGATCGAGGACGATTTCCGGCGTTGGGAGAGCTTCGACAAGACGCCGCGCATTGCCTCGCACAGCCTCGACGGCGTGATCGAGCTGATGCCGACCAGCGACGGCACGCTCTACGGCTTCAAATACGTCAACGGCCATCCCCGCAACATGAAAGCCGGCCTGCAGACGGTGACGGCCTTCGGGCTGCTCTCCGATGTCGCGACAGGCTATCCGGTGCTGCTCTCCGAGATGACCATCCTCACCGCCTTGCGCACGGCGGCGATGTCGGCGGTGGCGGCGCGATACCTCGCGCCCAAGAACGCGACGACCATGGCGCTGATCGGCAACGGCGCCCAGTCCGAATTCCAGGCTTTCGCCTTCCGCGCCCTGCTCGGCATCGAGAACCTCCGGCTCTACGATATCGACCCGGCCGCCACCGAGAAATGCGCCCGCAACCTCGCACGCCACGGTTATCGCATCACTCGCTGCGCCAGCGCGATGGAGTCGGTCGAGGGTGCCGGGATCATCACCACGGTGACGGCTGACAAGCAGCAGGCGACAATCCTGACCGATAACATGGTCGGCGCCGGCATCCACATCAACGCGGTCGGTGGCGACTGCCCGGGCAAGACCGAGATCCACCCCGACGTGCTGAGGCGCGCGGCGATCTTCGTGGAATATCCGCCGCAGACCCGCATCGAGGGCGATATCCAGCAGCTCGCGCCCGATCATCCGGTCGAGGAACTCTGGCAGGTGATCGCGGGGCGAAAGCCAGGGCGCACCGATCCCCGCCAGGTTACGCTGTTCGATTCGGTCGGCTTCGCGATCGAGGATTTCTCGGCGCTGCGCTATGTCCACGCGCGCATCCGCGAGGCCGGCACCTATGCCGAACTCGACCTGATCGCCGATCCCGACGATCCCCGCGATCTCTTCGGCATGCTGATGCGGGCGGCGCCGAACGTGATCGCCGCCGCCTGAACGCGGTCAGCGTCGCGCGAAGCGCTGCTCGCAGGCAAACAGGATCAGCATGGCGAGCCCGAGCCCGGCGCCGGTCAGCGCCGTCAGGTTCCAGCCGCCGGTATGGTAGGTGACCGTGCCGAGGACGGAGCCGAGTGCGCCGCCCATGAAGGTGATCGTCATATAGATCGCATTGGCCCGGCCGCGCACGGCGGCGGCGACCGAGAAGATCGCCCGCTGGCTGGTCACCTGATTGACCTGTACGGCAGCGTCGATCAGCACGACCAGCACCACGAGAACGGCAAGTGCCAGCGTCGCCACGGCCCAGTTGGAGCCGAGGAAGCACAAAGCCAGCGTCAGCATCGCTCCGGCCGTCGCCAGGCGCGAATGGCCGCGATCGGCGAGATGGCCCGCGAGCGGCGCCGCCAGCGCCCCGCCCGCGCCCGCCAGAGCAAAGAAGCCGATGCCGCGTTCCGTCAGCCCGAAGCGGTCGGCCAGCATCAGCGGCGCGGCTGTCCAAAGCATGTTGAAGCCCGCAAACATCAGCGCCTGATAGGCCGCGCGCCAGCGCAGGATCGGGATGTCGCGCAGCAGCCCAGCCATCGAGGCGAGGATCTGGCCGTAATGCAGCCCGCCCTGCGGCCGGTAGCGCGGCATCATCCGGGCAAGGCACGCGCCGATGACCACCATCAGGGCGGCCGAGGTCAGGAACACCGCGCGCCAGCCGAAGCTCGCGGCGATGAACAGGGCCGCGGGCCGCGCCAGCATGATGCCGGTGAGTAGCCCCGCCATCACCTTGCCGACGACGGCGCCGCGCCGCGCCTCGGGCGCCAGATGCGCCATCAGGGGCACGAGAACCTGTGCGCCGGTCGCCGACACCCCGATCAGGAAACTCGCGAGGAGGAACGGCGTGGCCGTGCCGGACAACGCGATGCCGATGAGGCCAAGCGTGGTCGCCGCCAGCGTCGAGAGCACCAGCGTCTTGTTCTCGACGAGATCAGCCAGCGAAACCAGGAAGAACAGGCCGGCGCCGTACCCAATCTGCGTGACGCTGACGATCGCCCCGGCGAGGTTGGGCGAGACGCCGATCTCCGGGCCGATCGCGGCGATCAGCGGCTGTGCGTAATAGAGATTGGCCACGAAAGCCCCCGTCGCGATCGCGACGATGGTGAGGAGCGGGCCGGAAAGCTGAGGCTGCGCAGGCGTCGCGGTAGCGGTCGACATGGTCGGCTCTTGGGATGCGAAGCCGGGGAGGGCATCTCGGCGGGGGTGGCAGTTTGGAGGCCGACAAAGGCCTTGTTGCAGAGCACAAATAACCCGGCCTGACCTTGCTGGAACCCCGGCGGTCGCGCGCCGGCCATGCATGGCGCGGGATTGTCAGGCTCTTCGGCAATCGGCACAGCCGTGAGGGAGAGGCGCAGGTAGGCGTCCGGAGGAAACGCCATGAGCTGGGGCAATCGCGATTTCATGGTGCCGGGGCGCTCGCTGGCGGTCGGCGAGCGCGGCATGGCCGCGACCTCGCATCCGGCAGCGACGCTGGCGGCGGTCGATATCCTGCGCGCGGGGGGTAACGCAGTCGATGCTGCGATCGCTGCGGTCGCGGTGCAGGCGGTGGTCGATCCGCATATGACCGGCATCGGCGGCGACTGCTTCGCGCTTTATGCACCGGCCGGCGGAAACATGGTCGCGCTGAACGGCTCAGGTCGCGCCCCGGCCAAGGCCGAGCTCGGCTGGTTCCTGGGGCAGGGCATGAGCGCCATTGCAGCGGACTCAGCCCATGCCGTCACCGTGCCCGGCGCGATCGATGCCTGGTGCCGGCTGATGGAAGATCATGGCAGCAAGAGCCTGGAGGAGGTCTTCGCTCCGGCGATCCGCGCGGCGGAGGAGGGCTTCGTGGTGACGCCGCGCGTCGCGCTCGACTGGGAGAAAAATCGCGGGCGCATCGAGAAGCACGGGCTCGGCAATGCGGTCTATCTGCCCGGCGGCAAGGCCCCTGCGGTCGGCGACAAGATGGTCCATCCCGCGCTCGGCAAAACATTGCGCCGCATCGCGCGCGAAGGCCGTGCCGCCTTCTACGAAGGCGAGCTCGCCGAGGAGATCGTCGCGGTGTTGAACGGCGCCGGCAGCCTGATGGCGGTCGAGGATCTCGCCGCGACCAAGGCCGATAAGGTCGAGCCAATCGGCGCCGATTATCGCGACCACAGGCTCTGGGAGTGTCCGCCGAACGGACAGGGCATCGCCGCGTTGCTGATCACCCGTATCCTCGCCGGTTTCGACCTGAGCGACGACAGGCTCAGCGAAGCCGACCGCATCCACATCCTCGCCGAGGCGACCAAGGCCGGCTATCGTCAGCGCGACGCGCTGGTCGCCGACCCGGCGGTCAGCCCCTTCGACACCGAGCGCTTCCTGTCCGACGCGTTCGTCGGGCGGCTGCGTGCGGAGATCAGCCTGGAGCGTGCCGCCGCGCCCGAAACCTTCGACATGCCATTGCACAAGGACACGATCTATCTCTGCGTCGTCGACCGCGACGGCAACATGATCTCCTTCATCAATTCGCTGTTCTCAGGCTTCGGCAGCGGCATTTATGCCGCGAAATCGGGCGTCATGCTGCAAAACCGTGGCTCGGGCTTCCGCCTTCTGGAAGAGCACCCCAACGCGATCGCGCCGCGCAAGCGCCCCTTCCATACCATCATCCCCGGCATGCTGGCGAAGGACGGCCGCGCCATCATGCCGCTGGGCGTGATGGGCGGGCAATACCAGGCGACAGGCCACGCCCACTTCATCTCGGGCATTCTGGACCGTGGTCTCGACCCGCAGCAGGCGAGCGACGCCCCGCGCAGCTTTGCCTATGACGGCAAGCTCACGCTGGAGACGACGATCGCCGAAAGCGTCGCAGCCGACCTGAAGGCGCGCGGCCACGACGTCGTCTGGTCGCAGGAGGCGATCGGTGGCTGCCAGGCGATCTGGGTCGACCATGCCCGCGGCGTGATGTTCGGCGCCTCTGACCACCGCAAGGACGGGATGGCGCTGGCGGTGTGAAATCACCCGTCGTTCTCGGGCGACCGCAGGGAGACCCGAGAATCTCAGGGCGGTGAGGCGCCAGAGCCTCCTCTGGAGAAAGATGCTCGGGTCAAGCCCGAGCATGACGAGCTCTTGACGGCTCAAACAGCCCCAATCGCGTTCGAAGGCGTGCGCCGGTCGGTGATCTCCTGGCCGAACAGGCTGCCGGCCAGCTCCACGGCGAGCCGCGCGGTCTGGCCGCGATCGTCGAGGAAGGGGTTGAGCTCGACGATGTCCATCGACGCCACCAGCCCGGAATCGTGCAGCAGCTCCATCACGAGATGGGCCTCGCGATAGGTCGCCCCGCCCGGCACGGTGGTGCCGACGCCGGGCGCCAGCGGCGGGTCGAGAAAATCGACGTCGAACGAAACATGCAGCACCCCGTTCGCGGCGCGCACCTTCTCGATCACCTGCCGGATCAGCACGCCGACGCCATGCTCGTCGATGGCCCGCATGTCGGCGATGTCGATGCCGCGCGCCTTCACCGCCGCCTTTTCCTGCGGGTCGATCGAGCGGATGCCGAAGAGGCTGAGCTGCGCCGGAGTGATCGAGGCGCGGGGCTCCGAGCCCAGCAGCGCGTCGAGCCCGGTTTCGCCGCAGAGAAAGGCCGAGGACATGCCGTGCATGTTCCCCGATGGCGAGATCGCCGGCATGTTGAAATCGGCATGCGCATCGAGCCACAGCACGAACAGCGGGCGGCCCTGCTCCTGCCAGTGGCGCGCGACGCCGTTGACCGAGCCCATCGACAGGCTGTGGTCGCCGCCGAGAAAGATCGGTATCGCCCCCGACTTCGCGATCTCGTAGGCGCGGGCGCTGAGCGCGCGCATCCAGGCTGCGATCTCGTTGTAGAAGCGGGCGTTCTCCGGCGCCGGACCATCGACCGCCGTCAGGTCGCGCGGCAGGATGTCGCCATGGTCCTCGACCGTATAGCCGAGGCTTTCCAGCACCTGTGCGAGGCCCGCCGTGCGCAGGCCGGCCGGGCCCATCAGTGCGCCCCGCTGGGAGGCCCCGACCTCGATCGGCGCGCCCAGCAAGGCGATCCGACCCGCGGTGCCAGGGATTGCGGTGGCGGGGATTGCGGTGGCCGGGATGGTGGCGGCGGGGGAACTCATGGCGTCGCAAATCCTGAAACGGAGGCTGGTCGGCCGCCGTCATTGGCCGAGCGCGCCGGCCTTGTCGAGGGCTGCGACGGCAACCCTGCAGTGCTCCAAGGCTTTAGCCTGCGCTACTCAAACGCTCAGGCGGCTTCGCGCAAGGCGATCTCCAGCGGCGCGAGCGTGACACGGCCCGCGCGGATGGTCGCGAGCGTGTTGCAGGGGAGCGCGCGCCAGCATTCGCGCGCGGCGTCGACCGGCTCGGATGCCACGACCACGCTATCGGACTTTTCGCACACATAGAGGCTCGGCGGCTTGGCGTCGGACGACCAGCGCACGGCGTGAATGGCCTCGCCATCGGCCAGCGCGGCGGCGCAGCGCAGCGGCTCTCGCGTGCCGGAGCGGGCCATCAGCGAGAGCGTCTCGCTGATGGCTGCGGCCATCGCGGCACCGGGCGCCAGCCCGTTTTCGAGATGGGCAAGGATGAGCAGGAACAGCGCCTCGGAATCGGTCGTGCCGGCGCGCGCGCCATAAAGCGCGTCAGGGATCAGCGCCTCGAGCTTGCGACGGATCTCGTTATACCCGCCGATCTGGCCGTTATGCATGAACATGTAGCGGCCATGGACGAAGGGGTGGCAGTTCGCCCGCGTCGTCGCCGTGCCGGTCGCCGCCCGCACATGCGCGAAGAACAGAGGCGAGCGCACCTGTCGCGCGATGGAGAGCAGGTTCTCGTCCGACCAGGCCGGCCTGACCTCGCGATACTGCCCGGGCTCTGGCTTCTCGCCATACCAGCCGATGCCGAACCCGTCGCCATTCGTCCCCGTCTTCGCTTCTTCGGCATGGAGCGACTGGTGGATGAGCGAATGGCAGGGCGAGGCGACGAAGTCGTCGAGGAAAACCGGCACACCGGAATAAGCGAGAAAGCGGCACATGGCAGGCTCGATCTGGAGGCTCGAATCGGCCGTTACGGGATCAACCGGAGAAGTTTGTTCTCCAATGCTGAACGGGAACATAACAGATATTCTCCGGGCCGCCTCATCATCCTCGGCGGGTCACCCTGATAAGGTCATTCTGGCGCGCGCCCGCCGGGCCGATCTGCGGCACGCTTCCGCCCAATGGATAAGGCCGTACCCGTCTTGCGTGCATAGGGCCGCTCCTATACCGATCCAGCCCTTAAAGGGCGCATAAACGAATGCTCGCCCCGGCATGACCGGGCCAGAGCGTCGCGACGGGAGCGGGAACGTGAAGGGCCTTCTAGCCATCAGCCGCGTGATCGACGCGGTCAACAGCCAGATCGGCAAGAAGATCGCCTGGCTGATCCTGGCCGCCGTCATCGTCGCGACGGTCAACGCGATCGTCCGAAAGGTCTTCAACTGGTCGTCGAACTCCTTCCTCGAACTGCAATGGATGCTGTTCGGGGCGGTCTTCCTGATGTGCGCTTCCTGGACGATGCAGGTGAAGGAGCACATCCGCATCGACATCGTGAACAGCATGCTGCCGAAGCGCGTCCGGCAATGCATCGAACTGCTTGGCCATGTGCTGTTCCTGATGCCGTTCTGCCTGCTGATCGTCTATCATTCCTGGCCGTTCTTCCTGCGCTCCTATGAGATCAACGAGCAGTCGCTCTCGGCCGGCGGCCTGCCGCAATGGCCGGCCAAAGGCCTCGTGATCGTCGGCTTCCTGATGCTGACCTTCCAGGGCGTGTCCGAGATCATCAAGACGGTCGCGATCATGCGTGGCGATCTGGAGGATGACGAGGCGGTGGCGGGCCATGCCGCCGCTGCCGAAGCCGAGGCGCAACGCCTCCTCGATCAGGCCAAGCAGCAGGGCCTGGTCTCGTGAACCGCCCGCGAGACGTCCGGAAACCCGCCATGACCTTGCTCCGCTCCTCGCGCGTCGTCATGCTGCTGACGCTGACGGTTCTTGCCTTCTTCAGCCTGCACACCGGGGATGCCTTCGCGGCCGGCGGCGGCTTGGGCGATTTCCTGCGCGTCAACATGGCGCCGGTGATGTTCGCCACGCTCGTCTTGTTCCTGCTGCTGGGTTATCCGGTCGCCTTCGCGCTGGCCGCCAACGGACTGCTCTTCGCGATCGTCGGCATCGAGCTCGGCCTGTTTCAGGAGAACTTCCTGCAGGCGCTGCCGGAACGCATCTACGGCACGATGAACAACGACGTGCTGCTGGCGATCCCGTTCTTCACCTTCATGGGCCTCGTGCTCGAGCGCTCCGGCATGGCGGAGGATCTGCTCGACACCATCGGCCAGCTCTTCGGCCCCGTGCGCGGCGGCCTCGCCTATGCCGTGATCTTCGTCGGCGCGCTGCTGGCGGCCACGACCGGCGTTGTCGCGGCCTCCGTGATCTCGATGGGCTTGATTTCGCTGCCGATCATGCTGCGCTACGGCTATGACCGGCGCCTGGCTTCCGGCGTCATCGCGGCGTCGGGCACGTTGGCGCAGATCATTCCGCCCTCGCTCGTCCTGATCGTGCTGGCCGACCAGCTCGGCCGCTCGGTTGGGGACATGTATGAGGGCGCCTTCATCCCCGGCCTGGTGCTCTCGGGGCTCTATGCAGTCTACGTTTTCATCATCACGATGATCGCGCCCGGCCGCGCGCCCGGCCTGCCGCCGGAGGCGCAGACCCTGCGCGATGCTGACGGGCAGACGCGCAGGCGCTCGCTGCTGGTGGTGACGATCATCTCGTTTGCGGTCGCCTACGCCTATATGAAGCTCTTCACCAAGGTTGCGGCCGGGTCCGATTTCGTCGTGCTGACGATGTCGATCGCGGTCGGCGTCTCCTTCGTGATCGCGCTGGTCAACAAGGCCCTGGGCCTCAACCTGCTCTCGCGCATGGCCGAGCAGGTCGTGTTCGTGATGGTGCCGCCGCTGGCGCTGATCTTCCTCGTGCTCGGCACGATCTTCATCGGCGTGGCGACCCCGACCGAAGGCGGCGCCATGGGCGCGGCCGGCGCGATCCTGCTCGCCTGGGGCAAGCGCCGAATGACCTTCGAC
Source organism: Allobosea sp. P5_A5 (assembly GCF_056400625.1). NCBI lineage: Bacteria > Pseudomonadati > Pseudomonadota > Alphaproteobacteria > Hyphomicrobiales > Alloboseaceae > Allobosea > Allobosea sp. P5_A5. The sequence continues at coordinate 180,040 of NZ_JBFUKY010000006.1, forward strand.
CTGCTGAAGCAGGCGGTCGAATCCACCGCCAAACTCTCCGCCTTCGTGCTGTTCATTCTGGTTGGCGCGCGCGTCTTCTCGCTGACCTTCTACGGCGTCAACGGCCATGTCTGGGTCGAGCATTTGCTCATCGGCCTGCCGGGCGGCGCGACGGGCTTCCTGATCGTCGTCAACATCATGGTCTTCCTGCTGGCGTTCTTCCTCGACTTCTTCGAGCTCGCCTTCATCATCGTGCCGCTGCTCGGGCCGGCGGCGGAGAAGCTCGGCATCGATCTGATCTGGTTCGGCGTCATCCTCGGCGTGAACATGCAGACGAGCTTCATGCACCCGCCCTTCGGTTTCGCGTTGTTCTTCCTGCGCTCGGTCGCGCCGAAGAACCCCTATCGCGATCGGGTCACCGGCCGGATGATGGAGCCCGTCACCACCGGCCAGATCTACTGGGGTGCGGTGCCCTTCGTGGTCATCCAGTGCATCATGGTGGCGATGGTGGTGCTGTTCCCGCAGATGGTGATGCACTACAAGGCATCGGCCATTCAGCTCGACCAGAAGGCGATCGACAAGCAGTTCGAGCAGATCCAGATCCCCGGAATCGGCGGACCAGGCGGCTTCGACTTCAGCGCGCCGCCGACCTTCGAGGCGCCGAAGCCTTGATCTTGGCGAGAAGAGATCAGCCCTCATCCTGAGGAGCGCCGTCAGGCGCGTTTCGAAGGATGGGCCAGCTGGTTGCGGAACCTCCTGAAACGCCCTTCGAGACGCCATCCCTGCGGAATGGCTCCTCAGGACGAGGGCTTGTCCATACAGCAAGCGGTCTAGGCGAGGAGCGGAATGGCAAAGCGGCTGACAACATTCGCTCTAGCGGTAAGCCTTGCCATAGTGCCGGGCGCGGCGTGGGCGGCCGGCGATATCGGTGGCGCGACGATGGGCGTGGCCTGGGCCTTGCCCTTCGCCGGCATGCTGCTCTCGATCGCGCTCGGGCCGATCCTGTTCCATCATCTCTGGGAGCGGCACTACGGCAAGTTCGCCGCCTTCTGGGCGCTGCTGTTGCTGGTGCCGCTCGTGCTGCTGCGCGGGGCAGATGCATCGCTTGGCGCGGTGCTGCACACCGCGCTGCTCGAATACCTGCCCTTCATCATCCTTCTGTTCTCGCTGTTCACGATTGCCGGCGGCATCCTGATCACCGGAAACCTGCACGGATCGCCGGCGACCAACACCGTCATCCTCGCCATTGGCACGGTGATGGCGAGCATCGTCGGCACCACCGGTGCCTCGATGATCCTGATCCGGCCGCTGCTGCGCGCCAATGACGAGCGTCGCCACAACGTTCATGTCGTCGTGTTCTTCATCTTCCTGGTCTCGAACATTGGGGGGTCGCTGACGCCGCTCGGCGACCCGCCGCTCTTCCTCGGCTTCCTGCGCGGGGTCGACTTCTTCTGGACGACGACGCACCTGCTGCCGGAGACGGGCTTTGCCGTCCTCGTCCTGCTTCCGCTGTTCTATGCGCTCGACAGCTGGCTTTACCACCGCGACGACAGCCGGCCGAAGCTGCAGGACCCGACGCTCGATCGCGACCTCAAGCTCTGGGGCAAGGTCAACATCCCGCTGCTCGGCGGGGTGATCGCAGCGATCCTGCTCTCCGCCAATTGGAAACCGGGTGTCGTCTTCGATATCCACGGCGTTCATGTCGAGCTGCAGAATCTCGCGCGCGATGGGCTCCTGTTGGGGCTGGCCGCGCTGTCGCTTTGGCTGACGCCCAAGCAAGTGCGCGCCGGAAACGAGTTTTCGTGGGGCCCGATCCTCGAAGTCGCCAAGCTTTTCGCCGGCATCTTCATCTGCATCATTCCGGTGCTGGCGATGCTGCAGGCCGGGCGTGATGGCGCCTTTTCAGGCCTCGTCGCGATGGTCAATCGCACCGATGGCAGCCATGACACGGTCGCCTATTTCTGGCTGACCGGCATCCTGTCGTCCTTCCTCGACAACGCCCCGACCTATCTCGTTTTCTTCGAGCTGGCCGGCGGCAATGCCAGGGATTTGATGACAACAGGTGCGCTGACGCTGGCGGCGATCTCGGCCGGCGCGGTCTTCATGGGCGCCAACACCTATATCGGCAACGCCCCGAACTTCATGGTCTACGCCATCGCCAAGGACCGGAAGGTGAAGATGCCGAGCTTCTTCGGCTACATGCTCTGGTCAGGCGGCATCCTGATCCCGCTGTTTATCGTGCAGACGCTGCTGTTCTTCCGGTAAGGGCCACGCCGTCATGGTCGGGCTTGTCCCGGCCATCCACGTCTTCGTCCGGCGAGAGCGGTGTTCAAGACGTGGATGCTCGCCACAAGGGCGAGCATGACGGACGGCGCCGATCGCCGGGTCAAGCCCGACCATGACGCCCTTCTCAGGGCCTCCCGACTGGCACGCCGTCCCTGATCTTCGCCGAAAACTCCGGATCGTCGGGTGACAGCGTGCGCGCCCGTTCGCTGATGCGGGAGAGCCGCGTCAGCTCGGCCAGCGGAATGTCCTGCCGCAGCGCGCCGATCTGCTGGAGATAGCCTGCGAGATAGCCCGACAGCAGCACGCGCGGATCGAGCGGCAGCGAGAATTTCCACTCCGGCGCCACCTGCCCGACAAGGTGGAAAACCACCGTCGTGCAGTTGGTCGTCAGCGTGTTGTACCAGCGCGGCTGGTCGGCGAGGTCGTTGATGTCCTTGGCGTAGGCCAGCAGCAGGTCGCGCGACTGGGCCGGCGAAGCGCTGAGGCGATAGAGCCGCGTATCCTCGCCTCTCGCATCGGTGCGCAGCGCCACGATGTCGCGCTCGTCGGCGGCGACATAAGCCATCTCATAGCTGCGGAAGAAGCCGGCCAGCGCCGAATACTCCTCGCCCTTCTCGCGCCTGATCTCGACCGAGAAGGTCAGCGGCGGCTGGTCGGAAAAGGTGAAGGAGACCAGCAGATGGGCGATCGCCTCGGCTGTCCAGTAGCTCAGGAAAATGTCCGTGCCTTCGAGCTTGGCGAGATCGTAGCGGCGCGTCTCCCAGCGCTGGTCGTAATCCTGCTCCGTGCGCCAGCGGAAGTTCCGCAGGTTCGTGACGGTGAAGGTGTCGCCTTCGCGCGCGATCGTCGGCAGATGGGCGAGTTCGGGGATCCAGTCGCGCTCATGCGAGGGTTTGATCCCGTTCCACCAGCCGAGCAGCGAGACGAACAGCACGGCGAAGCCGAGCGGCAGCCGGGCGTCCTGCGTCCACAGTCCCACGAGCCCGGCCACCCCGGCCAGGCCGAAGGCCAGCGCGGCTGCTACGCCGACCGCACCCGGCAGGCGGAAATACAGCAAGCCCGAGCCCCACAATGTGGTGCCGAGGATCAGGAGCCCGAGGACAAGGTTCAGCAAGACGACAAAGAAGCGGCTCATCGCCGCCTCGCCTGGTACGATTTCCGAATCTTCGGGATCAAGCCGGGAGCGAGCTCGATGGCGCCGCCGCCTTCACCGCATCGTCGACATGCGCCTCGAACTTGGCGAAGTTCTCGGCGAACATCGCGGTCAGGTTCTTGGCCGTCTCGGCGAAGGCAGCTTTATCCTGCCAGGTCTTCACCGGGTAGAGGATATGCGGCTCGACGCCTGGCACCGAGGTCGGCACCGCGAAGCCGAAATACGGATCGCGGCGGAAATCGGCGCGGTTGAGCGAGCCGTCGAGCGCGGCCGAGAGCAGCCGGCGGGTGACGCGGATCGGCATGCGCCGGCCGACGCCGTAGATGCCGCCGGTCCAGCCCGTGTTCACCAGCCAGCAATCGACATGATGCTTGGCGATGAAATCGCGCAGCAGATTGGCGTATTCGGAGGGGTGCCGCGGCAGGAAAGGCGAGCCGAAGCAGGTCGAGAATTCCGGCGTCACGCCGGTCAGCCCGCGCTCGGTGCCGGCGACCTTGGCGGTGTAGCCGGAGAGGAAGTGGTACATCGCTTCGGCCGGCGTCAGCTTGGCGATCGGCGGCATCACGCCGAAGGCGTCGGCGGTGAGCATCACGATGTTCTTCGGGATGCCGGCGCGGCCGGTGCGCGAGGCATTGGGGATGAAGTCGAGCGGATAGGCCGAGCGCGTGTTCTCCGTCTTGCTCTCGTCGTCGAAATCGACCTCGCGGGTGAACTCGTCCATCACCGTGTTCTCGAGCACCGTGCCGAAGCGCAGCGATGCCGCGTGGATCTGCGGCTCGGCCTCGGCCGAGAGGCGGATGGTCTTGGCGTAGCAGCCGCCCTCGAAATTGAAGATGCCTTCCTTCGACCAGCCATGCTCGTCATCGCCGATCAGCGTGCGCTCGGGGTCGGCCGAGAGCGTCGTCTTGCCGGTGCCGGAGAGGCCGAAGAAGATCGCCGGATCGTTGTTGGGGCCGACATTGGCCGAGCAGTGCATCGGCACGACGCCCTTGGTCGGCAGCACGTAGTTCAGATAGGTGAAGACCGATTTCTTCATCTCGCCGGCATAGGCCGAGCCGCCGATCAGCACGATCTTGCGGGTGAAATCGATCGCGACGACCGTCTCGCTGCGGCAGCCATGGCGGGCGGGGTCGGCCTTGAAGCTCGGCAGGTCGACGATCGTCATCTCGGGGACGTAGGCGTCGAGATCAGCCCGCTCCGGGCGGATCAGCAGGTTGCGGATGAACAGCGAGTGCCAGGCCATCTCGGTGTAGACCCGAGCCTTGACGCGGTGGGCAGGGTCGGCGCCGCCATACAGATCCTGCGCGAACAGCTCCTTGCCTTCGGCATGCCTGAGAAAATCGGCCAGCAGCGTCTCGAATTGCTCCGGTTTGATGGAATTGTTGTTCTCCCACCAGACGGTGCCCTCGGTCAGCGCGTCGCGCACCGTGAACTTGTCCTTGGGCGAACGGCCGGTATGGCTGCCGGTATCGGCGCAGAGCGCGCCGCCGCGCGCTAGCTCGGATTCGCCCCGGCGCAGGGACTCCTCATAAAGCTGCGGCGCTTCCAGGTTCCAGTGCACGGCCGCGAGCTTGTCGAAGCCGAAGCTCTCGGAGCCCTTGGCGGCGTTGAACTGACCGATATTCTTCACTGATAACCTCCGGATGCCGGCCCCTCCCGATCGGGCCGGAAATCGTTATGGATGCGTCGTGCCCTTTACGAGCATCGACATAAGGCGCGGTCTTGTTGCCTTGAGCGGGTGTTTAGGGCGTGGCGGCTCCCGGCTCAAGCCATTGAAATCACGAAAACTGTCTGCGCCTCGGCTAAATCGTTTGAATTGTCGGGCGCTATTGAATGCTAGCGCTCGGGATTGTGCGGTCGCGCGCCAGGGACGCAGCGGGCTGTTTCGCCCATCGTAGCGAGCATGGTTCGCAGCATCGCCGGCTCGCAAACCTTTTCGGGAAAGCGCAGCCGGCCGGTGTCGTCGCCATTGACGAGGTCGAGCCCTTCCGGATCGAGCCCCGTCGCCTTCCAGCGCCCGGCGGAAAGGCCCAGAAGCCGCGTGGCGAAAAGCGCGAGCGCCTCGGCGTGATCGGCATTCAGATGCGCCAGCGCCTCGTCCTCGGCCAGGATGAGAGGTTCGCAGCCGGCGAGGTCGAGCAACACCTCCTCGGGCGCGATCGCGCCAGCCCGGGCGAAGCCCCCATTGGGATGCAGGCCCAGCACAGCGACCCGATACAGCGCGAAATCGGGAAAGTCGGCATAGAGCTTCGCCTTGGGATGGCGGCTCAGGAAGCGGCGCCGGGCGTTCGCATCCCCGCAGCGTTCGGTCCGGCCGACGACGGAAAGCCGTGCGGAATTCGCCAGCGGGTCGCCCTTGCCGAGCGAGGAGACCAGCAGGGAAACCCGCGCATCGGCCTCGATGTTGCGGGTGTGCAGGGAGAGCTGAGAGGCCAGGAAGAGCGGGCTTCCATCGACATCGGTCGCGACGTTCGTCAGCGTCGCCAGCGAAAACCGCTTTGCGGATCCAGGGTCGCGAGCGCCGCGATGCGCGCCGTCCGCAGGACCTGCCGAGCCATCGCGACCGGGTCGAACGTGGCGGGCGCACTGCCGCCGAGTTCGAGACCGCGCGGGGTGATGGCGGAGGGCATCGCGGCTTGCGTCATCGATTCCGTCGCCGGAGACTGCGCGAAATCGGCGTTTCGCGAACAGTTGCGGTGCTTGAACGTTCAGCCATAGCGGAACCGCCCAGACCTCGCTAGATTGCTGCCATGCTTTGGCCGCTCTCGCAGGGGAGTGGAGATATTTTATTGCTGCAAGAACAAGAGACATAACTCTTATGCCAACGATTGCGCTGGTCGACGACGACCGTAACATCCTGACCTCGGTGTCCATCGCGCTCGAAGCCGAGGGTTACCGGATCATGACCTACACCGACGGTGCCTCGGCTCTCGACGGGCTGAAGCAGAACCCGCCCGACCTCGCGATCTTCGACATCAAGATGCCGCGCATGGACGGCATGGAGCTGCTGCGCCGCCTGCGCCAGAAGTCGGACCTCCCGGTGATCTTCCTGACCTCGAAGGACGAGGAGATCGACGAGCTGTTCGGTCTGAAAATGGGCGCCGACGATTTTATCCGGAAGCCGTTTTCCCAGCGTCTGTTGGTCGAGCGCGTCAAGGCGATCCTGCGCCGCGCCGGCGCCAAGGATCCGACCGCCGCCCCCCGGACCGAGGACGCCAAGGCGCTGGAGCGCGGCCTGCTGCGCATGGACCCGGAGCGCCACACCTGCACCTGGAAGGGTGAGCCGGTGGTGCTGACGGTGACCGAGTTCCTGATCCTGCAGTCTCTGGCGCAGCGCCCCGGTGTGGTGAAGAGCCGCAACGCGCTGATGGATGCGGCCTATGACGACGAGGTCTATGTGGACGACCGCACCATCGACAGCCACATCAAGCGCCTGCGCAAGAAGTTCAATCAGGTCGATGTGGACTTCGACATGATCGAGACGCTCTACGGCGTCGGCTATCGCTTCAAGGAAGCCTGAAGCGGGCCGAAACGCCTGGAGGCGACGGTCGCGCCGGGTAGACGGAACCGGCCGGAGATGGCGTAACCGCGGACGATGGCAACGATCGACGATGAAGCCCGGCCGGCTCAGTCCGGCAAGCGTCTAGGCGGCGGCCCCGGCAAGCGGCTCGCGCTGGCGGGGCGAAGGCTGGGCCGCGCCATTTCCTCGCGCGCCGCCTCCAGCCTGACGCGCCGTATCCTCGTCCTCAACCTCGGCGGCCTTTTTGCCCTGCTCGTCGGCTTTCTCTACCTCAATCAATTTCGCGAGGGCCTGATCGAGGCCCGGGTCCAGAGCCTGCTGACGCAAGGTGAGATTATCGCGGGCGCGATCGCGGCCTCCGCCACGGTCGATACGGACGCCATCACGATCGATCCCGACAAGCTGCTGCAGATGCAGGCCGGCGAGAGCGCCGGCATCGCCGAGGATCCGCTCGATTTCTCGATCAATCCGGAGAAGGTGGCGCCGCTGCTGCGCCGGCTGGTCACGCCGACCAAGACCCGCGCCCGCGTCTACGACAAGGACGGGATGCTGACGATCGATTCCCGCAGCCTCTATTCGCGCGGCGAGGTTTTGCGGCTCGATCTCCCCCGCGTCGGCGAACCCGACGAGCCGCCTCTGCTCGAGCGCACCTGGAACATGCTGCGCAACAAGCTCGGCCGCGCCGACGTGCCGGCCTATGACGATTTCGAGAACGCAAACGGCCGCTCCTACCCGGAGGTCGCGCGCGCGCTGTCGGGGACGCCGGCCAGCGTGGTGCGGGTCAATACGCGTGGCCAGACCATCGTCTCGGTCGCGGTACCGGTGCAGCGCTTCCGGGCGATCAAGGGCGCGCTGCTGCTCTCCACGCAAGGCGGGGACATCGACGCGGTCATCGCCTCCGAGCGCTTCGCCATCTTCCAGGTCTTCGCTGTCGCCGCCGGCGTGATGATCGTGCTGTCGGTGCTGCTCGCCGGGACGATCGCCGAGCCGATCCGCAAGCTCGCCGATGCGGCTCAACGCGTGAGGCGCGGGGTGAAGTCGCGCGAGCAGATCCCCGATTTCGGCAGCCGCCACGACGAGATCGGCCACCTGTCCGGCTCGCTGCGCGACATGACGAAGGCGCTCTACAGCCGCATCGAGGCGATCGAGAGCTTCGCCGCCGACGTGGCCCATGAGCTGAAGAATCCGCTGACCTCGCTGCGCAGCGCGGTCGAGACCCTGCCGCGCGCCAGGAACGAGGAGTCCCGCGGGCGGCTGATGGCGGTGATCCAGCACGATGTCCGGCGCCTGGACCGGTTGATCTCCGATATCTCGGACGCCTCGCGCCTCGACGCGGAACTGGCCCGCAACGATTCCGCCCCGGTCGATGTCGCGCAGGTGCTGGAGACGGTGACGACGGTGCAGAACGAGACACGGCGCGAAGGCCAGCCCCGGATCGAGCTCTCGGCCGAGCGCCGCAGCCAGCGGGCGGGCGACGACGCCTTCCTCGTGCTCGGGCACGATTCCCGCATCGGTCAGGTGCTGGTCAACCTGATCGACAACGCGCGCTCCTTCTCGCCGGCGGACAAGCCGGTCAAGGTCACCCTCTCGCGCGTCGCCAACGACGTTCTGGTCACGGTCGAGGACGAAGGACCGGGCATCGAGCCGCATGCGCTGGAGCGCATCTTCGAGCGCTTCTACACCGACCGGCCCAATGAGGGTTTCGGCCAGAATTCGGGCCTCGGCCTATCGATCTCGCGCCAGATCGTCGAGGCGCATCGCGGCTCGATCCGGGCCGAAAACAGGCTCGGCGCCGAGGGGCCGGACGGCGAGCCCGAACGACTGGGAGCCCGCTTCATCGTCTGCCTGCCGGCCGCCTATACTCATGCTGCCTGACCTCATGCCTCGCGTCGAAAACCGCCAGCGCGTCCATGGGACGGCGCTCGTCATCGGCGAAGCCGGTATCCTGATCCGGGGGCCCTCCGGCACCGGCAAATCGACCTTGGCTCTGGTTTTGATCGGGCTTGCGGCCCAGGCCGGCCGGTTCGCTCGCCTGGTCGGCGATGACAGGGTCGAACTCGCGGCGATGGCGGGCCGGCTTGTCGTCCGCCCCGTCGCCCCGCTGGAAGGCGTCGTCGAGCGGCGCGGCCTTGGCCTCACGCCCGAGCCCTCGACGCCGGCCGCGACCGTGAGGCTCGTCGTCGATCTGCTCGGCGAGGCGCCTGTTCGGATGCCCGAGCCCGAAGACCTCGTCGACAATCTCTGCGGGATCGACCTGCCGCGTCTGCGGGTCGCGGGTCGGGCCGGCGACGAGCGGCTCGTGCTGGCCGCGCTCGATTTATTCACGGAAGCCGGCTGATCGTCGCGTTTTCGACATCTTCGTCGGCAACCGGCTTGCGATTGTCTCGCACCTGCCGCATAAACCGCGACCTTGTCCGGGCGCCGTGCGCGCTCTCCGGTGATGGATTGAATGATCGGACTGGTCCTCGTGACTCATGGGCATCTGGCGACGGAGTTCCGCGCCGCGCTCGAACACGTCGTCGGCCCACAGGCCAATCTCGCGACGATCGCCATTGCTCCCGATGACGACATGGAGAGCCGGCGGCGGGATATCATCATGGCGGTCGAGCAGGTCGAGACCGGCCGCGGCGTCGTGATCCTCACCGACATGTTCGGCGGCACGCCCTCCAATCTGGCGATCTCTGTGATGGAGCCAGGCCGTATCGACGTCGTCGCCGGCGTCAATTTGCCGATGCTGATCAAGCTTGCCAGCGTGCGCGAGGAAAAGACCCTCGACGAAGCGGTGACCGCCGCGCAGGATGCAGGCCGCAAATACATCACCGTCGCCAGCCGCGTGCTGGCCGGGAAATAGGGGTGAGCGCGACGGGCATGGACGGGACGGGTGGCATGGACGAGGATTGCGGCTGCCCCGAAACCGAGATCCCGCCGGGCGCCCTTCATCGCAATTTCGAGATCGTCAACAGGAAGGGCCTGCACGCCCGCGCGACGGCGAAGTTCGTGCAATGCGCCGCGCGTTTCGAGGCCGACATCACGGTCAGCCGTTGCGGCGAGACCGTCGGCGCCACCTCGATCATGGGCGTGCTGACGTTGGGCGCCGGCATCGGCTCCACCATCACCATCGCCGCCAAGGGCGCGGATGCCGCTGAAGCGCTCGACGCGCTCGGCGCCCTGATCGCCGATCGCTTCGGTGAGGGCGAGTAGGCGAAGAATGCAGCGATGGCGCGCCGGATCGTTAAGGTGATTCCTGGCGCCGCCTCGTTGCCTGTGGTGCTGCGCTTCTTCTTCGTCCTGTTTCGAGGAACCTGTCCTTCCAGTGGCCGTCAATGCCGGACCGACTGATCTATAGCGCTCATGCCGAGATCATGCTGGCGGAGCGCGGCATCGAACGGGACTGGGTCAAGCGTACGGTGCTGGAGCCGCAATTTCGGGAGAACGACCCGACTTACCCTGACAGGCAGCGTGTCTTTCGCGCGCTGCCCGAGCGCGACGGTCGTGTGCTGCGTGTGGTATACACTATGGTCGGCGATGAATTTCGCATCATCACACTGTTTCTCGACCGAGGTCGCAGACGATGAAAAGTCATTACGACGCAGACACTGACTCGCTCTATCTGCGCTTCGCGGAAGCCGCCGTCAGTGAAAGCGAAGAGGTGCGGCCCGGCGTGGTCTTCGACTTCGATGCCGATGGAAGGATTGTGGCCGTCGAAATTCTCGATGCATCCTCGCATCTTGCCCAAGGTGCCCAACTCGATCGGTTGACGGCTGCGTGAGCATTTTGGAACGGGTTTACGCGCTGCCCATGATGATGGCCGGGCTAATCTGCGCCATCACGGTCGCCGCGTCGGCCGCTTCGCCGGCGCCGGCCAAGCGTAGCTGGGCGGAGGAGAAATGCGTCCGCTACGGCAAGGGCTGGGAGCAGGCGCTCACGCGCTACGGCCGCGAGGGGCTGGGCCCGGATTTCCTGGCGCGGCACGCGGCCTTCCTCGCTTCGGGCTGTTCTGGAGCGCACGATGTCTGTGCCCGCTCGCCGCAGGAACTGAAGATGGCGAATACGATGGTGATCGTGGCGATGAATGCGGGCATGGCGAGCACCTTCCCGCCTTTCGCTTGCCGGACATGACGCAGGGCGCTGTCTCGCAGGAGATATAAAGACATCTTTATATCTTTGATTGCGCGGAGCGGCCGAGGCTGCTAAAGACGCGCCATCATTAAAAGACAGCGTCGGAGAGCCTCGTGTCGGATTACATCGTCAAGGACATTGCGCTTGCGGATTACGGCCGCAAGGAAATCAACATGGCTCAGGACGAGATGCCGGGCCTGATGGCGATCCGCGAGGAGCACAAGGGCAAGAACCCCCTCAAGGGCGCGCGCGTCGCCGGCTGCCTGCACATGACCATCCAGACCGCGGTGCTGATCGAGACGCTGACGGAACTCGGCGCCGATGTGCGCTGGTCCTCGTGCAACATCTTCTCGACCCAGGACCATGCCGCCGCCGCGATCGCAGCGACCGGCGTTCCCGTCTTCGCCATCAAGGGCGAGACGCTGGAGGAATACTGGGAATACGTGCTGAAGACCGCGACCTGGGGCGATGGCGGCACGCCCAACATGATCCTCGACGATGGTGGCGATCTCACCATGCTGATCATCCTCGGCGCCGAGGCCGAAGCCGGCAAGACCGAGTTCCTCGACAAGCCCGGCAATGAGGAAGAGACCATCTTCTTCAAGCTGATCAAGCGTCAGCTTCAGGACAATCCGGGCTGGTTCACCAAGACCCGCGACGCGATCAAGGGCGTCTCCGAGGAGACCACCACCGGCGTCCACCGCCTCTATGAGTTGGCCAAGGCCTCGCGCCTGCCGTTCCCGGCGATCAACGTCAACGACAGCGTCACCAAGTCGAAGTTCGACAACCTCTATGGTTGCCGCGAGTCGCTGGTCGACGCCATCCGCCGTGGCACGGACGTGATGATGTCCGGCAAGGTCGCGGTCGTTGCCGGCTATGGCGACGTCGGCAAGGGCTCCTCGGCCTCGCTGCGCCAGGCCGGCTGCCGCGTCCTCGTCACCGAAGTCGATCCGATCTGCGCGCTGCAGGCGGCGATGGAAGGCTACGAGGTCGTGACGATGGATGAAGCTGCCCCGCGCGGCGACATCTTCTGCACCGCGACAGGCAATCTCGATGTCATCACGGTCGACCACATGCGCGCGATGAAGCACCGCGCCATCGTCTGCAACATCGGCCACTTCGATTCCGAGATCCAGGTCGCCGGCCTGAAGAACTTCAAGTGGGACAACGTCAAACCGCAGGTCGACGAGATCGAATTCCCCGACGGCAAGCGCATCATCCTGCTGTCGGAAGGCCGCCTCGTGAACCTCGGCAACGCCACGGGTCATCCGTCCTTCGTGATGTCCTGTTCGTTCTCGAACCAGACGCTGGCCCAGATCGAGCTCTGGAACCACCACGCGAAATACGAGAGCAAGGTCTACACCCTGCCCAAGCATCTCGATGAGAAGGTCGCCGCGCTCCACCTTGCCAAGGTCGGCGCCAAGCTGACCGTGCTGAACGACCAGCAGGCCAAATATATCGGCGTGCCGCAGACCGGCCCTTTCAAGCCCGAGCATTACCGCTACTGAACGTCGTCCCTCCCGACGATTTGGAAAGCCCGGCGCAAGCCGGGCTTTTTTATGCGCTGGAATGTCGATTTATTAGGGCTGTGACATACCACTAATGGTGCTGCGGCGAGGGTCCGAATCTAGAGATTGAGGATCTATGCATCTTGTCTCCGGCATAGGAAAATAGCCTCCGTTTACCTCCGATTAAGCACTTCCTGACGGAGTCGAGCGGTGATTACAGTGGGGCTGATTCGGGGCGCTGCGCGGCACGCATGGCCCGGTCGAAGCTCTATGTGATTGGCGTAGTGGCGCACGTGTATCGGCGTCCGGAGAGGGTTTGACCCCGGCTCCGCGATGGCGATTCCGGGCGCGACGCGCGTGGATGATGCGCCTGACGGCGCGAGAGGCGGCAGACGCAGGATGACAGGCGCGAAGCGACAGACGAAGGATGGCGGCCGCCGACCGCGCATTCTTCTGCCGGCTGCCCTCACATTGGCGCCTCTCCCGGCTTTGGCCCAGCATAGCTGGCTGGTGCCGGTCAAAAGCGACCTGATGAACGCCGGTGCGCTCTCGCTGGTCTTCGCCGGCCTCACGGTTTTCGCCGCCACCACCTCCTTCGTCTATGTCCGCGAGCGGTCGCGCTGGCAGAAGCGCGAGGCCAAGCTCGCAGGCGATCTCGAGGCGGCGCGCAGCCATCAGGAGCGGCTTTCGATCCTGCTCGGTTCCGATCCGCAGGTGGTGGTGAGCTGGAGCGGGCGCGACGCGCAACCCGTCTTCGAGGGCGACAGCGGTTTTCTAGGCGCGCCCGGCGCTACTCTCGCTCTGGCCTATGGCAGCTGGGCCCCGCCGGCCGAGGCCAAGCGGCTGGAAGTCGCGACCGACGCCCTGAAGGATCGTGGCGAGGCCTTCAGCTTCACGCTGCGCAGCAAATCCGGGCCTTTCATCGATGTTCAGGGCCGCCCTGTGGCCGGCCGCGCGGTCATCCGTTTCCGCGAGGTGACCGGCGAGCGGGCCCAGGTGATGACCCTGCGCAGCGAGTTGGAGCGGCTGACGGGCGACCAGGCCGCCTTCTCCGGGCTGCTCGGAAGTCTGGCCCATCCAGCCTGGATGCGCGATGCCGACGGACGGCTGACCTGGGTCAACGCCGCCTATGCCCGGGCGGTCGAAGCCGCGGACGCGGCCAGCTGCATCAGGGCGGGACTGGAATTGCTCGACCGCAACGACCGGGACGGCGCCGCCCGCGCCCGGCGCCAGGGCAGCTCGTTTTCGCTGCGCACGCCTGCCGTCGTCGCGGGCCAGCGCCGCATGCTCGACGTGGTCGAATTGCCGACGCCGACCGGTTTCGCCGGTTTTGCCACCGATATGAGCGAGCTCGAGGCCGTCCGCGCCGATCTCCAGCGCCAGATGGACGCCCATGTCCGCACGCTCGACCGGCTGAAGACGGCGGTGGCCGTCTTCGACGGCTCGCAGCATCTTGCCTACCGCAACACCGGCTTCGAGGCGCTGTGGTCGCTCGACCCCGGTTTCCTCGACGGGCAGCCGACCGACGGCGAGATCCTCGACCGGCTCCGCTCCGAGCGGCGCCTGCCCGAACTCGGCGACTATCGCAGCTGGAAAGGCGCCGTCCATGCCGCCTATACCGCGACGCGGGCGAGCGAGGATTGGTGGTACTTGCCGGACGGGCGCACCATCCACGTCATCTCGAGCCCGAATCCGCAGGGCGGCGTCACTTATCTCTACGACGACGTCACCGAGCGCTTCACGCTGGAATCGCGCTTCAACGCGCTGATGCGCACGCAGCGGGAGACGCTGGATTCGCTCCGCGAGGGTGTCGCGGTGTTCGGCTCCGATGGCCGGCTGAAGCTGTCCAACCCCGCCTTCGCCCAGTCCTGGCGGATCGATTCAGGCCTGCTCGCCAGCGCCCCCCATGTCGAGCAGGTGGTCATGCTGTGCCGCCCGCTCTTTCCGGACGAGGACATCTGGCGCGAACTCGTCAGCGCCGTCACCGGCGTGCGCGATGCACGCGAAGAGTATCGCAGCCGCATCGAGCGCCGCGATGGCACGGTGCTCGATATCGCCACCGCGCCGCTCCCGGACGGCGCGACGCTGATCTCTTTCGCCGATGTCACCGCCAGCGTGAATGTCGAGCGTGCGCTGACCGAAAAGAACGACGCGCTGGAGCATGTCTCGCGGTTGCGCGAGGACTTCGTCCACCACGTCTCCTACGAGCTGCGCTCGCCCCTGACCAACATCATCGGCTTTGCCCAGTTGCTCGGCACCGAGACGGTCGGAGCGCTGAACGAGAAGCAGCGCGATTACACCGGCCATATCGTGCGTTCGTCGGGCGCACTGCTCGCCATCATCAACGACATCCTCGACCTCGCCAGCATCGACAATGGCGCGATGACGCTCGATGTCCACGACATCGATGTCGCCGATACCATCGCCGAAGCGTCCGCCGGACTGCATGACCGCCTGACCGACGGCAAGCTGACGCTCAAGGTCGAGATCGACCCGCGCACGGGGCCGTTTCAGGCGGACGGCAAGCGCCTGCGGCAGGTTTTGTTCAACCTGCTGTCCAACGCGATCGGCGTCTCATCGCCGGGCCAGACCGTCACTGTCAGTGCCGGCCGCCGCGGCAGCGATGTCCGGATTTCCGTGTCCGATCATGGTCCCGGCATCCCCGACGAGATCAAGGAAAAGGTCTTCGAGCGGTTCGAGAGCCACGCCCTCGGCTCGGGCCATCGTGGTGTCGGCCTCGGCTTGTCGATGGTGCGCTCGATCGTCGAGCTGCATGGCGGCCATGTCGAGCTCGAATCCGAGCCCGGCGAGGGCACCTGCGTCACGGCCGTCTTCCCGGCTCGCGGCATGCCGCTGTCGGACGCCGCCGAATGACCAGCGAGACGATGACGGCCGGGCAGCATCGGATGATGCTCGCCGATGAGGCGGCGACGATCAGGCTGGCGGCCGACATCGCCGCGATCGTCAAGCCGGGCGATATCGTCGCCCTGTCGGGACATCTCGGCGCGGGCAAATCGCTGTTCGCGCGTGCCATGTTGCGTGAATTGTCCGGCGATCCTGTCCTCGAGGCGCCGAGCCCGACCTTCACCCTGGTCCAGAGCTACGACACCCCGCGTGGCCCGGTGCTGCATGCCGATCTCTACCGTGTCCGTTCACCGGACGAACTCGACGACATCGGCCTGATCGAGGATATCGAGCAGGCGGTGCTTCTGGTCGAATGGCCCGACCGCGCCGGCACAAGGCTCGCTGCGGGCCGCAGGCTCGACATCGTGCTGGAGGTCGACCCCGATCGCCCGGAAACCGGCCGCATCGCCGATCTTTCGGGCGGCGTCCTCTGGAAACAGCGGGTCGCGATCGCGGTGGCGGCGCGACGTCTGATCGATGGGGCGGGTTGGGCCGGCGCCCGCCGCGACTTCATGTTGGGCGATGCCTCGACCCGCGCCTATGAACGGCTGACGCGCGGCGACGAGAAGACCGCCGTACTGATGATTTCGCCGCCGCGCCCCGATGGGCCGCCGATCCGCATGGGCAAATCCTATAGCGAGATCGCGCATCTGGCCGAGAACGTCGATGCGTTCGTCGCGATGGATCGCGGATTGCGCTCGCTCGGCTATTCCGCACCGGAGATTTACGCGCAGGATCTGGAAACCGGCCTTCTGCTGATCGAGGATCTCGGCGGGGAGGAGGTGCTCGATGCCGACCGCAACCCCATTTCCGAACGCTACGAGGCGTCCGCCCGCCTGCTCGCGGATCTGCATCGGCACACCTTGCCGGCGATCCTGCCGGTCGTCGAAGGGCGCGACCACACCATTCCGGACTATGATCGCCAGGCGATGGCAATCGAGACCGAGCTGATGCTCGACTGGTATGGCCCGCATATCGCCGGCGTGACCTTGCCGGCGGTGACGCAGGCCGAGTTCGGACGCATCTGGAACAAGCTTTTCGACGAGATCCTCGAAGCTCCGGCGACCTGGACCTTGCGCGACCTCCATTCGCCGAACCTGATCTGGCTCGACAGTCGTGAAGGGTTGGGCAAGGTCGGCCTGATCGATTTTCAGGATGCCCTGCTCGGCCACCCCGCCTACGACCTCGTCTCGCTCGGCCAGGATGCGCGGGTCGATGTGCCGGCCGCGCTCGAATTGCGGCTGTTGGCCGCCTACGGCTCCGCGCGCCGGACCGAGGCTCCCGACTTCGACCTCGCACAGTTTGCCCGCGCCTATGCGATCCTCGGCGCGCAGCGCAACACCAAGATCGCCGGCATCTTCGCCCGCCTCGACAAACGGGATGGCAAGCCCGGCTACCTCAAGCACCTGCCGCGCATCGAGACCTATCTGCGCCGCAACCTCGATCATCCTGCGCTGGCAGAGCTGAAGGGCTGGTACGAAGCCCATATGCCGAGGCTGTTCGAGGCGGGTTGAGAAAACCTCGCCGTCATGCTCGCCCTTGTGGCCATCCACGTCTTGAAAACCGCACTCGACCGGGGGAGTGGATGGTCGGGACAAGCCCGACCATGACGCGCTAAGACAAGCAGCCCCGCCTCGGAGAGATTCGCGTGAACCCACCCGCTTCGCAGCCGATCAGCAGGGCGATGGTTCTGGCGGCGGGGCTCGGCCAGCGCATGCGCCCGATCACCGACACCCTGCCGAAACCCCTGGTGAGGATCGCGGGCCGGGCCATGCTCGACCATATGCTCGACCGGCTGGCGGGTGCCGGCGTCGCGGACGCTATCGTCAACGTCCATCACCTCGCAGGGCAGGTCGAGGCCCATCTCGCCGGCCGCACCCGGCCTCGCATCACCATCTCGGACGAGCGGGCCGAACTGCTGGAAACCGGCGGCGGTGTAAAGAAGGCGCTGCCCTTTTTCGGTCGCGATCCCTTCTTCCATACCAACTCCGACGCGCTCTGGCGCGAGACCGGCGAGCCCGCGATCCCGGCGATGGCGAACGCCTGGGACCCGCAGCGCATGGACATTCTGCTTCTGCTCGCGGACCTCGACACCAGCCTCGGCTTCGATGGCGCCGGGGATTTCTTTCTCGGAGAGGATGGCGCGCTGACGCGCCGAGGCGCGGCCTCCCGTGCACCCTGGATCTATGCCGGCGTCGCCATCCTCAAACCCGAGCTGTTCGTGGATACGCCTGACGGGCCGTTCTCGCTCAACCTGCTGTTCGACCGCGCCATCGCCGCAGGACGGCTGTTCGGCGTGACGCTGGAGGGCCGCTGGCTGCATGTCGGCACGCCCGAAGCGATCTCTCCGGCCGAAGCAGTGCTCTCCGTTCAGCCGGTCGATGCCTGAACTCAACCTCTTCAACATCCCTGCCGGTGCGCCTTTTCTCGAGGTGCTGGCGCAGGCGATGCTCGATGGCCGCTTTGGGGCGGTATACGACCCGGCCGATCCGGCCGCGATGGCGCGTGCCACGCTTTATCTGCCAACGCGTCGCGCCGCCCGCGCCTTCACCGCGATCCTCGCGGAAAAGCTCGGCGGCAAGCCGTTGCTGCTGCCGCGTATCGTCCCGCTCGGCGATGTCGACGAGGCCGAAACCGCGCTGATCGGGGCCGGCGGCTGGGCGACCGATCGGGTCGCGCCCATCGAACCGCTGCGGCGGCGCCTGTTGCTGACCCGGCTGGTCGAGGCCTGGGGCCGCACCGCCAACCGCAACCATCTCAGGCTTGACCCGTCCGAGCCCGCGCTGGTTCCCGCGACCCTTGCGGATGCCTATGCGCTCGCCGGCGATCTGGCGGCCCTGCTCGATCAGCTGCAGACGGAAAGCATCCCCGTCGAAAGGCTGGCAGTGCTCGATGCGCAGCGCTTCGATACGGTCTGGCAGCTCAATGCGAGTTTCCTGGCCATTCTCGGCGAGGCCTGGTCGTCCATCCTCGATGCGGAGGGCGCCTGCGACCCTGCCACGTTCCGTAATCGCATGCTCGCCGCCGAGCGCGAAAGGCTTCTGGCCGGCGGCGCGAAGGGACCGATCATCGCGGCGGGTTCGACCGGCACCGTGCCGGCCACAGCCGAACTGCTGGCCGCCATCGTGCGCCTGCCGCAAGGCGCGGTGGTCCTGCCCGGGCTCGATCTTGCGCTGCCCGAGCGGGCCTGGACGGCGATCCGCACCGAACCCGCGCCCTCGCACCCGCAGGCGGCGCTGCATCACCTGATGGATGTCTTGCAGGCGACACGCGACGACGTGCGCGAACTGGCGCAGCCGGATGAGGCGCGGACCGCCCGCGCCGACCTCGTGCGCGAAGCGATGCTGCCGGCTTCCGTCACTGAACTCTGGGCCGGCCTCTCGGAACGCCTGCCGTCGCAGCGGGCCGAGCTGGCCCTGCACGATCTGCGCATCGTCGAGGCGGCCGATGAGCGCGAGGAAGCGCTCACGATCGCGGTCGCCTTGCGCGAGGCGCTGGAGCAGCCAGGCGCGCGCGTCGCCCTGGTCACGCCTGACCGGGGGCTTGCCGAGCGCGTCGTCGTGGAGCTGAAGCGCTGGAACGTCGAAGTCGACGATTCCGCCGGCCTGCCGCTGGGACGCTGGCCGGCCGGCTCCTTGCTGCGCCTGGTCGTCGATGCAGCGCTGGCGCAAATGGCGCCGGGCGCCCTCGTTCCGCTGCTGGCGCATCCGCTCTGCCGGCTCGGCTTGAGCCGCGAGGCAGTGCTGCGCGGCGCGGCTGCGCTGGAGATCGGCTGCTGGCGCGGCAATGCTGTCGGCAAAGGCCTGGCCGGGCTGCATGTCGCGCTCGGCCAATGGGATACGATGCGAGAGGGGCGACACGTCCCGGCGCCACGCGCCCGCCTGGCGACGGAGGATCGTGCCGCCGCCACGACGCTGCTGCATGCCATCGAGGCCGCGACGGCACCGCTTCTCGAAGCGCTTTTCCTGGAAGAGCCTTCGCTGGCGAGCGTGGCAAGCGCCGCCCGCCGGGCTGTCGAGGCCTTCGGCGCAACGCAGGCGGGCGGCTCGCTCGCCTTCGTCGGGCCCGATGGCGAGGCGCTAGCGGGTCTCTTCGACGAGCTTGCCGCCGCCGAGGACGCGATGCCGCCGGGCGGACGTCCGCAGGATCTCGTCGCGATCCTCGACGGGTTGCTGAACGAAAAGGCGGTCAGGCGCGCCAGCTCCGCCCATCCCCGCGTCGCGATCTGGGGTCTGCTCGAAGCGCGCCTGCTGGAGGCCGACCATGTCGTGCTCGGGGGCCTGAACGAAACGGTGTGGCCGCCGCAGACGACGACCGATGCCTTCATCAACCGCCCGATGCGCGCCGAACTCGGCCTGTCTCCGCCGGAGCGCCGTATCGGCCAGACAGCACATGATTTCGCCCAAGCGCTGATGGCGCGCTCGGTGACGCTGACCCGGCCGCGCAAAGCCGGCGAGTCCGAGACGATCGCCTCTCGCTTCTGGCAGCGCCTCCAGGCTGTGACGCCGGCTCCGGTCTGGCAGGAGGCTTTGGCGCGCGGCGAGCATTTGCGGCGGCTGGCCGCCCTGCTCAGCGCCCCCACGGACGCCAAACCCGTAGGCCGCCCCGCCCCCCGTCCGCCGCGCGAACTCCAGCCGCTTTCGCTCAGCGTGACCGAGGTCGAGACGCTCTATCGCGACCCCTACCAGATCCATGCCCGCAAGATCCTGAAGCTCGACGCGCTCGACGACCTCGTCGAGGAGCCGACGGCGCAGGATCGCGGCAAGCTTCTGCACGGTATCGTCGAGACCTTCACGACGACCTATTCCGATCATCTCCCGGCCGACGCGCAAGCGCAGATCGTCGCGATGGGGGACCGTCTTTTCCGCGAATACGACGACGTGCCGGAGGTGAGAGCTTTCTGGTGGCCGCGTTTCCTGCTGACGGCGGGGCATTTCGTGCGTTGGGAAGAGCGTCGCCGCGGCGAGATCGCCCGCATCGGCGTCGAACTTGGCACCGGCGCAAGTTTCAGGCTGAGCGACGGCAACGAATTGCGGCTGCACGGCCGGGCCGATCGCATCGAGCTGACCCGCGAGCCCAGCTTGCGCATCGTCGATTTCAAGACGGGCGCGCCACCGACCAAGGCGCAGGTCGAGAAGGGCTTTGCCCCGCAGCTCACTCTTGAGGCCGAGCTGGCGGCGCGCGCCGGCTTCAAGGGCCTCGCCGGGCCGACGCCTGTGTCCGGTGTGATCTACATGAAGCTGCATCATGACCCGAAGGGCTGGGCCAAGGACAAGCCGCTCGATTTCGGCGAGGAGAGTCTCGCCGATGTCGCCGCGCGCCACCTCGAGAACCTGCTGAAGCACATCGAGGCGCTGCGCGCCGGCCGCGAAGCGTTCGTCTCGCGCCGGGCACCGGATTATATCCGCTACGCCAGCCCTTACGACCACCTCGCGCGCGTCAAGGAGTGGTCGGCCGCGCCCGGTGGCGGCGATGAAGGCGGCGAGACATGAAGCCGGACTGGAACGTCCCGCCGCTGACCAGCCAGCGCCAGGCCCGCGCGGCCGAACCGCAGCTTTCCGCCTGGGTCTCGGCCAATGCCGGTTCCGGCAAGACCTATGTGCTGGTCAACCGGGTTTTGCGGCTGCTGCTGGACGATGTCGCGCCCGGCCGGATGCTCTGCATCACCTACACCAAGGCCGCCGCCGCCAACATGGCGAACCGCATCTTCAAGGCGCTGGGCGATTGGGCGACCATGCCCGAGCCCGCGCTGACCGAGGCGCTGGCGAGGCTCACCGGACGGGCGCCGACGCAATCCGAGCGCGCCAAGGCGCGACGCCTGTTCGCGGAATCGCTGGAGACCCCGGGCGGCTTGAGGATCGAGACGATCCACGCGTTCTGCACCCGCGTCCTGCAGGCCGCGCCGTTCGAGGCGAACGTGCCACCGCGCTTCGAGGTGGCGGACGATCTGGCCCAGGCGCAGATGCTGCGCGAGGCGCGCCGCGAGCTGCTCGCACTCGTCACGGCCGACCCACGTGGCGCCGAGGCGCAGGCGCTGGATTTGCTGGCACGGCTCGCCGCGCAGGATTCCTTCGAGACCATGGTGCAGGAGGCGCTGCGGCAGCGCGCTTTGTTCAACGATGAGAACGGGCGCGCGCGCGATCCTCGCGAGGTGCGTGCCGGCATTGCCGCCGTTCTCGGCATTCCCGCCGATCTCGACGCCGACAGCATCAATCGGTCGTTCCGCCGCGGGCTGGCGGCATTGCCCAATCTGCCTTTGCTGGTCGATGCGCTGCAGGCCGGGAGCACCACGCGGCAGAACTGCGCCGCCAATCTGCGTGCGCTCCTTGCCGGGCAGGACGATGGCGACCCCGTCGCGTTCTGCCGGCGCGGCCTGATCACGGATGCCGGCACGATCAACAGCAACATCCGGGGCCGCGGCAAATCGGAGCTGGAAGGTGCGCCGCTGCTCGCGCTGGAGGCCTTGGCGGAACTGGTCCTGACTGCCGGCGAGCGCCTGAACGCGGTCGCGATCCGCGATCGCAGCGCAGCGCTCGCGCTGCTGGTGACGCGAATGCTCGCCTCCTACCAGCGTCAGAAGAGCCTGCGTTCCCTGCTGGACTACGACGACCTGATCGCCAAGACGCGGGCGCTTCTGGAGCGGGTCGAGGCCGCCTGGGTGCTCTACAAGCTGGATGCCGGCATCGACCACATCTTGCTCGACGAGGCGCAGGACACCGGCGAGGCGCAATGGGCGATCCTGCGCAAGCTCGCGGAGGAGTTCACCAGCGGCGGCGATATCCGCGAGAAACCGCGCACGATCTTCGTCGTCGGCGACGAAAAACAGTCGATCTACGGCTTCCAGGGCGCGGCGCCGGCTGCCTTCGGCGAGGAGCGGCACGCTCTTGAGCGGCGGGTCGCCGATGCCCGGCTCGATTTCGAGGCCATTACGCTCAACACCTCCTTCCGCTCGGCCCCCGACATCATGCGGGCGGTCGATGCCGTCTTCGCCTTGCCGGAGAATGCGAGCGGGCTGGTCTTCGACGGCGCTGGCCGGCCGGAGTTGCATGACACGGTGCGTCGCGGCGCACCCGGCACCGTCGATATCTGGCCGTTGGCCGCCAACGATACGGGCGAGCCGCCCGATGCCTGGACGACGCCGGTCGATGCGCCGGAGCGGCGCAGCGGCATCGTCAAGCTGGCGGAGCGCATCGCCCGAACGCTGCAGCGCTGGCACCGCACCGGCCGCGACGACCGTGGCCATCCGTTCAAGGCCGGCGACGTCATGATCCTGCTGCGCCAGCGCGGGGCGTTGTTCGAGGCCATCGTCAAGGCGCTGAAGGATGCCGGCGTGCCCGTGGCCGGCCGCGATCGGCTGACATTGGCCGAGCACCCGGCGGTCGAGGATCTGATGGTGCTGGGCCGCACGCTGCTTCTGCCGGATGATGATCTGGCGCTCGCGACCGCGCTGAAGACGCCGTTGATCGACCTGAACGATGACGATCTGCTGCGTCTCGCGCCGCTGCGCACCGGCTCCTTGCGACAGGCCTTGCAGGATGCCGCTGCGACGGAGCCGCGCTATGCCGCAGCCGAGGAGAAGCTCGTCGCCTGGACGCGCGAGGCCGGGCGCTGCGGCCCGTTCCGCTTCTATGCCGATCTGCTCGGGCCGGGCAGGGGCCGCAATCTCGCGCTCTCACGGCTCGGCGCCGAGGCGGGAGATGCGCTCGACGCCTTCCTCAACGTCGCGCTCGATCATGAACGACGCTATGGCCCTTCGCTCGCGGGCTTCCTCCAGCATGTCGGCGGCAGCGCCACCGATGTGAAGCGGGACCTGTCGGCTAGCGCCGGCGAGGTGCGCGTCATGACTGTGCATGGCTCGAAAGGGCTGGAAGCGCGCATCGTCATCCTGGCCGATCTCGGCCCCGAGCCCGGCCCCAAGCGCTTGCCCAAGATCTTGGCCGTCCCCGAGCCGCGCGGCTCGCTGGTGCCGATCTGGCCGCCGGCGAGCGCCGAGGACACGGCCGCGACCCACGACGCCAAGGCTTTGGTGGTCACGCAGATGGTCGAGGAGCACCACCGCCTGCTTTATGTCGCGATGACCCGCGCCGAGGACCGGCTGATCGTCTGCGCGTCTCAGGCCAAGGGCGAGGCGCCGGCGGGGAGCTGGTATGCGATGGTGACGGAGGGCCTCGCGGCCTCGGAGCCCGGCCTGCAGGCGATTGGCGAGGGCGAGGAGGCGATCCTGCGCTTCAGCGTGACCGCGCCTGCCATGTCCATCGAGCCGGACGAACCGCGACCGGAAGCCTCGATGCTCGTGGTGCCGGCATGGCTGGATGTGCCGCTGGAGCGCGAGGTCGAGCCCGCCCCGCCGCTGCGCCCCTCGGGCGCGTTCGCCGCCGCCGATGGCGAGGACCGCCCCGGCGACGGACCTTTCCTCGCCGAAGCGGCGGCGGCCGGGCGGCTTGCGCATCTGCTGCTCCAGATCCTGCCGGAGGTGCCGGCCAAGCATCGTGCGCAGGCCGCGTACAGTCTCGCTGAGGCGCGCGGTCGCACCCTGCCGCCGGATCGGCGCGGTCGGATCGTCGCCGATGCCTTGCGTCTGCTCGGCGAGCCGCTGCTGGTGGCGCTGTTCGGTGCCGGCGCGCTGGCAGAAGCCCCCGTCGCCGGCGAGATCGCTCTGCCGGATGGCAGCCGGCGGGCCGTCTCGGGCCGGATCGACCGTCTCGCCATCCTGCCCGACAGCGTCATCATCGCCGATTTCAAGACGACGGCGCGCCCGCCTGCCCGGTCCGACGATATTCCGCCGCAGACGGTGGCGCAGCTCGCGGCCTATGCCGAACTGGTGCAGGCGATCTATCCCGACAGGCCCGTCCGGGCGCTCGCGGTCTACACCGCCGATCTGAGCTGTTTCGAACTCGACGCCGGCCAGCGTCAGGTTGCGCTGACGGCTTTGGCGGCGCAGGACCGCGGAACGATCTCTTACTCACCGCCGGAACGGGTTTAAGCCATGAGACTGTTTCCCCGCTCGCTGCTGGTGCGCCCCCGACTGTTGATTGCGTTGGGTGCGCTGGCTGTTCTGGCGCTGCTGTTGCCGGGAGACTGGCGCTGGGCCACGCGCCTGCTGGTCGCCTGGAACGCTGGCGCGATCCTCTATCTCGTGCTGCTTTCGACCACGATGTTCACGGAGACCACCGACCAGATCCGGGCGCGCGCCGAGCAGCAGGACGAAGGCGCCCTTGCGATCCTGATCATCGCCAGCTTGGCCGTCACGATGAGCCTTGTTGCCATCGCGGTGCAGTTCGCCGGGCTCTCGACTGTTCCGGCCGACCAGAAATGGATGCACCTCGCGCTGGGCGGCGTCACCGTGCTGTGCTCCTGGACGCTGCTGCACGCCTTTTTTACGATGCACTATGCCGGCAGCTATTATCGCGGCGGCGGGAAGGAGCCTTGCCTCGATTTCCCCGGCGAAGGCGACCCGAACTATCTCGACTTCCTGTATTTCTCCTACACGGTCGGCTGCACCTCGCAGACCTCGGATGTCGGCGTGACGACGCGCCAGGCGCGCGGCGTGGTGCTGTTGCACTCGATCCTCGCCTTCCTCTTCAACACCTCGATCCTGGCGTTCGGCATCAATGTCGGGGCGAGCCTGGTGTCCGGCGGGTCATGACCGTCGCGCCTTGCGCCTCCGCCCTGCGGGCCACGCGCCTTGACCGAAGCGGCAGGCGTTCATAGCTTCGCTGGCGAAGGGCGGCCCTGCCGTCCGCTGCAAATCGAAAGGCGCCAGCCATGGCCACCAACAAGGTAACCGACCAGAGCTTCGAGGCCGATGTGCTGAAGTCGACCGAGCCGGTCGTCGTCGATTTCTGGGCCGAATGGTGCGGCCCCTGCCGTATGATCGGCCCGGCGCTCGAGGAGATCGCGACCGAGCTCAACGGCAAGGTCAAGATTGTCAAGATGAACGTCGACGAGAATCAGCAGATCCCGGCGCAGTTCGGCATCCGCTCGATCCCCACGCTGATGCTGTTCAAGGACGGCAAGCTCGCCTCGCAGAAGGTCGGCGCCGCCCCCAAGAGCGATCTCTCGCGCTGGATTTCCGCCGCCGTCTGATCCGGCAGCCGATATTCGACAAAAAAGGCCCGCTTCCGTGAGGAAGCGGGCCTTTTTGATTCAGGGCTGATCTCGCCGCGTCAGATGCGGCTGTGCCGATCGATCGCGAAGGCGCCGGCACCGGCGAAGACGAGATAAAGGAAGACGAAGCAGAACAGGATCGCCGCGTCGCCGCCGTTCAGCACGGGGAAGGGGCTCTTCGGCGCATGCGCCATCCAGTAGGCGACAGCCATCTGGCCGGACAGGATGAAGGCGACGATTCGGGTCTGGAAGCCGACGAGCACGAGCAGGCCGCCGACCAGCTCGATGACACCCGCGAACCAGAAGAAGGTCATCGCGGGGGGCAGGCCGCCACCGGCGGGGGGAGCCGGGAAGCCGAACAGCTTCTGCACGCCATGGGCGAGAAAGAGCAACGCGGTAACGATCCGCAGCAGGGCCAGAACCTGCGGCTGGTAGCGATTAAGGGAAGTCAGCATCAAAAATCCTCAGTTGCAGAAGGCGGTGGATCGTGTCCTGCGCGTTTCCTGGCCGCTTCGTGGCAGGCCCGGCGATTTTGCGCAATATCCGAGGCCGGCCATGTCCACATTGCGGATTTGCAAGATCGATCACGTTCGCGCGACGTCTGTGGCAACCATGCCGCGAACCAGGCTTTACGAACCCTTAAAAGCGCCATGTTTAAATCCCCTCTGACCTGGCTGCCCAAAGGGCGGCTGGAGCCGGATCCGACGGGTGGGCAAACCCGGTCGGCAAGTCCGTTTCAGATGTTCTGATGGCGAACGGGACGGGATGAACGACCGGACTTCACGAGGCGAGCGGCGCGAGCCCTCCTTTGGCTTTGAGCGCGGCGCAAGCCGCGACGACGGTGACATGCGCCTTTCAGCAGACGATCGCACGACCCCCTTTCGCGCCGCGCCTGCCAGGCCCGAGCCAGAGCGGCAACTGCGCAATCCTCCCCCTAAGCGTAGCGGCAATGGTGGTGGTGGCGGCGGCAAAAACGGTGGCAAGCGCCGCAGGCGCCGCCGCTCGCTCTTCGGCGGCCTGATCTACTGGACGATGGTGCTTGGCATCTGGTGCGTGATTGGGCTCGGCGGCATCGTCGCCTATTACGCCTCGCAGCTGCCGCCGATCAGCCAGCTGACCGTACCGAAACGGCCACCGAACATCGCGATCCTCGCCGCCGACGGCTCGCTCCTCGCCAATCGCGGCGAGACAGGCGGGCGCACCATCACCATCGGCGAAGTCCCGCCCTATCTGCCCAAGGCGTTCGTGGCGATCGAGGACCGGCGGTTCTACGACCATTTCGGCATCGATCCCGTCGGTCTGGCGCGCGCCGTCGTCAACAATCTGCGCCGCCGCGGCGGTGTCCAGGGCGGCTCGACGCTGACTCAGCAGCTCGCCAAGAACCTTTTCCTCACGCAGGAGCGGACCGCCTCCCGCAAGATTCAGGAGGCCATTCTCGCGCTGTGGCTGGAGCGGACCTACAGCAAGGACCAGATCCTCGAACTCTATCTCAACCGCGTTTATTTCGGCTCGGGCGCCTATGGCGTCGAGGCTGCGGCGCAGCGCTACTTCAACAAATCGGCGCGCTCGGTGACGATCGCGGAGGCGGCGATGCTGGCCGGCCTCGTCCAGGCTCCGTCGCGGCTGGCGCCCAACCGCAACCCCGATCTCGCCGAAAAGCGCGCCCAGCTCGTCATCGCCGCGATGGTCGATCAGGGCTTCATCACGCAGGACGCCGCCAAGACGGCGCTGACCGCGCCGGCCGAAGTGCCCGAACGCACCGGCGCGGGCTCGGTCAACTATGCCGCCGATTACGTCATGGATGTGCTCGATGACTTCATCGGGGCGGTCGAGGGTGACGTTACGGTGCTGACCACGATCGATTCCCGGCTTCAATCCTCGGCCGAGACCACGCTGGTCGATGCGCTCTCGGCCCAAGGTTCCAAGCTCCACGCCTCGCAGGGTGCTGTCGTTTCGCTGGCACCGGACGGTGCCATCCGCGCGCTCATCGGCGGCCGCGATTACACCAAGAGCCAGTTCAATCGCGCCACGTCCGCGCGCCGGCAGCCCGGCTCCTCCTTCAAGCCCTTCGTCTACCTGACCGCGATGGACAAGGGCCTGACGCCCGACACCATCCGCGACGACGCCCCGGTCTCGATCAAGGGGTGGGAGCCTGAGAACTATTCGCGCAGCTATCGCGGGCCGGTGACGCTGGCGACGGCAATGCAGCACTCGCTCAACACGGTCGCGGCGCGGCTGATCCAGGAGGTCACGCCGAAGGAGGTCGTCCGCACCGCCCAGCGGCTCGGCATCTCATCCGCATTGCAGCCGAATCTGTCGCTGGCGCTGGGGACGTCCGAGGTGACCCCGCTGGAGATGACGGCGGCCTACGCCACCTTCGCCAATGGCGGACAATCCGTGCTGCCCTATGTCATTCGGGAAGTGCGCCAGACCAACGGCAAGGTGGTCTACGCACGCAAGGCGGGCGGCCTCGGCCAGGTCATCCAGCCGCAGCAGCTGGCGATGATGGACACCATGTTCAACGGCGTGATGAACGGCGGCACCGGCAGCAAGTTCAACATTCCCGGCTGGCAGGTCGGCGGCAAGTCCGGCACGACGCAGGATTTCCGCGATGCCTGGTTCGTCGGCTTCACCGCCAAGCTCGTCACTGCCGTCTGGGTCGGCAACGACGACAACTCCAACATGAGGCGCGTCACCGGCAGCGGCCTGCCCGGCGAGATCTGGGGCAAGTACATGAAGGCCGCCCATGCCGGCTCGCAGCCGATCCCGCTGCCCGGTGGCTTCTGGCAGGGCGCACCAAGGCCGCTCGATACAGGCGCGCCGGTCGCCGATGCGCGCCAGCCGAACGAGGCGCCGTCGAGCGGCGACAGGGCCTGGGTGCCGCCCCCGCCGCAGGAGAAGAACTTCCTGGAGCGGCTTTTCGGCGGCTGATCGTCAGCGCCTGGCGGCCCTGATGCCGGCGCTGAGCTTGAAGGTGACGAAGGCGGTGACGCCCAGTGCCGACATGACCAGCGGCAGCGGCAGGGCCGCACCCTTCAGCAAATGTCCGACGAGCAGTCCGACACAGGCCGAAAGCAGCATCTGGCAGAGCCCGTTGAAGGAGGAGGCCGCGCCGGCCCGGTCGGGAAACGGCATCATCGCCGAAGCCTGCGCCTGCGGCAGGGTGAGCCCGACCCCGCAGGCGTAGATTGACCAGGACAAGACGATGCCGAGCGCGCCGCCGGCGCCTGTGGCGATGCTGCCGAGCATGGCCAGCCCGCCGAGCGCCAGCAGGAGAACGCCGAGCCCGATGACCCCGTCCATGCCGCGCGAACCGACAAGGCGCTGCGCCAGGATCGTCCCGGCGATGAAGCCGAGTACGCCGAAAGCGAACGAAAACCCGTACTGCACCGGCGTCAGGCCGTAGATGCCGCTGAGGACGAAGGACGAGCCGGAGATGAAGGCGAACAGCCCGGCATAGGCCAGCGCCGTCAGCGCGACATAGACGCGGAAGGCGCGGTTCTGCAGCAGCACGCCATAGCCACGAAAGACCGCCGGGAGGGATAGCGGCTGCGGCGAGCGCTGCCGCAGCGTCTCCGGCATCACCGCGATGATGACGACCGCGAGCGCCAGCGCGAAGACGAGCGAGGCCAAAAAGGTCGAGCGCCAGCCGAACGCGATCTGAAGCACGCCGCCGAGGACCGGCGCGATCGCCGGCACCACGCCCATGATCATGCCCATCCGCGCCAGCTCCTTGCCGGCGCGGGGCCCCTCATAGAGATCGCGCACCATGGCGCGCCCGAGTACGATCGGGCCAGAAGCGCCGAGCGCCTGCAGGGCGCGGGCTCCCGTCAACGCCTCGATCGAGGGCGCAAAGGCGCAAGCCAGCGTCGCGAGCGCAAACAGCGCCAGTCCCGCGAGCAGGATCGGCTTGCGGCCGACGCGGTCGGAGAGCGGCCCCCAGACGATCTGCCCGGCGGCGAAGCCGAACAGGAAGGAGGACAATGTCGCCTGTGCGCCGGCCACGTCCGTGCCCATCACGCGGACGATCTCGGGCAGCGACGGCAGATAAAAATCGGTCGAAAGCGGCCCCAGCGCCGTCAGCATGGCAAGGACGGCCGTCATCGCCAGCGTATCGGGACGAAGCTTCATAGGGCGCCTCCGCGCGGTCCTGCGCGGCCGCGCGCCCCTGCTACGATGCCGGGGCGAGGCGGGGCAAGAGCGGGGGGCAAGAGCGGATGGCGCGCTTCGCTCATGCGGCGCCGGTGAGCACCTGTGCAGCGGATGCGCCGACGAGCGTGGCATAGCGGGCAGGGTCCGTCGCGCCTTCCGTATTGACCAGCAACACGCGCGAACGGTCATCCAGTCGCAACGCCGCTTTAGCGGCGGGGTCGCGCAGCGCCGCCAGCAGCCCGGCCAGTCCGGCCGCTCCGCTTTCGCCGGAGACGATCGCGGGATCGCCCGAAGTCGGCCGCGCCAGCCGGTTCATCGCCTCGACGGCATCGTCGTCGGTCGCGGTCATGAAGGCGTCGGCGGCCCGGTAAAGCACTCTCAGCGCGAGGGGCGAGGGCTCGTAGCACTCCAGCATCGCCATCACGGTCGCGGTGCCATGCGCGATCCGCACCGGCCACCCCTGTCTGGCCGCCTCGAATACGCAAGCCGCCCGATCGGGCTCGACCACGACGAAGATCGGCCGGTTTTCGCCGTAATGCGTCGCCATCTGTGCGGCCAGCGCCGCTGCGATGCCGCCGACGCCGGCCTGCACGAAGACATGGCTCGGCCGTTCGCTCATCTGCGCGAAGGCCTCGCTGGCGATTGCGGTATAGCCCTGCATCACCAGCCCGGGGATGCGCTCATAACCTTCCCAGGAGGTGTCGGACACGACCGTCCAGCCCTGCTCGGAGGCGACACGCGCCGCCTCGACGACGGAATCATCATAGGTCCCGGCGACGCGCCTGATCTCGGCGCCGAAACCTGCGATCGCCGCGATCCGCTCTTCGCTCACGCCGCCATGGACGAAGATCACCGACCGGGCGCCGACGAGCCCGGCCCCTTGCGCGACGGAGCGGCCATGGTTGCCGTCGGTCGCGCAGGCGAAAATCATCGCAGCCGCGGCATCACGGACAGCCGGCTCCCCGATTTCGGCATCGTCGAGCGTACGACCCAGCCGCCGGGATGCCTCCTCGAGCACGAGACGGATTACGGCATAGGCACCGCCCAGCGCCTTGAAGCTACCGAGGCCGAGCCGCTGCCCCTCGTCCTTGATGAGCAGCGCGCCGATCCCCAAGGCCGCGGCCAGCCCGGGCAACGCATGAAGCGGTGTCGGCGCGTGGCCCGTGCGCGTGGCGAGATGGCGGGAGATGGCCTCGGCTCCCGCCGGCCCGAGCGTCGCAAGGTCGCGCGGATCGAGAGCGGTGCGATAATCGGGATGGGTGTTGAGCAGCAGCATGAGCGCCTCGGCATGTCGGTGCGCGAATGAATACTGCAAAGCCGACTCAAAAGGCGCTGCAAAAGCGAGGATGCTGCGCAACATCGGAAAGGCAGCTATGGCCGAGATATACGGCCGCAGCTTCGTGGCGACGGACAGCGTGAAAGCCGGGCCGCCGGTTCCGATCGCGTAAGCGGCGACGCCGCCGCCGGCTATTTCCGCAAGCTCGCTCGGAGATCCTTGACCTGCCCGGCCGTCACGGCGGGCGCTGCATTGCCCCAACTGTTGCGGACATAGGTCACGACATTCGCCACCGCCGCGTCGTCGAGGTTCCAGTCGAAAGCCGGCATCGCCGGCGTGGTCGGCTTTTCGGCCGTACCGACGGCCTGGCTACCGGCCAGGACCACCCGGATCAACGAGCTCGGGTCGGTGCTGTTGACGACGGGCGCCTTGGCCAGCGTCGGGAAGAGCGAGGGCTGGCCCTGGCCGGACGAGACATGGCAGCCGGAACACCGGTCGATATAGACAGCCTTACCGGTCACCATCGCCTGATCGTCGGCGGCGATGGGCCTCGGGGCCGCCGTACCGTCGTCCTTGATGTCCTTGAGGTAGGTCGCGACGGCGTTGAGGTCGACATCGCTCCATTTGCTCGTCGATTGGGCGACGGCCTCCGCCATCGGGCCCGAAGCGATGTCGAAGCGGTTCGCGCCGGTCTTGAGATAGGCGACGATATCCTCGTTCGACCAGCTGCCGATGCCTTTGTGCGCGTCGTTGGTCAGGCTCGGCGCGAACCAGCCCTGCAGATTGCCGCCGCGCAGGAACTCGCCGCCCTTGTCGGCGCCCGTGAGGTTTTTCGGCGTGTGGCAGGTCCCGCAATGGCCAGCGCCGTTGACGAGGTATGCGCCGCGATTCCACTCGGCCGATTTGTTGGCATCGGCAGCGAACTCCTTTGGCGCGAAGTTCAGCAGGTTCCAGCCCGCCATCACCGTGCGGATGCTGAAGGGGAAGGGCAGCTGGTTCGAGACGACACGGTTGTTCACCGGCTCGACCTTCTGGAAATAGGCCCAGAGATCGGCGACGTCGGACTCCTTCATCGAGGAATAGGCCGGGTAAGGCATCGCTGGATAGAGCCGCTTGCCGTCCTTGCCGACGCCGCGCTTGATCGCGCCGCGAAAATCCTCATAGCTCCAGGTGCCGATCCCGGTTTCCGGATCGGGCGTGATGTTGGACGGCACGAGCTTGCCGAACGGCGTTTCCAGCGCCTCGCCACCCGCGAAGGGCTTGCCGCCGGGCTTGGAGTGACACGCCGCGCAATCCCCGAGCACCGCCTGATAGCGACCGGCTTCGATCCGATCGTACAGATCGGAAGCGAAGCTCGTCGTGCCGAGCAGGGTGGCGGCCGCGAGGCCGGCGAAAAACGCTGCCTTCTTCATGCTTCCACCAGCTTGCCGGGGTTCTTGAGATAGTGGTTGCGGATCGAATCCGCTGCCCAGAAGGCGAGCGCGCCGACCGGCCCGGTCGGGTTCTTGCCGGCATTCTGCGGAAAGGCCGACGCGCCGATCGCAAAGACGTTGGGCACGTCCCAGGCCTGGAGATGGCGGTTAACGGCGCTGGTCTTGGGGTCGGTGCCCATGATGGCGCCGCCGGTGTTGTGCGTGCTCTGATAGGGCACGGAATTCCAGCCCTTCTGCAGCCGCGCGACCACCGACTGCTTGCCGCCGAGCTGGTCGGCGATCTCTTTCATCCGGTCGCTGACGTAGTTCGACATGCGGATGTCGTTGTCGGGGAAGTCGAACGTCATGCGCAGCAACGGGCGCCCGAACCGGTCCTTATAGGTCGGGTCGAGGTCGAGATAATTGCCGCGCGTGGCGTAGGAAGAGCCCTGCGAAGAGAAGGTCAGCGTGTTGTTGTAGTACTGCTTCGTCGCCTTCTTCCAGTCGGAGCCCCAGCGCGGCGTGCCCGGCGGCACGGGGCGGTACTGGATCGGCCGTCCGTTGGTCGGGATGCAGTTGAGGCCTGCGCCGCCGACAAAATCCAGCGCGCCATGGTCGAAGGAGTCGCCGTTGAAGTCGTCGACGGATTGCCCCAGCGAGCCGGACGCGATGAACGGATTGATGTGCTTGCCCTCGAAGAACACCTGCGTGCCGGCATTGGTCTGGTAGCAGTAGTTGCGGCCGACCACGCCTTCGCCGGTCGAGGGATCATAGGGTTTGCCGATGCCGGACAGCAGCATCAGCCGGACATTGAACAGCCCGTAGGCGTTGAGCAGCACCATGTCGGCCGGCTGCTCGAAAAGCTCTCCATTGACGTCTATATAGGTCACGCCGGTGGCGCTCTTGCCGTCGGCTGAGAGATTGATCTTCAGCACCTCGCATTCGGTGCGCGCCTCGAAATTAGACTTGCGCATCAGCACCGGCAGCACGGTCGTGTGCGCGCTCGACTTGGAGTAGTTCGCGCAGCCGAAGCGCTCGCAATGGCCGCAGAAGGTGCATTGGCCCATGGCGATGCCGAGCGGGTTGACATACCCTTGCGACAGATTGGCCGAGGGGGTCGGGAAGGGGTGCCACCCTTTCGCCCGCGCGGCTTCCGCAAAGAGCGTCGGCGCATAGGTCATCTGCATCGGCGGCAGCGGATAGTCGCGCTTGCGCGGCCCCTCGAAGGGGTTGCCGCCGCTCTGCATCGCCCCGTTCAGATTGCCGGCCTTGCCCGAGATGCCGCAAAGATACTCGAAGCGGTCGAAGCTGGCCTCGAGCTCGTCATAGGTGACGCCCCAGTCCTGAACCTGGAGGTCCTGAATGCGCTCCGCACCGTAGCGCTCGGTCAGATGCGATTTCAGCCTGAAATCGCTCGGGAAAAAGCGCCAGGTCTGGCCGTTCCAATGGGTGCCGGCGCCGCCGACGCCGTTGCCCGGCAGGAACGAGCCGTAATCCCGCATCGGCAGCGCCGTTTGCGAGACGTTGTTGCGCATCGTCATCGCCTCCTGCGCCGGCTGCAGGAACAGGTCCTTGCGGACGGCGTAGCGCAGCTCGTCGGGCGCATAGGCGAGGTTGAAGTCGGTCGCCGTATCTCGCCAGGGTCCGCGCTCGATCGCGACGACATCGAGGCCGGCATCGGTCAGCTCATGGCCGAGGATCGCGCCGGTCCAGCCGAGGCCGATGATCACGGCATCCTTGCGGGGCAGTTTTTTGACCATCTCGTTTGCTCCGCTTACCGGCTGCCGGTCTTCCATTCCGGCCGGCCGCCGATCGAAAGCGGCGGCAGCGGGAAGGGCTTGTTATGGGCCGTGACATAGTCGCGGTAATCGTAGCGGGCGCCGGGGAAGCCGATGAACCTCCAGCCGGCCATGTCCTTGTTGCCGCCATAGATCGGGTCGGCGAAGAAGCCCTCCATCGTGTTCTGCAACAGCAGATTGAAGAACCCGGTCGCGGCCTTGTATTCGACCTTGCCGCCCTCGAAATCCTTCAGCACCTGGTCCTGGTCGGCCGCGGCAAGATCGAAGAACGCCTTGCCGCCGAGCTTGGCCCGCGTGTGCTTGTTCAGCGCATCGAGCCCTTCGCGATAGCGCGTCGTCGGCGCCATGCTGCCCTGGTAACCCTGGGTCGGCAGGCCGGCCACGAACGGTCCCTGCGTGTAGAGCCGGTCCGACGTGCCGTAGCTGCCGGCGAGTTGACGGTCGATGAAGCTGGCGCAGCCGGCCTCCTTGCCGCCGATGCTCAGATCGTCGGACGGCACGATCCGGTCGACGATGGCTTCGACGGTGCGAGCTTCTTCCGGCGTGAAGACGTACCACCGCCCGCCGGGCAAGGTCTCGGGCGGCAAGGCCGCGAAGGGCTTCCACGGCAGCGCGCCGGAGTGCTCGGCCGCACGAGCCATCGGGGCGGATGCGATGAGCAGCATCATCCCGGTCGAGGACAGGAACTGGCGGCGGCTCGGCGAGGAAAGAGGCATAGCGGATCTCGTCGCTTCGGCGCCCACCGGCACCACAGTCGTCTGGACGGTCTACCTTGGAATCATGACAAGCAATCGCGCATAGATCGCCGCTGCTATGCGCACAGCACATGGAACAAGCGACATCCAAACGGAACTGAGCCACAGCCGACGGACTGACGACGATTTTGATGCAGGGCGTCGCTTCGCCTTGTTCCGGCTGCGGGGATGTGCGAACGGCGGGTCCAATCGAGACCCTGCATTCCGGGCGAACTGCTGTGATCACGGTCCCACCTCCAGACTCCAGCCCCGCGCCGGCCGACCTGCCGCAGAGGGGCTTGCGCGCCTTCATCCGCTCGAACGAGATCGGGATCGTCATCCTCGCCTCGCTGGTCGGCATCATGGCGGGCATCGTCGTGGTCGCGATGTCGATGGCGACGCAGGCGTTGCATGAACTGATCTTCGGGATCGCGCGCGGCGAGCATCTCTCCGTGTCGGACGGTATCCCGCCGGTACGGGCGCTGGCAGGGCCGGTCGTCGGCGGGCTGGTCATCGGCCTTTCCACCTGGTCCCTGTTCCGCCGCCGCAGCGCGCCGATCGACCCGATCGAAGCCAACGCCCTGCATGGCGGCCGCATGTCGATGCGCGACAGCATCGTGCTTGCGCTGCAGACCATCGGCTCCAGCGGTTCGGGAGCCTCCGTGGGGCTGGAAGCCGGATACACCCAGGCGGCGTCGGGTTTTGCGTCCCATCTCGGCCGCCGCCTGAGGCTGCGCCGCGCGGATATGCGGCTGATCGTCGGCTGTGCCGCCGGCGGTGCGATCGGCGCCGCTTTCAACGCGCCCCTGACCGGCGCCTTCTATGCGTTCGAACTCATTCTCGGCAGCTATTCCATTGCGGTCTTCGTGCCGGTGATGGCCGCGACCTTCATGGCGACGGTGACGCATGACCTGATCTCGCCGGCGTTGCTGGCGATGGAAGTTCCGCCGATCGGCCAGATCACCATCGCGGATCTGCCGCTTGTCGTTCTTCTGGGCTGCGCCTGCGGTCTGGTCGGGATCGTGGTGATGCGCGCCGCCGCATTCGTCGAGGCCGGTTTCAGGCGCTCGCGCATCCCCAGCTATCTCCGCCCGGCCTTCGGCGGCCTCGTCGTCGGCGGGCTCGCGATCTGGAGCCCTTCTGTCTTTTCCGCGGGGCATGGCGCAATCAATCTCTTTATCGGAGCCGATGCGGGTCTCGGGTTGCTGGCGCTCGTGCTGTTCACCAAGGCGCTCGCATCCTCGGTCTCGATCGGTGCCGGGTTTCGCGGCGGCCTGTTCTTCGCCTCGCTGCTGCTCGGCGTCCTGACGGGGCGGCTTTTCGCGGGGCTGCTGGCGCTGGCCTTCCCCGATGTCGCGGCCCACCAGACCCTGTTCGCGCTCGTCGGCATGAGTTCTCTCGCGGTCTCGGTCGTCGGCGGGCCGATGACCATGGCGCTGCTCGCGCTGGAGATGACAGGCGACCTCAAGCTCACTCTGGCGGTGATGGGCGCGGCCGGCGCGGCCTCGCTGGTCACCCGCAGGCTCTTCGGCTACTCCTTCGCGACCTGGCGCTTCCATCTGCGCGGGGAGAGCATTCGCGGCGCCTATGACGTCGGCTGGATCCGCGACCTCACCGCCGGCAGCATGATGCGCCTTGAAGTACCCAAGATCGACGCCGACGCCTCGATCGCCGAGGCGCGGCTGAAATATCCGCCGGGCTCGACCAACTACCTCGTCGCCATCGGCAAGGGCGACGCCTATGCCGGCATGGTGCCGCCCGGCGCGCTCTACGATCCCGACCTCGCGCTGGACGGCAATGCGGATACGCCAAAGCCCCGCACGATCCGCGACCTGCTGCGCAATCCCGACAAGATGCTGCTTTCCAACATGTCGGTGCGGGACACGCTGAAGCTTTTCGACGAGGCCGAAAGCGAGGCGCTGCCGGTGGTCGCCGACCGCGACAGCCGACGCCTCGTCGGCATCCTCAGCGAGGCGCATGCGATCAAGCGCTACAGCGAGGAAGTCAGCCGCCGCAACCGCGAGCTGACGGGGGAGTAGCGGCCGCAGGCTGGCCGTCATTGCGAGCGCAGCGAAGCAATCCAGGAGTACGGGGCTGAACCGTCGAAGGTGATCCCCTGGATTGCTTCGCTGCGCTCGCAATGACGGTGGAGGCGTTCTCACACACCGCGCAGCGGCGCGGTCGCGACCACGCGCCACTGCTCGATCGGGATGTGTTGGCTCGAACTGACCAGGCAGAGTCTGTCGAAACGGATGGTCCGGCCGCCAAGCCGTTCGCCGATCTCTTGCGCCGCAGCCGCCTTCGCGGAAGCCTTCACTGGCCCGTAGAGCAGCGAGACATGCGGCATGAAGCGATCGAGGCCCTGCGGATCGAGCGATTGTTTCAGCCGGACCAGCGCCGGAGCCACGGCAAAGCGCGCATAGAACGACTGGAAATAGGCCGTGCTGGTCTCGATGGCAGCAACCGGCTCGGCAAAGCCCGCAACCTCTCCAGCCGCCGCTTGGATCGCGGCTTCGAGCTCGGCGGTCGAAGTCTCGCTGTCGCCGAGCACCGTCAGATGCGGCGCGAAGACAGGCGTCCCGAAGCGCGTCGAAAGCTCTGTCACAATGCCTTTGAGCAGGATTTCGTCCGCCGCCGTCGGCATCAGCCAGACCGAATGAATCGTCGCTGTCATCGGAGCTTCACAAATCCCTTGCACATAGGCGGGCGCCGATGCAATGTTTGTATCAAATGGATCGGCAATGGAAGAAATATTCCAAATTGCCGACGGCGAGGAAATCGGGGAGTGGCGCCTTGCAGCCGGTAACGCAAGCCAAGACGGGCAGTGGCTCGGCGATTGCCGTGCGCGGTCTTCAGGTAGCCTATGCCGGCAACCGCGTGTTGCACGGCGTCGATCTCGATTTCGCGCCTGGAAGTTTCACGGCCCTGCTCGGTTCGTCCGGTTGTGGCAAGACCACGCTGCTGCGTGCGCTCTCGGGCTTCGTCCCGGTCGAAGCCGGCTCGATCGTCGTCGCGGGTCGGGATGTCGCCGGCCTGCCGCCGGAAAAACGCGGCATGGCGATGGTCTTCCAGTCCTATGCGCTCTGGCCGCATATGACCGTGCTGCAGAATATCGGCTACGGCCTCAAGCTGCGGGGCAAGTCGAAGGCTGAGATCGCCGCCAAGGTCTCGCAGATGCTCGGTTTCCTTGGGCTTGCCGGCTACGAGGACCGCAAGGTCACGGCCCTGTCGGGCGGCCAGCGCCAACGCGTCGCGCTCGGCCGGGCGCTCGCGATCGACCCCGGCATCCTGTTGCTCGACGAGCCGCTATCCAATCTCGACGCCAAGATTCGCATGGTGATGCGCCACGAGATCCGCGCCATTCAGCAGC
Organism: Allobosea sp. P5_A5; assembly: GCF_056400625.1. Taxonomy (NCBI): domain Bacteria; kingdom Pseudomonadati; phylum Pseudomonadota; class Alphaproteobacteria; order Hyphomicrobiales; family Alloboseaceae; genus Allobosea; species Allobosea sp. P5_A5. Next base: position 218,359 of record NZ_JBFUKY010000006.1, read on the forward strand.
GGCTCGGCCTGACCGCCGTCCATGTCACGCATGACCGCGAGGAGGCGATGACGATGGCCGACCGGCTGGTCATCATGCAGGCCGGCCGGGTCGCGCAGGTCGGCACGCCGGAAGAGGTCTATGACCGCCCGGCCAGCGCCTTCGTCGCGAACTTCATGGGCGCAGAAAACGTGCTGCCGCTGGTCGTCGAGCGCGGCGAGGGGCGGGCCTCCGTTACCGCCGGCGAGGCTCACGCGACGCTCGACGGCGAGGCGGCGGCAAAGCTGCCCACCGGAGCGACGCTGGCCTATTTCCGCGACGATGTCGCAAGCCTCGGTGCGCTCGATGCGCCGGCTGCGGGCGGCGATCTCGTCGTGCCCGGCCTGATCGCGGCCCGCGCCTATCCCGGCGGTGTCTATCGCTACAAGGTCGAGGCCGCTGGCCGCCAGATCACGGTCGACGATGTCGGCCGTCACGAACTCGGAACCCAAATCGGGCTGCGCATTCCGCTGCAGCGCCTTCACATCTTCCCGGCATCCGAGGCCGGGATCGCCGCCTGACAGGAAACCGACACATGCGCATTCTCACGTTGGCCTGCTCGCTTGCCGCGCTGATCGCGGCCTCACCGCTTTCGGCGCAGACGCTCAACGTCGCCTCCGCCGGCGACCAGAACATGGTCGACTATGTGAAGGACTTCCTCGGGCCGATGTTCGAGAAGAGCCACCCCGGCGTGAAGGTGGTTTCGGTCGGCACCGGCGCCGGCGACTCCGGCTCGCAGAAGATCCTCGAGAAGCTCGACGCCCAGAAGGGCGCCGCGACGACCGATTTCGACGTCGTGGTGATCCACCAGAAGGCCGCCGGCCAGATGGTCAAGGACGGGCTGCTCGACAAATACACGGCCAATGTCGCCACCGCCAAGCTCGCCACCAGCGAGTCCGCCAGCAATGCGCTCGGCACCGACGTGTCCGGTTACGTGATCCCGATGTTCCAGTCGCAGACGGCGCTCGCCTACAACGCCGACATGGTCAAGACGCCGCCGGCGACCTTCGCCGAGCTGGCCGAATGGGCCAAGAAGAACCCGAAGCAGTTCGGCTATAACGGCATCAAGGGCGGCATGTCCGGCGTCTCCTTCGTCGCCGGCTGGGTCTATGCGTTCGGCGGCGATGCCGACAAGCTGATCAAGGGGCCCTATGATCCGGCCGAGAAGACCAAGTGGGACAAGGCTTTCGCCGAGCTGAAGGATTTCAACAAGAACGCCGTCATCACCCCCGGCAATGCCGGCACGCTCGACATGCTGAACCGCGGCGAGATCGCGATCGGCCCGGTCTGGGTCGACATGTTCTATTCCTGGCAGGCCGACGGCAAGCTGCCGCCGAACATGAAGCTCAAGCTCGCCTCGCCCGGCATGCCCGGCCAGCCGATGTATTACGCAGTGCCCGGCAAATCGGCGCAGAAGAAGCTGGCGGAAGAGTTCATCGCGCTCGCCACCAGCCCCCAGGTCCAGGCCGACGGCATCGTCAAGAAGTTCAACTGGTATCCGGGCATCGACGCCAAGAACCTTGAAGGCAAGCTCGACAAGGCTGCCTGGGACAAGCTCTTCACCGACGTGACCCCGGCCGATCTCAGCAAGAACGCCAAGGCCTTCCCGATCGCGCCCTACTTCAACGACATCCTCGAGGGCTACGAGAAGAAGGTCTCCAACTAAGTCCTGCCTCAATCCGTCATTGCGAGCGAAGCGAAGCAATCCAGGGGCGGCAGCGCTCCACGTCTCCCTGAATTGCGTCGTCGCTGCGCTCCTCGCAATGACGGCTGATTATCCCGGATTTCCGCTTCGCTACGTCCGGGATGACGTCCCGCCCTTGCCGAAAAGCCGCGCCGAATGCCCCTGTCCCAACGCAATCTCGCTCTGCTGCTGATCGCGCCCGGTCTCGCGCTGGTGGCCGCGCTGTTTCTCTATCCGCTCTCGTTTTCGCTGATCTCGGCCTTTACCGGCCCGCAGGGTGGCTTTTCCCTTGAATCCTTCCGCAAGGCCTGGGAGCTTTATTCCGGTGACGTGGTCTTCACCGTCGTCATCGTGCTCGCCTCCTGTGCGCTGACCGGGCTGATGGCGATCATCATCGCCGGCACGCTGACGCTGGGCGAAAATCGCTACATCGTCGGCACGCTGAAGGCGCTTTATCGTTGGCCGCTGTTCATTCCGTTCATCGTGGCGGCGCAGTGCATGCGTACCTTCCTCGCCAAGAACGGCCTGATGAACAACACCTTCGTCTCGCTCGGGCTGATGGAGCCGCTGCAGGCGGTAAGCTTTTTGGACTGGCGCGGCATCATCGCGACCTTCGTCTGGAAGCAGACGCCCTTCGTCGCCCTGCTGCTCGCCGGGGCGCTTGCGGCTCTTGACCGCGCAACGCTGGAAGCCGGCCGCAATCTCGGCGCCTCGCGCCTGCGCGTGCTGGTCGAACTGGCGCTGCCGCAGGTGATGCCGCAGCTTCTCGTCGCGCTGGTGCTCTCCTTCGTCACGATGCTTTCGGTGCTTTCTGTGCCGATGATGGTGGCGGGCTCGCAGCCGACCATGCTGACCGTCGACATGGCCTTCCGCATCAATGCCTATGGCGACTACTCGACGGCGAATGCGCTCGGCGTCATCACCTATCTGCTCTCGGCGGGCGCGGCGATCATCTACCTGAAGCGCGGCATGTCAAAGGAGAGCACGCCGTGACGCGCCTGGCATCGACCGCGCGCGCGACGCTGGCGGCTTTCCTGCTCGCCGCTTTCGCTTTCGTCCTGATCGGCCCGCTCGCCAATCTCGCGCTCTGGTCCGTCGCCGAGCGCTGGTACACGCCCTACAAGCTGCCGGTGACCTATGGCACGCGCTATTGGGAACAGGTCTTCCGCCCGACCGGCGACGCCATGGTCTCGCTCGGCACCTCGGTCTGGATCGCGGTGCTGACGGTCGTCGTTGCGCTGGCGCTGTCGATCCCCGCCGGCTACGCGCTGGCGCGTTTGAAGCTGCCGGCGCGAGCGTTCTTCATGGTGCTGTTCCTGCTGCCGCAGGCGTTTCCCTCGGTGGCGATCTACATCAACGTCGCCCGCATCTTCTACCAGATCGGCATCAACGGCACGGTCTTCGCCGTGGTTCTCGTGCATGCCGCGCATGGGCTGGTCTATTCGGTCTGGATCGCGGCTGCGGCCTTCGGCGCGGTCGACCGCGATCTGGAGCTCGCCGCCCGCAACATCGGCGCCTCGCCGATGCGGGCCTTTCTGACCGTGACGCTGCCGCTGGCCGCGCCCGGCATCATCGCGTCGGGCATTTTCGTCTTTCTGGAATCGCTCGACGAGTTCACCGGCACCTTCTTCGTCGGCGTCCCGCAGGTCACGACGCTGCCGCTGTTGCTTTATAGCGCCGCTATGGGCGGCAATTACCAGGTCGCGTCGATCACCGCCCTGATCCTGCTCGTGCCCTCGGTGCTGTTCATGCTCTTCATCGAGCGCTTCCTGCGCGCCGACGTTCTGGCAAAAGTCGGCGCCTGAGCGGCGGCCCCAGGACTCACCCCGTGCCGCGCAAGGACATGGCGCGGATGAAATCGGTCTTTTCCAGCCGGCACGCCACGCAATAGGCCGGGTTGAAGACGTTGGCGATGTCGTAGCGCACACTCTGGCCCAGCAAATGGCCGGCCTCGATCGCATCGAGGCCGAGATCCTCGCCGATCCAGCGCTGCATCTCGCTGGTGGCGAACTGCAGGGGCTGGTCGAGCGGGCGCCCGCTCGCGATCACCAGAAGCTCGGTCTCGGTTTCGCAGCGCGGCCAGCGCAAGGACAGGCCCTTGCGCAGCTCGACGCTGAACTCGACCTCGAAGCTTGTCTCCACCCCTGTTCCGGCGATCTCGCCATCGCCCTGACAGGCGTGGCCGTCACCGAGGAAGAATAGTGCGCCCGGCGCGGAGACGGGAAAGGCGATGGTGGCCCCGGGGCCGAACAGCCGGTAATCCATATTCCCGCCATGAGGGCCGCTCGTCGCGGTCGAGATCGCCTGCCCGCGCTCGGGCGCCACGCCGAAACAGCCCAGCATCGGCCGCAGCGGCATTTCCCAGCTCTTCATCTTCTTTGACGGGTCCAGCAGGGCGACCGTGCCGCGTTCGGCGTCGATCGCCCATTCGTAGCGCTCGCGCTTCGGCAGATCGGCGAGGGCGGCGGGGTCGAGCACGCCGGGCGCCAGCGGCGAATAGGTCCAGCCGGTGCCGCGGTTCGGCGTCATGCGTTGGATGGTCACGAGCAGCGCATCGCCGGGCTCGGCGCCCTCGACGGCGAAGGGACCGGTCATCGGGTTGCCGCGCGGCGCGCGTTGCACACCCTCGCCGTCGAACCCGGCGGCATCGAGCGTCGTCGTCACGACGCTGTCACCGCTCGCGATCTCGAGCACGGGCGGCACCGTGCCGATGACGTTCCAGTACTGTGTCGGGTCGAAGCGATGCTGGGTCATAGGCGATCCTCGGAAGCGATAGCGGGCAGGGGCATCATGGCGGGGAGCCAGGCGGGTTCCGACCAGGCGGGTTCAATCTCAGCGAGACGCGCCGGATCGCGCTGTCATCGGGATCGATCAAGACCGCGAAGCCGAGGCTGCGGCAGAGTTCCAGCATCGGGCCGTTCTCGGCCAGAACCTGGCTCTGGATTACCGCCAGGCCCTCTGTGCGGCCCCATTCGATGATCAGCAGCATGAGCGCCCGGCCAAGCCCGAGCCCTTTCAGATCGGAGCGCAGCAGGATCGCATATTCCGCTTCGACATGGCCGGGGTCGGCATGAAGACGAACGACGCCCGCCGCCTCGCCACCGGGCTCGTCCAAAGCGACGAACGCCATTTCGCGGGCGTAATCGAGCTGCGTGAGTTTCGCCAGGAAGCTGTGGCTGAAGCTTTTGATCGGGGCGAAGAACCGCAGCCGCAGATCCTCCGGCGTGACCCGCTTCAGCATCTCTGCGATCGCGCCCTCATCCTCCGGCTTGATCGGCCTGACGAGGAAGCGTCGCTGCCCGAGCGGCAACGCACGTGTCCAGCTCGCCGGATACGGCCTGATCGCGGGGCGACGGCGTTGCGCGGGGTCGGGTTCAAGTACGATGCGGGCATCGACCGCAACCGCGCCGGCGGCGTCGGCCAGGATGGGGTTGAGGTCGATTTCGCGGATCTCGGGCAGGATCGAAGCCATCTCCGCCACGGAAACCAGGACGGCCGCGATGGCGTTTCGGTCCGCCGCCGGCACGTCGCGATAGGCCGCGAGGATGCGCGAGACGCGGGTCCGCGAGATCAGCCCTTGCGCCGAGGCCATGTCAAGCGGCGGCAGCGCGGCATGGATGTCGGCGATCAGCTCGGCCGCCGTGCCGCCGCGCCCGAAGATGATGACCGGGCCGAAGCAGGGGTCCGTCGCAAACCCCGCGATCAGCTCGCGCGCCTTGGCTTGGTGCGCCATCGGCTGCACCGAGAAACCGTCGAGTTTCGCCTGTGGTTGCTGGCGCTGCAGCTGCGCCGCCATGCGCCGCGCAGCAGTGATCACCGCCTCCTCGCTCGCAAGATCGAGCGCGACGCCGCCGACATCGGATTTATGAGGCACGTCGGGGGAAACGATCTTCAGCGCGACCGTGCGGCCGGCCATCAGGAAGGGCCGCGCGGCGATGGCGGCGGCCTCGCCGTCCGGCACGACGAGCGGCCGCAGCATCGGGATCGCGAAGATCGCGAGCAGGTCGCTGACCTCGTCCGGGCCGAGCCAATGCCGGTCCTCGGCCAGCGCCTTCGCGATGATCCGGCGGGCGGCCGCGAGATCGGGCGGGCGGTCATGGGCATTCGACGGCGGCGTCGCCATCAACTCGCGCTGGAGCTGGGCGTGGCGTGTCAGGTGCTGGAAACCGACGACCGCCTCGGCCTCGGTCGAGAAGGAGGGAATGCCACCGGTTGCAAACAAGGTCGTGATGTCGTCCGATCCTCCCAGCCAGACCGCCAGCACAGGCTTGTGCGAAGCGGCCTGCTGCCGGGCAGCGATGACGGCGCGGGCACAGTCCGCCGGATCGCAGGGCGGAACCGGCGCGTTCAGCGCCAGCACCGCATCGACATCCGGATCGGCCAGCACTGCGGCCGTCGCGGCGTGGTAATCGCCAGCGCTGCGCACGCGGACCGCATCCCGCGTTAGGGACTGTGCTCCGACGAGCTGGCGGAGCCGGCCCGTGGCCAGCGCGGCAAGGCCGTCGCCATTGCTGATGATGGCCAGACGCCCGGCCTCGGCGGCCCGCGCGCGTGCCAGCGTCTCGGCCGCCGCGAACAACTCGTCGAGATCGCTGACGCGCAGCAATCCCGCGCGGTGGAAGGCGGCATCGTGGGCAGCGTCGCTGGTTACGATCAGCGCCGCATGCGTCAACGCGGGCCCCGTCGATGCAAAACCCGGCGGCTTCAGAACCAGCACCGGCTTCAGCCGCGCCGCCGCACGGCCCGAGGACAGGAACCGCCCGGCATCGGTGACCCCGTCGATCGCAAGCAGGATCGTGCGCGTCGCGCCGTCATTGGCGAAATGGTCTAGGCAGTCGGCGACATCGATATCCGCGCCTTCGCCGAGCATCACCGCGCCGGACAGCCCGATGCCGCGCCGAGCCGCCCAGGCGAGGATGCCGGCGGCGATGGAATTCGACTGCGCGATGAGCGCGAGCGACCCCAGCGGCGGCATGACGGAGATCGCCGACGCATTGAGGCCGAGACGCGGCGCGGCCAGACCTAGCGCATCCGGGCCGAGCAGACGGATGCCCGCCGCCTCCGCGGCTGCTCGCAAGGGCAAAACATCGCCAGCGTCGCCGTCCGGCACGAGCAGCCCAGCGCATCCCAGCGCGGCGGCTTCGGGAATCACCGTCCGCGCCGTCGCGGCCGACGCCACCACGAGATCGCAATTCGGGGGGAGCCGCGCGGCATCGCGCTCGATCCGGGAGAAGTGCCCGCGATAGCCACCGGCCTCGATGGACGCGGCGATCCGGTCGCAGCTCTCGGACTCGCCGATGACGGCGACCGATTGAGCGCCGAGCATGCGCTTGAGCAAGGCGAGCGTCATGATTCGAAGGCGGTCCTCGTTCAGCCGCTGCATCAGACAGGATCGCGGCCCATGAAGCCAGCCGCCACCATCCCTGACCTCGCCTATACGACGGGTGCGACAGGCCGGGCGTCGTCCGGCATTGCCTCTGCCGGGGTGAGCGGCTCGTGCGGGACATGGATTTCGGTCGTGTCCGTGCCGGCCCATTGCCGCGTGAGCTGCGCGACGATATGGCGCCCGAACTGCTCGTAGGGAATACGGATCGAGGTCAGCCAAGGCGCGATCCAGGCATTGATCGCATTGCCGTCGATGCCGATGATGGCACAGTCGCGGGGGATCGAGACCCCCGTCTCGTTGGCAAGTCGGTAGGCGCCATAAGCGATCATGTCGCTGACGCAGAGCGCCCCCTGCGGCCAGCCGCCGGCCTCCACCAAGGCACGCGCGGCGGCATAGCCGATTTCGATATGCGACAGGCCGGGCGCGCTCACGCGCCGGATATCGCGGTCCGGCACGCCACGCGCGTTCATCCGTTCGATGAAGCCGGTGGCGCGTTGCACCGTGCTGGAGATGTTCTGCGAGGCCATCAGCACGGCCGGCCGCTCGACGCCGAGGCCGAGCAGGAAATCGGCCGCGTCGGCCCCGGCGGCATGATCGTCGATGCCGACGAAGGCGCCGCCGCCGAGCGGGCTGCGCCGGGCCACGAACACCACCGGATCGCCGCGCCGGACGGCTTGATCGAGGCCCGCGCTGCGTACCGCGCTCACCATCACGAAGCCGGCGACGAACTGATCCCGCATCGCCTGCAGGTAGTCGTCCTGAAGTTCCGGCCGGTCATGGGTGTCGCACAGGATCATCACATAGCCGGCTGCACGCAGCGCGGCCTCCGTCGAGACCGCGATGGCAGCCATCGCCGGATTGTCGAGATTGGGCGAAAGCATCGCCACGACGCGGCTTGCCCGCCGCTTCAGCGCGCGGCCGACAGGGTTGGGGCGATAGCCCAGCCGTTCGATGGCGTCCGCCACGCGCGCGACAGTCTCCACGGAGGCTCGCCCGCTTTTGCCGTTGACGATGCGTGAGACGGTGGCGACCGAAACGCCGGTTTCCCGCGCCACGGTCGCGAGCGAGGCAATGGCAGGATGTTTGCCGGCTTTCGCCGTCATCGTCGTCCTCGCTCGACCAGAGAATATGCCCTGAGAATCGTTTTGCGCACGATGGCGCCCGGAAGTCCCCGTTGACAAGTGAGGCAAACGTTTGCCTTAGTCCATGCCAAGGCGCTCGTTGAGGTGCTGTGACGCTCAGGGATGGAAACGCGGATGAACGGCAAGCACTGGATTTCCACGCTCGCGCTGACGGTCGGCCTGATGGCCGGCAGCGCCGCCTTTGCCCAGACCACGGTGCGCATCGCCTGGTATTCCGACGGCAACGAAGGCGAGGTTCTCACGGACCTGCTGAAGCGCTTCGAGACCCAGAACAAGGACATCAAGGTCGTCCTCGACCAGGTGCCCTACAAGGCGATTACCGAGAACCTGCCGGTCCAGCTCGCTTCGGGACAGGGCCCTGATATCGCCCGCGTCGTCGACCTCGGCGGCATTGCCCGTTACGCGCTCGACATGCGCCCCTATCTCAAGGACGCGTCCTATTGGGAGAAGAATTTCGGGCCGTTCCTGCCCTGGATGCGCCCCGAGGGCGATTCCAGCGCGATCACCGGTTTCATGACGCAGCTCACCGTCACCGGCCCCTTCGTCAACAAGACGCTGTTCGAGCAGGCCGGCATCGCCATGCCGGGCGCCAAGGCGACCTGGGAGGATTGGGGCAAGGCCGCCAAGGCCGTGGCCGACAAGGTGCAGGCCCCGTTCCCGGTGGCGATAGACCGCTCCGGCCACCGCTTCTTCTCGGTCGCTGTTTCGGAAGGCGCCAAGGTCTTCGACGACAAGGGCGAGCCGGCGGTCATCGACGATGGTTTCAAGCGCGCCGCCAAGCTGGTCTATGACTGGCACCAGAGCGGCGTGATGAAGAAGGAGCTTTGGGGCTCGGTCTCCGGCACCGCCTATCGCGGCGCCAATGACGAGTTCAAGAACGCCCAGGTCGTGATGTACCAGTCCGGCTCCTGGCAGATCGCGCAGTTCGACAAGACGGTCGGCGATGCCTTCGATTGGGTCGCGGTGCCCTCGCCCTGCGGCACGGGCGGTTGCTCGGCCATGCCGGGCGGCGCCGGCCTCGTTGCCATCAAGACGACCAAGAGCCCGGAGGCCGTCGCCAAGGTGATGGATTATCTGGCAAGCGAGTCGGTGCTGAGCGAGTTCTATGCCCGCTCGCTGTTTGTCCCCGGCCATCTTGGCATCGCGGCCAAGGGGCTGGACTACCCGACCGCCAGCGCTCCCGCCAAGGCCGCGCTCAAGGTCTTCTCGGATCAGGTCGCGCAGATCTCGCCCGCCGCCTACAAGCTGCAGGGCTACGTCAACAACCGCGTGATCTTCAACGCCGTGATCAGCCGCCTCGGCCAGGCAATCTCGGGCGAGACCTCGTTGGACGACGCCTATAAGCGCATCGACACCGACGTCGCCCAGCAGATCGCCGAGCGCAAGAAGTAAGGCGGATGACGTTGGGGACGACATCGCGGCCGGGCGGCACAGGCCTGCTCGCCCGCCCGCTGGCGCTGCTGATGCGCCTGATCGACTGGCCGATGAGCGCGCTCCAGCGCCTTATCGGCGAGCGGCGCATGGCCTATGTCTTCCTGCTGCCCAATCTCGCGCTCTTCGCGCTCTTCGTTTTCCTGCCACTGATCGTCAACGTGGTCTTCTCGGTCACGGGCGGAGCGGGGCTGTTTCCCTCGCAGCGTCCCTTCGTCGGCGCCGAGCAATACGGCTATCTGTTCGACTGCGGCTCCTATCTCGACCCCGGCTCCTGCCGCGAGGACCATTTCTGGCGCGGCGTCTCCAACACCGCCCGCTTCACCGTATTTCAGGTCACCGCGATGGTGCTGTTCTCGCTGCTGACCGCGGTGGTCCTGAACATGAAGATCAGGGCGCGCGGCTTCTTCCGTGCCGTCTACTTCTTTCCGGTGCTGCTCTCGCCCGTGGTGGTGGCGCTGACCTGGAAATGGATCCTCCAGCGTGACGGCCTGCTGAATGCGGCGATCACCGGCATGGGCGGCGAGCGCATCCTGTTCCTGGTCGATCCGAGCTGGGCGATGTTCTGGATCGTCTTCGTCTCGGTCTGGGCGCATATGGGCTTCTACACGCTGATCCTGCTCGCGGGCCTCCAGGCCATTCCCGCCGATCTCTATGAGGCGGCGGAGATGGACGCGACGCCGCGCTGGCGGGTGTTCTGGCGCATCACCTTGCCGTTGCTCTGGCCGAACATGATCGTCGTGATCGTGCTGGCGCTGATCAAGGGTGTGCAGACCTTCGACGAGGTCTTCGTGCTGACGGGCGGCGGTCCGGGCACCGCGACCGTCATGATCGTGCACTACATCTACGAGACGGCCTTCTCCAATCAGGTCCAGAATTTCGGTCTGGCGGCTGCGGCTTCGGTCGTGCTTGGCGTCGTGCTCTTCGCGCTGACATTGCTCCAGCTCGCGGTCAGCCGCCGCAAGGGGGCCGCATGAGCCTCGTGACCAAGCTCGCCACTGCCCGCCGCAATCCCGGCCGCTGGCATTGGACCGATATCGCGGCCTACGCCTACCTCGCCTTAGGTGTCGTCCTGATGTTCGGCCCGGTGCTCTGGCTCGGCATCTCCTCGTTCAAGACGCAGGCCGGTCTGCTGGAATTCCCACCCACCCTGCTGCCGATGTCGCAGAAGGAAGTGACGCTGCCGGGCCAGTCGCAGCCGCTGCCGCTCTTCGAGGTCGAGATGCCGGATGGCAGCAAGCGGGTGCTGGCGCAGGTTCGCCGCATCGGCATTCAGGCCCAGATGGTCGACCCCGCCAACCCCGGCGAGACGATCCGCGTTCCCATCGACAAGCGCACGCCCGTCCGCGAGTTCAAGCTCGCGACGGAGAACTACACCGAGCCGCTGGAGCGCTTTGCCTTCACCCGCTTCCTCTGGAACTCAGTCTTCGTAACGGTCGTCGCGACGATCCTGACGCTGATCATCAACTCAATGGCCGCCTATGCGCTGTCGATCTACGAGTTCAAGGGCAAGACGGCGGTGATGCTGATGGTCATCGGCACGCTGATGATCCCGATCACCATCATCCTCGTCCCGGTCTATCTGGTCGTCACCAAGCTCGGCCTGGTCAATTCGCTCTGGGCGGTGATCCTGCCCGGCGCGGCGACCCCGACCGGCGTCTTCCTGCTGCGCCAATACATGCTGACCCTGCCGCGCGACCTGATCGAGGCCGCGCGCATGGACAAGGCCTCGGAGTGGCAGATCTACTGGCGCATCGTCATGCCGCTGGCCCTGCCGGCGCTCGCCGTGCTCGCGATCTTCTCGATCATGTGGCGCTGGAACGAGTTCCTCTGGCCGCTCGCCGTGCTGACCAAGACGGAATCCTACACGTTGCAGATCGGCCTCAACGCCTTCCAGGGCGAGTTGCAGACGCAGTGGCACTATTTGCTCGCGATGACGGTGGTAACGCTGCTGCCGGTGGCGCTGGTCTTCGTCTTCCTGCAGCGCTTCATCACCACCGGCATCGCCAATACGGGAATGAAATAGAGATGGCCGGCCTGACCCTTTCCGCCGTCCGCAAGTCCTACGGCGCGACGGCCGTGCTCCACGGCATCGACCTCGATGTGACGGATGGCGAATTCATCGTCTTCGTCGGCCCTTCCGGCTGCGGCAAGTCCACGCTGCTGCGCTCGATCGCCGGGCTGGAGGAGATCAGCGGTGGAACCATCGCGATCGACGGCGCCGATGTGACCGGCCTGCCGGCCTCCGAGCGCGGGCTCGCCATGGTGTTCCAGTCCTACGCGCTCTACCCGCATATGAGCGTCTACGCGAACATGGCCTTCGCGCTCGAGAATATGGGCTTCAAGCGCGACGAGATCGACCGACGCGTCCGTCGTGCGGCAACGATGCTACGCCTGACCGACTATCTCGAGCGCAAACCCAAGGCCCTGTCGGGCGGGCAGCGCCAGCGCGTCGCCATCGGCCGCGCCATCGTGCGCGACCCCAAGATCTTCCTCTTCGACGAGCCGCTCTCCAATCTCGACGCGGAATTGCGCGTCGCGACCCGCAAGGAGCTCGCCGCACTCCACGCGGAGATCGGCGGGACGATGATCTACGTCACCCACGATCAGGTCGAGGCGATGACGCTGGCCGATCGCATCGTCGTGCTGCAGGCCGGCCGGATCGAGCAGGTCGGCACGCCGCTGGAACTCTACAACCGCCCGGAAAACCTCTTTGTCGCCGGTTTCATAGGCTCGCCGCGCATGAACCTGCTGCCGGGCCGCGTGACCGCGCCGGGCAGGGTCGCGTTTGGCGAGGCAGGATACGAGGTCGCCTGCGAGACGGTCGGATTGCCGGTCGGGGCCAAGGTCACGCTCGGCATCAGGCCGGAGCATCTGACGCTCGCGGACACCGATGGCCTCCCACTGACCGTCGATCTGGTCGAGCGCCTCGGCGGCGAAAGCTATTTGTATGGCGCGGCGGCCGGTCTGCCGCCGATCACGCTTCGCCTCGACGGACAGACCATGCATGAGCGCGGCCACACGGTCTCGCTCGGCTTTCCGCCCGAAGGCCTCCACCTTTTCGATGAAGCCGGTCGGGCCATCCGATCCTAAGACTGCCGAGAGACATCCCATGAAAGCCCTTGCCCAAGGCCGCTATCTCGGCCGCGATGGCGAAGCCGCCCTGTTCGATGTCGGACTGGGCCACACCCTGATCGTCCGCATCCTCGAGGGCGATATCGGTCGCGTCACGCTGAAGCCGGCCGACGGCTACCGGCTCGACCGTGGCTGGTCGATCGCGCCCGGCGGCCTGGAGCCGGCTTATGAAGGCCGGCCGCGTGACAGCGTTGAGGGCTTCGCCTGCCCGAAGGCAGGCCTCACCGAGGGCGATGGCAAGGTCGTTCTCGCGGCCGGCAATCTCTCGGCCGAGGTCACGCTTTCGCCGCTCGGCATCGCCTGGTTCCGCGCCGGGGAGGACAAGCCCTTCCTGCAGGATCGCACGACGCAGGCCTATCTGGTCTCAGCCCGCACTGGCGCGCTCGCCCATTTCATGGCGCGCGACTACACCGAGCGGCATTACGGCCTCGGCGACAAGGCCGGCCCGCTCGATCGCACCGGCCGCCGCTTCGCCATCGATGCCGTCGACCCTTGCGGCTTCGATGCCGAACTGTCCGACCCGCTCTACAAGATGCTGCCCTTCTTCATCGTCGATGGGCCGGCCGGCGCGCATGGCATCTACTATGACAACCTCGCCACCGGCAGCGTCGATTTCGGCTGCACGCTCGACAATTACCACGGCCTGTTCCGCTCCTGGAAAGGCGATGATGGCGACCTCGACTATTACGTCATGGCCGGCCCGACCGTGCCGGATGTGGTGCGCCGCTTTTCCTGGCTGACCGGCGGGCAGGCCTTCGCGCCGCTGTGGTCCTTCGGCTTCGGCGTGACCTCGATGGCGATCGCCGACGCGCCCGATGCCGACGCCCGCATCAGCGACTTCATCGGCAAGCTGGAATCGAACCGCATCCCCTGCGACTCCTTCCATTTCGGCTCGGGCTACACCCAGATCGGCCACCGCCGCTATGCTTTCAACTGGAACCGGGAGAAGTTCCCGGACCCGAAGGCGACGATGCAGCGGTTGAACGATGCCGGCATCTTCACGGTTGCCAATCTGAAGCCCTGCCTGCTCGACGATCATCCGCGTTTGCAGGAAACGCTGGATGGCGATTTTCTGGTGCGTGACGGCGAGACCGGCAAGCCGGCTGTGGCGCAGTTCTGGGACGGGCTCGGCTTCCACCTCGACTACACCAACCCGAAGGGCCGGGCCTGGTGGCGAAACGGCATCGAGACCGCGCTGCTCGACTACGGCTTCACCACGGTCTGGAACGACAACAACGAATACGAGATCTGGGACGAGGACGCGCTGTGCGACGGCGATGGCCGGCCCTTCCGGCAGGCCTTGGCCCGCCCCGCCCAGCCGCTGCTGATGACCAAGCTCTCCTATGAGGCTCAAAGCCAGCGCGAGCCGGCCAAGCGGCAATATTCGGTGACGCGCGGCGGCTGCGCCGGCATTTCGCGCTATGCCCAGACCTGGTCCGGCGACAACGAGACCGCTTGGAAGACGCTGCGCTACAACCTGACGCAAGGGCTCAACATGAGCCTGTCGGGCATGTTCTCGATCGGCCACGATGTCGGCGGCTTCCACGGTCCGACGCCTGGCCCTGAGCTTTTCGTGCGCTTCAACGAGTTCTGCTCGCTCTGGCCGCGTATGGTCATGAACTCCTGGAACGACGACGGCGTCGTCAACCTGCCCTGGATGTATCCGGAAATGGTGCCGCAGGTGCGCGAGGCGATCGCGCTGCGCTACCGGCTGATGCCCTATCTCTATACGCTGATGTGGCGCGCCAGCCGCGACGGCACCCCGGCCGTGCGCCCGCTGCTCTGGGATTTCCCGCAGGACGCGACCGCCGCGAGGACCGACGACGCCTTCATGCTGGGGCCGAACGTGCTGGTCGCGCCTGTGCTGGAGGAAGGCGCGGACGAGCGCAGCGTCTACCTGCCACAGCACGATGGCGGCTGGTACGATTGGCATGACGGCACGCATTTCGAAGGCGGCGCGGTCGCGACGGTCGCCGCCCCGCTCGGCCGCCTGCCTGTCTTCGTCCGGGCCGGCGCATTGATCCCGCTCGGCAATCCAGAGGGCATCGACGATCTGCGCGAGGTGCTGGTCTGCGGGCTTGTCGAGGGCGCCACCGGCGAACTCTACGAGGACGATGGCGAGACCACCGACTGGCGGGGCGCCGGGGCGACCGTGATCCGCTTCGCGGTCCGCGACGGCGAGATCGAGATACGCCAGGATGGCGCCGAACCCCCCTTCATCGATCGCATCGCCATACGCGAGATCGGCCAAGACTGGGCTTGAGCGCAGCGCTGATTGCGCTGACCAATTTCCCGTCATTGCGAGCGCAGCGAAGCAATCCAGGGAGACATAGAGCACGGCCGCCCTGGATTGCTTCGCTGCGCTCGCAATGACGGATGCTTGGCGCTCTGCGTTCCCTATTGGCGTCTCGGCAGAACGCCACATGCAGCTTTGCAGTGGCGCCAGACCCGCGCTCCGTTCAAGAATGTCCGCCTATTCGCAGCGAACACTCTGGAGACGAGATCATGGACAAGGTCGCGATCGTTACCGCCGGCGGCAGCGGCATGGGGGCTGCCGTAGCGCGGCGTCTCGCCAAGGACGGCTACAAGGTCGCGATCCTGTCGTCCTCGGGCAAGGGCGAGGCGCTGGCCACCGAGCTCGGCGGGCTCGGCATCACCGGCTCCAACCAGTCCAACGACGACGTCAAGCGGCTGGTCGATGCGACGCTCGAACGCTGGGGCCGCATCGACGCGCTGGTCAACAGCGCCGGTCACGGCCCCCGCGCGCCGATCCTCGACCTCACCGATGAGGATTGGCAAAAGGGCCTGGACGTCTATTTTCTGAGTGCGGTCCGCCCGATCAGGCTGGTCACGCCAGTGATGGAGAAGCAGGGCGCTGGCGCGATCGTCAACATCTCGACCGCCTGGGCCTTCGAGCCGACCGACATGTTTCCGACCTCGGCGATGGCCCGTGCAGGCTTGGCCACCTTCACCAAGATCTTCGCGGACAAATATGCCGCCAGCAACATCCGCATCAACAACGTCCAGCCCGGCTGGATCGACAGCCTGCCGGCGACCGATGCGCGGCGCGCGACCGTGCCGATGCAGCGCTACGGTACGGCCGACGAGATCGCCGGCACGGTTGCCTTCCTGCTCTCGCCCGACGCCGGCTACATCACCGGCCAGAACATCCGTGTCGATGGCGGCGTGACCAAGGGGATTTGAGGGCTGTAGGCGCGGCCGTCGTTCTCGGGCGAAGCGAAGCTTCGACCCGAGAATCTCGTGACGAGAAGGCGAAGGAGCCTCCTCCGGACGGAGATGCTCGGGTCAAGTCCGAGCATGACGCGTGTCGAATTGCTTACGCCGCCGCCTTCGCCAAAAAATCCTCGGCATAGTGGCAGGCCACCAGCCGGCCATCGACCTCGCGCTTGTCCGGCCGCTCGGCCCGGCAGCGCTCCGTGACGAAGGGGCAACGGGTCGAGAACACGCAGCCCTTGGGCGGGTTGAGCGGGGAGGGCAGCTCGCCGCGCAGGATCATGCGCTCGCGCTTGCCGCCGTCGACGCGCGGCGTCGAGGCCAACAGCGCTTGCGTATAGGGGTGCAGGGGGCGAGCGTAGATCGCTTCCTTCGGCCCATGCTCGACAGCATTGCCGAGATACATCACCAGCACGTCATGGGCGATGTGCCGGACGACGCCGAGGTCGTGCGAGATGAAGAGATAGGCGAGCTTCAGCTCGTCTTGCAGATCGGCCAGCAGGTTCAGAACCTGCGCCTGGATCGAGATGTCGAGCGCCGAAACCGGCTCGTCCGCCACCACCAGCTTCGGCGAAAGGATCAGCGCGCGGGCGATCGCGATGCGCTGGCGCTGGCCGCCCGAGAACATGTGCGGATAGCGGCTGTAATGTTCCGGGCGAAGGCCGACCTTGGCCATGATCGCGCGGACCTTCTCCTCGCGCTCGGCTTTGCTCAGCTTGGTGTTGATGATTAGCGGCTGCTCCAGAATGCTCCCGACCTTCTTGCGCGGGTTGAGCGAGCCATAGGGGTTCTGGAAGACGAACTGCACGGTGCGGCGCAGGTGCCGGCGCTTGTCTGCCGGCGGGTTTACCGCGTCGAGCCCGTCGAGCGTGAGTTCGCCGGCGGTCGGTTTTTCGATCAGCGTCGCCATGCGCGCCAGCGTGGACTTGCCGCAACCGGATTCGCCGACGATGGCGAGCGTGCGACCGGCCTCGACCGAAAACGAGACCTTGTTGACCGCCTGCAACTGCGCCGGCGGCTTGAACAGCCCTTGCTTGACCGGATAGGTCTGCGTCAGCTCGCGGGCCTCGATGACGATCTCGCTCATCGCATCGCCTCCGTCGTCAGCCGTCCTTCATCGCGGGCGCGCTCGGCCTCGCGCTGCGGGTCTCCCAGCGCGTAGTGGCAACGCACCTTGCCATCCATCCATGGCCGCAGTTCGGGCCGCACGATGCGCGAATGCTGCGTGGCATAGGCGCAGCGCGGGCTAAACAGGCAGCCCTTGGGCCGGTCGTGCAGACCGGGAACCATGCCGGGGATGGTAGCAAGCCGCGTCGCGTTCTCGCTGCGCTCCGGCAGGGCCGAAAGTAGCGCGGCGGAATAGGGGTGCTGCGGGCTGGCGAAGAGGTCGTCGACCTTGCGCTCCTCCATGATCTGCCCGGCATACATCACCATGATGCGTTGCGCGGTTTCTGCCACCACGCCCATGTTGTGAGTGATCAGCACCAGCGCCATGCCGCGCTCCTTCTGGAGCGACATCAGCAAATCGAGGATCTGCGCCTGGATGGTGACGTCGAGCGCCGTCGTCGGCTCGTCGGCGATCAGCAGGCGCGGATTGCAGGCGATCGCCATGGCAATCATCACGCGCTGGTTCATGCCGCCCGACATCTGGTGCGGATAGGCCTTCAGGCGGCTTTCCGGCGCGGGGATGCCGACCTGTTCAAGCAGCTCGATCGAGCGGCGCTTCGCCGCCTTTTTGTCCATGCCTTCATGCTTGCGCAGGGTTTCGGCCAGCTGGAAGCCGATGCTGAAGCAGGGGTTCAGGCTGGTGCTCGGCTCCTGAAAGATCATCGCCACGTCCTTGCCGGTGAGCTGGCGGCGCTCGCGCGCGGACATGGTCAGGAGGTCGCGCCCGTCGAAGCGTAGCTTGTCGGCGCGGATCCGGCCGGGATAGGCGACCAACCCCATCAGCGCGAGCATGGTGACCGATTTGCCGGAGCCGGACTCGCCGACGACGCCGAGGATCTCGCCCTCATCCAGCGTCAGGTTGACGCCATCGACCGCGCGCATCGTGCCTTGCGAGGTGGGGAACTCGACGCTGAGGTTTTCGATCTCGAGCAATGGCATGGGATCAGCGTTTCAGTTTGGGGTCGAGCGCGTCGCGCAGACCGTCGCCGAGCAGGTTGAAGGCGAGCACCGTGATCAGGATGGCAAGGCCCGGGAAGGTCACGACCCACCAGGCGCGCAGCACGAACTCGCGCGCATCGGCCAGCATCGTGCCCCATTCCGGGGTCGGCGGCTGCGCGCCAAGGCCGAGGAAGCCAAGCGCGGCGGCGTCCAGGATGGCGGTGGAGACACCGAGCGTCGCCTGCACGATCAGCGGCGCCGCGCAGTTCGGCAGGATTTCCAGGAACATCAGTCGCACCGTCTGCGCGCCGCTGACCTGGGCCGCGACGACATAATCCTTGCTCGCTTCGGTGATGACGGCGGCGCGCGTGATGCGGACGTAATGCGGCAGCACGACGATGGCGACGGCCAGCATCGCGTTCATCAGGCCGGGCCCGAGGATCGCGACGATGACGATGGCCAGCAGCAGGCTCGGCATCGTCATCAGGATGTCCATCAGCCGCATGATCGCGATGTCGGCCATGCCCTTGAAATAGCCGGCGACCAGCCCGAGCACGACGCCGATGACGATCGCCAGCGCCACGACCGCGAGACCGATCACCAGCGAAAGCCTGGCGCCGAAGATCAGGCGCGAGAGGATGTCGCGGCCGATGGCGTCGGTGCCGAGCGGGTAGGAAAACGAGCCGCCCTCCTGCCAGAAGGGCGGCTTGAGGAAAACGGCGTTGTTGGTCAGGTCGGGGTTGTGTGGCGCGATCAGCGGCGCGAACAGCGCGCAGACCAGCACCACGACGATGACGACGAGGCCGGCGACCGCGCCTTTGTTGGCGCTGAAATAGCTCCAGAACTCGCGGGCGGGATGGGGTGGCGTGCCGCTTGGCGCGGCGACCGCCGGGGCGTCCAGTGTCTCGGCGCTCATGAGCGAGGGCTCCTTTTGGCGCTTTGGTTGGAAAGGCGGTTCATCGGGCGTGCCTGATGCGCGGATTGATCAACCCGTAGAGCAGGTCGACGATCAGGTTGACGCTCATCACGACCATGCCCAGCAGCAGCGTGCCACCTTGCAGGACGGGATAGTCGCGCCGGCTGATCGCCTCGATCAGCCATTTGCCGACGCCGGGCCACGAAAAGATCGTCTCCGTCAGGATCGCGCCGGTAAACAGCGTGCCGACCTGCAGGCCGATGACGGTGACCACCGGGATCAGCGCATTGCGCAGCGCGTGCAGCGCGACGACCCGCAGCGGTGCCATGCCCTTGGCCCGCGCCGTGCGGATATAGTCCTCGCCCAGCACCTCCAGCATCGCCGAGCGGGTCATGCGCGCGATGACGGCGAGCGGCACGGTGCCGAGCACGATCGCGGGCAGGACGAGATGCGACAGAGCCGACCGGAAGGCATCCATATCGCCGGCCAGCAGGCTGTCGATGGTCAGGAAGCCGGTCACCGGCTCGATGAAATACTGCACGGAGATGCGGCCCGAGACCGGCGTGATGCCGAGCTGCACCGAAAACAGCAGGATCAGCAGCAGCCCCCACCAGAAGATCGGCATCGAATACCCGGTCAGCGAGATCCCCATCACGCCATGGTCGAAGATCGAGTTTCGTTTCGACGCCGCGAGAATGCCCGCCGGCAGCCCCACGATCAGCGCGAGCAGGATGGCGCAGAGGGCGAGTTCGATGGTCGCCGGGAAGAGCTGCCCGAATTCGTTCAGCACGCTGTCGCGCGTCACGATGGACTTGCCGAGATCGCCCTGCACGACCCGCTCGATATATTTGCCGTATTGGACCAGGATCGGCTGGTCGAGCCCGTATTCCTTGAGCAGCTGAGCATGCCGCGTCGCGTCGATGCCGCGTTCGCCGGCCATGGTCTCGATCGGGTCGCCCGGCACCAGCCGGACCAGGAAGAAGGCCAGCAGCGTAATCCCGATGAAGGTCGGGATCACCAGGCTGACCCGGGTGAAGATGAAGCGGAGCATGGTTCGCCCGTGTTCTTAAAGCCGGGCACGGCGGCGCGCGGCATTCCGTCTTGTTGTTTGGTCGATTTGTAAGGTCAGACGCAGCGGAAACACCAGATCGCGGCCAAGATCAAGCATATCTTGCCGAAAAATCGGGCATGGTCCCCGCCGACCTCCTCAGGCTGATCCGCCGTCGGCAACAATCGAAAAACGTCTGCGATCCCCCGCGCAATCCCTGGAAAGAACCGGCGCCGCCAGCGCAATCTCTGCGTGGCGGCGCCCGATCATGTCAGGCTTCAAGCCCGCCTTACTTGACGAGCGAGACGCCGTAGAAGGGCTGACCGCCGAAGAAGTGAATCTTGTAGTCCCTCACCTCTTTACGCACCGGCGTGAAGGCCTGTGCATTGGCGAAGAGCAGGCCGGCCACATCCTTGTGGAACAGCTCCTGGAAGCGCTTGTAGAGCTTGGTCCGCTCGCCCTGGTCCGTGATCGTGCTGGCCTTGGCCAGCGCGTCGGACGCCTCCTGGTTGCACCAGCCGGCGCGGTTGCCGCCCGACTTCACGCCCTCGCAGGTCCAGCCCGAAAGCAGGATCTGGCTTGGGTCTGGATAGTCCCAGGTGTAGCCGAACATGCCGACTTCATGCTCGCCGGCGCGTCCGCGCTTGAGATACTCGCCCCATTCGAAGGTCTGGATGGTGGCCTTGACGCCGATCTTGGCCCAGTCCGCCTGGATCAGCTCGGCCGCGCGCCGGCCGTTCGGCATATAGGCGCGCACGACGGGAATGGCCCAGAGCGTCGTCTCGAAGCCGTTCGGCAGGCCGGCTTCCTTCAGAAGCGCCTTGGCCTTTTCGGGATCGTAGGGCCGCTGCTTGAGGTCCTCGTCATGCGACCACAGCGCCGGCGGCACGGCTGCGGCAGCTGCCTTGCCGGTGCCCTGATAGACCGCGTCGATGATCGCCGGGATGTTGGTGGCGTAGGCCAGGGCCTCGCGCACGCGCTGGTCGTCGAAGGGCTTCTTGCGCTCGTTGAACGCCAGGAAGCTCTGGTCGGCGATGCTGCCCTGCAGGAGGGTGATGTTCGCATCGGCCCGCATCGCCGGCAGGTCGCCGGGGTTGGGATAACGCGCGATCTGGCATTCGCCGGAACGGACCTTGGCAAAGCGCACCGCAGCGTCCGGAGTGATCACGAAGATCAGGTCGCTGACCAGCGCCATGCGGTCCTTGTTGCCCACCGCCTTGGTCCAATGGTCCGCGACCGCCTTGAAGCGGATCGTCGCGTCCTTCTGATAGGAGGTGAGCGAGAACGGCCCGGTGCCGACGGGGATGAAATCGATCTGCTCCGGCGTGCCGGCCTTGCTCATTGCTGCCGCATATTCGGCCGACAGGATCGACATGGGCTCGACCGAAAGCGCCGAGAGCAGCGGCGAGTTCGGCTTGGAAAGCGTGATCTTGACCGTGTAGTCGTCGACTTTCTCGATCGCCTTGAAGCTCGGCTTCACGATCTCGTTGAAGAACTGGTAGTTGCCGCTGCCGACCTTGTTGTAGGCGTTCTTCTCGTCGGCCATGCGCTCGAGCGAGAAGACGACGTCGTCGGCGTTGAAGTCGCGCGTCGGGGTGAAGCCCTTGATCGTATGAAACTTCACGCCCTTGCGTAGCTTGAAGGTGTAGCTCAGCCCGTCATCCGAAATCGTCCAGGATTCGGCCAGGCTCGGAATGATCTGCGAGCCGCCGCGCTCGGTCGCGGTCAGGCGCTCATAGACCTGCGCCGCCACGTCATAGGCGGTGTTCTGGTTGCTGAATTGTGGGTTGAGAAAGTCGGGGCTCGCTTCCGTGCAGACGACGAGCGCTTGGGCGCTTGCCGCGGCGGGCAGCAGGACTGCGCCCAGGCTCAAGGCGAGCGCGGCGGACATCAGATGGCGGGACATGGGCGTCTCTTGGGATCGCGCGGAAGGGCGGGATCCGGCGCGGGGCTCATGTCCCGTCGTCGTCCCGCTCCGAAAGGCTACGGTCCCGTGCGGGGCCGCAGCGTCGTGATGCAGGAGACGCGCCAGCCGTGGAGAATGGCTGGCGCGCAGATGCGTCAGTTGGCGAGGTCGACGCCGTAGAAGGTGTGGCGGCCGAAGGGCGAAAGCTGGAAGTCCTTCACCTCCTTGCGGATCGGCTTGAGCTGCACCGCATGGGCGATGGTGAACCAGGGGGCCTCGCGCTTGAACACCACCTGAGCCTGCTCGTAGAGCTTCGTGCGCTCGGCCTGATCGGAGATGGTCTTCGCCTTGGTCACCAGCTCCTGATACTCGGGGTTGCACCATTTGGCGACGTTGCCGCCGCCGGGCGCCGCCGCGGCGCAGCCGAGAAGCGTATCCAGGAAATTGTCCGGATCGCCATTGTCGCCTGTCCAGCCGAACATGCCCGTCTGATGCTCGCCGGCCTGCAGCCGCTTGCGATACTCGCCCCACTCGTAGGTCTTGATTTCCGCCTTGATCCCGACCTTGGCCAGGTCCGCCTGCATCAGTTCCGCGATGCGCTTGGCATTGGGATTGTAGGGGCGCTGCACCGGCATGGCCCAGAGGTCGGTCTCGAAGCCGTTCGGATATCCGGCCTCGGCGAGCAGCTTCTTGGCGGCGTCGACATTGTACGCATCGTCCTTGACCGACGCATTATACGACCACATCGAGGGCGGGATCGGGTTGGTCGCCGCGATGCCGGTCGAAAGATAGACCGCGTCGATGATGGCCTTCTTGTCGATCGACATGTTGAACGCCTTGCGCACGCGCACGTCGTCGAACGGCTTCTTGGTGGTGTTGTAGGCGAGATAGCCGATGTTCAGGCCGGGCTGCTCCAGGACCTGGACATTGGCGTCCTTCCTGATCGCGTCGAGATCGGCCGGGTTCGGATAGGGCATGACATGGCATTCGCCCTTCTGGAGCTTGGCCCAGCGCACCGAAGCGTCCGGCGTGATCGCGAAAACGAGATCGTCGATCTTGGCCTTGCCGGCCCAGTATTCCGGGAACGCCTTGTAACGGATGATCGCGTCTTTCTGGTACTGCACCAGATAGAACGGGCCGGTGCCGATCGGCTCCTGGTCGAGCTTCTCGGGCGTGCCGGCCTTCAGCATGGCGTCGGCGTATTCCTTCGACTGGACGCTGGCGAACTGCATGGCGAGGTCGGAGAGGAACGGCGCTTCGGGCCGGTTCAGCGTGATCTTGACGGTGTAGTCATCGACCTTCTCGATCGACTTCAAGAGCTTGGGCATGCCCATGTCGTTGAAATACGAATGGTTCGGACTGGTGACCTTGAAGAACGCGTTGTCCTCCTTCCACTGCCGATCGAACATGAACATCACGTCGTCGGCGTTGAAGGCGCGCGTCGGCTTGAAAGCCCGGTTCGATTGCCACTTCACGTCCTTGCGGAGGTGGAAGGTGTAGGTCAGCCCGTCGGCCGAGATGTCCCACTTTTCCGCCAGGCTGGGCTGCACCTTGGTGCCGCCACGCTCGAACTGCACGATCGTGTCGTAGATCTGCGTATTCGCGTCGAACGAGGTCCCGGTGGTGTTGACGCTCGGCGCGAAGTTCTCGGGGCTGCCTTCCGAGCAATAGACCAGCGTTTTCGCCATCAGCGGCTGCGCCGCCATCAGCGCCGCGGCCGAAAGTGTCGCCAACAGAATTGTCTTCATGAATGTCTCCCTGAACGCCTCTTCGCCCCTCCGGCGAAGGTAGCCCCATTTTGTCGGAAGCTCTGGGAAGCATCGTCCGCAGGCCGCCTTGACACCAGTCTTAGTGTAACTTTTCAGACACGAATAGCCGTCCGAAAGGCGGCATCACCAGCCGTTGCGGCCAGGGTTAAGCCCGACGCCGACCGTCATGAGCCCTCATAGGCCGCGCGCGAGATGCCGTGGCGGGCGAGCTTGTCGTAGAACGTCTTGCGCGGGATGCGCAGCGCTTCCAGCGTGGCGCGGACATCGCCGCGATGCGCCTCCAGCGCCTCCCGGATCATGTCCGCCTCGATCGCGCCGAGCCGCTCCGGCAGGCTCAAGCCTTCGCCGGCAGGGCTCGACGTAGGCGCGGGCAGGTCCCCGGTCAGGCCGAGAACGACCCGCTCGGCGAAATGGACGAGTTCGCGCACATTGCCCGGCCAGTCGCTCGCGGCGAGGTGGCGTTCCACGGCGCGTTCGAGCGGCGGAGCCTCCCGGTTGAACTTACGCGCGGCCCGCGC
Organism: Allobosea sp. P5_A5; assembly: GCF_056400625.1. Taxonomy (NCBI): domain Bacteria; kingdom Pseudomonadati; phylum Pseudomonadota; class Alphaproteobacteria; order Hyphomicrobiales; family Alloboseaceae; genus Allobosea; species Allobosea sp. P5_A5. Next base: position 242,652 of record NZ_JBFUKY010000006.1, read on the forward strand.
CATGAAATGCGCGAAAAGCAGCGGAATATCCGCGCGCCGCTCGCGCAGCGGCGGCAGACGCAGCGTTACGATATTGAGCCGGTAATACAGATCCTCCCGGAAATCCCGGCGCTGCGCCGGGTCGCCCAGGTCGGATTTCGTCGCCGCGACGACGCGCAAATCGACGGGGCGCGTTTCGTTGGAGCCCAGCGGCGCGACCTCCCGGCCCTCGAGCACCCGCAGCAGCTTCACCTGCGCGCTCGGCGGCATGCTTTCCAGTTCGTCGAGGAACAGTGTGCCGCCGCTGGCGTGCTCGATACGCCCGATGCGCTTCTTCTGCGCGCCGGTGAAGGCGCCGGCCTCGTAACCGAAAAGTTCGCCCTCGATGACGCTTTCGGGGAGCGCACCGCAATTCAGCGCCACGAACGGCTTCGCGCGCCGCCGGCCGAGCCGGTGCAGCAGGTTGGCGACGACCTCCTTGCCCGTGCCGGTCTCGCCCAGCACCAGCACATCGACATCGACATCCGCGAGATCGCGGATGGTCTGGCGCAGCCGCAGGATGGCCGGCGTCTCGCCGATCAGCCCGTCATCCTCGCCGGCACTCGCGGCAAGCGCCGCGAGCCTGCGGTTTTCCACGACGAGACGGCGCTTCTCGACCGCACGCCGCAGCGTTTCGATCAACCGCTCGCCCGGGAAGGGCTTGGCGATAAAATCATAGGCGCCTTCGCTCATCGCGCCGACCACCATATCGACATCGGCATGACCGGAGATCAGCACCACCGGAATGTCGGCATCGAGCGCCTTCAGCCGGCGAAACAGCGCGATTCCGTCCATGCCGGGCATTCGCACATCGGTGACGACCGCGCCGCCGAAACCGGGGCCGATCTCGTCGAGCAAGGCCGCAGCCGCCTCGAAGGTCGCGACGCTGAAACCCGCAAGCTGGAGCGCCTGGGCGTTGGCATCCCGCAGATCGGCATCGTCGTCGACGAAAGCGATGTCGAAGCCGGCAAGATCAGGCGCGGAAAAACCGGACCCAGAGGGTTCTCGCAAGTCGCGGCTCATGATGCCTGCCTCAGGACGATGGTGAAGGCGCAGCCTTCGCCGGGCCGGCACGCGGCCGTCAGCGTGCCGCCGAAGGAGGTGACGATGTCGTGGCAGATGATCAGGCCGAGCCCGAGGCCGCGCGGCTTCGAGCTGCGGAACGGCGTGAACAGCGCCGCCACAGCGGCGTCGTCGAGGCCGGGGCCGCGATCGGACACGGCGATCGAGACGGTGTCGCCGTGATCTGACACGGACAGCGACAGTAACGGCTCGGCCGGCCGCTGCGCTAACATCTCGATCGCTTCGACAGCGTTGCGCAGCAGGTTGACCAGCACCTGTTCCAGCTCGACATGCCGGGCCAGCACGGTGAGTTCGAGCGGGACGGCGTCGATCCGCGGAACGATCCCTGCCTGCCGCAGCGCGGCATCGAGGATCATCAACGCCCCGGCGATGGCCTCGCTCAGGGATACCGGCTTCAACTCGCTGCCACCGCGCCGGGCAAAGCCGCGCAGCGTCTCGGTGATCGTCCCGATCCGCTCGGTCAGCCCGATCACCTTGGCGAGCGCCCCATCCGCGCCGCCCTCGTCGCGCCGCCCGACGAGCGTACGGGCGTTCTCGGCATAGGTCCGCAGCGCCGCCAGCGGCTGGTTGATCTCATGAGCGACGCCGGCGGTGACCTGCCCGAGCGTCGCCAGACGGTTGGCCTTGGCCAGTTCCTCGCGCATGTCGGCGAGGCGCTCCTGCGCGTGAGCCCGCTCGGCCATCTCTCCCTTCAGGCGCTCGTTGCTGCCTGCCAGCGCGGCGGTGCGTTCCGCGACACGCTGTTCCAGCTCGGTCTTGGCCTCGGCGGCGGCGCGCAAGCGCAAATCCGCCTGCTGCCGGCGGCGCAACAGAAACGCTGCCCCGCTGAGGCCCACGAGCAGCACGAGCGCGACGAGCGTCTGCAACCTGACCTGCTCGGCGCGGATCGCGCGGTCGACCGGCAGAAGCATGTCGAGATGCCAGTCCGTGCTCGGCACGTCCCGCCGTGTCTGGACGTTGAGCGAGCGTTCCGGCGCGGCGCTGCGGATGAGCTCGTCATCCTCGCTCAGAGGCAACGGGAGAAGCGGCGCCCCGCCGAACTGGAGCGAGCGCCGGATTTCCGTCTGCATCGCTCCATCGAGCGGCGCCTCGACCCGGAAGCGCCAATCGGACACTGTCGAGAGCAGCACGACCCCGCGCGGGTCCGCGACATAGATCGGCCCACCCAGCGCGCGCCAATCCGTCTCCACACGGTCGAACTCGGCCTTGACCACGATGACGCCGAGCAGCCTGCCGCCCTCGGCGACGCGGCTGGTGATGTAGAGGCCGGGCCGATTGCTGACGGTGCCCAGCGCGAACTGCTCGGCCGAGCCGTTCAAGGTCGCGCTGAGATAATAATCGCGAAAGGCATAATCGTTGCCGACGAAGCTGGTCGGCTCGTCCCAGTTGCTCGCGGCGATGGTAAGACCGGCTGCGTCCAGCAGATAGATCACGGCGGCGCGTGTTTCCTGGGCGATGCTGGCGAATTTGAGATCGAGCGCGTGCCTGTCCCCTCCGGAGAGCACTCCGCGCACATCGGGATCGCGCGCCAGGATGGTCGGCAAGGCGCGCTGCTTCTCCAGCTCGCCCCGCAGTACTGCGATGGCGAGCGTCGTGGCGTCTTCCGCCCGGGCTCGCGTCGCCTCGATTGCCCGGTTGCGGCCGATATCTCCGGCGGCGATCAGCCCGACGCCCAGCAGGAGCGCCGCTGCCAGAAGGAAGGCCAGCCAAGCGCGGCCTATGCCGATCGGCCGCTGCAGGGGGCGGGGAGAACTCATCGCGGTACAATGGGCGGATTTCCGCCTGAAGCAATGGCCGTGTGTGCGGAGAATCGCACATGGCAGCCTAAGAACGTTGCCGCGATCCGCGCTATCTCGTTGAAATCGCCGAATTCCTCCATCCGCCGAGCCTTGGCACGCTCGTTGCGAACGTAACCATGCTCGCAAGGCCAAATAACAGCCCACGGAGGAAACGATGGCTACCACGCTCCCGCTCACAGCGGCCGCCCCCGCGCGTCCGAAGAAATTATACCAGCATCTCTACCTGCAGGTGCTCGTCGCCATCGCGCTCGGCATCGCGCTCGGCCATTTCTGGCCTGCCGAAGGTGCCGCTCTGAAGCCGCTCGGTGACGCCTTCATCAAGCTCGTGCGCATGGTCATCGCGCCGGTGATCTTCCTGACGGTCACGACCGGCATTGCCGGCATGAGCGACATGAAGAAGGTCGGCCGCGTCGCCGGCAAGGCGATGATCTACTTCCTCTGCTTCTCGACGCTCGCGCTCATCGTCGGCCTGATCGTCGCCAACGTCGTCCAGCCGGGCGCCGGCCTGCATATCGACCCCGCCACGCTCGATGCCAAGTCGGTGCAGGGCTATGCGGTCAAGGCGCACGACACCAGCGTCGTCGCCTTCCTGATGAACATCATCCCGGACACGATCGCCGGCGCCTTCGTTTCGGGCGACATCCTGCAGGTGCTGTTCTTCTCGGTGCTGTTTGGCCTGTCGCTCTCGCTGATCGGCGAGCGCGGCGAGCCGGTCGTCGCCTTCCTACAGTCGCTGACCGCGCCGATCTTCAAGCTGGTCTCGATTTTGATGAAGGCCGCACCCATCGGCGCCTTCGGGGCCATGGCCTTCACCATCGGCCGCTATGGCATCGGCTCCGTCGCCAATCTCGCCATGCTGATCGCGACCTTCTACCTGACCGCGGCGATCTTCGTCATCGTCGTGCTCGGCGCCGTCGCCCGCTACAACGGCTTCTCGATCTTCGCTCTGATCCGCTACATCAAGGAGGAGATCCTGCTGGTCGTCGGCACCTCCTCCTCGGAGGCGGCCTTGCCAGCGCTGATGGAGAAGATGGAAGCCGCGGGCTGCAAGCGCTCGGTCGTCGGTCTCGTCATTCCGACGGGCTATTCCTTCAATCTCGACGGCACCAACATCTACATGACGTTGGCGGCCCTGTTCATCGCCCAGGCGATGGACATCCATCTGCCGCTCGGCGATCAGGTGCTGCTGCTGCTGGTCGCGATGCTGAGCTCGAAGGGCGCGGCGGGGATTACCGGCGCGGGCTTTATCACGCTCGCGGCCACGCTGATGGTCGTGCCTTCCGTACCCGTCGCGGGTATGGCGCTGATCCTCGGCATCGACCGCTTCATGTCGGAATGCCGGGCGATCACCAACTTCATCGGCAATGCGGTTGCGACTATCGTCGTGGCGCGCTGGGAAGGCGAACTCGATACCGATCGCTTGCATGCCGCGCTGAGTGGCGCGCCTGTCACCAGCATGGATGGCGCGCCGCTGCCCTTGCCGGCGGAATAAGCCCCACCGTTGCCGAGCGCTTCCAACCGGCCGGGCTTGTCGCCCGGCCGGTTTTCGTTAGAGGCGTCGCCGGTTGATTTCCGGTTCGAACCGGACTCAGATGCGCCCCCGCCGAAGGGGGTGACATGACGACCGCAGACATCACGCAGCCTTTGCCTCCGGGCCGGCCGATCGCCGGACTGCAGCCCAGCCTGATCGGCTTTGGCGGAGCGCCGCTTGGTGACCTCTACGGTCATCTCGACGAGGCGACCGCACAGGCGACGGTGACCGCAGCGCTGACGGCCGGAATCAATCTGATCGACACTTCGCCGCTTTATGGCCACGGCCTCTCCGAGCACCGCATCGGCGCCGCCCTGCGGACGGTAAAGCGCGAGAGCGTCATTCTCTCCACCAAGGTCGGCCGCTGGATGCAGGCCGGCGCGCCCAAAACGGACGGCTCCGGCTATGCCGGCGGCCTGCCGCACCCGGCGGTGATCGACTACTCCTATGACGGCGCGATGCGCTCGCTGGAGCAGTCCCTGCTCAGGCTCGGCACCGACCATGTCGACATCCTGCTGATCCACGATGTCGATGTCTGGACCCATGGCGACCGGATGGAACAGCGCTTCGCCGAGGCGATGGACGGGGCCTACCGGGCGCTAGACAAGCTGAGGGCATCGGGCGCGGTCAAGGCCATCGGCGTAGGCGTCAACGAAGCCGAGATGTGCGAACGCTTCGCGCGGGCGGGCGATTTCGACGTGATGATGCTGGCCGGGCGATACTCGTTGCTGGAGCAAGGTGCGCTCGACGGCTTCCTGCCGCTGGCGCTGGAAAAGAAGATCGCGGTCATGCTGGCCGGCGTCTTCAATTCCGGCATCCTCGCCACCGGCGCCAAGCCCGGCGCGCATTACAATTACAAGCCGGCGCCGCCCGAGATTCTCGCGAAAGTGGCGCGCATCGAGGCGGTCTGCGCCGCGCATGATGCGGCCCTGCCGCAGGCAGCGCTCGCCTTCGCCGCGGCCCATCCCGCCGTCGCGACGGTGGTGCTTGGTGCGGTGACCCCCAATGAGATCAGTCGCAATCTCGATCTCGTCTCCCGCCCCGTCCCGGCCGCCTTGTGGAGCGATCTGCGGGCGGAAGGGCTTATCCCCGAAAACGCGCCGGTGCCGACATGCTGAAATCGATCGACCCCATCCTCGGCCCCGATCTGCTCTGGCTCCTTGCCGCGATGGGCCATGGCGATGATCTCGCGGTTGTCGATGCCAATCATCCGGCCGAGACGATTGCGCGTGCCACGACCTCGGGCCGAATCGTGCGCCTGCCTGGGCTGACGATGGCTAAAGCCGTGCGCGCCATCCTGACCGTGCTGCCGATCGACGATTTCGAGCCTGAGCCGATCCGCCGGATGCTCGTGGTGGGCGATGCCTCCGCCGTGCCGGTGATCCAAAAGGAGGTCGAGGCCGAGGTTGCCGCCGCGCAGGCCGGGCCCACGCCGCTGCCCGGGATCGAGCGCTTCGCCTTCTACGAGGCGGCGCGCAAGGCCTTCGGCGTGGTGCAGGTCGGCGATAGCAGGCCCTATGGCTGCTTCCTGCTGAGGAAGGGCGTTATCGCAGGGTAAGCCGCGCTTCGGTCCGGACGCGCGGTCATCCCGGACCATTCGCGAAGCGACGCCGATCCGGGATCCATTCCGGAACGCTCTTCGACAAGGTTCAGGAATGGATCCGGGTCTCCCTTCGGTAGCCCGGGATGACCTGCAGTGACCGGGAAATCACTCCCCGTCGTCGATCTGGGGAAGACTGTCGACCAGGATCTCTCTTTTCCCGGCGTGGTTTGCGGGTCCGACGATGCCTTCGTGTTCCATGCGTTCCATGATGGATGCGGCGCGGTTGTAGCCGATCTGGAGGCGGCGCTGGATGTAGGAGGTCGAGGCCTTCTTGTCGCGCAGCACGACGGCCACGGCCTGCTCGTAGGGGTCGTCTGAATCGACCGAGCCCATGGCGGATTTGTCGAAGACAGCGCCGTCCTCGCCCTCCTCGCCGGCGTCCTCCTCGTCGGAGGTGACGGCGTCGAGGTACTGAGGGCGGCCTTGCGTCTTGAGATGGGCGACGACCTTCTCGACCTCKCCATCGGAGACGAAGGGGCCGTGGACGCGGGTGATGCGCCCGCCGCCGGCCATGTAGAGCATGTCGCCCTGGCCGAGCAGCTGCTCGGCGCCCATTTCGCCCAGGATGGTGCGCGAGTCGATCTTGCTGGTGACCTGGAAGGAGATCCGGGTCGGGAAGTTCGCCTTGATCGTGCCGGTGATGACGTCGACCGAGGGGCGCTGGGTGGCCAGCACGACATGGATGCCGGCGGCGCGCGCCATCTGTGCCAGGCGCTGGATCGTGCCCTCGATCTCCTTGCCGGCGACCATCATCAGGTCGGCCATCTCGTCGACGATGACGACGATGTAGGGCAAAGGCTCGAGGTCCATGACCTCTTCTTCATAGATCGCCTCGCCGGTGCCCTTGTCGAAACCTGTCTGGACGGTGCGGGTGATGACCTCGCCGGCAGCCTTGGCCTCGACCACCCTGGCATTGAAGCCGTCGATGTTGCGCACCGCGAGCTTCGACATCTTCTTGTAGCGCTCCTCCATCTCGCGCACCGCCCATTTCAGGGCGACGACCGCCTTCTTGGGATCGGTCACGACCGGGGTGAGCAGATGGGGGATGCCGTCATAGACCGACAGTTCCAGCATCTTGGGATCGACCATGATCAGCCGGCACTCTTCCGGCTTCAGCCGGTAGAGGATCGACAGGATCATGGTGTTGATCGCGACCGACTTGCCCGAGCCGGTGGTGCCGGCGACGAGCAGATGCGGCATGCGGGCGAGATCGGCGATCACCGGCTCGCCGCCGATGGTCTTGCCGAGGCAGAGCGCGAGCTTGTGCTTGGTGCCCTCGAAATCCTGGCTCGCCAGCAGCTCCCTCAGGAACACCGTCTCGCGGCGGGCATTGGGCAATTCGATGCCGATGGCGTTCTTGCCGGGGATCACCGCCACGCGCGCCGACACCGCGCTCATCGAGCGCGCAATGTCGTCGGCCAGCGAAATCACCCGAGAGGACTTCGTCCCCGGCGCAGGCTCAAGCTCGTACAAGGTGACAACCGGGCCGGGCCGCACCTGCGTGATTTCGCCGCGCACGCCGAAATCCTCGAGAACGCCTTCCAGCAGCGTTGCATTCTGTTCGAGCGCATCGGTGGAGACCGTGGTGGTCGGGCTCTTCTTGGGCTCGCCAAGATATGTAAGCGGCGGCAGCTCGAAGGTTTCGCGGTCGAGCAGGGAGGGCTGGGCTTCCCGCTGGATGCGCCGGCCGGGCTTGGGCGCGGGGGCGCGGGCGGTGACGCGCGGCGCATTGAGATCGCGGAGATCCTCGGCCTCATCGACGTCGAAAGGCGGTTCCTCATTGGTCGCGGTGCGCGCCGGCTTGGCTCCCGCCAAGGGCTCCGGCCGGAAATCGGGGATGGGCTGTCCTGAACCGCGGCTCTCGCCGAAGTCCGGTTCGCGGCGAATGCGGCCGCCTTGGGGGGGCGGAACGGCCCCGGTGTCGATGGCGGGTTCCGGCGGGTGCGGCAGACGGCGCAGGATCGCGCCCCGCAGCGCCATCGCGCCATGAGCGAGCCAGCCCACCAGGATCACCGCGATGCCGGGTTCCTCGTCGGCGCGCTCCTCGCGATCCGACAGGGCGTCGTCGTCATCCTCGAGCAACGGATCCTCGTCGTGGACGAAGCCGAAACCGGCGGCGGCGGTCACCGCGAGGATCGCGATGCCGGCATAGAGAAAGCCGACGAGGCTCGCCACCGCGCCGCCTGCGATACCCGCGATGTTGCGCGTGCCGAACAGGAGTCCGTCGCCGATGACCCCGCCCATACCGGTGGGCAAGGGCCAGCGCGGCGTCGCGGGCAGCGCGCTCGCCACGGCGGCTGCGGCGGTGATGCCGAGAATCCAGAGGCCGAGCTTCAGCGCGCCGCGATCGAAGAGATGAAAACGAATCAGGCGCAAGGCCCAGATCATCGGCGGGAACAGCACGGCGATGACGCCGAGCCCGATGAGCTGCATCAGCAGGTCCGCGACCATCGCGCCGGGCCGGCCGAGCCAGTTGCGCACGGCGCCGTTGGTCGCATTGTTGATGCTGGGGTCGTCCACAGACCAGCTCGCCAGCGCCAGCGCGACCATGACGATGAGGCCGAGCACGCCGAGGCCAACCAATTCGGAGGCGCGGCGCGACAGGAACTCCCGCACCGGATCGGGCAGGCGGTCCATGAGCGATTGGGAGCGACGGACGGTGCGCATGCTGTTGCGATCGGTTTCCGGATTGTCCGGCGGCATGATGCCGACCATGGCCCAGAGGTTAGGAAGGCCAGGTTAAGACCCGCTTAACCTTGAATGCGTCGCGAAGCCTATCAGAGGTCGCGCTACAAAAAACCCCGGCGGTCGCCCGCCGGGGTTCGCAGCGTTTCACGTGAATCCGTGCTCAGTCGTGATAGGCCCGCTCGCCGTGCTGGGCGATGTCGAGACCTTCGCGCTCCTCGTCGGAGGTCACGCGCAAGCCGACGACCACATCGACGATCTTGTAGAGGATCGCCGAGCCGACGCCGCTGAACACCAGCGTGAAGAGCACGGCCTTAACCTGCGCCAGCACCGCATCGCTGAAGATATAGGCGCCGACGGCGAGTTCACCGGGCTTGGAGGCGTAGTCGGGGATGCCGGCGCCACCGAGCGTGGTGTTGACCAGGATGCCGGTCGCGATCGCGCCGATGATGCCGCCGACGCAGTGCACGCCGAAGACGTCAAGCGAATCGTCGTAGCCGAGCGCGTTCTTGACCGTGGTGCAGAAGAAGAAGCAGACCACGCCGGCGACGAGGCCGAGCACGATCGAGCCCATCGGCCCGGCGAAGCCAGCGGCGGGCGTGATGGCGACGAGGCCAGCGACGGCGCCCGAGACCATTCCGAGCATCGAGGGCTTGCCCTTGATCGCCCATTCCGCGAACAGCCAGGCGACGGCGGCGGCGGCGGTGGCGACGAAGGTGTTGATCATCGCCAGCCCGGCCGTGCCGTTGGCCTCGAGGTTGGAGCCGGCGTTGAAGCCGAACCAGCCGACCCAGAGGAGGGCGGCGCCGATCAGCGTCATGGTCAGCGAATGCGGCGCCATCAGCTCCTTGCCGAAGCCGATGCGCTTGCCGATCAGCAAGCAGCCGACCAAGCCCGCAATACCGGCGTTGATGTGCACGACCGTGCCGCCGGCGAAGTCGAGCGCGCCCCATTTGAACAGCATGCCGGCATCGGCATTGACCGCGTCGAGAGCGGCCTGCGCAGCCGCCTTGCCGTCCGCGCTTGCGTCAGCCAGCGCCTTGGCGGCGGTGCCGACCGCGTCAGGGCCGCCCCAGTACCAGACCATGTGGGCCATCGGGAAATAGATGAAGGTGACCCAGAGCACGGAGAACAGCATCAGCGCCGAGAACTTGATGCGCTCGGCGAAGGCGCCGACGATCAGGGCCGGCGTGATGCAGGCGAAGGTCATCTGGAAACAGATGTAGACGAATTCGGGGATGACGACGCCGTTCGAGAAGGTCGCGGCCGTCGAGTTGGCGTCGACGCCGCGCAGGAAGGCTTTCGAGAAGCCGCCGACGAAGTCGTTGAGGCCGCCGCCATTGGTGAAGGCGAGCGAATAGCCGTAGGTGACCCAGATGATGCAGACGACGCTGACGATGGCGAACACCTGCGTCAGCACGGAGAGCATGTTCTTGGAGCGGACCAGGCCGCCATAGAACAGCGCGAGGCCGGGGATGGTCATGAGCAGGACGAGGATCGTCGAGCTCATCATGAAGGCGACGTCGCCCTTGTTCGGCACGGGAGCGGCCGGAGCCGGCGTCTGCGCGTAGGCCGCGCCGGCACCGAGTGCCGCTATTGTGAGGCCGGTCAGTCCGGCCCGCAGGAAGGTCCTGAAATTCATTGTCGAAATGCTCCTGGAGGGTCGGAAATCAGAGGGCGTCGCCATCGGTCTCGCCGGTGCGGATTCGCACGGCCTTCTCGATCGAGGACACGAAGATCTTGCCGTCACCGATCTGGCCGGTGCGGGCGGCGGCGGTGATCGCCTCGATGACCTGATCGGTCAGCTCGTTGGCGACGGCGACCTCGATCTTGATCTTCGGGAGGAAGCTCACGGCATATTCGGCGCCGCGGTAAATTTCGGTATGCCCCTTCTGACGGCCATAGCCTTTCACCTCGGTCACGGTCAGGCCGTGGACCCCGATCGCCGTCAGTGCATCGCGCACCTCCTCCAGCTTGAACGGCTTGATGATCGCCATCACGATTTTCATCTGTCGGGCTTCCCCTCTTCGCCCCCGGTCGTCAGCCCCGGCGAACGCGTTGCAACTCTTACGCGCTGCCGAGCGCAGGGCGTCGCAAAGCGCAATTCAAAGGGCGTGCCAAAGCGGCCGGAGCCCTAAACGGGTCCGGTTCCGCGAAATCGAGCTGGAGGCTGTCGTCGATGACGATTTCTTGGCCTAATCTCTAGGCATTTGATGAAATCATAGGCGGATGCCTTGATGTCAGCCGAGATCGGGCCGCGGCCGGATCAGCCCTTCCTGCGCCACCGAGGCGACGAGGTTGCCCTGGCGGTCGAAGAAGAGGCCGCGGGAAAAGCCTCGCGCGCCGGAGGTCGAAGGGCTGTCCTGCGAATAAAGCAGCCATTCGTCGGCCCGGAACGGACGATGAAACCAAAGCGCGTGATCGAGGCTCGCGCCTTGGATGCGCTTGTCGAAGACCGTGGTGCCATGCGCGATGAGGCTGGAATCGAGCAGCATCAGATCTGAGGCGTAGGCGAGCACGGCGCGATGCAGGGCGGCATCGTCCGGCAACGGCTCCATCGCGCGGATCCAGACGTTGAACTTCGGCTCCATCTTGCCGCCGGTGCGATAGCGCTCCAGCTCGACCGGGCGGATCTCGATCGGTCGCTTGCGCTGGTAATAGGCCTGCACCGCGTCCGGCATATGGGGAAGGATGCCCTTCGCCATTTCCTCGCGATCCGGCAGCTCTTCCGGCATCGGCACCTTCGGCATCGGCATCTGGTGCTCGTAGCCGGATTCTTCGACCTGGAACGATGCCGACATCGCGAAGATCGCCTCGCCCTTCTGCACGGCGAGCACGCGCCGGGTCGTGAAGGAGCGGCCGTCTCGCAGCCTGTCGACCTCGTAGACGATCGGGATTTCAGGATCGCCGGGGAGCAGGAAATAGGCGTGCAGCGAATGCGGCAGGCGGTCCTCGACGGTCTTGCAGGCAGCATAGAGCGACTGCGCGATGACCTGACCGCCAAAGACACGCGGCCAGTTCGATTTGGGGCTGCGACCCCGGAACAGATTGCGCTCGAGCGGCTCGAGGTCGAGAATCGCCGTCAGCGAGGCGGTGATCGGGGACATGGCCTGCCGTTCGGGTTGAAGTCGGGTTGCGGATGGGTGTCGGGTTGACGTGGAGGCCCGTCAACCGCCAAGGCACGAGCGCGGCCGCATCAGCACCGAGGCGGCCGGCGTCGTCAAGCGGTCGAAAGTTCGAGGAGAACGGCATGAGCGGGGCGGATCGAAGCGGCATCGTCATCGCGGGCGGCGGGATCGCAGGCCTGGCGCTGGCGCTGGCGCTGAAGCAGGCGCTCGGCGCCGATATGCCGGTCGCTCTCGTCGACCCGGCGCTGGCGGCTGAGCCGAAGGCGGATAACCGCGCCTATGCGATCGCGGCCTCGGCGCGAGCGATGCTCGACGCGCTCGGCGTGTGGGAGGCCGTGGCGCCGACCGCCGCGCCGATGACGGAGATGGCGATCACGGATAGCCGGACAGGAGATGTGGTGCGGCCGGTCTTCCTGACGTTCGACGGGGAGGTCGAGCGCGGCCGGCCCTTCGCCCATATGATCGAGGCGTCTCCGCTGCTAGGAGCGCTCAAGGCGGCTTGCGGCGAAGCCGGCGTTCAGCTTCAGCCCTGCGGGGTGCGTCGCTTTTCGACCGGCAATGGTGCGGTGGATATCTCGCTCACCGATGGCACGTCCACCCGCGTGGCCCTGCTGGTCGCCGCCGACGGGGCGCGGTCGCAGCTGCGTGCGCAGGCCGGGATCGGCTGGATCGGTTGGGATTACAAGCAGTCGGGCATCGTCGCCACGATCGGGCATGAGCGGCCCCATCACGGCCGCGCCATAGAGCATTTCCTGCCTTCGGGCCCGTTCGCCATCCTGCCGCTTGCCGATGGCGGCTCGCTCGGCCACCGCTCCTCCATCGTCTGGACCGAGCGGTCGGAGAATATCGCGCCGCTGCTCTCGCTCGACTCCGCCGATCTTCTGGCTGAGATCGAGACGCGGTTCGGGCTCGAACTCGGCATGATCGCGCTGGAGAGTCCAGTCTCGGCCCATCCGCTCGGCTTCGGCGTGGCGCGGCGCTTCGTCGATAAACGCTTCGCGCTGCTGGGCGACGCCGCGCATCTGGTTCACCCGATCGCAGGACAGGGGCTCAATCTCGGCCTGAAGGACGTCGCCGCTTTGGCCGAGGTCATCGTCGATGCAGCTCGGCTCGGGCTCGACCCCGGCTCGCTCGACGTGCTGGAAGCCTATCAGACGGCGCGGCGCTTCGACACGGTGGCGATGGGCGCCTTCATGGACGGCATGAACCGCGCCTTCTCGAACGATGCAACGCCGGCAAGGCTGGCGCGCGATCTCGGGCTTGGGCTGGTCGACCGGCTGCCGGGGCTGAAGCGCTTCTTCATCCGCCAGGCGGCCGGTATCGGTGAGGCAGGGCCACGGCTGATGCGCGGCGAGGCGCTTTGAAGGCGCGCCGTCGCCGCTTCGGCTCCGACGACTGCCCTCACCCTTCCAGCTGTCGCGCCTCTTCCGGTAGCATGATCGGGATGCCGTCGCGGATCGGATAGGCGAGCTTGGCGGCCCGGCTGATCAGCTCCTGGTGCGCGGCATCGTATTCCAGCGTCGCCTTGGTCAGCGGACAAACCAAGATTTCGAGCAGTTTCGGGTCGATGCGGGTGGTCGTCTCGGCCAGATCGGGCATCGTCGTTCCTCAGTTCTTGCGCGGCAGTTCGGCGAGCATGCCGGCTGCCACCATCAGTTTCGCCAGCGTCAGACCCGAGCTGGTGATCGCATTGACCGTGCTGCGGGTCCGCTCGGCGTCGGTGTTGCGCGCGGCGGTCCAGCTTTCCAGCGCCCCGCCTTCACTGGTCTGGGCCTGCCCCGCGATCTCCTGGGTCAGATGGGCATGGGCGTCGTCCAGCGTCTCGACGGCGCGCTCGCGGGCCAGCCGCTCGTAATCGTCGGTCGCAGGCACGGCCGCCGCCGCCGCTTTCAGCATCGAGAGGCCGAAATAGGCATCGACGCCGAAATGAATGCGGGCGACATCGCCGCGCTCGCTTCGCTCGGCGATATCGACGATGTCCGTCGCCTCCGCCAGGGTCGGCAGGCTGGCGACGCGGGTGGCGAGAGCGTCCGGCACGCCATCGGCCGTCAACACCGCGATGCGGGCGAGCCGGGCCTGCGCTGCGGCCTCCGGCAGGATCGTATCGAGCGTTCCGGCAAGCTCGGTGACGCCTTTGGCGTAGCGTGCGATCGTCGCCTCGATGGTGCCGGGCTTGGCAACGCCGCGGCGCAGCAGCCAGCCCATGCGATCGATGACGAGCTGTTGCGCTGCTGCATAAAGTCCAAGCTGTGTTTTGCCGGGGATCTTTGCATCGAGCGCGTCGATTTCGCCGTTGAGGGCGATCAAGTCGAAGGAGTCGCGAGCGATGGCGTAGGCCGCCGCAATTTCAGGAACCTCCGAGCGCGTCAACGCAGACAACACTGGCACGAGCGCGGGACCGCCCCGGTTGATCAGCGCGTTGGCGAGCTGCGTCGCGACGATTTCGCGGCGCAGGCGATGGCTGGCGATGGCGTCGGGATAAGCCTCGCGCAGCGCTTTGGGGAAATACCGGACCAGTTCGGTGGCCAGATAGGGGTCGTCTGGCACGCTCGATTCGAGCAGGCCGTCATGCAGAGCGAGCTTGGCATAGGCCAGCAGCACCGAAAGCTCCGGCCGAGTCAGGCCCTCGCCGCGCTTCTCACGCTCCAGCAGTATGGCGTCGCTCGGCAGGAATTCGACCGTGCGGTCGAGCCGGCCCTGGCGCTCCAGTGTCTGCATCAGGAAGCGCAGGCCCGGCGTTGCGGCGAGCCCCTGTGCCTCGGTCAGCGAAAGCGCCAGCGTCTGCAGGTAGTTGTTGCGCAGGACCAGCAGCCCGACCTCGTCGGTCATCGACGCCAGCAGGGTGTTGCGGTCGTCCTCGGAGAGCCGGCCGTCCTTCACCGGTACCGCGAGCGCGATCTTGATGTTGACCTCGACGTCGGAGGTGTTGACGCCGGCGGAGTTGTCGATCGCGTCGGTGTTGAGCTTGACGCCTTTCTGCGCCGCCTCGATGCGGCCGCGCTGTGTGACGCCGAGATTGGCGCCCTCGCCGATCACGCGCGCCCGCAGGTCGGTCCCGGTGATGCGGATCGCGTCGTTGGCGCGGTCGCCGACCTGGGCGTCGCTTTCATCGGTGGCGCGGATATAGGTGCCGATGCCGCCGAACCAGAGCAGATCGACGCGGGCCTTCAGGATCGCGGTCATCAGCTCGGGCGGCGAGACTTCGGGCTTGTCGAGATCGAGAAGCGTCCGGATTTCGGGGGAGAGAGGGATGCTCTTGGCCTGCCGCGAGAAGATGCCGCCGCCCTTCGAAATCAGCGACTTGTCGTAATCAGCCCAAGAGGAGCGCGGCAGGGCGAAGAGGCGCTGGCGCTCGGCCAGCGCGCTTGCGGTATCCGGATCCGGGTCGAGAAAGATATCGCGGTGATCGAAGGCCGCAACCAGCTTGATCTCGGGCGAAAGCAGCATGCCGTTGCCGAAAACGTCGCCGGACATGTCGCCGACGCCGGCCACGGTGAACGGCGTCGTCTGGATATCGACATCGACCTCGCGGAAATGGCGCTTGACTGCCTCCCAGGCGCCGCGCGCCGTGATGCCCATGCCCTTGTGGTCGTAGCCCTGCGAACCGCCCGACGCGAAAGCGTCTCCCAGCCAGTGGTGCTTTTCCAGCGAGATCGCGTTTGCGGTGTCGGAGAAGGTCGCCGTGCCCTTGTCGGCGGCGACCACTAGATAAGGGTCGTCCCCGTCATGGCGCACCGTGTCGGGTGGCGGCACCAGCGTCTCGCCGTCGAGATTGTCGGTGAGTTCGAGCAGGTTGCGCACGAAGATGCGGTAGCTCTCGGTGCCTTCCGCCAGCCAGGCGGCGCGGTCCGACGCCGGCGGCAGCTGCTTGGGCACGAATCCGCCCTTGGCGCCGACCGGGACGATGACGGCGTTCTTGACCTGCTGCGCCTTGACGAGGCCGAGCACCTCGGTGCGGAAATCCTGCGGCCGGTCGGACCAGCGCAGGCCGCCGCGCGCGACCTTGCCGAAGCGCAGATGGATGCCCTCGACGCGCGGCGAATAGACGAAGATCTCGTAGAGCGGGCGCGGCAGCGGCAGACCGTCGACCTTGGCGCAGTCGAATTTGAAGGTGATGGTCTGGCGCGGATGGCCGTCCGGCCCGGTCTGGAAGAAGTTCGTCCGCAGCGCCGCATCGACCAGATTGACGAGGCGGCGCAGGATGCGGTCCTCGTCGAGGCTGGTGACACTGTCGAGCGCTTCCTCGATGCCGGCGCGGGCGGAGGCCATGGCCTTCTCGCGCTCACCGGTGGCGAGGCGCGGGTCGAATTTCGCGACGAAGTAAGCCAGCAGGCCCGAGGCGATCGCGGGGTGCCGGGTCAGCGCGTCGGCGATGTAGCCTTGCGCATAGGGCGCGCCGACCTGGCGCAGATAGCGCCCGAAAGCGCGCAGCAGCGCGGCTTCCCGCCAGGCGAGCCCGGCGGCCAGGACGAGCTGGTCGAAGCGGTCGGATTCGGCCAGGCCCCGGAACTGCGCCATCAGCGCCGCCTCGATCGTCGGGTCGAGATGGGCGATGTCGATCTCGCCATCGTCGGCGCGCTCGAGCGTCATGTCATGCAGCCAGACGCGAACCGTCTCGCCTGCGCCTGCGCCATTCTGGGGCGAGACGTTGTAGGTGCGCTCATTGACGACGCGGAAGCCCATGTTCTCGAGCAGCGGCACGCGGGCCGACAACGAGATCGGCGCGCCGCGCGAGAACACCTTGAGGTTGGCGCGCGTCGCCGGATCGCCCTCGCGGCGGTAGAGATTGACCGCGCGGGTGCGCTCGCCCGAGAGCTGCTGGAGCATGTCGATATCGACCAGCGCGTCGGTCGCCGAGAACCGCTCGCGATAGGCTGCGCCGAAGGCAGCCGCGTAGCGTTCCGCTAGAGCACGGGCGGCGGGGCCGGCCTTTTCGCGGTCGAGCGAGTCCTTCAGCCCGTCGCTCCAGGTGCGGACGATGGCTGCGATGCCGGATTCGAGCGTTGCGCGGTCGATCTGCGGGGTTTTGCCCTCGTCGCGGCCGATGATGTAGTGAGTGCGCGAGAGCGGGCCTTCGGGATAGGCCGGATAGGCCGCCGAGATGCGGCCATTGTAGATCCGCGCCAGAAATTCGCCGACCCGCAGCCGGACATTGGTGTCGTAGCGGTCCTTCGGGATGAAGACGAGGATCGAGACGAAGCGGTCGAACTCGTCGACGCGCGGCAGCGCCCGGATGCGCGGCCGCTCGGTCAGCTGCAGGATGTCGAGCGCGAACTGCTCCAGCGTCGGGACGTCGATCTGGAAGAGTTCGTCACGCGGATAGGCGTCGAGCACGTTCAACAAGGCGCGACCGGAATAGCTCGCAGGGTCGAAGCCGATGTTCTTGGCGACGCGGGCGACCTTGAGGCGCAGATAGGGAATCGAGCGGGCCGAGCCGGTATAGGCGTTGGAGGTCAGCAGGCCGACGATGCGCAATTCACCGTCGAGCCGCCCGTCCGCTGTGAACAGCTTGACGCCGACATAGTCGAGATGGACGCGCCGGTGGACGCGGCTCTTGACGTTGGCCTTGGTGATAATGAGCGCCTGCGGCTTGGCCAGGAAGGCGCGGATCTCGGGCGTGGTGGTGACGAGTTCGCGGCCGCGGCGCAAAACCTTGACGGAAGGGTCGCGCAGAATGCCGAGGCCCGAACCTTCGATCGGATCGGCGGCGACGTCTCCGCCCGGGAAGCGGTAGGCGCGCACGCCGAGCAGGGTGAAGTTGTCGCCGGCGATCCATTCGAGGAACTGCAGGGCCTCGGTGATCTCGTCTTCCGGCAGCGGCGGCGGGTTGCCGCGATAGGCCTGGATCACCTCGGTGATGCGGCCGCGCATCGCCGCCCAATCGTCGACGGCCAGCCCGACATCGGCATAGACGCGTTCCAGGCCGAGCTGCAGTTTCTCGCGGGCCTCCGCCGAATCGATCCGGTCGAGATGGATATGGATCAGGCTTTCGCGACGGGTGCCCTCTGGCGCGCGGCCTGCGGCTTCTCCGGCCAGCGAGAGAAACGCGCCTTCGGGATCGCGCGCCACGGCCAATATCGGGTGCGCGACCAGGCGCGGGTCGAAGCCCTGATCCTGCAACTCGGCGAGCGTCGAATCGAGCAGGAACGCCTTGTTGTCGTTGACCACTTCGAGGATCGTGATCTGGCGCTGCTGGCCGGCCTCGTCATATGCATCGTCGCGGAAGCGCAGGTTGATGCTGTCGGCCTTTCGCGGCTGGGCCAGATGCGCGAAGGCCTCGATCGCGGCATGGGCGAGCAATTCGGGCGGCAGCGCTTCCAGATCCTCGGCGACAGAGCGGCCGAAGAGCAGCCGCGGAAATTCGGAGGGCATGGCGCCGGGCAGCCCAGACGCAGCGCTTTCGATGGCTGCCACCGCCGCGGCGGTCGCATTCGTAACCCGCTTGCCCATGATCCACCCCGTTGTTTTGCCGCAGCGATGACATAGGCTGCGCGGCCTTTCAACTTTGCCTTGCCCCGGAAAGCGGCGAAAGCGCCGCCTCAACGAGGCGACAGGAGCGACCATGGCCACGAAGCATGACAAACCTAAGGTGGGCGAAGAGCCGGCCCGACAGGATTCGCCGCCAACGGTGATGGCGCTCGATCTTCCGCCCGGAGTGCTCTCGGAGACGAACCAGGCCTATTTCGCCAAATGCGATGAAAAGCTTGGTTTCGTGCCGAACGTGCTGGCGGCCTACGCCCATGACGATGCCAAGCTCAGCGCCTTCGCCGGGTTTTACAATGACCTGATGCTGGCGCCGTCCGGCCTGTCAAAGCTGGAGCGGGAGATGATCGCGGTCGCGGTCTCGAGCGAGAACCGCTGCTATTACTGCCTCACCGCGCATGGAGCAGCGGTGCGCCAGCTTTCCGGCGATCCGGTGCTGGGCGAGTTGCTGGTGATGAACTACCGCGCGGCGGACCTCTCGCCGCGCCACCGTGCGATGCTGGATTTCGCGGTGAAGCTGACCGAGACGCCGCATCTGATTGGAGAGGCGGATCGCGAGGCGCTGCGTGGTGCCGGCTTTGCCGAGCGCGACCTGTGGGACATCGCTGCGGTCGCCGCATTCTACAACATGTCAAACCGCATGGCTTCGGCGGTCGATATGCGGCCAAACGTCGAGTACCACGCTCAGGCACGCTGAAGTGCGGGTTTGAAAAAGAAACGGCCGGCGCAATGCCAGCCGTGAGTTGGCCTCGACTTCGATGACCCGGCTCCTCCGGAACACCGGGGGGCTGGGGGGCTGACAAACCGGGGTTCGGCAGAGCCGGGCCGTCGAGGCAACATGCGCAGTTGAGCGCTGCAATCGGGCGGACCCTTGGCTTGTTCGGGGCGGAAATAGGGCGTCGCTGACGAACGCGCGAGCGGGCCGGATTTCGGCTCGCTCCATTTCTTGTTGGCGCCATGCCTTGCCGGAGCCAGCTGGAGCCATGCCTTGCCAGCGGAACTTCGCAGGCGCATCATTCCAGCCGGCTCATCAAGGAGGCTTCATGAGCGAAAGCGATTTCCCGCCATCGCAGCCGGCCGGCTCGGTTCTGACGTTCCCGTCCCCGGCCAGGACTACGGCGGTCACTTTCGACCGGCGCGAGCTTTCGGAACTGCTCAATCTCTACGGCCGCATGGTCGCGGCCGGGGAGTGGCGGGACTACGCGATCGATTTCCTGAAGGACAAGGCGCAGTTTTCGGTGTTTCGACGCTCATCGGAAATGCCGCTCTATCGTATCGTCAAGGACCCGGCGCTGGCGCGAAAGCAGGGCGCTTATTCGGTGGTCGCGGCGACCGGCCTGATCATGAAACGAGGGCCGGAGCTTTCGCGCGTTCTCAAGGTGCTCGACAAGCAGCTCAGCGTCGTCGGTTGAATGGCGCCGATCGTCATTGCGAGAAGCGCAGCGACGAAGCAATCCAGGAGGACTGGGTTGAAGCGTCCAACCCGGTCCTCCTGGATTGCTTCGCTGCGCTCGCAATGACGAGGGCAGCGTTCATCAAAGGGCGGGAGGACTGCGGTCGCCTTCGCCCAGCTCCTTTTGCATCAGCATCTGGTCGAGCCAGCGGCCGTGCTTGAAGCCGACCTTCTCGGCGACACCGACCAGGCGGAAGCCAGCCCGCTCATGYAGGCGGCGCGACCCGACCGAGGCGCCGGTGCCGTCGCCGATCACCGCGATCATCTGCCGGAAGCCGCGCCGCGTGCAGTCTTCCATCAGCGCCTGCAGCAGAAGGCTGCCGAGGCCGATCCCTTGAGCGGCCCGAGCAAGATAGATCGAGTTTTCGACCGTGCTGCGATAGGCCGGGCGCGGGCGATAGGCGCTGGCATAGGCATAGCCGAGCAGCAGGCCTTCGCGTTCGGCGACGAGATAGGGATAGCCGCCGGCCAGGATCGCATCGAGGCGGCGCAGCATCTCGCTTTCGTCAGGTGGGTCCAGTTCCCAGGACGCCGTGCCGTTGATGACCGCGTCGGCGTAGATCGCGGCGATGGCAGGGATATCGGCCGGCACGGCCGGGCGGATCGAAGGAGGCATCATGCCCGAGGTTTCGCAACGTCCGTGCCAAAAGAAAAGCCCCGGCCGTGAGGCCGGGGCTCGCAATCCAGGGCTTGATGCCCGCTACGCGTAAGGCTCAGCGACGGTCGCCGAAGAGGCTGATCAGCATCTGGAACATGTTGATGAAGTTCAGGTAGAGCGACAGCGCGCCGTTCACCGAGAGCTTCGCAGCCGATTGCGCATCCAGATCCGAGGAGAGATACATCTCCTTTAGGCGCTGGGTGTCCCAGGCGGTGAGGCCAGCGAAGACCAGAACGCCGATCACCGAGATGGCGAAGGACAAAGCGCTCGACGCCAGGAAGATGTTCACCACCGAGGCGATCACGAGGCCGATCAGGCCCATGATCAGGAACGAGCCCATGCCCGAGAGCGACTTCTTCGTCGTATAGCCGGCGAGGCTGAGCGCGCCGAAGGCGGCGGCCGTGATGAAGAACACGCGCGTGACCGAGGCGCCGGTGAAGACGACCAGGATTGACGACATCGAAACGCCCATCACCGCCGCGAAGGCGAAGAACATGGCGCGCGCCGAGGAGGCGCTCATGCTTTCGGCCTTGAACGAGAAGAGCATGATGAAGGCGAGCGGCGCCAGCATCACCACCCACTTGAGCGGGCTGAGATAGATCGCCTGGCCAAGCGCGGTCAGGCCGGTGATCTTGCCGTCCGGCGTGTAGCCGGCGATGGCCATCATCGAAATGGCCATCGCGGCGAGGCCGGTGATGCCCAGGCCGATCGCCATGTTGTTGTAGACGCCGAGCATGAACGAGCGCAGGCCCTGATCCATCTCGACGGCGCTGGTCTGCTGTGCGCGGCCGGCACCCCAGACTGGAGCATTGCGGTCGAAGTTGCTCATCGAGCGAGTTTCCCCTGACGTTGTTTCGGACGACGACCAGCGCGCAGGCGCCGGCCATCCTCGCGCTTGATCAACGCGATGAGGGGAATATGAGGCGCTTTCCACGCCGTTACAAGAGCGCTGCATGGTTAAGGCCGAGGCCGGCATAGAAACGCGGAGTCCGAGCCATGCAGAATTACAGGATTTTAATGTCTATCTAGGGGAAGTCCAAGACAGTCATCATAAATTCCTGAGATGAGAAGCTGGCGCTTTCGACAGTATTCTTAGCGTGCCGACCAGCCCAAACAGGACGGTGATGCCGATCGCAGCAGTCGCCGCCAGTAGAGCACCTGTCGGATCACTGACGAAATCGATCCGCATCACTTGCGTGACGACGCCCCAGCCTGTCGCGGTACCCGCGAGAACGCCGAACAGCGCCGCGACGAACCCGATGGCGGCATATTCAAGGGCGTACGACGAAAGTATGAAGCGGCGGGTCGCGCCAAGCGTTTTCAGGATCATCGCGTCATAGAGCCGCGCCCTCTGCCCGGCGGCGAGAGCGCCGCCCAGCACGAGCAGGCTCGCTGCGATGGCGAGGCCCGATGCGCCCCGGATCGCGGTGGCGAGCTGCTGGACAATGGTGTTCACGGCCTCCAGTGCGTCCTTGACCCGCACGGCGGTGACGGCCGGGAAATCGGTGGCAAGCCGGCGCATCAGCACGGCATCGGTCGAGCCAGCGCCATCGGCCGAGGCGGTGACGGTGGCGAGGTCGGTATGGGGGGCGCCGGCGAAGGTGTTGGGCGAGAACACCATCACGAAATTGATGCCGAAGGAGCGCCAGTCGATGGTGCGCAGATTGGCGACGCGGGCGGTGATCGTGCGGCCGAGCACGTTGACGGTCAGCCGGTCGCCGATCTTCAGCCCGATGCCTTCGGCATTTTGCGCGTCGAAGGACACCAGCGGCTCGCCCCTGTAGTCGGCCGGCCACCACTCGCCCGCCGTGATGCGCGACCCCTGCGGAACGGCTGCGGCATAGGTGATGCCGCGGTCGCCGTCGAGCACCCAGGAGGATTGCTCGCTCGCCTTGATGTCCTCGGCGCGCGTTTCGTTCACGCGCAGAATGCGGCCGCGCATCATCGGCACGCGCTCCACGGCGGCGCCGGGCCGCTCCTGCGCCAGAAAGGCGTCGAAGCGCGCGGAATCGCGGCTGGGGATGTCGAGGAAGAAGAAGCCGGGCGCCTTGGCCGGCAATGCGCCAGTAAGCTGGCGGGTCAGGCTGACGTCGATGAAGGACAGCGCCGTCAGCAGCGAGACGCCGAGACCGACCGACAGCACGAGCGAAGGCGTCAGGGCGCCGGGCCGGTGGCTGTTGGCGAGCGCCATCCGCAAGGCCGGGCGGCGCGGGCGGGGCAGATGGCGGGCCAGAGCCATCAGCCCCTGCGAGACGACGCGCAGCAGCACGAAGACGCACAGCATCGCGCCGATGTAGATCAGCGCAATGCGCCGGTCATAGGCGAAGCCGAGCGCGACGCCGATCAGGCCGGCAAGCGCCAGAATGCAAATCACGAGGTAGATCAGGCGCGGGCGGCGCGGATCGGGCTCGATCTGGTCGCGAAAAAGGGCCGAGACCGGCACGTCATGGGCGCGTCCGAGCGGGAGGATCGCGAAGACCAACGCCGTCAACAGGCCGTAGAGCGCGGCGATGGCGAGTTCCGCCGGCGCTAATGTGGGCTCGAACGGGACGGGCAGGATGCTCTGCAGCAGGGCGCCGAGCGCGAAAGGAGCGGCAGCGCCGAGCACGAGGCCGATCGCCGTGCCGATCGCGGCGACGAGCATGACCTCGGTCAGGTGGATCGCGACCACGCGACCGCCGGTCGCACCGACGGCCTTCATGGTGGCGAAGTCGAGCTTCTTGGCGGCAACGAAGCGGCGCACCGCATTGGCGACGCCGACACCGCCGACGAGTAGCGAGGTCAGCCCCACCAGCGTCAGAAATTGGGTGAAGCGCTCGAGATTGCGCTGGAAGCTCGGCGCGGCATTGTCGCGCGAGCGGATTTCCCAGCCGGCCTCGGGCTGCTGCGTCGCGGCGTCGGCAAGAAGACGCTTGAGATCGCCGTCACTGGACGCCGTCGCGGGCAAGGCGATCCGGTAGGTCCAGCGCACGAGGCTGCCGGGCTGGATCAGGCCGGTGGCACGCAGGGCATCCTGCGAGACCAAAAGACGCGGGCCGAAACCGACGCCGGCTGCGATCTTGTCGGGCTCCGAAACGAGGTTGGCGTTCAGGCGCAGGGTGGTGCTGCCGACCGCGACGGTGTCGCCTGCCTTGAGGCCGAGGCGGCCGAACAGGATCGGGTCCGCGACTGCGCCATAGGCGCCGTCTCGGAGTTCGAGAAGGCCGGGCAGCGGCTGCTGCGGGTCGGTTTCGAGCGTGCCGATGCTCGGATAGCTGCCGTCGACCGCCTTGATCTCGACCAGCGCCGTGCCCTTTTCGCCGGCATTGGCCATGGCGCGCAGCGTCGCGATGGCGGAGACCGCGCCGCGCCCGGCGAGAAAGGCCAGCTCGGGCGGCGTCGCCTCGCGCTGGATCAGGCTGAAGCTGGCATCGCCACCGAGGATCCGCCGGCCCTCCCGCGCGAGCCCCTCGGTCAGGCCGCGCGAGGCGGAGGCGACGGCGGCGATGGTCATGACGCCGAGCGCCAGGCAGGCGATGAACACGCCGAAGCCGCGCAGGCCGGCGCGCAAATCGCGAACGGCCAGTCGGAAAGGAAGTGCCAGACTCGCGGCTCGGTCGGCAGGGCGGCCAGCGGGCTTGATCGGAGCGTGCATGTCAAACAACCGCGTCGGCGTCTTCGGTCTCGATCACGCCTGAGCGCAGCCTGACCGTCCGCTCGCAGAGCGCCGCCAGCGCCAGATCATGGGTGACCAGGACGAGGGTGGCGCCGCGCTCGCGCTTCAGCGCGAAGATCAGGTCGACGATGGAGCGGCCGGTCGCCTCGTCGAGATTGCCGGTGGGCTCGTCGGCGACCAGGATCGCCGGGTCGGGCGCGACGGCGCGCGCAATCGCGACGCGCTGCTGCTCGCCGCCTGAGAGCTGGGCCGGGTAATGGTCCATGCGCTCGCCGAGTCCGACATTGCGCAGCTCGGCTTCGGCGCGAGAAAGCGCGTCCGCGATGCCCGCCAGTTCCAGCGGCAGCGCGACGTTCTCGCGCGCCGTCATGGTGGGCACGAGATGAAAGGACTGGAAGACGATACCGATATGGCGCCCGCGAAAGATCGCCAGCCCATCCTCGTCCAGCGCGCCGAGATCCTGGCCGGCGACCTTGACCATCCCGGAATCGGGGCGCTCCAGACCAGCCATCGTCATCAGCAGGGTCGACTTGCCGGAACCGGATGGGCCGACGAGGCCGGTCGCCTCGCCATCGTTTAGCGACACCGAGACGCCCTTGAGGATATGGACGCGGGCGGCTCCGCGCCCCAGACTGAGTTGGACATCCCGCAACTCGATCGCCGAGTGAGAGCTTTGGCCGGCCGCTTGATTCATCGCGTCATGATCCCGACTTCACCCTTCATGCTAACCCACACCGATATTTCGATCCCGCTCCGCAAAGCCGGCGGATCGCCGCGCAGTCTGCGGCCATATGGGCGCGCTCGCCCCGTTCTCCAATCGCTGCGGCGGATTTTCGGGCTGGCGATGCTGTGCCTGGTACTTCCGGTCGCGGTTTCACAGGCACAGACTCCCATGCCATCACCAGCTGGAAAGACGCTGAAGCTCGTGGCTCTCGGCGATTCGCTCACCGCAGGCTACAATCTGGCGGCCAGCGCGGCCTTTCCGGTCGTGCTGGAGAAGGCCTTGCGCGACAAGGGCCTTGCTGTCGAAATCGTGAATGCGGGCGTGTCCGGAGATACCACCCAGGGTGGGCTGGAGCGCGTGGAATGGTCGGTGCCGGACGGAACCGACGGCGTGATTCTGGAGCTCGGTGCCAACGACGCCCTTCGCGGGATCGACCCGCCCCTGCCGCGCCGGGCGCTGGAGACGATCATCGCTCGGCTGAAGGAGCGAAACATTCCGGTAATGCTTGCCGGCATGTATGCGCCGCGCAATCTCGGCGCCGAATACACCCGGCGCTTCGACGCGATCTATCCGGAGCTTGCGCAGAAATACGGACTGGTGCTTTACCCGTTCTTTCTGGAGGGCATCGCTGGCGACAAGGCGCTGAACCAGGCGGATGGGCTTCATCCCACGGTCGAGGGCGTCAAGGTCATCGTTCGTAACATCCTGCCCACGGTCGAGCGGTTCATCGCCACCCTGCCCGCCAAGCCCTGATCTCCTTCCGATCCGCGTTTCGCGGATTTCCCTCAACGCCCTACGGCCTGCCGGCCTTTCCGGAGTCGCTTTCCCATGGATTATCGCCGTCTCGGCCGCACAGACCTCCAGGTCTCGGTCATCTGCCTGGGAACCATGACCTGGGGTGAGCAGAACACCGAGGCCGAAGGCCACGCCCAGATGGATTATGCCGTCGAGCAGGGCATCAATTTCTTCGACACCGCCGAGCTCTACGCGATCCCGCCCCGGCCCGAGACGCAAGGCTCGACCGAGCGGATCATCGGGACCTGGTTCAAGGCGCGCGGCAACCGCGACAAGATCATCCTGGCGTCCAAGGTCTGCGGTCGCGGCGGCAACACCTGGTTCCGCGACGACAAGAGCCCGACACGGGTGACCCGCAAGCAGATTCATGAGGCGGTCGAAAAGAGCCTGAAGCGGCTCCAGACCGACTATATCGACCTGTACCAGCTGCATTTCCCGGAACGACCGATGCCTTGGGGTTCCAACCCCACGCGCTTCGATGCGGCGGCCTATCAGCCCGCGGACGACGAGACCTCGATCCCTGAGCAGCTCGACGCCTTTGGGGAGCTGGTGAAGGCCGGGAAGATCCGCCATCTCGGCCTCTCCAACGAAAGCGCCTGGGGCACGATGCGCTTCGTCACCGATTCGGAGGCCCGCGGCACGCCGCGCGTGCAATCGATCCAGAACACCTACAGCCTGCTCAACCGCACTTTCGAGACAGCGCTGGCCGAGGTCGCGCTGCATGAGAATGTCGGTCTGCTGGCCTATTCGCCGCTGGCGCAAGGTTTCCTCACGGGGAAATATCTGGATGGCGCGCGCCCGGCCGGCGCCCGTACCACGCTGTTCGACCGGGGCCAGCGCTACCAGACGGCCGGCACTGAAGATGCGATCAAGCGCTACATCGCAGTGGCGCGCGAAGCGGGGCTCGACCCGGCACAGATGGCGCTGGCTTTCGTCAACGGCCGATCCTTCGTCACGTCGAACATCATCGGCGCGACCTCGATGGAACAGCTCAGGACCGACATCGCCTCGATCGACGTCAAGCTTTCGCCGGATGTCGTGGCGCAGATCGACGCCGTGCATCAGCTGGTGGGCAATCCCTGCCCGTAACGGCGGCGGTCATTCTCGGGCGAAGCTTTGCTTCGGCCCGAGAAACTCTCGCCTGAGGGGTGCTGGAGCCGCTTCCGGCACGAGATGCTTAGGTCTGGCCCGAGCATGACGCGCGTGAGGGCAAAAGCGGTTCCCTTGAGCGGGCTTGGCGCTTACCGTCTCGCCAGAGTCACATTGGCTTGGCAGGAATCATGGTCATGCCGAGGCTGTTCATCGCTCTGGAAATTCCCGCCGACGTCGCAGCGCGACTGACGCTGCATCGTGGCGGATTATCGGGCGCGCGCTGGATCGAGGCGCCGGACTATCACGTCACGCTACGCTTTCTCGGCGATGTCGACCGGCGGATGGCCAACGATGTCGACCAGATGCTGGCCGACATCACGGCCTACCCGTTCGATGTCGCGCTCGATGCGCTAGGCAGCTTCGGCGGCGACAAGCCGCGCGCAGTCTTCGCCCGCGTGCAGCCGAGCAAGGTCCTGTCCGATCTGCAGGGCGACATCGAGCGCCAGATGCGCAAGATCGGCTTGCCGGCGGAAGGGCGCAAATTCGTGCCGCATGTTACGCTCGCCCGGCTGCGAGACACCGCGCCGGCCGAGGTCGCGCATCATCTGAGCCTGCACCCGATCGTGCACCCGATCGTGTTCACGGCCCGGCGTGTCGCGCTGATGTCGTCGCGCGATTCGATCGGCGGCGGGCCTTATGTGCTGGAGGCCGCCTATCCGCTCGGGCCGGCCTATCCCAACCGCCTGCCGCGCGAGATGCGGCGATGATTCGGCCCAAGCGCCTTTCGCCCGAAGCACGGGCCGAGGCGCTCGCGACCTTGACGGGCTGGAAGCCGGCGGAGGGGCGCGAAGCCATCACCAAGCGCTTCCTCTTCCGCGATTTCAGCGAGGCGTTCGGCTGGATGACGCGGGTCGCGCTCCTAGCCGAGACGATGAACCATCACCCCGAATGGTCGAACGTCTACCGGACGGTGACCGTGACGCTGGCGACGCACGATGCCGGCGGGCTGACCGAACTCGACGTCAGGCTGGCGCGCGCCGTGGATGCGCTGGCGAGCTGAGCAGCGGCATCAACCGCTCCAGCCGCAGGCGCGCAATGCGGCCAACATATGCTCCGGCGCAGGCGCCTCGACGACGATAGGGTCGCGCTTCTTGTAAAGCGGAACGCTGATGGCGCGGGCGTGCAAGTGCAGGCCCGGCCCGCCCTCACGGGGGGCATCGCCATAGATCTCGTCTCCCAGCATCGGCCAACCGCTTGCCTGACAGTGGACGCGTAACTGATGCGTGCGGCCTGTCAGCGGCTCCATCGCAAGCCAGGCGATGGGCGCATCGCCCAGATGGCCGCGGCCGAGGACGGTATAGCGCGTCTGCGAGGGCAGGCCGGCGGGATCGACCTTCATCCACCAGCCGAGATCGGGCGATCGGCGGGCCAGCGCCAGGTCGATCAAACCTTCGTCGTCGGCAGGCTCGCCTTTTACGATCGCCCAGTAGGTCTTGCCGATCTTGCCATCACGAAACATCTGGTTGAGATCGGCCATCGCGCGGGGATGCCGGCCGAGCACGAGGCAGCCGGAGGTGTCCTTGTCGAGCCGGTGCGCCGCTTCCGGCCGTCGCGGCAGCCCGAAGCGCAGCGCGTCGAGATGGTCGGTGAGAACCGGGATGACGCGGCGCTTGGCCTGCGGGCCGCGATGAACGGGCAAGCCTGCCGGCTTGTCGATGACCAGGATCATGGCGTCGCGATAAAGCAGCGGCAGCGGCGGCTCGGCTTCGACCTGCCCTTGCGCTTTCGCGTGATCCACGGCTTGCGAATTGTCTGGTCGGTCCGGCTGCACCATGTCATGGCGATAGCGCGCTTTCCGTGCGACCGGAACGGCCGGGCGAGATAAAAATGGGCGCAGATACGACGATGCCAGGGTTGCGATGAGCGAGACCGAACCGAAAAAGCGCGGCTTCTTTTCAAAGCTGTTCGGGCTTGAGGACGAACCGGAGAAGCCCCAGCCGGAAGCCGAGACTGCTTCCACGCCGCTCGACGAGGCGCAGGCGGAATTTCTCGACGCGGCTTTGGCTCTGGGTATTCCGGTCGACATTCCGGCTGCCGAACCCGTCCAAACCTCCGATTTGGCGCAGCCCTCAGAGGTAGCGGGGAGTGATCCGGTCCCGGTCGCTGCTCCGAGCCTTGCCGAGATCGTTCCGGTTTCCACCATCGCCCCGATCCCGGTTTCCGAGGCGGCCGGCGAACCGAAGCGGAGTTGGTGGCGCCGGCTGACGGAGGGGCTGTCGCGCACCTCCTCGGCTCTGACGACGGGAATCACCGAGCTCTTCACCAAGCGCAAGCTCGACGCCGGCACGCTCGAGGACCTCGAAGACATCCTGATCCAGGCCGATCTCGGGCTCGCGACCTCTGCGCGAATCGCCAAGGCGGTCGGCGAAGGCCGCTACGACAAGCAGATCGACCCCACCGAGGTTCGGACGATCCTGGCGCGGGAGGTGGAAGCGATCCTGACGCCGGTCGCCCGTCCGCTGGCGATCGACGCCACGAAAAAGCCGTTCGTCGTCCTGATGGTCGGTGTCAATGGCTCAGGCAAGACCACCACGATCGGCAAGCTCGCCGCGAAGTTCCGGGCCGAGGGCAAGTCGGTGATGCTGGCGGCCGGCGACACCTTCCGCGCCGCGGCGATCGAGCAGTTGCGTGTCTGGGGCGAGCGCACCGGGGCCGAGGTCGTCTTCGGCCAGCAGGGCGCGGATGCGTCCGGGCTCGCCTTCGAGGCGTTGCAGAAAGCCAAAGCCAACGGCACCGACGTGCTTCTGGTCGACACCGCCGGGCGCTTGCAGAACAAGCAGGGGCTGATGGACGAGCTCGCCAAGGTGGTGCGGGTCATCCGCAAGCAGGATGCGGCCGCGCCCCATGCGGCGCTGCTCGTGCTCGACGCCACAGTCGGCCAGAACGCGATCAGTCAGGTTGAGGCTTTCCGCAGCACGGCGGGCGTCACGGGTCTGGTGATGACCAAGCTCGACGGCACGGCGCGCGGCGGCATTCTGGTGGCGCTGGCGGCGCAGTTCGGGCTTCCGGTGCATTTTATCGGCGTCGGCGAGGGCGTCGAGGATCTGGAGCCGTTCTCGGCGCGCGATTTCGCCCGCGCGGTGGCCGGCATGGACGCACATTCGGGAGAAGCGGCGTGAGCGACGGCGCAAGTGAGACACAGGCCGTTGCGGTCGAGGCGGCCAAGGGCGGGATCGGCAAGGGCAGGGCGGTCAGCCCGTTGCTCAAGCTCGCGCTCGAATTCGGACCGCTGGCGATCTTCTTTTTCGCCAATGCCTATGGCGACCGGGTGTTCCACGTCACCGAGGACCGGCGCATCTTCGTCGCGACGGGCATTTTCATCGCCGCATCGCTGATCGCGCTGGCATTGTCGCGCATTCTGATGGGCTATCTGCCGCGCATGGCGATGGTGAACGCGGTCGTCGTGACGGTGTTCGGCGGGCTGACGTTGGCGCTGGACGACGCCTTCTTCATCAAGGTCAAGCCGACCATCGTCAACGCGCTGTTCGGCTGCGTGCTGCTGGGCGGGCTGTTCTTCGGGCGCTCGCTGCTCTCGCTGGTGCTGGAGACCGTGCTGCAGCTCGACGAGGAGGGCTGGCGCAAGCTGACCTTGCGCTGGGGGCTGTTCTTCTTCGTTCTGGCGGTGCTGAACGAGGTGGTCTGGCGCACGCAGACCCAGGATTTCTGGGTCGCCTTCAAGGTCTGGGGCGTGATGCCGCTGACCATGATCTTTGCGCTGTCGCAGACGCCGTTGATCCTGAAGCACGAGATCAAGCCGGCGAAAACCGAGGAGTAGGACCGGCTCCGCCGGCTTACTTCGCGGCCATCCTCAAGGCGCCGTCGAGGCGGATCGAGGTGCCGTTCAGCATGTCGTTCTCGATGATGCTGCGGGCGAGCGCGGCGTATTCCTCAGGCTTGCCGAGGCGGGACGGGTGCGGCACCGAGACGGCCAGCGAGGCCTTCGCTTCGTCGGGCAGCCCGGCGAACATCGGCGTCTCGAACAGGCCCGGCATGATCGTGACGATCCGGATGCCGAACGAAGCAAGGTCGCGCGCGATCGGCAGCGTCATGCCGGCGACGCCCGCCTTCGATGCGGCATAGGCGGCCTGGCCGATCTGGCCATCCTGCGCCGCGACCGAGGCCGTGCAGACGATGACGCCGCGCCCGCCGTCCGGCGTCACCGGATCGAGCGCGGCCATCGCGGCCGCCGCCTTGGCGATGACGCGGAAGGTGCCGACGAGGTTGATCGCGACGGCTTTCTCGAAGGTCGCCAGGTCGTGCGCGATCAATTCGCCCGTCTCGCGCTTTTTCGAGACGACGCGGCGGCCGGGCGCGATGCCGGCGCAATTCACGACGATCCGGGCGACGCCATGAGCGTCCCGCGCTTTCGCTAGGGCCTCATCGACGGACGTCTCGCTGGTGACATCGCAAGGGCAGAACAAGCCACCGATCTCGCCAGCCACGGCTTTCCCCCGCTCGGCATTCAGATCGAATAACGCGACCTTGACGCCCTGGCCGGCCAGCATGCGAGCCGTCGCCTCGCCGAGTCCGGAGGCGCCACCGGTCACGATGGCGGCGAGCGACGAATCGAGTTTCATGACGCGTTTCCTGGATTGTCCGGGCTGAACTCCGGTTTAGAGGGCGCGCAACCCGCCGCAAAGCGGGTTTTCGGCCGAGCCTCTTGTGCAGCTTTGCGTCGGGGCCATCTTTCGACATGGCGCGTTTCGAGGGGTCGAGCGATCATTGGCGCCACACCGATCCAAGGAGGCAGACAGGGATGAGCCCAGGTTTCAGCGCCCGTTTCAGCCGCGACGAGATCGCGGCGATCCGTGACAGCCTGCGCGACGAGGCGAAGTTCGGCTCCGACTTCATGAGCCGGCTGAAGCGCGTGGCCAAGCGCATTCCCTTCACAGAGGATTTGCTGGCGGCATGGTTCTGCACGCGCGATCCGCAGACCCCGCGCCGCGTGCGGCTGACGCTGCTGGCGGCGCTCGGCTATTTCGTGCTGCCGATCGATGCGATTCCCGACTTCCTGCCGCTGATCGGCTTTACCGACGACGCAGCGGTCATCGCCGCCGCGATCGCGGCCGTGGCGGGTTCAATCAAGCCGGAGCATCGCGAGCAGGCCCGGCAGGCGCTGGCGGACCTCTGAGGCTGCTTTCAGAAGGTCAGCACGACCTTGCCCTTCGCCTTGCGGTCGCCGATTAGCGCGTAAGCTTCGCTCCAGCGCTCGACCGGGACCGCGGCGTGGACATGGGCGCGTATCTTGCCGTCCGCCGCCCAGCCCAGCAGCCTGTCCATATTGGCGCGATGGATTTCGGGTTCGCGCTTGACGAAGTCACCCCAGAAGACGCCGCGCAGATCGCAGCCCTTCAACAGAAGCAGGTTGAGCGGTATTTTCGGGATCTCGCCGCCGGCGAACCCGACGACCAGATAGCGCCCTCCCCAGGCCATGGACCGTAACGCCGGCTCGGCCAGCTCACCGCCGACCGTGTCGTAGAGCACGTCGACGCCGCGCCCCTCGGTCAATGACTTCAACCCGGCGCGGAGATCGCCTGTCCCGTAATCGATCTCGGCTTGAGCGCCGTGCTCGCGGGCGAGCGCCAGCTTGTCGGGGGAGGAGGCGCAGGCGATGACATGGGCGCCGAGCAGGGCGCCGATCTCGACGGCGGCAAGCCCCGCGCCGCCGGATGCGCCGAGGATCGCGAGCGTCTCGCCGGATTTGAGGCCGGCCCGCTGGATCAGCCCGTGCATCGCCGTGCCATAGGTAACGAAAAGGCCGGCGGCCTGCGCGTCGTCGAGCTGCCCTGGCACGCGCACCAGTGCCTCTGCCGGAACCACCACCTTTTCGCGGGCCGCGCCGTAGCCCAGCCAGACGGCGACCCGTTCCCCGATATTCCAGCCGCTGACGCCCTCGCCGATCGCGGCGATGGTGCCGGCGCATTCGGCGCAGGGCGAGAAGGGAAAGGCCGGCTTCGTCTGGTAGCGCCCCTGGATGATCAGCGTGTCGAAGAAGTTGAGGGCAGCCGCCGTCACCGAGACCACCACTTCGCCTGGTCCCGGTTGGGGGTCCGGCAGATCGCTTAGGTTCAATTCGTCGGGTGGGCCGTAATGGTCGCAGATCAAGGCCTTCATCGCGTTTCCTTCAAGCCGGATCGTACGCCAAATCCTGCCACGACGGCCTGCTCCACGGAACTGCCGCTTAGGTCGGCGTCATTCGTATTTTCGCCAGGATCGTGACACTCTATGCCGCCTGCACCGCGCAACCACGACCGGTCGGATGTGGTAAACGCGGTGTTAAGATTTTTCGTGACTGATGGCGGTCCATGAGCAGCTTGTCCTTTCGTTCTCCCGCCGCCATTTCCCGTCGATCCAGCGCGCTGAGCCTGTTGGTCGCGCTCGCGGCAGCGACCGCGCTGCCGGCGCTCGCTGCCCCGGCCAAGCCGAAGCCGGCCGCCGCCGCGCCTGCGTCCCCAGCCGGGCAAGGGCAGGCGATGCTGCTGGAGACCTCCGGCAAATGGCAGGCGTTTTCTTCGCAACAGGGCCGCTCGAAGGTCTGCTACGCGCTGTCCAAGGCCGAGACGCGCATGCCCGCCAACCTTAGGGATGTCGAGGGATTGCTGTTCATCTCGAACCGCCCGGCCGAGGGCGTGCGCAACGAAATCAGCTTCGTGATGAACTTCGACGTCAAGGAAGGTGTCGAGCATCAGGCGGTGATCGGAGCTGAGCGTTTCGCGCTTGTCGCCAAGGGCAAGAACATGTGGCTGAAGAACCCGGCCGAGGAGCCGCGCATGCTCGACGCGATGCGCAAGGGCGCCGGGCTCGAGATCAAGGCGGCCTCGAAGCGCGGCAACGGAACTAGTGATAAATACTCGCTCTCCGGCATGGCCCAGGTACTGAAGAAGGCCGACGACGCCTGCAAGTAAGGCACCGGGTTTTTCGCGGTCGTCTGTCTATCGAGCCCTCATCCTGAGGAGCCGCGTCAGCGGCGTCTCGAAGGATGATCCAGATGGTTGCGCAGCCTCCTGAAACATCCTTCGAGACGCCATTCCTCCCGGAATGGCTCCTCAGGATGAGGGCTGAGGAATAGCCTGCAGCTTCAACCGCTTCGCTTTGAGCGCCGGATATGCTATGGCGCTGCCATCGACGGGCGCCATGGGCGCCGATCCGAGCAGAGTTTCCGATGTCCGTGTCCGTTTCCCCGATGGCCGCTCCGGCGGCCGAACCCGTTTTGCGGAGGCCTTCGCTGGTCGGCCGCACGCGCGCCGGCATGGCAGACGCGCTGGCCGAGATCGGCGTGTCTGAGAAGGAACGGCGCATGCGCGTCGGCCAGCTCTGGAACTGGGTCTATCATTACGGCGTGCGCGATTTCGACGCGATGACGACGATCGGCAAGGGCCTGCGCGCCCAACTCGCCGAGCACTTCTCGCTTGATCTGCCCGAGGTGACAGTCGAGCAGGTTTCGACCGACGGCACCCGCAAATGGCTGATGCGCATGCCCTCGACGGGACCGCATGATCGCGGCGCCGAGATCGAATGCGTCTATATCCCCGAGGTCGATCGCGGCACGCTCTGCGTCTCCAGCCAGGTCGGCTGCACGCTGACCTGCACCTTTTGCCACACCGGCACGCAGCGCCTGGTGCGCAACCTCACCACCGAGGAGATCGTCGCGCAGTTGATGGTGGCGCGCGAGCGGCTCGGCGATTTTCCCAACCGCTTGCCGCCGCAGGGCGCCTTCGTGCCGAACGATGGCGGGCGCTTCATCACCAACATCGTCTTCATGGGCATGGGCGAGCCGCTTTATAATTTCGACGGCGTGCGCGATGCAATTGATGTGATCTCGGACGATCAGGGCATTTCGATCGGGCGCCGGCGCATCACGGTCTCGACCTCAGGCGTCGTGCCGCAGATCGGCCCGCTTGGCGATCAGATGGGCACCATGCTGGCGATCTCGCTGCATGCCGTACGCGACGATCTCCGCAACGAGCTGGTGCCGCTGAACAAGAAATACCCGATCGAGGATTTGATGGAGGCCTGCCGGAATTATCCGGGGCTGACCAACTCCAAGCGCATCACTTTCGAATACGTCATGCTGAAGGGCGTAAACGATTCCGATGCCGAGGCGCGGGAGCTGGTGCGCCTGCTCAAGGGCATTCCGGCGAAGATTAACCTGATCCCGTTCAATCCCTGGCCCGGCACAAAATACGAATGCTCGGATTGGGACCGGATCGAGCGGTTTTCGGAAATCGTCTTCCGGGCCGGTTATGCGTCGCCGGTGCGCACGCCGCGTGGACGGGATATCCTCGCCGCCTGCGGTCAGCTCAAGAGCGAGACCGAGAAGCTCTCCGTGCGCGCCCGGCTGATGCTGGATCAGGAGCAGGCGAGCGAGGCTGCGGCGCCTGCCGTCGCGGCCGAATAACTCAAGCGAGGAATAAGTCCTTGGCCTTGCGCTGGCTGCTGCTGATCCCGTTCGCGTGCCTCATTGCGATGGGCGCCGGATTGTTCGCGCTGGGCGCGGCCAGCGTCGCGTCTCCGGCGGTGGCGCTGACCATCGGCGGCGGCATCGAGCGGCTTCTCGACATCATCTTCGGGCTCGCCGATAGCGGCATCGACCCGGCGCCGGCCGCTCAGGCGGCTTTCGCGCTGGTGACGCGGCTCGGCTTTGCGATCATCGTCGCGCCAGTTGTCGTCGTCGCCCTCTTCGCGGAGTTGTTCCGGCTGCGCAGCGGGCTGCTGCAGAGCGGCGCGACAGGACTGCTGGCGGCATTGCTGCCGCTCGCCATGCTCAAGCTGTCGCGGGCGCCGAGCCAGGCCGAGCTGCAGATCATCTCCGGGCTCTTTCTGGTCGGCGTCGTCAGCGGCTTCGTCTACTGGCTGATCGCCGGGCGCGGTGCCGGCGGCGAACATGGCGCTGCCATAGCGCCACTCGCGTGATCCGCGCCTTTTAGAGGCCGAGCGCCTTGCGCAGCTCGGCCCTGGCAGCGGCGTATTCGCTCTGGAAGTCCGGCTGCTGCATGATCCGCGCGGCGATCACCGAGCCGGCGATCCGTCCGGCCTCGATGTCGGTGCGGTAATGGATGCCGCCGATCACGCGATTCCAGCCATAGGCCCAGGCCCGGTCTATGATCTCGGTCTTCTTCTCCGGCACCATGTTGGAGAGCACGATGCCCATCAGCGTGCCGACCGTGGTGTGGCCTGACGGATAGGCGCCGGAATTGGAGATCTTCACCACGGGCTTGACCAGCGGGCTCGCCTGATGCGGGCGCGGGCGCTTCCACGTGTCCTTGGCGGGGTCGACCACCGCGCCCTCCGTCTCGACGATGCGGTCGAAGAAGGCGGAGAAAAGCGGCAGCGATTCGGTCTTGAAGGCCAGGCCCATCACGTCGGCGAAGCGCCAGACGTTCTCGGTCGCGTCAGCGATGGCCTGCGCCTCCATCTCGGGCGTACGGGTGACCTGGATCGTCAGGACCTCGCCGAGCTCGGCTTTGGTCTGCGCCGAATCGGGCGCCGGCGGCGGCTTCAGGATCGTCAGCAGGTCGATGCTCTTGGCGGTGGCGAAGGGCTTGGCGTCTTCGGCATGCAAAGGCGCGGAAGCGGCGAGGAGGGCGACAAAGGCGAAGGCAAGCTTGCGCATGGCGGGCGGTCCTTCATGAAAAGCCGCGCACCGACACGCCTTCGATATGACAAGCGAATGACGAAGCGTCAGTCGCCGATCGCCACGCCCTCGCGCCGGCCATCCGCGCCGCCGAGAAAGCCCTCCGGCGTMTTGACGATGGCCTGCGTGCCGGAGGTCATCTCCAGCAGCCGGACCTCGTGGCCCATGCTTTCGAGCGCCGGCTTCCAGGCTTCGGCCTCTGTGCCCTTCTCGAGTTCGGTCGGGCCGTTGCGGCTGCCGAAATTGCCGTAGTCGACGGCAGCTTGAGGGTCCATGCGCCAATCGAGCAAGGCCACCAGCGTCTTGGCGACGAATTCGATGATCTGGCTGCCACCGGGCGAGCCCACCACCGCATAGAGCCTGCCGAAACCATCGAAGACCAGCGTCGGCGCCATCGAGGAGCGCGGGCGCTTGCCGGGCTCGACGCGGTTGGCCACCGGCTTGCCGTCCTCTTCGGGCGCGAAGTTGAAATCGGTCAGCTCGTTGTTGAGCAGGAAACCGCTTTTGGTCATCAGGCGCGCGCCGAAGCCATCCTCGATCGTCGTCGTCATCGCGACCGCATTGCCTGCGTCATCGACGACGGAGATATGGCTCGTGCCATGCTCGATGCCGTCGGACGGCGCGAGCAGCTGCGCGCGCTTGTTGGGCGGGTCGCCCGGCTTGGCGCGGCCCATCGAGCGCTCTGGATTCACCAGCAAGGCGCGCGAACGAAGATAGTCGCGGTCGATCAGCCCGCTGACGGGCACGCTGAGGAAGCCGGGATCGGCGACATAGAGATTGCGGTCGGCGAAGGCGAGGCGGCCGGCCTCGCTCAGCCAGTGCGCGGCCTCGGCGCCCGGTCCCATGCGGCGCAGATCCCGTCCTTCTACGATGCCGAGCATTTGCTGGATCGCGACGGCGCCGGAGCTGGGTGGGCCCATGCCGCAGATCCGCCAGACACGATAGTCTCCGCAGACCGGCTCGCGCTCCTCGACGGTGTAGGCTGCGAGATCGGCAAGGGTGAGGTCTCCCGGATTGGTGGGGTGGCCGGTGACGGTCGCGACGATGTCTTCCGCGATCGGCCCTTTATAAAGCGCGTCGGCACCCTGCAGCGCGATCGCGTGCAGGGTCGCCGCGAAGGCCGGGTTCTTCAGGATGGTGCCGACGGCCTTAGGTCTGCCGTCAGGCTCGTAGAAATAAGCGGCGGCGAGCGCGTTCTTGCCTAAGTCTTTCTCGCCGGCGAGAAGCCCGTTGAGCCGAGGCGAAATGGCGAAACCCTCTTCGGCCAGCTTCAGCGCCGGAGCGACGAGATC
This sequence comes from Allobosea sp. P5_A5, assembly GCF_056400625.1. Classification (NCBI taxonomy): domain Bacteria; kingdom Pseudomonadati; phylum Pseudomonadota; class Alphaproteobacteria; order Hyphomicrobiales; family Alloboseaceae; genus Allobosea; species Allobosea sp. P5_A5. The sequence continues at coordinate 280,345 of NZ_JBFUKY010000006.1, forward strand.
CGACAGCGGCAATCGGCCCCAGCGCCGATGCGCGTCCTCGAGCAGCTTCAGCGTGCCGGGCACGCCGACCGAACGGCCGCCGACCACCGCGTCCCGAAACGGCATCGGTTTGCCGTCTTTCATGAAGCGGTCGGGCCTGGCGGCGGACGGTGCCGTTTCTCGCCCGTCGAGCGTCGTCACTTTTTTCGAGGCCTCGTCCCAATGCACGAGGAAGGCCCCGCCGCCGATTCCGGAGCTTTGCGGCTCCACCAGATTCAGCACCAGCTGAACCGCAATGGTGGCATCGACCGCACTGCCGCCGGCGCGCAGGATCTCGCGGCCGGCAGCGGCCGCCAGCGGGTTCGCGGCYGCGACCATGTCGCGCCGGGCGGTCCCCAGGGCCTTGGTGCTGCGGCCTGTCGCGGCTTCCGGCGCAGGAGCCGTACCCTGGATCAGGGTTTGAGCCCGGGCCGGGCCGGGCGACGCCGCGAGCAGGGTGGCCAACAGCAGCAAACCATGATGGCGCATGAAACCTCCTTCAGCAGACAACCACGATAGGCCAATCGCCGTAGCCTGCCAGCTTGGATGCATGGCTTCCGGCAGGTAAGGTCCGAATCGATTTTTGCCCGACGTTGCCTAAAGGGGTTTCGGCATGTCTTTCACCGCCCAGCTTCGCCGCCCGCTCGCGTGGCTCGTTCTCGGCCTTCTTGGTCTGACGCTGGCCGGTTGCGGCTACAACAATGTGCCGACATTGGAGGAAAAGGCGAAGGCCGCCTGGTCCGAGGTGCAAAATCAGTATCAGCGCCGCGCCGACCTGATCCCCAACCTCGTCGAGACGGTGAAGGGCTATGCCGCGCAGGAGCGCGAGGTGCTGACCGCCGTGGTCGAGGCCCGGGCCAAGGCGAGCCAGGTCAAGGTCGATGCGTCCACCATCAACGATCCCGCGAAGTTCAAGGAATTCCAGGACGCGCAGAACCAGCTCAGTGGCGCGCTGGGCCGATTGCTGGTCACGGTGGAGCGCTATCCCGACCTGAAGTCGAACCAGAACTTCCTCGCGTTGCAATCGCAACTCGAAGGCACCGAGAACCGCGTCGCCGTGGCCCGGCGCGACTACATCCAGGCCGTGCAGGCCTACAATACTGAGATCAGGACCTTTCCCGGCGTGATCTGGGCCAAGTTCGTCTGGGGCGCCAAGCCGATGGAAACCTTTACAGCGACGGCCGGGGCGGACAGGCCGCCGGCGGTCAAGTTCTGAGGCGACGGCCCGTGGGGCGTATTCCGTCATGCTTGGGCTCGACCCGAGCATCTGCTGGACGAGAGTCTCCTCGACGAGATTCTCTTGGACGAGGTTTTTGGCTCTCCGCTTCGCCCCGTCCGAGAATGACGGCCCGACGGATCGTTGCGGGGCTGCTCTTTCTGCTCTTCGCTTTGCCTGCTCTCGCAGCCGATCCGAGCTATCCCGCGCTGACGGGACGGATCGTCGACAGCGCCAATCTGATCGCTCCCGAGGTGCGCCAGCGCATCGACGACAAGATCAAGGCGCATGAGGACAAGACCTCGGACCAGCTCGTGGTCGCGACGGTGCCGTCTCTGCAAGGCGTGACGATCGAGGACTACGCCAACGGCCTGTTCCGCCACTGGCAGCTCGGCCAGAAGGCGAAGAACAACGGCGTGCTGCTGCTGGTGGCGCCCAACGAGCGCAAGGTGCGCATCGAGGTCGGCTACGGGCTCGAAGGCGCGCTGACCGATGCCCTCTCCAGCGTCATCATCTCGACCGCGATTACGCCGAAGTTTCGTACCGGCGATTTCGCAGGCGGGATCGAGGCCGGGGTCGATGCCATCCTGAGCATTCTGGCGGGCGATGCCGAGCAATGGCAACGCCGCGCCGAAATCCGGACCGACGAAGCCACGCCGGCCGAGACCATCGGGGTCGTCATCGCGATGGTGCTGGTCTTCTTCTTCATCATTGCCGTCCTGCGCGGGTTGTCGCAGCAGGGCGGCGCGCAGCGCTACCGCACGCGGGACGGCCGCTGGATCGTCCTGCCGCCCAGTGCCGGCTCCGGCTGGAGCTCGGGTTCGAGCTGGGGCGGCGGAGGCGGCTGGAGTTCTGGCGGCGGCGGCTTTTCCGGCGGCGGTGGGTCATCTGGCGGCGGCGGCGCTTCGGGGAGCTGGTGATGGATGCCGCCGACAGGGATGCGATCGCCGAGGCGATCCGCCGGGCCGAAAGCCGTACCGCAGGCGAAATCGTCGTGGTGGTCGAGCGGGCCGCATCAAGCTATCGCACGGTGCCGGTCGTCATGGCGCTCGGCTTCGCGTTGCTCGTGCCGTGGCCGCTGATCGCACTGACGATGGTGAGCGCGCAGCGGATATTCCTGATCCAGCTGCTTTGTGCTGTCGTCCTGCTGGCGAGCCTGCTCTGGTATGGGCGCGGCGGCCGGTTCGTGCCCGCTTTCGTCAAGCGTCGGCGCGCCCATAGCGCAGCCCTGCGAGAATTCGTGGCGCGGGGTCTGACCCGCACACGGGGACGCACCGGCGTCCTGCTCTATATCGCCTTGCAGGAACGCTATGCCGAAGTGGTAGCCGATAGCGGCATCGATGGGCTGGTTGAGATGTCGCGCTGGGAGGCGATCATCGAACCGCTCGTCATTGCCGCGCGCGACGAGCGCTTGACGGAAGGCCTTATCGCGGCGGTCGATGCCGTCGGCGCCGTTCTGGCGCAGCATGTCCCGTCTCAGCCCGGCGATGTCGACGAACTGCCGAACAAGGTCGTGCTGCTTTAGGCCCGAAGGACAGCGCGTTTCAGGGCGCAGACTTGCCGCGCGCGGCTCCCAGGACCGGACCCGGCATCATGCCGTATTTTCCGGGCTGATCTGCCTGCACGACAACGACATAGCCGTCGGCGTCGGGGGCCTGGGCGGTGGCAAGCGGCACGGTGAGCGTGGTGTCCTTACCCGTCCAGTCGCCCACACGCACCATCCCACGCACCACATTCGTGTATGACAGCGTCTTGCCCTGATTTTCGCCGCGCGTGACCGGCACAGTCGCATGGCGGGATATCGGCAGCACCCAGATGCCGGCGGTGCGATCGGCAGCCACGCCGGATGGGGCGACCGATACGACAAGATTGCCAGCCTCCTCCTTCAACGCGATATGAGCCTCGAAGCCGGATGGTGCGATCTGGCGCACGGCCTTCTCGATCTCGTCCTTATCCGAGCCGACGAGATGGGCGGTGCCGTTGACCACGACCTGGGGCGTGTAGACCTGACCGTCGCCGCGGGCCTTGGCATAGAACTTCTGGCGCTTGGCGAAGGCGTCCTTGCCGAGCGTGTCCTTCCAGCCAAGATAATCCCAATACGTCACCGGCAGCGTTAGTGCGATCAGCTCCGGATTCTTGGAGAGTTCGACCACCAGCGCATCGGCGGGCGGGCAAGACGAGCAGCCTTGGCTGGTGAAAAGCTCGATCATCGCACGCGGCTCCTTCGTCGCCGGCTGCGCCTGAGCACCCGCAAGGCCCAGACCAAGGGCCGCGATCGTCAAGGTGAGGTGGCGTCGACCGAGGTGCATGGCCTCACTCTGGTTCGAAAGGGTTGGTTCGAGGTTACCAAAGCCTTGGCTCACCTCAATATGGAAATCACGTTGCCTTGAAGACCGGCACGGTCGCGTGGCCGTGATCGAAGGCGGCCATCGCGTCCGCCGCAATCATGTTCGGCCGCCAGCGCCGGTGCATCCAGAGCCATTGCTCGGGATATTCCCGCACCCAGCCCTCGACCACCGCAGTCATCATGGCCATCGCGCCGCGCACGTCGATCTCGCCGGCGGCGTCGCGCGGCAGGTCGAGCGGAGGCGTCAGCGCGATGCGGAAACGGCGGTTCGGCAGGCGGATGACGCGCACGCCATGCACGGGGCATTCGAAGCGGCGCGCGAACTTGCCAAGGATCGGGTTGGTCAGCGCCGGCCGGCCCAGAAACGGCACCACCACGCCGCGCGTGAAATGCTGGTCGATCAGCATGCCGAGATGACCGCCCCGCTCCAGCACGCCCTGCATCGCGAAAGCCGCGCCCTGCTTGGCGGCGGCGAGCCCCCCCATCGCGCCGGAGCGGATCTCGTGGACGACCGCGGCGATGGCGGGGTCGTTGGGCGCGCGGAACACGGCGGTCGTCTCAAGACCATAGGTCGCGGCGCAGATCGCCGGCAGCTCCCAATTGGCGAGATGGGCCGAGAAGATCAGGCCGGGCTTGTCGTCGTCCTTGAGCGCGATGAAGTGCTCGATGCCGGTCACCTCGACGCGAGTGGGCCTGTCGGGGTGGTGATAATCATAGTCGAACAGCGTCTTGAGATGGGCGTATTCGGCCGCGACACGGCCGAGATTTTCCCAGGCCGCGCGGGCGATGCGCCGGACTTCGGGCTCAGGCATCTCGGGAAAGGTCGCGCGAATATTGGCAAGCGCGACACGGTTGACCGGGATCAGCGGGCTCGCCGTCCTCAACAGCCAGCCTCCGAGATCGCTGGAACGATCCGGCCCGAGAAGGCGCAGGATTCCGAACAGCGCGCGGATCGTGCCGATCGTGACCGCCGCGCCGATGCGCGTGGCGAGTACCTTGGCTTGTCTCAACACGGTCCGGTTAATCCCATAATGCTCGCGCCGGGAGCAAAACCGGGCCTGAGAGGCGCGATCTGAGGCAGGAACGCGCTGGCGTCAAGGCCATGGCCCGACTCTCAGAACGCGATCACGACCTTGCCGAAGACCTTCCGGCCTTCGATGCGGGCGAGGCCCTGCTCGAATTCGCCGAGCGGGAACACCGAATCGATCACCGGTTTCATCCCGCCGGCCATCTTCTCCAGCGATTGGGCAATGTTCTCCATGCGGCACCCGAACGAGCCGGTGATACGATATTGCTGCTGGAAGAGCTGCATCAGGTTCAGCGAGGCCGACGGCCCGGAGGTCGCCCCGCAGGTGACGAGCCGGCCGCCGCGCTTCAGACACAGCAACGAGCCGTTCCAGGTGTCGGCACCGACATGCTCGAACACGACATCGACGCCCTTGCGACCGGTCAGCTTGCGGACGACACCCTCGAAGCGGTCCTCGCGATAGTTGATGACGTGGTCGGCGCCGAGCGCCTTGGCCTTGGCGCCCTTCTCGTCGTCGCCGACCGTCGTATAGACGGTGCAGCCGATCGCCTTCGCCATCAGGATCGCGGCGGTGCCGATGCCGGAGCCGCCGGCGTGGATCAGCACGGATTCGCCCGGTCCCAGCTTCGCATTGTCGAACAGCATGTGCTGAACAGTGCCGAAGCCGATCGGTGCGCAAGCCGCATCCTCGAAGGAGACCCCCTTCGGCGCCTTGATCGTGAGACGGGCGGGGCGGTTGAGCAACTCGCGGGCGAAGCCGTCGATATGGAAGCCCATGATGCCGGCGACGTTTTCGCAAAGATTGTCGCGACCTTCGCGGCAAGCCTTGCACTGGCCGCAGGTGTCGGCGCCATAGGCGGTGACGGTATCGCCCGGCGCAAATCCGGTTACGCCCTCGCCGACACAGACGATCTCGCCCGCCGCCTCCACGCCGGCCGCCTGCGGCATCTTGCGCTTGGCGAAGGCCATGCCGCGAAAGCCCCAGAGGTCGAGGTAGTTAAGCCCGACCGCCCTGATACGGATCTGCACCTCGCCGGGAGCGGGCGGCGGCGGCGGCTCGATCTCCTCGAGACGGAGGTCGCGGTCGCCATGGAGTTGGAGGGAACGCATGAGGATTTCGAAATCTTTCAGAACGTGCCGGGGAATGACCGGGAGGTATGGAATACAGCGAGAATTTCGACGCGGCCGTCCCTGACACGATAGGGAAGGATGTAGGGTGCGCCGGCCAGGACAAGTTCGCGCGTCCCGTGCTCACGCCCGGGCCGCCCAATCTCGGGATGGCCGGCCAGCACCTCTGCACGGCTTTCGATCATCGATACCAGGGCAGATGCGGCGGCGCGGCTGTCGCCTGCGACATACGCGAAAATCTCATCGATTTCTCGCAAGGCGCGTCGTGTCCAGACGATCTTCACGATCGATCAGGCTCGATACTTTGCAAATACTGCTTCCACTTCGGCATCGGTCGCAAACTCGCCTCGATCGGCTTCCGCTATCCCGGCCTTGACCTGCTCGATTTGCCAAGCATTGAGCGCCACATAATCTTCGATCGCTTTCGTCGCGAGCCAGTTGCGCGACCGATCGCTATCGGCGGCCAGCGCATCGAGCTTGGCCAGCATCGCGTCGTCGAGGCGGATGGTGAAGGCTGCCGTCATTTCGGTTCACTCCGGTTCGGAGCGAACCTTAGCACGGGAGCCTGCGCCCGTCGATTCAGCGATGGACGCCGAGCTGCGCGGTAACGCCGCCGTCGACCGGCAGGACCGTGCCAGTGATGTAGGCTGCAGGCTCGCTCATCAGGAAAGCAGCGAGGCCGGCGACCTCTTCTGGTCTGGCGAAGCGGCCGGCCGGGATCTGCGCCTGCATCTTGTTGCGATAGGCGGCGTAGGGTGCCATCATGTCGGTGTCGACGAAGCCCGGCGCGATGACGTTGACGGCGATGCCGCGCCTGGCGGTCTCGACCGCCAGCGTTCTGGCATAAGAGATCAGCGCGCCCTTGGTTGCGGCATAAGCGGCATTGCCGGGATTGCCGCGCAGCGCCGCGACGGAGCCGATCGCGACGATGCGGCCGGCGCGCGCGCGGATCATGCTGCGCATCAGGGTTTTGGCGAGGCGGGTGAAGGCCCAGAAATTGACCTGCATCGCGGCTTCCGCCTTGTCCTGGTCGAGCATCGCCGCCAGCGCGTCGTAGGGCTGGCCGGCATTGTGGACAAGGCCGAAATAGGCCTCCTCCTCGCGCTCCGCGCAGAACGCATCGAGGGCCGTTTTGTCGGACAGATCGAGCGGCAGCGCGGTGACCGAGCGACCGGGATGGGATGAGGCGACCTCGGCGGCGAGCGCCTTCGCCTGATCGGCCGAGGAGCGGAACGTGAAGTCGACATCGTGCCCGGCACCTGCGAGCGCGCGCACGATCGCCGCGCCGACGCCCTTGGCGCCGCCGGTGACCAGAACCTTTGTCACGCGATCACTCCGGTCATGCTGCCTCCGGCGGCGCGGTCAGCACCAGGCAGGTGTTCTGGCCGCCGAAACCGAAGGAGTTGGAAATCACCGTCCGCACGTTGGCCTTGCGGGCCTCGTTCGGCACCACGTCGAGCGCGATGGCCGGGTCGGGATTGGCGTAGTTGATCGTCGGCGGGATCATGCCGTTGGCGATGGTCAGGAACGAGATCACCGCCTCGACCGCGCCGGCAGCCGTCAACGTGTGGCCGATCATCGACTTGTTCGAGGAGATCGGCAGGCTTGCCATGCGCTCGCCGAAGACGGCGGCGCAACTCATCGCCTCCATCTTGTCGTTCTCCGGCGTCGAGGTGCCGTGGGCGTTGACGTAGTCGACATCGTCGGGGATGAGCCCCGCATCGGCGAGCGCGTCCTGCATGGCGAGGATCGCGGGTTTTCCGTCCGGACTGGAACGGGTGCGATGGAATCCGTCGCCGCGCTCGCCGCAGCCGGCGACGATGCCGAGGATGGTCGCGCCGCGCGCCAGCGCGTGGTCGTAATCCTCCAGCACCAGTGCTCCGGCGCCCTCTCCCATGACGAAGCCGTCGCGGTTCTTCGAGAAGGGCTTCGAGGCGCCCTCGGGGGGATCATTGTGCGTCGACAGGGCCGAGAGCAGGGAAAAGCGGATCAGCGCCTCGGCATGGATCGATCCATCCGTGCCGACGCAGAGCGCGGCTTGGGTCTCGCCACGCCGGATCGCCTCGACGCCCATCTGGATCGCGGTTGCGCCCGAGGAGCAGGCAGTCGAGAGCGAAATCGGCGAGCCCTGCGTGCCGAAGCGATCGGCAATATGATCGGCGACGGTGCCGAACAGGAACATCTCGTGCATCGCCGCGAATTTCTTCGAAGCTGCAGCACGCAGCAGGCCGTCATAGTCGACGTCGCCCTCGAAGGTCCGGGCCAGCTCCTGCTTTTGCGGCCATTCCATCTCGACGGGCGGCACCGCCATGAACAGCTCGCCCGGGAAAGCGCCGGGTTCGCCGAGGTTGCTCTGGCTGACCGCCTCTTCCGCCGCCAGCGTCGCCAGCTTTTCGGAGAGTTGCGGGGCGCTGAAGGGTTCATCGAACAGGAAATCGACGGTGCCGCCGATTTTGGTGCGCAGGCCTTCTGTCGGAAAGCGCTTGATCGCATGGATGCCGGATCGGCCGGCCGTCAGCGCCTGCCAGTTCACATCCTTGCCCTGGCCGAGCGAGGTGACGATGCCCAGGCCGGTGACAGCGACCAGCGGGCGGCCTTTTGTGTCGCGATGCGTGCTCATGGCCTGACCTTTCACGCTTGGACCAGGCGGGCGGCGCCTTCGCCGCGCCAATGGCCGGCGCCGGTGACGATCGCGTCCTGCGCCTGCCCGGTCGAGATGGCGATGGCGGCCAGCGCGACCGAGACCGGGAAGGCGGCTTCGAGCGCATGGCCGACGAGATCGCCCGTGGCGATGCGCCTGGCCGACGGAGCGGCTTTGGCGAGCGCGGCGGCTTCTTCGGTCGTGATGCCGGCGCAACCGGTCGCGGCCGAGATGGCGAGCGTCGCGGCGCCGCCGAGTTCGCCGACCAGGCCGGTCAGCGCCGTCTCGACGCTGCCCGCCTGACGTTTGCCGTGGCTGGCCCCGACGGGGCCGAGCCTTGCGTGGATTTTGGCGCCGCGCGCCTTGGCGCGCTCGGCCGACTCCAGCACAAGGAAGGCGCCGGCGCTGCCCGAGATCAGGCCGGGTGCGCCATCGCGAGCGAAGACCGGGGCGAAATCGCCCTGACGCAGGAACCCGCCCAGTTCCAGCAGGAGCAGCATGTCGCGACGTTGGGCGTTATAGGCGCCGCCGACGAGCATCAGGTCGGATTGACCGGCGGCAATGCGGGCCTGGGCAATGCGGATCGCGTCGACGCCGGCCTGTTCCTCGCCCATGAAGGTGCGGGAGGGACCGGTGATGCCGTGCACGATGCCGATGTTACCGGCCAGAAGATTGGACAGCTGCGCTAGGAAGAGCGTGGGGCGCAGGTCGCCCGTCAGCCGCTCGTTGAGATAGGCGCCGGGGTCGTCGGCCCCGCGCAGGCCGGTGAGGATGGCGGAGTCGACGGCATGGTCGCGCTCGCCGCCGCCCGCCGCCACGATGACCTGCAGCGTGCTCTTGGCCTCGGTGTCGTCCTTCAAGCCGGCGGAGTCGAGGGCGAGGCCGGCGGCGTAGACGCCGAGACGCTGCCAGGGCTCCATCTGCCGCTGGTCGGATTTCTTCGGGATCTGCCTGTCCAGTTCCAGCGTCGCAAGAGGGTGCACCGGATAGGGTTTGAAGCCGTCGGCATCGACGACCGGCGCGGCACCAGTGGCGAGCGCTGCCGCATGGGCTTCGATGCCCTCGCCGAGCGAGGAGGCGATACCGATGCCGGTGACGACCACATCGCGGTTGTTGTGGACGCTGGTCATGGCGCAGGCTCCGGCTTCAAGCCGATTGCCGCGATGCGGCTCTCCATCAAGCTGCGCATATCGGCGGGAAAGGGCATCAGGCGGAAGCGTAGCTGCGCGTCGCAGATCGGCTTGCCGCCGCTGGAGAGCTTCGCCTTGGTTGCGGCATAGCCCGAGCCTTCGATGACGATTTCGGCCTCGGCTTCGAGCTCGGCGCCTGGTTCGACGAAGGTGCGGAAGCGGGCCTTGTCGACGGTCATCAGGAAGGGCATCTGCGACAGCCCGTTCATGCCGAGCACCAGAAAGCCCGAAGCCTGCGCCATCGTCTCGGTCAGCAGAACGCCGGGAACGATCGGGTGGCCGGGAAAATGGCCCTCGAAGACCGGGCTTTCGCTCGGCACCGTGGAGCGCGTGACGATGCGCTTCAGCGACGGATCGAAGGTCGTGACCGCGTCGATCATGTCGAAATATTCGAGGCGCATGCGGTCCTTGCTCTGCTGTAGCGCCGGAACGACGCAAAGCCGCGGCACGGATCGAACGATCCGCAGCGCGGTTTCATGCTCTATCGGGAGCGGGGCGCCGGCTCAAGTCCGGCGGCTACGGCGATGTCGTCACGCCTTCTTGGCGGCGACCAGCTCGTCGATGCGCTTGCAGAGATTCTCGAGCACGAAATACTGCTCGGCGGGCGCCTTGCCCTCGTTGACTTCCTGCGTCCACTGCTCGAGCGGCAGCTTGATGCCGAAGGCCTTGTCGATCGCGAAGGCGATATCGAGGAATGCGAGCGAATCGATGCCGAGATCGTCAATGGCATGGCTTTCCGGCGTGATCTTCTCACGCGGAATATCGCAGGTCTCCGAAATGATACCGGCGACCGTCTCAAACGTGGCGGACATGCGGGTGCTCCCGTCTTGAAGGATTTCGGCGGGCGGCATCCGGACGCCGGACCTCATGGTCCCGCGTCTGCCCCAAGCCTCCGCCGTGGATGACTGTAGCGCCCCCTTACACCGCGAGCCGTCCCAGGACAACTGCGGGTCGGGTGCTACGGAGGCCGTCATGGTCGGGCTTGACCCGACCATCTCGTAAACCAGCCCATTCGGCATGAGATTCCCGGGTCCGCGCGGTGCGCGGCCCGGGAATGACGTGCGTGTGTTTCAGGCAGCCAGACCGCGCAGCACATATTGCAGGATGCCGGCGTTCTTGAAGTAGTCGATCTCGTCCAGCGTATCGATGCGGCAGAGGATCGGCACGGTCTTCATGGTGCCGTCGGCATAGGTGATCTCGGCCTCCATCATCTGGCGCGGCTTGACCGTCGCCAGACCCTTGATCGAGACCATCTCGTCGCCCTTCAGGTCGAGCGAGGCCCAGCTCGTGCCCTCCTGCAAGGTGAAGGGCACGACGCCCATGCCGACCAGGTTCGAGCGATGGATGCGCTCGAAGCTCTGGGCGATCACCGCCTTGACGCCGAGCAGGTTGGTGCCCTTGGCAGCCCAATCGCGCGAGGAGCCGTTGCCGTATTCGACGCCGGCGAAAACCACCAACGGCACGCTCTCCTGGCGATACTTCATCGCCGCGTCGTAGATCGGCAGTTCTTCCTTGCTGGGGTAGTGGATGGTGTAGCCGCCCTCGCGCCCGTTCGGGCCGAGCATGTGGTTGCGGATGCGGATATTGGCGAAGGTGCCGCGCATCATGACTTCATGGTTGCCGCGGCGCGTGCCGTACTGATTGAAGTCCGCCACCGCGACGCCATGCTCGGAGAGATAGGCGCCGGCGGGCGAGGCCGCCTTGATCGAACCGGCCGGGGAAATGTGATCGGTGGTGATCTTGTCGCCGAACAGGCCGAGGATGCGGGCGCCCGCGATATCGGAGATCGCGCCCGGCTTCTGCTGCATGCCCTGAAAATAGGGCGGGTTCTGCACATAGGTCGAATCGTCGTCCCAGGCATAGGTCTCCGAGGTCGGCGCATTCACCGCCTGCCAATGCTCGTCGCCCTTGAAGACGTCGGCGTATTTCGCCTCGAAGATGGCGCGGGTGACGTTCTGCTGGATGAAGTCCTGGATCTCCTTGTTGGAGGGCCAGATGTCCTTGAGATAAACGTCGCGGCCGTCGGAGCCCTGGCCGAGGGGCTGCGTGGTCAGGTCCATCTGGACCGAGCCCGCCAGCGCATAGGCGACGACCAGCGGAGGCGAGGCGAGGTAGTTCGCCTGCACGTCCGGCGAGACGCGTCCCTCGAAATTGCGGTTGCCGGAGATGACGGCGCCCGCGATCAGGCCCTTCTCGTTGATCGTCTTCGAGATCGGCGCCGGCAGCGGGCCGGAATTGCCGATGCAGGTGGTGCAGCCGAAGCCGACGAGATTGAACCCGAGCGCATCGAGGTCCTTCTGCAGACCGGCCTTGGCAAGGTATTCAGCCACAACCTGCGAGCCGGGCGCCAGCGAGGTCTTGACCCACGGCTTGACCTTGAGGCCTTTCGCCACCGCGTTGCGGGCGAGCAGGCCGGCGGCCATCAGCACAGAAGGGTTCGAGGTGTTGGTGCAGGAGGTGATCGCGGCGATGACCACGTCGCCGTGGCCGAGATCGAAATCCTCGCCCTCGACTTCGACGCGACGGGAGAGCTCGCCGCCCTTCTTGTAGTCGGTCTCCATCGCGCTGGCGAAGGCGGTCTTGACGGCCGAGAGATCGACGCGGCCTTCGGGGCGCTTCGGGCCGGCCATGGAAGGCTGAACCGTCGAGAGATCGAGTTCGAGCGTGTCGGTGAAGACCGGATCGGTGGTCTCACGCGTCGCGAACAGGCCTTGCGCCTTGCTGTAAGCCTCGACCAGCGCGATCCGCTCCGATGTGCGGCCGGTGGTGGTGAGATAATCTATCGTCTCGGAATCGACCGGGAAGAAGCCGCAGGTCGCGCCGTATTCCGGGCCCATATTGGCGATGGTGGCGCGGTCGGCCAGCGTCAGGTTGTAGAGGCCCGGGCCGAAGAACTCGACGAACTTGCCGACGACGCCCTTCTTGCGCAGCATCTGCGTAACGGTGAGCACGAGGTCGGTGGCGGTGATGCCTTCCTTGAGCGAGCCGGTCAGCTTGAAGCCGATGACCTCGGGCAGCAGCATCGACTGCGGCTGGCCGAGCATGGCGGCTTCCGCCTCGATGCCGCCGACGCCCCAGCCGAGCACGGAGAGGCCGTTGACCATGGTGGTGTGCGAATCGGTGCCGACGACGGTGTCGGGATAGGCCACCTCGACCTCGGCCCCATCGATCGTCTCGCGACGGGTCCAGACGGTCTGGGCGAGGTATTCGAGATTGACCTGGTGGCAGATGCCGGTGCCGGGGGGCACGACGCGGAAATTATCGAAGGCCTGCTGGCCCCATTTCAGGAACTTGTAGCGCTCCTGATTGCGCTCGTATTCGAGCTCGACGTTCTGGGCGAGCGCCCTGGGCGTGCCGAACTCATCGACGATCACGGAATGGTCGATGACGAGATCGACCGGCACCAGCGGGTTGATCTTCTGGGCATCGCCGCCCAGGGCCTTCACGCCGTCGCGCATCGCGGCGAGGTCGACCACCGCCGGTACGCCGGTAAAGTCCTGCATCAGCACGCGGGCGGGGCGGAAGCCGATCTCCTTGCCGGCCTTGCCCTTGTCGTCGAGCCAGCCGACGAAATTCTCGATGTCCGACTTGGTGACAGAGCGCCCGTCCTCGTTGCGCAGTAGGTTCTCCAGCAGGACCTTCATCGAGAAGGGCAGCTTCGAGATCCCGGGCAGGCCGTTCTTTTCGGCGTCGGGGAGGGAATAATAGGTGTAGCTCTTGCCGCCGACGTCGAGCGTCTTGCGGGCCTTGAATGAATCGAGCGAAGCCATGGCGGCACATCCTGATTGAGGGGTTGCGGTCACGAAAGACGTGCTCTTGCGAAGCCTGCCGTTCGAAGGCCTAATGCGCATGACGCGCGCGCCGCCTCGGGAGTGCCCGAGCCCCGCGCCGGATCGGCGTGCGGCGTAGCCGCGGGTTCTATAGAGCAATTCCAGGAAGCGCGCTACATGAACGAAAACGGGTCGAGCATTCCGGCGGCAGCGCGCTCTTGAGTTCAGGATTTTCTCCCGATCTGCGGCTTTTCGCCGAGGATCTTGCCTGTCGTCGCGGCGGCCGGGTGATCTTCGAGGGTGTGAACCTGTCATTGCGAGCGGGTGAAGCCGTGTCGCTGACCGGGCGCAACGGCGCCGGCAAGTCGAGTCTCATCGCCATGCTGTGCGGAAGGCTGCGACCGGACGCGGGGCGGTGCGGGGTCGAGGGCGCCGAGGATGCCGAACTTGCGGAACTCTGCCATCTCGTCGGCCATCGCGACGGATTGAAGACTGCCCTGAGCGCGCAGGAAAACCTCGCCTTCGCCCAGGCGGTGCTGGGCAGCCCTTCCGCGACGCCTTCGGAGGCGCTGGCGAGCGTCGGGTTGAGCCATGCGGCGACGCTGCCGGTGGGTTATCTCTCGGCCGGCCAGCGGCGTCGCGTCGCGCTGGCCCGGCTGCTGGTGGCTGATCGGCCATTCTGGCTGCTGGACGAGCCGATGGCGGCTCTGGATGCTGGGTCGCAAGCGATGCTGACAGGCCTGATGCGCGTGCATTTGAGCCGGGGCGGAGCAATCCTTGCCGCAACGCATGGATCGCTCGGACTGGACGGGGCGCGTGAATTGCGGATCGGACCGTGACCGGTGCGTTTCTCGCCATCCTTAAACGCGATCTGGTGCTGGCGGCGCGGGCCGGCGGCGGGGGCGAGCTGGCGCTCGTCTTCTTCCTGACGATCGTGGTGCTGGTGCCTTTCGCGCTCGGGCCCGATCTCAATCTGCTCTCGCGCATCGGCCCGGCGATCCTGTGGCTGGGTGCGCTGCTTTCGGTGCTGATCGGGCTCGACCGGCTTTTTCAGGCAGACGAGGAGGATGGCTCGCTCGACCTGCTACGTGCTTCCCCGCTCCCACTGGAAGCCGTCGTGCTCGCCAAGGGCCTCGCCCATTGGCTGACCACCGGCTTGCCGCTGGCGCTGGCCACGCCGCTGCTTGGCCTGCTGGTGGCTCTGCCGGGCGAAAGCGTCCTGCCCCTGGTCGCGACGCTTCTCGTCGGCACGCCGGCCTTGAGTTTCATCGGCGCTGTCGGGGCTGCGGTCGCCGCAAGCCTGCGGCGCGGCGGGTTGATCGTGCCGGTGCTGGTGGCGCCGCTGACGATTCCCGTGCTGATCTTCGGCGTTTCGGCCGCAAATGCCGCGCTGGGCGGGACAGTGCCGTTCCGCACACCTTTCCTGATCCTCGCTGGCCTGTCGCTCGCGGCGGTCGCGATGGGCACGATCGCGGCCGCCGCCGCGTTGCGATCCACCGAATGAAGCGGTTCCCCTATCGGGCCGTTCGCCCATCCGTGATGTCGCAGCCGGCCGGGGCGGATTGCTTGGAACCTGTCCACATTGCTAAAGCAGCGCACGCACCCTTGCCGCAAGGACGCCTTCGACGACGCTCATGGCCAGCCTGATCGACCTCGCCAACCCGACGCGCTTCATGCGCTTTTCCGCCGCGCTGCTGCCCTGGCTCTCGGTGGTGGCGGTGGCATTGCTCGTCGTCGGCTTCTATCTGGCGTGGTTTTCGGCGCCGCCGGACTACCAGCAGGGCGAGACCATCCGCATCCTGTTCGTGCATGTACCGGCCGCCTGGCTGGCGATGATGTTCTACACAATGATGGCGCTCTCGGCGCTCGGCACACTGGTCTGGCGCCACCCTCTCGCCGATGTCGCGCAGAAGGCCGCCGCACCGATCGGGGCCTGCTTTTCCCTGATCTGCCTGATCACCGGAGCGCTCTGGGGCAAGCCGATGTGGGGCACTTATTGGGTGTGGGATGCGCGGCTGACCTCGGTGCTGGTACTGTTCCTGATCTATCTCGGCATCACCGCGCTGTGGCGCGTGCTGGACGAACCGTCGCGGGCCGGGCGAGCGGTCGCGATCCTGACGCTGGTCGGTTTCGTCAACGTGCCGATCATCAAGTTTTCGGTCGATTGGTGGAATACGCTGCACCAGCCGGCTTCCGTCTTCCGCATGGGCGGCTCGACCATCGACGGCTCGATGCTGTGGCCGCTTCTGATCCTCGCCGCCGGTTTCACGCTGTTCGCGCTGATGCTGCACATGGTGGCGATGCGGGCCGAGATCATGCGCCGGCGCGTGCGCACGCTGACGATCATGGAAGCAGAGCGGCTTGACCGGCTGGCCGCGCAGGGCTTGCCGGCATGAGCGCCTTGCTCGAACGCCTCGGGCCGCATGCCGACTATATCCTCGGCTCCTACGCGRCCGTCGCGGTCATCCTTGTGGGGCTGACAACCTCGATCCTGCGCGACCATGCCGCGCAGAAGAAGGCGCTGGCTGCGCTGGAAGAGCGTGGAGCGGGCCGCCGCTCCGGCCGGAGCCTTTCGTGAGCCCCGCCGAGCCCGATCATGGCGATCCGGCGCCGCCGCGCCGCTCGCCCCTGGTTTTTCTGATCCCGCTGATCCTGTTCGTGGGACTGGCGATCATCTTTGGTATCGGATTGTTCTCGGGCGATACGAGCCGCGTGCCCTCGGCGCTGATCGGCAAGACGGCGCCGGCGATCGCGCTGGCTCCGGTCGAGGGATTGGTGCGGGAGGGGCAGGCGGTGCCGGCCTTCGGCAATGCCGATCTCGGCCGAGGCCGCGCCACGCTCGTCAACGTGTTTGCGAGCTGGTGCGCGCCCTGCAAGGTCGAGCATCCCGTGCTGATGGGCATCGCGCAGTCGGATGCGGTGCGGCAGGGCAAGGTTGCGCTGGTCGGGATGAACTACAAGGACGAGGCCGAGAATGCTCGCCGTTTCCTTGGCGCACTTGGAAACCCTTTTTCAGCGGTCGGGGCCGATCAAGCGGGCCGGTCGGCGATCGAATGGGGCGTCTATGGCGTGCCCGAGACGTTTCTGGTCGGGCCGGACGGGCGCATCCTCGACAAGCATGTCGGCCCGCTCGATCAAGCGGCGGCAGGGCGGCTGCTGCAAAGGGCGTTGAAGGGAAGCTGAGACTTCCGGATGCTCCACGTTATTGCGAGGAGCAAAGCGACGAAGCATTCCGGAGGACTGGATCGAACGGTTGCAACCCAGTCTCCCTGGATTGCTTCGCTACGCTCGCAATGACGAAAGTGGCCTTGTTCAAGCCGCCTTGGCCGAGACCAGGCTCTCGAACAGACCGCGTCCATCCGTGCCGCCGACCAGCGAGTCGATCAGGTTTTCGGGGTGCGGCATCAGCCCGAGCACGTTGAAGCCGGGCGAATAGATGCCGGCGATGTTGTTGAGCGAGCCGTTGGGGTTCGCCTCGGGCGTGACCTCGCCTCGCTCATCGGCATAGCGGAAGGCGACGAGGCCTTCGCCTTCGAGCCGCGCCAAAGTCTCGGCATCGGCGATGTAATTGCCCTCGCCATGGGCGATGCAGACATCGATCGCCTGCCCCTGGGCGTAGCGGCTGGTATAGGGCGTGTCGTTGCGTTCGATCTTGAGATGTTGGCGCTTGCAGACGAACTTCAGATGGGCGTTGCGCACCAGGATGCCCGGCAGAAGCCCCGCTTCGCAGGCGATCTGGAAACCGTTGCAGATCCCCAGCACATAACCGCCGCGCGCGGCATGGGCGCGTGTCGCGTCCATGATGTGGGCACGGCCGGCGATGGCGCCGGTGCGCAGGTAATCGCCATAGGAAAATCCGCCGGGCAGCACCACGAGGTCGGTCCCGGCGGGCAGCTCGCTATCGGCGTGCCAGACATGGGAGACTTCGGCACCGGCTTGGCTCAGGGCCTTGGCGACGTCGCCGTCGCGGTTGGAGCCGGGAAAGGTGATGACGGCGGCCTTCATGGCGTCAGGCTCCGATCTCGACGCGGTAATTCTCGATCACCGTGTTGGCCAGGAGCTTGTCGCAGGCGGCCTTCAGCGCGCTCTCGGCGGAGACCTTGTCGGACCCGGACAGTTCGATGTCGAAGACCTTGCCCTGACGGACGGACTCGACGCCGGCGATACCGAGCGACTTCAGCGCGCCCTCGATCGCCTTGCCCTGCGGATCGAGCACGCCGGTCTTCAGGGTGACGGTGACGCGGGCTTTCATGAGGTTCTCCGGGGCGGGCGTGATTGCGCTGCCTTAACGGGGAATCAGGGTTGGCTCAACCGCTTCCGGTGGTTTCACGTGAATCAGCGGCTGCGCCAGGCGGCCTGCGCATCCTGCGTGGCGGCTTGCGCCTCGTCGCTGACGCCGAGCGCCACGACGAGCCTGTCGTTTTGCCACCCGTAGAGAATCGCTGTCACGCCCTGGCGCGAGTTCCTGGTCTTGGACGAGGTCTCGGCCTTGGAGCGGATCGTGACGAGAACGCCCTTGGCGTCGGGGCCGTCCAGACGGGCATAGGCGGTGCTGCTCTGCCCGGCCGTCGAAGGCATGGGCTTGCGGCCGGCACTGCGGCGGGCTTGTGCTCGCTCGGCCGCCTTGTCGCCCGCCAGCCGGGAAAAGGAGCGGGCCAATTCGGCCGGGTTTTCCGAGAGCGCCTGCTCCATACGGCGGCCCTGCTCTCCCTGGAAGGACACGAGCGCCGCGAAACCCGGACGCGTGCAGGTCTCGCGGGGACAGAAGACCATGGCCTTGGCTTCGAGCCCATCGTTCAGGACCCAGGCGCCGATAGGCAGCGGCTGCCAGCCGGCCGAGGCCGGCAGGTCGGAGATGCTGTCGCCGAAATCGCCGGCGCAGGAGGCCAGCAGCAGGGCGCAGGAAACCAGCAGGGCCGGAATGCGAAAGCGGGAGCGCATGCACTCCCGCTTGATCGTCGATCGTGTCAAGCGAAAGGCGCTCACTGCACCAGGCGCGGGCCGCTCTGGCCGGGATTCTCGTTCTCGCCGAGGATGCCGAGGCGGCGCGCGACCTCGGAATAGGCCTCGATCAGCCCGCCCAGATCGCGACGGAAGCGGTCCTTGTCGAGCTTGTCCTTGGTGCGGACATCCCAGAGCCGGCAGGAATCGGGGCTGATCTCGTCGGCGACGACAATGCGCATCATTTCGCCTTCCCAGAGCCGGCCGGTTTCCATTTTGAAGTCGACCAGACGGATACCGGCGCCCAGAAACAGCCCGGAGAGGAAGTCGTTGACGCGGATGGCGAGCGCCATGACGTCGTCGATCTCCTGCGGCGTCGCCCAGCCGAAGGCGGTGATGTGCTCTTCCGAGACCATCGGGTTCTTGAGCGCTTCGTTCTTGTAGTAGAACTCGATGATCGAACGCGGCAGCTGCGTGCCTTCCTCCAGCCCGAGACGCTCGGAGAGGGAGCCGGCGGCGATGTTGCGCACCACCACCTCGAGCGGAATGATCTCGACCTCGCGGATGAGCTGCTCGCGCATGTTCAGCCGGCGGATGAAATGCGTGGGGACGCCGATATCGTTCAGGTTGGAGAAGATGTGCTCGGAAATGCGGTTGTTGAGCACGCCCTTGCCGTCGATGACTTCGTGCTTCTTCGCGTTGAAGGCGGTCGCGTCGTCCTTGAAATGCTGGATCAGCGTACCGGGCTCCGGTCCTTCATAAAGGACCTTCGCCTTGCCTTCGTAGATGCGACGGCGGCGATTCATGGGGATGTACCGTGGCTTGAGGAAATCCAAAGGTCGGCCCTTCTCTGGACGCGATGCGATCGCGGCGGGATCTTGGCCCCAGATAACACCGGCTTCGTGCCGGTTTTGAGCTTTCGCGCCTGATGGCGCGCATAGGCTGCTATATGGCGCCTCTCGCTCGCAAACGCAACAAACAGGGGCGGGAACCCGCTTGGCAGCGGCAAACCGGCGGCCGGCGAGGTTCACGGTGGCTGATGCGGACAAGGCACCCTATATGGAGAGCACGACGCCATTTTCAGCCCCTTACAGGAGCCAGACGCCGCATGACCACCTTCGAACAGCGCAAGGATGCCTACGAGAACGAGTTCGCCCATGACGAGGACCTGCGCTTCAAGGCCAGTGCGCGGCGCAACAAGCTGCTCGGGCTGTGGGCCGCTGAAAAGCTCGGCAAGTCGGGGGCGGATGCGGAGGCCTATGCCAAATCGGTCGTCATAGCCGATTTCGAGGAAGCCGGAGACGAAGACGTGCTGCGCAAGGTCAAGAACGATTTCACGCTGGCGAGCCTGCCCGTGCCGGAGCCGGAAATCCGCCGCGTGATGACCGAACTCCTCATCAGGGCGGCCGACGAGGTTCAAGCCGGGCGCTGAGCGCCGCAGCCGACGCAGGGCGAGAATGAAACGGGCGCATGGGCGCCCGTTTGCTTTTTAGGCCCTTGCCGGTCCAACCTCCGGCCACCCGCCGGACCATCTAAGGCGGGGGTCTTTGAGGGAAACGCATCATGGTCAAGCCCACCGTCCTGTCCTCGCTCGCCGGGCGCTTCGCGCGGGGCGAGACCGTCGTCTCGGCCTGGTGCGGCCTGCCGGATGTCTCCACGGCGGCCATCCTGGCGCAGGAGGGCTTCGACGCCGTGACCCTCGACATGCAACACGGCCCGATGACGCTGGGCGACGCGATCCGCGCGATCCCGCTCGTCAACGCCGCCGGCAAGCCCGCCATCGCGCGCATTCCCGTCGGAGAGTTCCAGAACGTCTCGAAGCTGTTCGATTCGGGTGCTTCAGGCGTGATCGCGCCTATGATCAACACCATGGACGATGCGCGTACCTTCGCGGCCTACGCCAAATATCCCCCGATGGGCGAGCGCAGCTGGGGCAGCTATGGCGGGCTCGGCGCGTCGGGCCTCGATCCCAACACCTATCTCAAGGAAGCGAATAGCTTCTCGGTCTCGTTTGCGATGATCGAGACGCGCGAGGCCATGGCGATCCTGGACGACATCCTGGCGCTGGATGGGATCGACGCGGTCTTCGTCGGCCCCTCCGATCTGTCGATCGCGCTCTTCGACGGCAAGCGGATCGATGCCACCGCGCCCGAGGTCGACGAGGCGATCAAGCACATCGTTGCGCGTGCCTCCGCGGTCAACAAGCCGGTGGCGGTCTACGCGCCTTCGGCAGAGCGGGCCAAGGCCGCGCTCGATCTCGGCGCGCGTATGGTGACGGTGATGAGCGATACCGCGATGCTGCGGACGGCGGCGCAGACGGCGCTCAAGATCGTGCGAGCTTAGGGACTGCTCTCGCTTTTAGGCGTCGATGCCCTCGCGTCGCTTCAGAACGGCGTAATAGGCCCAGAGCAGACGGACGGCGACCCCGCGCCAGGGTCGCCAGGCCTCGGCCATGGCGGCCAGCTCGGCCGCTTTCGGCCGGGCCGCCAGACCGAAAGCGTGGCGCGCCGCCTCCTGCACCGCGAGATCGCCGGCCGCGAAGCCGTCGCGATGACCGAGGCAGAAGAGCAGATAGACATCGGCGCTCCAGGGTCCGATGCCGGGAATGGCGGTCAGTGCGGCGTGAACCTCCTCTGCCGTCATCTCCGCCAGCGCTTCGAAGACGAGCCGTTTTTCAACCAGCGCGGTCGCCAATGCCAGCAAGGCGCGCTGTTTGGGTCGGGAGAGGCCGGACAGGCGCATGTCGTCATCGCTCGCGGCCAGAAGCCGCTCCGGCGTCAGCGGCACGAAGACGCGCTCGAAGCGGGTCCAGACGGCTCGCGCGCTTGCGACCGAAAGCTGCTGCGACACGATGATGCTCGACATGCCGAGCAGGCCGCCCTCGCGCAGCCGCAACGGCGGCAAACCGGTCCGGCCGATCAGCGTTTCCCAATGGGGATGAATCGCCGCAAGCGCAGTCATCCCTGCCTGAAGATCGGCATCACCGGTGATTCGAAGCGTCATCGTCGCTTGCATAGTTGCCATATGACCGCGATCGGTCAGGAGAGCGAGCCGGCGCCAACAGCCGCTTGAGACGGGACGGAGCCAAGACCGAACGATGTCCGCCGATACACCCGTTCTCTGCCGTCCGATCTTCCGCTTCGCGCCGAGCCCGAACGGACGGCTGCATCTCGGCCATGCCTTGTCGGCGCTGACCAACGAGACCCTGGCCCGCAATCTCGGTGGATCCCTGCTGCTTCGGATCGAGGACATCGATGGGACGCGCGGTCGGCCCGAATTCATCGAGGGCATCATTGAGGATCTCGACTGGCTCGGGATCCGGTTCGACGGAGCCGTGCGGCGTCAATCGGAGCATTTCGAGGATTATCGGCGCGCGCTCACATCTTTGCAGGCACGCGGGCTGATCTATCCCTGTTTCTGCTCGCGGCAGGCGATCCGCAGGCAGGTGACCGCCTTCGAGGAGGCAGGCGGGCCGGCGCGGGGGCGCGATCCGGACGGGGCGCCGCTCTACCCCGGAGGCTGCCGGCTGCTGTCCCCATCCGAGGCAGGCTGCCGCGTCGCCGCGGGCGAACCGCATGTGCTGCGCCTCGACATGGCGTGCGCCCTGGCGGGGATCGATGGAGAACTCGGCTATCGGAGTTTCGATGGCGAAGCCGAAAGCTCCGTCGCGGTCGATCCGCTGCGTTGGGGCGATGTGGTGCTCGCGCGCAAGGACGTGCCGACCAGCTATCACCTCGCGGTGGTGGTCGACGATGCCCAACAGGGGGTCACGCATGTCGTGCGGGGTCAGGATCTCGAAGCGGCGACCGATATCCATGTCGTGCTGCAGCGGCTGCTCGGGTTGCCGACGCCGCTTTATCAGTTTCATCGCCTGCTGCTGGACGAGGGTGGCCAAAAGCTTGCCAAGAGCCGGGGGTCACGCAGCCTTGCCGAGTTCCGCGCCGCCGGAGAAACGCCGTCGTCGATCCGCCGCCGGCTCGGCTTCACCTCCGACTAGCCTACGCCGAGGAAGGTCAGCCATCCCGCCGTGGTGAACAGCGAAAACAGTGTCGACAGCGTGATCGCGCTGGACGCATCCGCGACGCCCTGGCGGTAGCGCTCGGCGAAGAGATAGGCGTTGATGCCGCAAGGGCAGGCTGCGAACAGCACAGCGACGCCTGACCAGTGCGCCGGCATCTCGAACACTTTCGTGGCCAGCCAGAAAACAAGGAAAGGGTGCAGCCCGAGCTTGAGCGCGCTCAGGATCGTCGGCAGGGCCAAGCCCGATTCCAGTCCGTAGCGCCGCATCGCGATGCCCAGGCTGATCAGCGCGCAAGGCACGGCGGCACCTGCCAGCAGATCGACGATCGTCCAGAAGGGCTGCGGAACCTGCCCGATATAAGGCCTTATGGCCGAGCCGAGCAGGATGCCGATGATGATCGGGTGGCCGAACAGGCGCCGGACCAGCATCAGGACCGAGGTCGAGCGGCCTTCCGCCAGCAGCGTCGCCATCGTCATCGTCACCGGCAGATGGACCGCGAGCAGCAGGCCGAGCGGCACGGCGCCCGCATCGCCATAGGCCTTCAGGATCATCGGAATGCCGACGAAGACCGTGTTCGACTGCGCCGCCGCGAAGCCCGACACCACAAGCTCGGGTCCTTTACGCGCGAAGAAGCGGCTGGCCACGAGCATGGCCAGCGCCCAGACGACGGCCAGCCCGGAGAAATAGGCAATCCAGTAGCCCCAGGGCTGGCTGTCGGGGATGTCGGCCTTGGCCAGCGTGCGGAAGAGCAGACAGGGCACCGCCAGCACGAAGACGAAATCGGACAGGCCTTCGCCCGTCGTCTCGCGCAGCAGCCGCGTCCAGCGGGCGAGATAACCAAGGCCGATCAGCCCGAAGACGGGCAGGACGACGAAGAGCGAGGCGAGCATGGCGGCCAGGGACCCGCGCTGTGGATGCCGGTGGAAACGTTCCTCTCCGCGGTGTCGTTTCACACCGTGATTGTCAACCGTCGGATGCAGGCATGACAGTTCATGCTCGCTCCGTCATGCGCTCAACGCAGCTGTGCGACCTGTCCGCCGGCCTTTTCGATCAGGCCGCGAACCTCGTCGCGCTGGCGCTTGAATTCGGCGAGCATGGTGCCCTGCAATTCGCGGCCGCGCGGCACGCGGATCTTGAGCGGATTGACGAAATTGCCGTTGACGAGAACCTCGTAATGCAGATGCGGGCCGGTCGCGAGGCCGGTCGCGCCGAGATACCCGATGACCTGGCCCTGGCGAACCTTGGCGCCGGGCACGATGCCGGGCGCGAAGTTCGACTGGTGCGAATAGGTCGTGACATAGCCGTTGGCGTGCTGGATTTCGGTGTGCTTGCCGTAACCCGATGACCAGCCGGCCTTGAGCACCGTGCCGTTGCCTGCGGCCAGGATAGGCGTGCCGATGCGATTGGCCCAGTCGATCCCGGTATGCATCTTCGAATAGCGCAGGATCGGATGGTAGCGCATGCCGAAGCCGGAACGCAGCTCGCCCTCGGCGATCGGCTTGCGCAGCAGGAACTTCTTCAGCGATTTCCCGTCATCGTCGAAATAGTCGATCAGCCCGTCTTCCGGCGACTGGTAGCGGAAGACACGGCGCGTCTCGCCATTGACCGTCAGGCTGGCCGACAGGATCTCCGACCGTTCGCCCTCTTCCTCCTCGGTGAAAATCACCTCCAGATTGTCGCCGCCATGGACGCGCTGCTGGAAGTCGAGATCATAGGAGAAGATGCGCACGAGGTCGTCGACGAGCGGACGCGGGAGATCGTGCCGGGCCGCCGTCTCGTAAAGACTTTCGTAGAGCCGCGTGCCGCCCTCGGTGTCCTCGTCATCATCCCCCTCGGAATTCCGCCGCGGGTTGCGCTGCTGGCCGGCGGCATCCTGCTGAGGGATGTTGACGGCGACGAAGACGCCCTTGTCGTTCATCGCTACGGTGCCGTCCGGCTGGCCATTGGCCAACATCGAGACGCGCATGATCTGGCGTGGGTCACCGGGCTTGGGACCGGGCGCATAGAGCACCTGCAGCACCTGGCCGTCCGGCAAGGCCGAGGTTTTCACGCGGTTGCCGAAGGCGCCGAGCATGGCGCGGATCTGGTCAGGGGCCGCGCCGGCGCCGCGCAATGTCTGCTCGAAATTCTCCCCGCGCTTCGCCAGAATCAGCTTGTCCTCGACCAAGGGCTCACGGGAGGCCGGGATCGGGGTCTTGAGGGCATTGGTGACATTCTCGGGCACGACCCTCACTTCGATGCCCGAGAAGCGCGTTTCGCTCGGGGGCGCGTAGCCGAGAATATCGCCGGTCATCGCCGCGGCTCCGGTCAAGGTCCGGCTCAGCATCAGCTGCGGCGCGATCGGCAGGCTGCGCTGG